>CAZULM010000059.1:0-36564 GCA_964621185.1 uncultured Saprospiraceae bacterium | reverse complement strand
ACACGGCAACGGCCTGCGGGCTGACCAGCACCTGCCAGCGGACCTTCACCTGGACGGAAGCAACCGCGCCGGTGTTCGACAACTGCGTGAACGGCACGACCGACCTGGGCTGCAACCCGACCCCGCCCGTCTGCGCCACCGACATCACCGCGCACAACGAGTGCGGAAACGTACCGGTGACCTGCTCGGCAGGGACGGTAACCGTCAGCGGCTGTAACCGCACACAGGTGTTCACCTACACGGCAACGGCTTGCGGGCTGACCAGCACCTGCCAGCGGACCTTCACCTGGACAGAGGCCACAGCACCCGTGTTCGACAACTGCGTGAATGGCACGACAGACCTGGGCTGCAACCCTTCGAGCCTTCCAGAATGCGCAACAAACATCACTGCGCACAATGAATGTGGAAATGTAACAGTGACCTGCTCAGCTGGTGATGTCATGGTAAACGGCTGCAACCGCTCGCAGGTGTTCACCTATACAGCAACAGCATGTGGCTTGACGAGCACCTGTACTCGAACATTTACGTGGTCAGTTTCGACGGTCTGCAACTTGGCGCAGTCATCAAATCAACCGCTGTGCGGGTCGACAGGTAACGTCCAAAATGGGCCAGGTGGCTTTAGTTCGTACAGTTGGTCTGTAACAGGTACGGGATGGGTTATTACGAGTGCGTCGAACCAGCAAAACATTACTTATACTGCTGGGAACGGAGGCACTTCGGGAACCTTTACACTGGTCGTAACTAATGAATGTGGATGTACCAGCAGTTGCTCGGTCACCTATACCTGTACGCCTGGCTTGGGTTGTAGCCCAGGATTCTGGAAAAACCATCCCGAGCTTTGGGATCAAATGACTGACCCAATTGTGCTCGCTATGCCAAATGTCCCAGTCAACTTGCGGTTTACAACTGCCACGAATTTCTATACCTATTTCGGGATGACCAACCATTGTGGCATTTCTGGGCAGAACCAGCAAATTACCATGCTTGGTGCTGTTTCTTTAGGAGGTGGTAACTGCAAAGCGTTTGCAAGGCATGCCGTATCTGGGCTGCTATCATCGGCTGCCTTTGGTGCCGGCATACCTTATCCACCCGGCACTTCTGATTTCACCAGCCTGTACACCGCTATCAAGGCTGCGCTGCTGTCCTGCAATTGTTCAGGCCCGCTCTTTGGTGCCTTGGTAGTCATCAGCAACAATGATGGCCCATGGTGTAGCGCCCTTTCGAACCAGAGTAGGAATGCGAATGATGGTAATTTCTTCACTGCCACGTTGGCAGATCAAGCAGTTGATTTGTACTGGTTGGTGCAAGATAACCAAGAGGTAACGCGGTATGAAGTAGAGCGCTCAAGCGATGGTAAGACTTTTATCATGCTTAGCCAGCTCGACCATCAGCCAGAATCTGCTCCTATGTACATGAGCAAGGACAACGCACCGGTAGATGGCGATAATTATTATAGGGTTTTGGTGGTCAATCGGAGTGGCGATACATACTATTTGCCAACCGAGCGGGTACCAGTGACAATCCCGGATGTAATTACGGTATATCCGAACCCGGCCCAGAATGAGGTTTTCATTAGCCTTGACCGTTTGGCAGGCAATGAAGCTACCATAAGGGTTTATGATTATCTTTCAAAAGAGGTTTACAGCAAACAGTTTGCTGCGGTCACCGAGTCCAGGCTGCGCATTGGCCTCGATGGGTTCCATTCAGGTCTCTATGTGCTTCGATTGGATTATGTCCAAAACGCAAAACCACACCACAAATTTGTTAAGTTTGTCGTGGAGCGAGAGAAATAGCACAAATAGATTGTAGGAAAGGGCAGTGAACCGCCCGAATAAATGAAGAACGAGTTCCAATATGACATTGGAACTCGTTTCTTTTTACATTGGTGCGTTAGTAGCCCTAAAAAATTATTTCCGGTTCCGCATGTAAAACCACAACAAACCGAACGCCACGATCAAAATGGCCGGAAAAACGAGCAGGTGTTGCAGCGTCTCCTGACCGGCTACCCGGGCGGCATCGTCGCCCATTAGCCCCTTTGATTCTGCCAAGGCCCTCGACTTGTCGATCCATCCCCCTACGATCGGCTGCACGATGGCGGTGGCGAACATGCCCGCGCCGCCCATGAGCGACATACCCAAAGCCCCGGATTTTGGGATGTACTCCCCTGTAAAGCCCAGCATGGTCGGCCAGAAATAACATACCCCAATAGCGAACAAAATGGCCGCCACGTAAGTCAATGGCCCGGTAGCCCAGCTCATCATGTATATGCCCACAAAAGAGATCATGGCCCCTCCCCACAGCACACCCGTCGGGTTGAGCCGGTGGATGATCGGGCCGGCGAAATAACGGCCTACCGCCATCAAGCCCGTCACCAAGGCCAGTATGAGCATTGGCTCCGCGCCGCCTACCTTGGCCAGCAGCCGCTCAACCCATTGCTGTGTGCTCAGCTCGGTGTTGGCGGTGAGCACCATACAGAATATCATGAACAGGTACAGCGGCGAGAATATGCCCTTCAGGTTTTCCGAAACAGAGGCCTGCCCGGAAGATTCGCGGTCGGGGAATTCCTGGCCCCAGAACAAGTAGGCATAAATAGCGGTCGGGATGAGCATCACAGCGATCTGTGCCTGCCAGGCCATGCCGCCCATAAATTGTGAAATGAGCGCCCCCAAAAAGATACCCCCTGGGAACCAGACGTGAAACTTGTTCAACATGGTCGTCTGGTTTTGCTTGAACATGTTGGAAATCATAGGGTTACAGGCGGCTTCTACGGTGCCGTTGCCGAAACCGATGAAGAAATTGGACAGCAAGAGCGTCCAGAAATCTCCTGCGGCTATTGTCATGACAATGCCCAACAGATGGGTGCCGAGCGCGAGGTACATCATTTTCTTGGGGCCAAATTCATTGTACAGCCAGCCCCCAACCATGGTGGCAATCGGGAACCCGAGTATGGCCATTTGGTTGATATACCCCAGCTGGGTATCGCTGAGGCCAAACTCTGTGGCCAATTTCCCGAGGATGCCGGCCCTGATAGCAAAGGCGAACGCGGTGGTGACAAGGGCGAAACAAGAGGCCGTAAAAAGCCGGTTGGCATTGATGGGTGCGCCGCCGCCAGAAGTTGTAGAGTAGGTGTTGTCCATGCGTTAAGTTGATTTCAAGTTAATATGACGGCCAAATGTAGAAAGCCCCAAATGAATTTTGGGAAATTTTATCAGCAGCTTTATGAATGCCTGCCATTCGCCCCGTTTGCTGTCAAGGCGAAATTGTTCACGCAAAAAAACAATTTTGTTTAACTTTTACATTATTAAATTTTTAAAAGATTAAACAAAACCTTTCTTGCCGAACGCCGTTACAGAAGCATATTCATCACTTTTTAACACCGTTTAACTTGTAAAACATGAAAAAATCACTCTTTTTCGCCCTTTTCCTTTCAGTTCTCGCCATTTCCTTCACCGCATGCGACAAAGATCCAGATGTCAACGTGATCGACGCGAAAAACATCGTTGAACTGGCACAAAGCAACCCCGATTTGAGTATCTTGGTCGATGCTGTGGTGTACACAGATTTGGCAGGAGTGCTGAGCGGCACTGATAAATACACCGTATTCGCCCCGACAAATGCCGCCTTCACCAACCTGCTGGGCGCCCTTGGCGTATCGAAAGTCCAAGACCTGGATAAAAACACCGTGAAGTCGATTTTGCTGTACCACGTGGTGCCTGGCGATGTAAAATCATCAGCGCTGACAACGGGTTATGTAAAAACGGCCGCAACATTCGGCAGCACCAGCAGCAACCTCAGCCTGTTTGTAGATGTTGCTTCCGGTGTGAAACTGAACAACTTCGCGGCTGTCACCACCGCAGATGTAGCTGCTGAAAATGGCACGGTACACATCATCAACCAGGTGCTTACGGTGCCCAGCGTTGTGACGCAAGCCCTGAGCAACCCGAATTTCAGCACGCTGGTACAAGCGCTCACACGCTCCGACCTCGGTGTCGACTATGTGAGCATCTTGTCTGGCACAGGCCCTTTCACCGTGTTTGCACCGACCAATGCTGCATTCGCCGCTTTGTTGCAGGAGCTGGGTGTATCAAGCCTGAACGACATCCCGGCCGGCACACTCAACAACGTACTGCAATACCATGTGGTGTCGGGCGCCAATGTGCTTTCTACACAATTGACTGAAGGTCAGGAGGTGACAACTTTCGAAGGCGGCAAATTCACCGTAAACCTCGCGGGCGGCGCCAGCATCACCGATGCCCAAGGCCGCAAGTCCAACATTGTGGCAGTAGATGTGCAAGGCAGCAACGGCGTGGTGCACGCCATCGACAAGGTAATCCTTCCTTAATCTCTATTGGACGAAATTCGCTTTTTATACTGCGGGCTTGCTCAACGGGGCAAGTCCGCTTTTTTTTAGCACACGACGGCGCCTTCCTGGTTGATCGCGGAGCGGTAAACCTCAGCCTGCAATCCGTTTTCCTCGAAAGCCTTTCGCATCCCCTCGCCAGCGTTTTCGGCGATCAGGCTGTTGGCACAAAGCGCAAAAACCGAAGGCCCTGCACCGGAAATGCTGCAGCCCAGCGCGCCGGCCATCATCGCCGCGTCTTTCACGGCATAAAAACCGGGTATCAGCCCAGCCCGTTGCGGCTCGATGATCTCGTCGTGAAGGCAGCGGCCGATGAGGGGGATATCTGAATTGAAAAGGGCGACGATCAAGGCGGCGATATTGCCCGATTGGCGAACGTGCTGTTGAAGTGGAACGTCAGGTTTCAACAGGGCGCGTGCTGTTTTGGTCAATATTTCCATGTGCGGGTGCACCACGGTAATGAACAAGCCATTCGGGACAGGTAGCCGGTGCATGTCGAGTGTGGCGCTGTCGCGGGCCAGCACGATGCCGCCAAGCAGGGAGGGCGCTACGTTGTCGAGCTGGTTGCTGCCGGTTGCCACTTGCTCGCCTTTTTGCGCAAAAGGCAACAGTTCCCGCTTGCTCATGCCCGTGCGCAGCAGCTCGCTGACGGCCAAAACCGCCGCCGCCGCGCTGGCGGCGCTGCTGCCCAAGCCGCTGCCGATGGGCATTTTTTTATGTATTTCCAGCTCGATGCCCTGTGATGCTGCGCCCAGGTGTTCCAGCAGGCGCAAGGCGGCTACCCCAGCGGTGTTTTTTTCTGGGTCAAAAGGAAGTTTGCCTCCGGCACCTGTTATATTGGCGATCCGCACACCGGGGGTGTTCGATTTGCTGGCAATAACCTCGTCGCCGGGGCGCTCCAGCGCCAGGCCCAGGATGTCGAAGCCGATGCCGATGTTGCCAACGCTGGCGGGGGCGAATGTTTTTATGCCAAACATGTTGCGTGCGGCCCGCCGCGGCTATGGCTATGGCGGGTAAAAGTGCGGAATTTTGAATGGCGAAGTTAAGCTGAACAAATAAGAGTTTGGCAACGGATACTTGTAGAGTTGGGCATTTATGTCAAAGCGTTGCCCGCATTTCCAGGTCGAAGCGAACCTCGCTTTCCTGGGTGGTCGGCTTGCGGAGCCAGAGCACCACGTCGATGGCGAAGCGGGAATTTTTGATAAAGCGCTTGGCATCGGCGAGGGAAGGAATGATGGGGAGGTTGTTGCCAGGGTCGAGCGGAACGGGGAAGCGGTAGGCGATCTCGACGTAATCGTTGGGGTTGCTCTGCTCGTACACCCTTATGGAAACCTGATCGATAAAATCGAGGTTGGCGTCGCCGAAGATGCCCGTGATAGCTGCCTTGCCAGTCACGATACTGGTAATTTCCGCATCTGTTCTTTTGTGCTGGTCGAGGTACTGCTGGTAGCGGGAGTTCAGGTTCTCGAACTGAAAATGGTGCACCTCGAACTGGCTGATACCAACCGGAATGATAAAATTTTGTTGGTATTGCATGTCAAAGCCCGGCAAAAGCTCCGGGCCTTTGTCGCAAGAAAGCCCGGCCAGCACAAAAAAGCTGAAAATTAGTATCCGCATCATGCACAAAAGGCGCATTTTTGCCCTTTCAGGTTGCCTGTAAAAACGAACAACAAAAAAATGAAATACCTCATCACCGGCCTCGGCAACATAGGGTCAGAATACGACAACACCCGCCACAACATCGGGTTTGATGTGGTGGATCACCTCTGTAAAAAACTCGACGGGCAGTGGCGCGGCGACCACCACGGCGAGCGGGCAGAAGTGATGTGGAAAGGCCGTACCCTGATCCTTTTCAAACCCAATACCTATATGAACCTGAGCGGCAAAGCCGTGCGCTATTGGCTTCAAAAGGAAAAGCTGCAACCAGAAAGCAGTCTGGTAGTTTGCGACGACCTCAACCTGGATTTCGGCAAGCTCCGGCTGCGGCCCACCGGCTCGTCTGGCGGCCATAACGGCCTGAAAAGCATCCAGGAAATGCTTGGCACCGATGCCTACCCTCGCCTGCGCGTGGGCATTGGCGACAATTTTTCAAAAGGCAAGCAGGTGAATTTTGTGCTCGGCAAATGGACGGAAGGCGAAAAAGCAGAACTCGCGCATATCCTGGATCGCTGTGAAGAAGTCGTCAAAATATTTACTACCCTGGGTTTGGAACGCGCCATGAACGCCACCACACCGCCTAAGCCCAAACTGCCCAAACCAGAAGCGGATTCAAAAACCAAGGGAAAATAGAAGCCGGCTCATAAGTCAGAGAAGCGTCCGATGGCAGGCAATTGAACCGAACAAAATATTGAGACAGCTTCATATTATCACATTCGCCAATTATCAAATTATCACATTAATAAATGAAGTCATTTTTCACAGTACTCCTACGAACGGTTGTCACTTTCGCCATTTTTTGCGCCCTTCAGTACATTATTCCCTGGTACCTCTTGGCGCCGGCTGGCATTGTTGCGGGCTTTTTCATGCTCAAAACCAGTGACGACCGCAATACTTCGCTGGGCATTTTGATCGGCAGCATCGCTTTTGCGGTCTTTGCCTACGCGATGGCGCAAATTTTCCCGGTGTAATAGGCCGGGCAGCGAATGTTCCCGAACAAACGATACCATGACATGAAAAAACTGCTGTTCCTTTTATTGTTGCTCCGCTTTGCCGGGGCATCTGCTCAAACGGTGAACCCCTCCACGGCGGGAGAAAAGCCTGTTTGGGCCACTTTTGCCGACCCAGAATTTACCCTCCGCTATCCGCCCAATTGGCAACTTGACCAATCAGGGATGTTCGGCTCCACCTTTTTCCTGTATGCACCCCTGGAAACGCGGAGCGATGCATTTCGGGAGAATTTTAACCTCATCATCAACGACCTGAGTGAGTTCCCCGGCCTCCCGCTTGCGGAAGTGGCGGAGGGCGCCCGGCAGCAGATCGTCAGCATGATCAGCGATGTTAAAATATTGGAATTCAAGGAGATGTCAGATGGGATAGAGAAATACTACCTGGTGGAATACAGCGGGACACAGGGCAAGTTCGAGCTCCATTGGCGGCAACAATACTGGCTGTCGCACAATCATTTTTATATACTAACCTTCACAGCCGAAGAATCGGAATACAAGCGATACCTGCCTTTGGCGGAGGGCGTGTTCGGTTCTTTTTTCCTGAAATAAAACTGACGATGACCTTGCGGCATTACGATAACGGGGCACATTATTTCTCCCTTAGCTTGGATTTGGAAAACGATCTGGCTGAATTGAGGCTGGCAGATCGCGTTCTATTGTCTGGCTCCCTTGAATCTGTGGCAAAATCAATGGATGAAATTCACAACGTCAGGCTTTTTCTGAAAGGTTATTAAGAACTTAGAAAAACGGATGCGCAATTCCAGGCAAGAACCCTAATTTTGCCGCCAAACAACACACCAAATTCTAATCGTGGATTCCACATTCCGAAATCCGCACTCCGCACTCCGCACTCAAAATGATTCAACGCATTCAATCCATATACCTGTTCCTGGCTGCTGCCGCCCTGGGTTTGCAGTTTGTATTGCCTTACGCAGCAGCGCCTGCAGAAACTGTCGGGGCATCAGCCACCTTTGCTGACGGCGTTTTTAACCTGGGCGATAGACTTGGCTTGCTGATCGGCACCAGCGTTGCCATGGCTTTGGCCATTGCTGCCTTTTTTCTGTTTAAAAACCGGCCGGTGCAATCGCGCATCACCTCCATCGGCATGTTTGCGGCTACCTTCGTTGCCGTCATGCTGGCCGTGCAGTTTTTTTTCCTGACGGAAGAGATAGGCTCTTCTATGACCAATGTCCGGTACCAGGCTGGCGTGGGTATGCCCGCCATTTCAGTGTTGCTGCTTTGGCTGGCCAACCGGGCGATACGGAAGGACGAAGCCCTGGTGCGTTCATCGGATCGGCTGCGGTAAAAATCAAGCCGTAAAATGATACCCAACCCCCTTTATCGTGATGATCTTGATTTCCGGGTCTTCCTTGAAATAATCCCGAAGTTTGGTGATGTACACGTCGAGGTTCCTGGAATTGAAAAAATGGTCGTCGCCCCACACTTTTAAAAGGATATCCTTTCTGGCTACGGTGAAATTGCGGTTTTCCAACAGTATTTTGAGTAAATCAGCTTCACGGGCACTGAGTTTTCGCGCTGTTTCGCCCAGGTGAAGTTCGTATTTTAGTGGGAAAAAGGTGTATTTTCCAATGGGCACAACATCGCTGGGTGCTGCGCCTTTCCCCCGCGACAGGGCCAGCAGGTTGTGCAGCCGGACAATAAGCTCCTCCATGCTGAAGGGTTTGCGCAAAAAGTCGTTGCCGCCGCTGGAAAATCCTTTCAACACGTCTTCAGTTTGTGTTTTGGCGGTGACGAATACAATGGGCAGTTCCGGGTTTTTAGCCCTGATTTCTGTCCCCAATGAAAAGCCGTCGCGGTTGGGCAGCATCACATCCAGCACGCATATATTCGGCTTGAAATCATCGAGTGCCTGCATTACCTCGGCGCCATCGGCCACCATACACACCTCGAACTGGCGGCTTTCAAGGCTTTCTTTGACGATTTTTCCGAGAAAGGGCTCGTCTTCGACATAGAGGAGTTTGATAGGCTTTATCATGTTTGCCGCAAAAATCATCAAAATCCTCGTTAAAAACAAGGTAACTTTGCGCTCCGGTAGTTATTGGCAAATTGACTAAAACCTCATGGGCTATTCATACGATGTCTTCATCAGTTATAAAAGTGAGTCAAAAGACTGGGTTCAACAAGCCTTCAGGCCGCTTTTCGATCGCCATTTGCGAGAAGCCTTGGGCGGTAGGGAACCAAAAATATTTATGGATGTTCAACGGATAGAAAATGGAGATGCATGGAAGAATACGCTTCGAAACGCACTTGCACATTCTCGTTGCGTTGTCGCAATCCTCACGCCTTCCTATTTTCACTCTGAATGGTGTACACGGGAATTTGCGGTAATGATGCACCGTGCTCAGCAAAACAAATTGCTCACTACAGCGTCTCCTGGTGGATTAATTGCCCCGGTTTGTGTTAGCGATGGAGAGTTTTTCCCAGCGAAGGTACAAGGAATGCAGTCGGTGCAGCTTCATAGCTACTATATGTTTTCAGAAGCCTTCCCAAAAACCAGAAAATACCTGAAATTTGAAGAACACCTGAAAAAGTGGTTGCCTGATGTTGTAAAAATCATCGACCGCGCGCCAAATTGGGATCCAGAATGGCTGGAAGATGCTTGGTTAGAAGTGCCCTTTAAAGATTTGCTCATCACAGGTCAAGCGCCCCTAAAACCACCCATGCTATGAGCCAGGAAAAAGCAAACAAAAGCAAGGTAATAACCTTCTACTCCTTCAAAGGAGGGGTAGGGCGGTCCATGGCGTTGGTCAATACCGCTACCTTATTGTCATCATGGGGCTTTAAGGTGCTGATGGTCGATTGGGATTTGGAGGCACCGGGGCTTGAGAACTTTTTCACCCCTTATGCCAAAACGCTCAACCCTTCCAAGCAACTGGGGGTGCTTGATTTGCTCCACGATTTGAAAGGAGGCAAAAAAGTAAAATGGAAAGACTACGTATATTCGTTTTCTGCCAAGATAAGTAAAACACCCCTGGATATTATCATTTCTGGAAGAGCGCACGAAGGGTACACAGACAAACTCCGTGATTTCAACGTGGGCAAGTTTTATGATGCGCACCAAGGTGGTTATCTGCTTGAAAATTTGCGCAACGAATGGCTTAAAACCTATGACTTTGTCCTGATTGACAGCCGCACCGGGGTCACCGATTTTGGGGGGATTTGCACGATTCAGATGCCCGACATCCTGGTCATGTTGCTGACGCCAACGGAACAAGGCGTAAATGGCACCATAAAAATCGCAAAACGGGCAGATGAAGCCCGCCGTGCCTTGCCATTTGACCGCGAAAAATTGCTGGTGTTCCCGCTGCCTTCCCGCATAGATTCAACGACTGAGTTCGAACAAAGCCGAAAATGGGTAAAACGCTTCGCGAAAGAGTTTGAGCTGTTTTTTGACGACTGGTTGCCCGCAGGAATAAACAGGGAAGATTTTTTGCAACGGGTAAAAGTGCCCTACATCGCCTATTTCAGCTACGGTGAAAAGCTTCCCGTGATTGAACAGGGAATGAGCGACACCGCAGGGCTTGGTTATGCTTATGAAAATCTGGCGATGTTGATTGGTGGGCACCTCGACAATGCCGATAATTTTTGGGAGAGCAGGAGCGGTTATTTGGAAGAAGTGAGTGGGGAAGTAGTTAAGAATGGAGCGACTGCTTCGCGGGGGGTGGACATCTATATTTCTTGTGTAAAAGAAGATTTAGAAATGTGCAAGCTTTTGGCAAAACAGCTTTCCGATAAGGGAAAAGAATATGGTTTGAGTTTCGTATTTAGGAATGATAGAGATTTTTTGGGTCGTAGTAAGCAGGAAGTGCTTAATAACCTTATTGATGGTGTTGATATTGTTGTAATCTGGCATAGTTCAGATTATGCAAATCAAATGTTTGCGAATAGGCTTATGCAAAAGGAAGATGACATTGAGATTCAAGTAATTGGTAAGCAAAATTCTAAAATCGTTGTTCCAGTTTTTCTGACCAGTCCAATAAAACCTAAATTTTTGGGAATGGTGGGACAACCAATTACTCCTGAATTTATCCAGGACAGAATCGGCATTCCCATTTTTGAAAACAACATTAAAAAAGACGGCATCATCAATGCAGTTGATGACTATTTAATGCCTTTTGTAGCACAAGTGTTTCAAGAAAAACATGCAAGGAAATAACCCCAAAGGCATCATTCAAATCCATATACTCGCAAGAGATTTTCAATAAACGATTTCCATGACATCGCGACAAATCCGCCGCCAATTTCTCGATTTTTTCGCTTCCAAAGGCCATAAAATTATCCCATCCGCCCCCATGGTGGCCAAGAGCGACCCCACGCTCATGTTCATCAACTCCGGCATGGCCCCGCTCAAGGACTTTTTCCTGGGCAACCAGACGCCGCCCGCCAAGCGCGTGGCCGATACCCAAAAATGCCTGCGCGTGAGCGGCAAGCACAACGACCTGGAAGACGTGGGCTTCGATGGCTACCACCACACCATGTTCGAAATGCTCGGCAACTGGTCGTTTGGCGATTATTTTAAGAAAGAAGCGCTGGAATGGTCGTGGGAACTGCTGACCGAAATTTACAAAATCCCGAAAGACCGGCTCTATGTATCGGTTTTTGCCGGCAACGAGGCCGAGGGCGTGCCCTTCGACCAGGAAGCCTACGATGTTTGGCGCACGATGCTGCCCGCAGAACGCATCATGCGTTTTGGTAAAAAAGAGAATTTCTGGGAAATGGGCGAAACCGGCCCCTGTGGCCCCTGCTCTGAAATTCACGTGGACCTGCGCCCCGATGCCGAGCGCCTGAAAGTGGACGGTGGTACCCTGGTGAACGCAGATGACCCGAACGTAATTGAGGTTTGGAACAACGTGTTCATGCAATTCGTGCGCAAGGCCGACGGCTCCCTGGAAGAACTGCCCGCCAAATCGGTGGACACAGGCATGGGCTTCGAGCGCCTCGTGCGCGCCGTGCAAGGCACTTCCTCCAATTACAGCACCGACCTTTGGAAGCCGCTTTTCTCGCTCTTAGGCGAGCTCTGCGGGCACCAGTACCAGGACACCTACCCCGGCACTGGCGTGCCCGACGCAGTGTCGAAAAAAGACATCGCCATGCGCGTCGTGTCCGACCACCTGCGGGCTGTCAGCTTCGCCATCGCCGACGGGGAACTGCCCTCCAACACCGGTGCAGGCTACGTGATACGCCGCATCCTGCGCCGCGCGGTGCGCTACTACTACTCCTTCCTCGACATGAAGGACCCCGTGCTGTACCGCCTGTTCCCCGTGCTGGCCAAAGAGATGAACGACATTTTCCCAGAACTCGAAGCCCAGCAGGAATTCATCGTGCGGGTGCTGCTGGAAGAGGAAAAATCGTTCCTGCGCACCCTCGAACTGGGCCTCAAGCGCTTTGACAACCTCGACATCAAAGACAAAACCGTGGCTGGCGCACAGGCGTTCGAACTGCTCGACACCTATGGCTTCCCCATCGACCTCACCCGCCTGATCGCCCGCGAAAAAGGTTACATGGTGGATGATGCAGGTTTCGAAAAAGCGCTGGCCGAGCAAAAGGCCCGCTCCCGCAAAGATGCCGCCAAACAGGTAGGCGACTGGATGGTGCTGCGCGACGAATCCGACGTGGAATTTATCGGTTACGACCAGCTTGAAACCGACAACAGTTACGTGACCAAGTACCGCACCGTTACGGTTAAAGACCAAAAACAATATCAGATCGTGCTGAACCGCACCCCTTTCTACCCGGAAGGCGGCGGACAGGTGGGCGATACCGGCTACATCAAATTCGGCGACGAGCGGGTGCGGGTACTCGACACCAAAAAGGAAAACAACCTGGTGATGCACATCGTGGAAAAATTCCCCGAAAACATCGAAGCCGACAGCGTGGAATGTATCGTCGATGAGAAAAAGCGCCGCCTCACGGAGCGCAACCACTCGGCCACACACCTCCTGCACGCGGCCCTGCGACAGGTGCTGGGTACCCACGTGCAGCAAAAAGGCTCCTACCTCGACGACCAAACCCTGCGTTTCGACTTCCAGCATTTCCAAAAAGTGACCGACGAAGAACTGGCCCGCATCGAAACGATAGTCAACCAAAAAATACGGGAGAACATCAGCCTGGAAGAAGCCCGCAACCTGCCCATAGAAGAAGCGCAAAAAGCGGGCGCAATGATGCTCTTCGGAGAAAAATACGGCGAAACCGTACGCATGATCACTTTTGATCCCAACTACTCCCGCGAACTCTGCGGGGGCTGCCACGTGCGCCAAACCGGACAGATCGGCTTTTTCAAAATAACAACCGAAACTGCCGTGGCTGCCGGCGTTCGCCGCATCGAGGCGGTTACTGCCGCCGGCGCCGAAAAGTATGTGGCTGGCCTGGAAGCCGAAATCGCGTCCATCAAAAACGTGCTGAAGGCCAAAGACCTGACCAAAGGTATCGAGGCATTGCAGGAGCTGACCAAGCAGCAGCAAAAAACCATCGAACGCATGATTCAGGAGCAGGCGAACAGCTTGCGGGAGGGCCTCCGCGCCAAATTTACCGACCTGAACGGCACTAAATTCCTGGCGCAGATCATCCCTATTTCAGACGGGAACGCCGTGAAAAACCTGGCTGTCGAGCTGGAACGCGAAATGGGCAACGCCATCATCGCCTTTGGCGCCGTGAGCGACGACGGCAAGCCTTCGCTGACCATCAAAATCAGCGACAACCTGGTCAAAGAAAAAGGCCTGAACGCGGGCACGATCGTCCGCGAAATCGCCCAGAAGTACCTGAAAGGCGGTGGCGGCGGTCAGCCAGGCTTTGCCACAGCCGGCGGCACCGATGCCAGCGGGCTGGAGGAAGCGGTGAAGGCGGTGCGAGAGCGGGTGTAGCGCAAAAGCATCTTTTAAATTAAACAGATATGAAATCAGCTCCCAACTTTATTGCCCTTTTTCTCGCATTTTTCGTCTTCTTTGCTTGCAATGAAGCGCCCAAAACCCCTCAAGCCGATAAAGTTGGCGCAAAAGCCGACACCGAGCTGGCCGCCATAATAGGAGTGGTACATAATTTCTACAAATGGTATGAAACCAACGGGGGCGCCCTGGCTGATATCAATTTTGTCAAAGGCGGCAAGTCCACCACCATCATCGAAGCAAAACTGGACGAATATTTTGCCTTTCTTGAAAAAAGCGGCTGCATCAGTAAAGCCTTCAGCGACTCGGAACGTGCTTATTTCAAAAACCTTGAAGCAACTGACTGGAAAAATGCCAATGCAGACGAGGAGCCCATCACCGGCCTCGATTACGACCGCTTCTTATGCTCTCAGGATGTAGAAGATTTTAAACTTTTGACCGCGGCGCCCGTATCAGCACAAGGACTGGGGACTGAAAAAGCGGAAGCCGTCCTGTTGTTGCCTGATGGTTACCAGTCGAAAAAGCTCGAACTGGTGAAAGAAAACGGCAAATGGCTGATTTCTAAATTTATCTGTGAATAAAAAAACGCAAACGCATATATGAAGTATATCATACCAGTTTTCCTTGTTGCCGCATTTTTCACGGCCTGCAAAAACGAAACGCCACAAAAAGCAGCACCCGCCGAGGCGACTTCGATTTTAAAGCACAAATACTGGGTATCAAAACCCTATGCCGATGCGCTTTTTGCGCCCAACGTAATGGACACGCTCTACCGCCTGCGCTGTGCGGAGATCATGTTCATGCAAAAAGACACGCTGGTGATGACTGCCTGCCTGTCGGATGCCGGTATCGGGATTTTCAAATCGACTGGCCCCAACGCGATCGAAATCCTTTTTGAGGGCTATGATAAACCCACGCTCGCCGTCCTCGACGAAAAAACAGGCATTCTTAAGCTCACGCCCCCGGAGAATTCCGACTACTGGGAAACAGAATACGTCGCGTATGACGACATACAGGTCAACGATATGGACTACAACAACCCGTCCGTTCAGCTGGCGCGGCGGCGCTTGGCAGGCAGCTATCGCTTAGTGCCGAAAAAAGGGGAGGTAGCTACTGCAGCCCTTTCCGAACTGAAAGAAAGCGGCCAGGCCCTCAACTTCCTCGGCTTCGATTGGTTCGACCCGCTCCCGACGGGCACTGCCTGCTCGTTCACAGAAGAGAAAGAGATGTTGATGGTCGATTTCAAAAAGGGGAAAGCCGACATTTCGACGGTTTGCGGGGTGCAATTGCGCGGCGACACGCTGTTGGTTTTTGATTCCAAAAACACCTCGATGGATGATGAGATACCCTATTACAAAATCACAGGCTTGCGTGCAACTTTCGTGAAAACGCAGTAAGCGATACCCGTTTCCCCTACTTCGATACCACTTTCATATACTTTTTCACTAAATCCGCCTTTTTTATTGCCGCTTCAACGGAAGCTGCGGTAATGGTGGCATGCCCCATTTTCCGGAAAGGGGAAGTCAGCGCCTTGCCGTACAGGTGCAGGTACACGCCTTCCAGCGCCAGGCACTGTTCCGCGCCTTCGTAATGCACGGGTCCTTTATGCCCCGCTTCGCCGAGGAGGTTGATCATCACGGCGGCCGCTACTTTTTGGGCGCCGGAGCCAAGCGGAAGGTCGGTAATGGCGCGCAAATGTTGTTCAAACTGGTTAGTGATGGCGCTGTCGATGGTATGGTGTCCGCTGTTGTGGGGCCGCGGCGCCGATTCGTTGACCAGCAGTTCGCCCGATTTGGTCAGGAACAATTCAACGGCCAATAAGCCGCAAATATCCAGGGAGCGAATAACGCGCTCTGCGAGGGCTTCCGCTTCGGCTTCCACCAGGTTGGGCACCCTGGCGGGGCAGAGCAGGAACTCCACGAGGTTGGCTTCGGGGTGAAAATCCATTTCCACGGCCGGGAACACCGCTACATCGCCGCTCGGGTTTCGGGCAGCGATGACCGCCAGCTCTACCTGGATATCGGCCAGTTCCTCTGCCAGGCAGGCGCCTTTCAAAAGTTTGGTTTTCAGGTCCTCTTTCGTTCGCAGCACGGCAACGCCTTTGCCGTCGTAGCCGGCCGTGCGCGTTTTTTGTACCAGGGGCAAATGCCAGCGCCCGGTTTCAATGGCTTTTACCAGCGCTTTCTCGTCCTCAAACAGCTCAAACCGCGCTGTCGGGATACCATTTTTTTGGTAGAACTCCTTTTGCAAGCCTTTGTCCTTGATGATATCCAGCGCATCGGGATTGGGGTGCACGGTTTTTCCCATTGCCTGCAAGTCGCGCAGCGCATCGGTATTGACGTGCTCTATTTCTATGGTTATCAGGTCTTTGTCGCGCCCGAACGCCAGCACGTCGTCGTAGTTGTTAAAATCGCCGGGGCTGTGTTCGGTACATACCTGGCTGGCCGGGCAGCCTGCGGTCGGGTCGAGGATATAGGTTTTGAAATCCCAGTTGGCCGCGGCGAGGCAGAGCATTTTTCCCAGCTGGCCGCCGCCGAGAATGCCGATTTTCTGTGTAGTGGAGAACATGGGGGCGAAGATAGACCAGGATTTTTGTGATTTGAAGGAATAACAGGATGGATTGCAAATGCTGTAATTTGCAGCGTTCAACATTGCTGTTGCTAAAAAATCATGGCGGTTATGACAAACAAATACGTAGATTTTATTTCAGATGAGCATTTGCTCCATTGTATAGAAAACCTGCACAATTCCTATTTGCAGGCCAAGAACAACCTCACCAAAAAGGATTTTTACTCAAACAAGGTCGATACCATTAAACTTACCTTTGATGCGGCGTTTGCGGGCATTGATGAAACCAGCCTGCTTGAGGCGGAGATTTCGCGTCAGATAGACAAATCGATCAACAACTTCATCGGCACTTTTCACGAACAAATACTCGGCGGTATCGAGGGCTACGAGGTAGGCAAGCTCAGCGGTTTTGACATCAAGGCTTCTGATAACAGCCTTTTTGCCGATATTAAGAACAAGCACAACACCATGAACAGTAGCGCGGCGGAGAGCCTGTTCCAAAAGTTGCGCAACTATGCCGACACATACAAGAAAGCCAACTGCTATTGGGTTCAAATATTGGCAAAGGCCAGTTTTAACGAAAAATGGGCAGCCATTATAAACGGCAAAGAATACAGCCACAGCAGGGTATTCAAAATATCTGGCGACCAGTTTTATGCGCTTTTGTCTGGTCAAAACGATGCATTGTTTAGGCTTTATCAAGTATTGCCGAATGCTGTCAGGGACTACCTTCAAACCCGCTCAGGCACGGGCGGGCAATCAAAAAGCTCTGCGATTGATGAAATCAGGGCAGAAACAGCCAAGACAAAAAGGAGTATCTTGGATCAAATCACATTCGAAAATTTCGGCTACTACCTCGGTTTCGACAAACTGTAGCATTGGTTCAGAAATTTGACAATGGAGTACCCAATTTCCCTGCCTAGGTTCACCGGTACGGCATTTCCGATTTGTTTGTATTGCTGCGCAATAGAGCCTTCAAATTTCCAGTCATCGGGAAAGGTTTGAATACGCGCATATTCCCGCACGGTGAATGGGCGCGTTTCGTCGGGGTGGCAGCGTTCTGTTTGCTTTTGGGCCGGGCTGCAAGTAAGCGTCAGACAGGGTTCGTCCCACCCGATCCGTCGCGCAATACCGGTTTTGCCCCCACCGAGGTAAAAACTGCCCCCCATAAATTCTTTTTGGATATCGACTGGCAAATCACGCCAATAGCCTTTTGGCGGAACCAAATCCAATACATCCTTTTTGCTCTTGGGATATTTTGCCCCTGGTGATTTAGGCACATTACTTTCGTACAAGGCTCCTTTTTTGAGCGCATCAACCAGTGTGTATATCTTTTTGTAAGGTTTTGGGTATTCAAAGTCAATAGGAATATCTTTCCGAATGCCTACCAAAATCAAGCGCTCTCTTTTTTGGGGAACCTGGTAATTGATGGCTTTTAATACTTGCACCGGCACAACCTTATATCCAATCTCATCCAAAATCGAGATCATGCCCTGGAGGGTTCTGCCGCTGTCGTGGCTCAACAACCCCCGCACATTTTCTCCGATACAGATCAGCGGGTTAACTTCCTGTACAACCCGGGCGAACTCGTAAAACAATGTGCCCCTTGCGTCCGCCAAGCCAAGTTTTTTGCCCGCATAACTGAAAGCTTGGCAAGGGAAACCGCCTGTCACAACATCCACTTTGTTGTGGTATTCTGAAAAGCCAAAAGACTTGATATCGCCTTCAAGTACTTTCCATTCCCGGCGGTTTTTGCGCAAAGTCTGACATGCCCATTTATCGATTTCGTTAAGGGCGACACATTTCAAGCCGGCCTTCTCCAGCCCGATGGCCAGCCCGCCAGCGCCGGCAAATAATTCCAATACCGTGTATGCGTGGTCGGGTTGGACAAAATTCGAGACGGTTTCTTGTACGTCGGCTGCCAAAAAATCTGAAAACAAAGTCAAAACATTTTCCTTTTTATAAACGCGATAATTGCTCAGCGGCTCCCGAACGGCAGACAACTTGCCCTCACGGTCCCACCTTCTTAAAGTTTCTTTACTTTTGCCCAGCAATTCTGAGGCTTCTGACAACGTCAAATATTCTTTCATAACCAAGTTGGTCAACCTTACACAAGGGTTACAAATTTACGGCGAAAATCCGTTCAGCCAACTTTTTTTGGAAAAAGAATTTGCCAGCCAAAAAATATCCGACCATGACACAATTTCGACTATTCTTTCTGCTTTCCCTTCCGGTCCTAATAAATGCCCAAACCCCCGAAATCACCCTCACCCAAGGCCTGGTGATCCGAAACTCCTGCCTGGTAAAAACCAGCACATACACCTTGGAGGCTTCCCCTGAAACCTTCGCCGACTCATCCGCCATCGCCACCCTTGCATCCGTCATTACCATTGAAGGCGATGGTATTACCGTGGATTTTCAAGCGGCCGAACTGCGCAGCGATGCCGATACAAAGCGCCCCGACAAGTTCAGCGGACTGGCTATTTTGGTAAAAGGAAAAAACATCACCCTGAAAAATGCGATCGTGCGGGGCTTCAAAATCGCCCTGTTTGCCCACGGCGCCGACAACCTGCACCTCGAAAACTGCGACTTCTCCTACAACTACCGCCCGCAATTGCAATCGATCCGCGAGCGGGAGGATTTTTCCGACTGGCTCAGCTACCACCACAACGAAAAAGACGAATGGATGCGCTACGGCGCGGCGTTTTACCTGAAAAACTGCCGCTCGGTAACCGTCAAAGGCTGCCGCGCCACCGGCAACCAGAACGCCCTGCTGATGACGGGCTGCGACGATGGCACGGTCTATAACAACTTCTTCCATTTCAACTCTGGCCTGGGCATCGGACTGTACCGGAGCAGCCGCAACAAATTGATGCACAACATGTTGGACTGGAACGTCAGGGGCTATTCCCACCACTTTTATGAACGGGGACAGGATTCGGCGGGCATCCTTTTGTACGAACAAAGCAACGAAAACCTGATCGCTTTCAACTCGGCCACCCACTCCGGCGACGGGCTTTTCCTCTGGGCCGGCCAAAGCACCATGGACAGCGGCGAAGGCGGCTGCAACGACAATTTTATTTACGGCAACGACTTCAGCCGCGCCCCCACCAACGGCATCGAAGTCACTTTTTCCCGCAACAAAATACAAGGCAACCTCATCCAGGAATGTACCTACGGCATCTGGGGCGGGTATAGCTATGAATCCACCATCATGGGCAATCTTATTGCCACTTGCAAAACAGGCATCGCCATCGAGCACGGCCAGCAAAACACCATCAGCCGCAACCTTTTTATGGGCGATTCTACCGGTATCAACCTCTGGGCCCGGGAATCCCAGCCCAGTGATTGGGGCTATGCCCAAAAGCGCGACACCCGGAACCGCGATGCCGTTATTGACCGAAATGTGTTTTTGGAAGTGCGCAAACCACTAAAAATCAGCAATTCAGAAAATACATCCGTCAACGGGGAAAACCTGTTCTTCGGCTATGAAACCCTGTTGGAGACCCCAAAGCCGAACACTGGGCTGAAATTCCTGCGCAATGACATATATGGCTCAAAAGAGCAACTCGCCGCAGTCTGGCAAAACCCATTCATTGCCGATTCCAAAAACCTGAACTTCAGCCATACCGGCGAACCGGAAAACCCCTATGCCGCCCTCGACATCCCGCTCCGGGAGCTGCACGAGCCCGACAGCCTGCCCGATGGGATGCTGGCCGTTCTGCCCGACGGTTTTCCGCAGGGCCGCCAGTTCATCATCGTGGATGAATGGGGCCCATTCGATTTCCGCCGCCCGGTGGCCGTGTTGGATACCGTGGCGGGCAATACCTACAGGCTCGTGCTGCTGGGTCCTTCGGGCGATTGGCGCATCTCCAGCATGAAAGGCGTAAAAACCGTCAGTGCCAGGCAAGGCACGGTGCCCGCCAGCATCACCCTGGAGCGCGACCCCGCTGCTGCTGCGGTTGAAGTGCAGTTCAACTACATCAGCCCCCAGGCGATCACCACCGTTTTTGGCGAAAAAATTGCGGCAGGGCGGCCTTATGCCTTTGATTTTAAACGCTTTGAGAAAAAACTGAAGTGGCAGGTAAAATACTTCAATTACACAGGTGAAGTGCCCCAGGATAATTTTGCCAGCGAAAAACCGGTGGCGGAGCAGTCGGTAGATGAGCTTTATTTCGCCTGGTGGGGAAAGCCGGCCGAGGGGGTGCAGGAAGACAAATTTGCCACCGAAAGCAGCAGCACCTTTGACATCGCCCCGGGCGACTACCACATCAAACTAACGTCCGACGACGGCGCCCGGCTGTATGTGGACGGAGAAATGCTGATCGATCACTGGAATGTGCACGAGCCCGCCACCGATGAAATCAAGGTGACGTTGGGTGGCCGCCACACCATTCGGATCGAGCATTTTGAAGCGGGGGGATTTAGTACGTTGGGATTCAGAATCAGTAATTGGTGATTTGTGATTGGATGACTAGTGATTAGTGCGCGTTGCCCTTGGCTAAAGTGCTGAAAAACATTGCCCTAGCGAAGCACCCCAGCTGTGCACCAATCACTAATCATCCAATCACTAATCACTAATCACCAATCACCAGCATTACCGGACAATGGTCGGAATGTACCACCGATGTCAACTGCCGGGCTGCTACAATTTTGTCTTTCAGGTTGTCTGAAACGGATTGGTAGTCGATGCGCCAGCCTTTGTTGTTGCCGCGCGCGCCTGCGCGAAAGCTCCACCAGCTGTATTCCACCAAATCGGGGTTGGCGTGCCGAAAGGCGTCGGTAAAGCCGCTATTGAACCACTGCGTCATCCATTCCCTTTCTTCCGGCAAAAAGCCCGTGTTGTTCTTGTTGCCTTTCGGGTCGTGGATGTCGATTTCTGTATGGGCAATGTTGTAATCGCCCACGATGATGAGCTTGGGGCGCTCCTTTTTAAGCTGTTCGATATAGTTGAAAAACCATCCAAGGAATTCCATCTTGAAGCCCTGTCTGTGGTCGCCGGTAGTGCCGGAAGGGAAGTAGCAATTGAGCAAGGTCAATTCCCCAAAATCGGCGCGCATGATGCGGCCTTCCCGGTCGTACTCCGGTATGCCGCAGCCATTCAGCACCTGGTCGGGTTTTATTTTTGAAAAAATGGCAACTCCGCTGTACCCCTTCTTTTCCGCCGAAAACCATGCATGGTGATAGCCCATGGCCTCCAGCTCCATCAGCGGCACATCGTCACGCATGGCTTTTATTTCCTGCAGACAAACAATGTCGGGCTGCTCGGCTGCCAACCACTCAAAAAAACCCTTGGAAATGGCAGATCGGATGCCGTTGACGTTGTATGAAATTATTTTCATGGTGAAATATAGATTTGGGTTTCTGGTTTGTGGTTGGCTTCGCGCTTGGTATCTGTTGAAGGTAAAAAAAGATTGTGTTTAATATTGGCTAAATTCGCTCCATAACCAAGCGCGAAGCCAACCAGAAACCCGAAACCCGAAACCAGATTTTCATCCCTGCACCAACGTCCCAATCGCCTCCCCCATCACAATGCTGCGCAGGTTGTCGTGCTTGTTGATGTCGAATACGATGATGGGCATGTTGTTCTCCTGGCAGAGGGTGAAGGCGGTCATGTCCATCACTTCCAGTCCCAGGCTGATGACGCGGGCGAAGGTGAGCTTGTCAAATTTAACGGCCATGGGGTCTTTTTCCGGGTCAGCGTTGTAGATGCCATCCACGCGGGTGCCTTTGAGTATCACGTCGGCGCGGATTTCGCTGGCGCGCAGGGCGGCGGCGCTGTCGGTGGTAAAGTACGGGTTGCCGGTGCCTGCGGCACAAATCACGACGCGGCCTTTTTCGAGGTGCCGCATGGCGCGGCGGCGGATGTATGGTTCGGCCACGTTTTCCATTTTAAGGGCAGTCATCAGGCGTGTTTGAACGCCGATGCCTTCCAGCGCACTTTGCAGCGCCAGGCCGTTGATGACGGTGGCCAACATGCCCATGTAGTCGCCCGTAACACCCTCAATACCAGAGCCTTCCGATTGGATGCCGCGAAAGATATTGCCGCCCCCGATTACCACCGCTACTTCGGCGCCCAGTGTTTGCAGGTCTTTGATCTGTTGGGCGTAATGTTGGAGCATTTCGGCGGTAATCCCGAATTTTTGCTTGCCCATCAAGCTCTCGCCTGAAAGTTTGAGGAGGATGCGACGGTATTTCAGTTTGCTCATAAGTATGGTGGAGGAAGCTATCTCAGGAAAAGCGCCGCAAAGTTGAGAAAAAAGCTGGAAGGGCAGCGTAGCACAGCCGCATTTTTCTGACCTTTGCACAACATTCTGCAAAAAGCCCCCGGACAACCAAAGCCACGCACCAAACCAACCTGAAACCTGAAACCCTGAAACCTGAAACCTAATTTCACAATGTCCGACATTTTCGAAAAAGCCCTAAACGCCCAATCCGCCATCGCTGCCGAAGCGCCCGCTACTGCCGAAGCGCTGGAAGCATTCCGCATCCAGTACCTCGGCACCAAGGGACTGTTGAAAAGCCTGATGGGAGAAATGGCCAACGTGCCGAACGAACGCAAACGCGATTATGGGCAACTGATGAATACCCTCAAGCAAGAGGCCGAAGCGAAATTTCAAAGCCTGAAAGAGAAGTTTGAGGCGCAAGCCCAATCGGCCGACAGCCTGGCGCTCGACCTTACTGCCCCTGGGGAACCCCTGGCACTTGGTTCCAGGCACCCGGTTGCCGTTACCATGAACCGCATCGTGGAGATTTTTGCCCGCATGGGTTTCAGCGTGGCCGACGGCCCCGAAATAGAAGACGATTGGCATAATTTCACGGCCATGAATACTCCGGAAGACCACCCTGCCCGCGACATGCAGGATACCTTCTACGTGGTGGATGCCCCCGGGATGCTCCTGCGCACCCACACCTCGCCCGTGCAGGCGCGGGTGATGCAGCGCCGCGAGCCGCCCATCCGCATCATCGCGCCCGGGCGGGTATATCGCAACGAAACCATTTCTACGCGCTCGCACTGCCAGTTCCACCAAGTGGAAGGCTTGTATGTGGATGAGGGTGTGTCCTTTGCCGACCTGAAACAAACCCTGTATTACTTCGCCAAGGAGATGTTCGGCGCCACGAAAATCCGGCTTCGGCCCTCCTTCTTCCCCTTCACCGAACCATCGGCGGAAATGGACATCTGGCTGGGCACCGATACGGAGAAGAACGCGCGCCTGACCAAAGGCACCGGCTGGCTCGAAATACTGGGCTGCGGCATGGTCGATCCCGATGTACTGGAAATGTGCGGCATCGATTCCAAAAAATACAGCGGCTTCGCGTTTGGCATGGGCATCGAGCGGCAGGCCTTGCGCTTGTACGAGATTGGGGATATCCGCTTGTTGTTCGAAAACGATGTGCGGTTTTTAAGGCAATTTGAATCTGCAATTTGACCAAAAACATGAAAAAAAAGCATCTCCACACAAAAGCTGCAAAAAACAACACGCCCGTGCCAACTGGGACATTCGAATCGCAGTTAGTTCAAGCATATATAATGAACTATATGATCAGCCCGATCGACGGGCCCAGCATGGTGGAGGAAGACCTGGCTATCCTGCAAAAATTCCTGCTTTCGGAAACCGCTACCGGTCAAAGCTAAGCAATGGAAAGTGGTTTGCGGAAACCCTCAAGGCAAACCCTTTTTTATCAGTTTTATCCATTCAGTAAATCCTTCAAATCTCTAAAAACCCAGGTATTCTGTTCCCTTGAAATTCTCCCTGCTACATACAGACCCACACTCCCGCGCCCGCGCCGGACTCATCAGCACCGACCACGGGCAGATTGAGACGCCCATCTTTATGCCCGTCGGCACGGCAGCAACGGTGAAAGCAGTGCACCAGCACGAGCTGCGCGACGATATTCATGCGCAGATTTGTTTGGGCAACACCTACCACCTCTACCTGCGCCCCGGGCTGGAGGTGCTGCGCGAAGCAGGCGGCATCCACGGCTTCAACGGCTGGCAAGGCCCCGTACTGACCGACAGTGGCGGTTATCAGGTGTATTCCCTGGCGCATCGCCGGAAAATCAAAGAGGAGGGCGTCACGTTTCAAAGCCATATCGACGGCTCCAAACACCATTTCACCCCGGAAAACGTGATGGACATCCAGCGCATCATCGGCGCCGACATCATCATGGCCTTCGACGAGTGCACCCCGTACCCCTGCGATTTCAAGTATGCCGAAAAATCAATGGGGCTCACACACCGTTGGCTGGCCCGCTGCATCGAGCGCTTCGACAATACCGAACCGATTTACGGCCATTCTCAGACGCTCTTCCCAATCGTGCAAGGCAGTACCTACCCCGAATTGCGGAAAATTTCGGCGGAAACAATCGCCTCCTTCGGGCGCGAAGGCAACGCCATCGGCGGGCTCTCGGTGGGCGAACCCATCGAAGAAATGTACGCTATGACCGAATTAGTAACGGAGATTTTGCCCGCCGACAAGCCCCGCTACCTCATGGGCGTGGGCACCCCGGAAAACATCCTCGAAGGCATTGCCCGCGGCATCGATATGTTCGATTGTGTGATGCCTACCCGCAATGCCCGCCACGGCATGATCTACACCGCCGAGGGCATAATCAACATCAAAAACAAGCAGTGGCAGCACGATTTTTCGGCCATCGACGCTGACAGCAGCGCCCCGAGCAGCCGCACCCATTCCAAAGCTTACCTGCGCCATCTGTTTATCAACAACGAAATTACGGGCATGCAAATCGCTACGTTGCAAAACCTGTCCTTCTACCTTTCGCTGGTGAAAGAAGCCCGCAAGCGCATCCTCGACGGCAGCTTTCTGGAGTGGAAGAATGGGATGGTGAAGAAAGTCAGCCAAAGAAATGGGACTTCCTCATCATAGGAGAAAGTCCAGTTCGTAGTCAAACTAGCAGTTCATAAGGGATCTGGATTGGTTTGTGAATCCATTAAATTTTCTGGCTGTATGACACCCAATGAATAAAGCCAAAAGGGTAAAAGACAGTACCTGCGCCAGTGCGCGAAATAATTCCCAAAGCAGTCTACTTCCGCACTCCCGAAACTGTAAAAACCTCGTAGGTTTTAAAATCTACAAGGTTTTTACAGAATTGAGCGGCGGAAATGACCAATAAACCCCTTTAACTATTGCCGAATCAGCGATTGCAGCAGTTTTTCCCCGTTAAGCATTACTTCTACCTGATAGGTACCTTTTACGAGCGACATTACTTCTACGGTATTGCCGGATATAAAAGATGCGTCTTGTTTGACAATGCGTCCCTCCATATCCCAAATGCGCAGCAGCAATGGCTGGTCTTGCCAGTCGGCTGGCGCGTGCACCTGAATCAAGTCTGCAGATGGATTCGGGAATACTACCAATGGTGCTTGCGAGCGGTTGTTAGCGCCTCCAAACTGAAGGGGTTCTGTGGCAGAAATGGTGAAATTTACATTTGAAACGTCATAAAAAATATTGCCTACAGACTGTACCATAATCCTTGCCTGGCTTGTGCCGATGTTCGGAATTGTAACTGCTTGTGAGCCGTCGTTAGCTGTGTTGGCCAACAAAGTTGAAAAACTGGCGCCGCCATCGGTTGACAGCAGAATGTCCACATTGGCACAGTTCACGCCGTTGCCCGTGGTACCTGCTACGTTCCAGGTAACCGTTTGTGAGCTGTTGCCCGGCCATGTCACAGCCGTGTTGGGCTGCGTTACAACAAATGGGCCAGCAGTTGCAGTTACCGTTACCACCATGTCTCTTTCGGCCGTACACCCGCCATTGGCACGGTTGTCGCGCACCGTCACCCTGAAATTAAGGGCTCTGCTGATGGAAGGCAGCTTTTCCCAGGTATCGCTGGTGTTGTTCAGCACGTCATCAAATTTTGGAAAATACCGGCTAGGGGCGCTGGTAGGATTCAGTGTGCGAAAAACGGGCCCGGATTTGTTGGTTGAGGTTGGCGGCATGGGCTGCGCCGGGCTTTTGAAGGCATCCATTTGTTCCCAACAATAAGTGAGTGCGTCACCGTTTGGATCGGCGCCAACAGCAGTCAGCACAAACGGCGTAGATATCGGGATGGTCTTGTTCACCAGTGCATTGCAACTTGGCGCACTGTTGCCGTTCGGAACCAGGGTGGCACAAGCGTTTCCGGAGCCGTTGATAAAGGTGGCAATTTGCCCTATGCTCCGAGCATGGAAATAGGGATCGCTGTTGGATTGAACATTTGGGGAACAGATGCCAGCGTATCCCATAATGGAGGAGGCGCTGCCGGGCTCCATCGCTGAGGAATTGCTTCTGTTGCAATTGTTGTATTGCGTATGTTGGGCGCCGTATTGGTGGCCCATTTCATGTGCTACATAATCAATGTCGAACGGATCGCCGACGGGGGAAGGGCTGCCTGTAACGCCTCCTGCCTTGCTGCTCCCGCAAACACAACTTAGGTACGCGACACCACCGCCGCCCGTGCTGAACACGTGGCCAATATCGTAGTTAGCCGAGCCAATTTGTGCGTTGCAAGCGGTTTGGTTTTGCCCCAACATAGTGGAGCCATTGTTATTGGTATAGGGATCCGTGGAGGGGTTGGTATAAACGACATTGGCGTTATTGGCTACCATGATCATGCGCAAACCTGCATCGATTTCAAAAACGCCGTTCACACGGGTCATGGAAGTGACCATGGCTGCCAAGGCAGGCGCTTTGTCTGCGCCAAACGCTCCATGAAAATTAGCGTATTCTCCCGTGCACGCCAATGCCAGCCGATAGGTACGCAGGTTGCCACAGCTGCCAGCACGGTCACTGGCAGGGTTTTCTTCCGAAGCCCAGGGCGCGAGGTCTTCCACCAAGCAATCCACGTATTTGTTCGCAGGGCGGGGGAAGTCAGATTTGGCATAGCAGATATAGCTGTCCACTTTTCCGCGGGCATAAGGATCGAGGAAAATGGTTTTGTTCCGTTCGATGGTCAGTATCATGGCATGGAGGCCGGCGGGCGTTACGTCAAACCGAATGTAATCGCCTGTTCTGTTCCGACCGGCATACGAATGGATGCCTGGATATTTTGCACCAAGTTCAGGATCCATAACCGGGGCCTCCCATACTTCAAAAGAAGAAAACCCGCCGTATGGTAAGGGGAAATCAAGTGAAATGCCCGCCTCACCGGCAACAAACTCGGCCTCTTGGGGGGCCGTTGCCAATAACGCTTTAGTCTGATTCAAATCCAGATGCAGTGTCCTGTACTGGCTGGGAATGATGACTCTTTCCAGGCGTTCAGGTGAAATACTCAATTCGTCAATGTCTGACCAAGGGTTTGTCTGGCCACGGAGGATCCCGCTGAACAGGAACAAGAATAGGGTGGATAAAGCAAGAAGGCGCATACTAAAGTTTTGTTTAGAAAAAATTAAACGAATAGAAATATTGGTGCGAAAAGTAGAGTATATTCGAATATGTTGCGATTGTTTGGTGAAAAATATTTTGCTTGGGGGAAAGCGATAAGTTTCCTTTTTAAGCTGAACTATAAGATGATGCATTCCTTTGAGCACATACCAGGGGTAGCCGGGCCATTATAATACCATCGCTTCTATACCTTCTCGTCAGCCCATAGTGTCAGGCTACCACGCCGCTTTAACCCAGAGTTATAGGCTGTCTAATCTGTTTTCTTATAACGGTCTTTGGGCTTGTTTGGGTCGTTAATCGAATCTATCTTTGTCATGAGCCGGGAAGCCTTTTTTGGTTTCGCAATTACAGGCTCACTTTTCATCCTAGGCATGAACCCGGCTTCGCCGGGGATTTACGCAACAAAGCCCTCATTTGTACACAGCTTTTGCCCGACTCCCAATGAAAAAAAGCGCTGCGGATATAGAAAAATACAAGCTCGATACTGCTTTCCATCAGGTACACAAAGAGGGCAAGGTGGACAGCGATTTTGCACTCGACAATTCCCAGGAATTGATCTGTGGCGGCTTTGGCTTGTATTCGTCGAGAGGGCTGAAACCCAAAGTAGGCCCCATAAAATCGGAATTTTTCAGGGTGGGCTTGGGCATTCGGGGCAGCGTACAGCTTGATTGCGGGTTGGAAAGTTTTCATTTCCAGGCAGGCGACATCATATTCACCTTCCCCGGGCAGCTTTTTTCCCTTCACGACAAGAGCGCCGATTTCTTTGCCTATTACATGCTATTTTCGGAGGAGTTTGTCGCGGATTTCCTGTCGCTCAAAAACCTGCGGGAGCAGTTCCCGTTTCTGAATTATGGCGGCATACAACACATTCGGCTGAATACCGCAGAAGCGCACGAAATCGAAACTTTTATCGAGAAGTTGAATGTAGAGATAAAAGGCCGGAAACCCGATATCAAACAGGCCATTCAATCTTATATCTACTTGATCCTGATTCAAGCCCACCGCAGTTATTTGCGCCAAGGGCTGGGAGAAGCTCAAGCCGGGATGCAGGACAATGCACTTCTGCGAAAATTCAAAAAATTAGTCAGCGAACATTTTATCAGCAAGCGGAACGTGCCCGAATATGCCGAATTGCTGCACATCAGCGCCGACCATTTGAGCAAAACCATCCGCAGGCAATCGGGGAAAACTGCCCATGCCTTGATCGAAGAAATGCTGATCCTGGAAGCCAAAGCCCTCATCTTGCACACCCAATCTTCCATCGCAGAAATTGCTTTTGCCCTTGAATTCAGCGACCCTTCCCATTTCAACAAATTCTTCCGAAAACACACGGCGCTCACGCCCGTTCAGTTCCGGGAAAAGGTGGCAAAGACCCCTGTCTCCTGAAATTTACCATTCAAAGCCGACAATCTACCATTGCCAAGGCCTGGTGGACAGGAATTTTGTGCCTGAATTTAAACCACCACAACATGAACAACTTTTTCCAGGCAAGCCAAAGCGCTGCCCTCCTCCGACGCCTCGAAAACCTCTCCGAAAACGCCACCGCGCAATGGGGCATCATGCGCCCGGCACAAATGCTGAAACACCTGCAATTAGAAAACGACCTGGCATTGGGCCGCTACAAAGGCAAAGACTATTCGCATTTTTTGCGCGAAAAAACCTTTAAAATGGTCATTAAGGGATATTTGCCGCTCCCGACCATCTTCAGCAAAATGCGCTTGGTGCCAGCTATTCCTGAACTCGACGTGATAAAATCAGGTGTCGAGGTAGGGGATTTCTTCACTGAAAAGAAAAATTTGCTCGCACAATTCGAAGCCTTGCTGCAAGCCAAAACCCTGGCAAATCTGCACCCCGGCATCGGCAAGATGAACCGCGAGGATTGGGGCTTTTTCTATGCCTGGCATACCGACTACCATTTGAAGCAGTTTGGCGTATGAATCAAGTGCGGAATGCGGAATGCGGAGTTCGGAATGCGGAGTGCGGAATGCGGAATAGCCCATCATTTCGCGCTGCGATTGGTAGTGGTCGCTGGCACTTTCGGCAGTGCGCCAGATAAAGAACATTCTTACGCCAAAAACGCCGGAGGAAAAATGCCAAGCCTAAACCCAAATGATGTGCCCATTCCGCACTCCGCATTCCGCACTCCGCATTCCGCACTCCGCATTCCGAACTCCGCATTCAAAATGCCAGGCCAACCTTAAAGTCGGCGTAAATATCCCAAGGATAATAGGCTTTAAATGCTGTATTTTGGTTGTCATAAACCCCGCTGCCTTTCACCCATTTTGGCCCGATGCCGGCTTTGAACGCTATAAAACCGTGATCCAAGATGCGGTGTTGCAGTCCTACCAGTCCCCTGACAGCGATGTCGTTAACAACCGAACTGTTTTTCTCCTCCGCATACCAATAATGGCCCTTTCCAAAAGCATGTTCCGCATACAGGCTGAAAAAGAGTCCGGAAAGGTTGTTGCCGGATTTGCCTTTCAAGATGCGCTGCTTTTGCAAAAAATACCAGCGCAATTCAACCATCTCACCTGCAGAAACACTGTGCCCTTTTGTAAATTGATTCCATTGCCTGAACTCGCTTGACACTTTGTACACGCTCAGGCTCCCTTTGAGGCCAAATCCGGCAGAAAGCGGAGAATTGCCAATTTTATGCTCCAGCTCGACGTTGGGGCTGAAGGTAAAATTGCTGAATTGTTTTGATATTTCGCCAACGCGAATCAAATGGAACAAGTCAATTTTGAACATTCTGCGGTTTTCTTGAAAACATTTCAAGACATCGCACATGGCGCCGCCAGGTATGCTATTTTTTCGGGGAGAAAACAAGGCAACACCCACAGCCACCCTTGGTTGGGAAGTCAGCGACCACCCTCCTCTGTTATAAACGGTGCTTGGATAATGTTTTGCCCCAAGGCCGTAACTCAGGTCAAAATATCCATAGCGCAGCAGGCGCCGCTGGATGCCGAATTTTGCGACCAATTCACGGCCGCGCAGGGCATTGTCTATGCGAAAAGCCACGGCTTCGAGCGCCACATAATTTCCGCTAAAATTTGAGGCGCTTCTCCCAGCTGCTATCCGTTTTTTCATGTCGTAATACCAGCGTACCGTCGTACCAACGCGGGTCGAAGTGTTGGCGATATCCCCGCCTAGATTGACTATTAGTCCGTTCTCAAATGGGGGAGAATAATAGTAATCAGCGCCGATGGACACCGCTTTCCCCAATTTGGTTTCCACACCAACATGGATCCCGGGATTTGTGAAAATACTGCTTAAAGTCTGGCCGAAATCCGATTTAAACATCCATTTTGCTGGCTTTAACGCCCCAAATACGCGATCGTATTCACCCATAAACTGTTGGGGCGCCAGGGCGCCGGATTCCTGGGAGAGTGTTGTAAAAACGGTATCTGTTTGACCGAAAGAGGTAGTGACGGCAAGATTGGCTAACAGGGCGATGATTATTTGCGCTTTTTTCACGAGTTAGTAGTTTTTAGTGTTTAACAATGATTTTCCCAAAAGTGGTTTCTATGTTAATGGTTGGTGCGCCCGTGCCAGCGCTCAAGTTTGCGCGGGGATTGTCGGCAGCCGAAGCAGCGGTATCAAACTCCGGCGGGACATCTATGGAACCGTAAGCCGAGTACAGGGAAATTTGGTGGGCGTTTACAGCAGGCATGGCTAAGGTCACATCCGATTTTTTGCCCACAACATATAGGCTGCCCGATATTTCCGGCGCATCCAGCACTATTTGCCCGTATTCGGAATGGATGTTACAGTCGGCCTTCAACCCTGCCAGCCGGATGTCGGCCCGTTTGGATTGAATGTCAATTTTCCCGTCGAGCGCCCGGCCTTCTATGCTGCCGTACTGACTGTTTATGTCGATGTCGCCGCTCAGCGCTTCCAATTGGAAGGTGCAAAACTCACCCTTGAGCACCACGGCGCCTACCAGCTGATCGAGCCTCGCCTTGCCAAATTTGTTGGAAAGGTTGACTGGGCAGGTTTTGGGCGCAAACACGGTAATATTGGCCTTCATGTTTGAAACAGGGATTTTTTTGCCACTGGGCACACCGATATAAGCCCTGATGTATATCTTTTTTCCGGCAGTGCTGACAACAAACTGCCAGGCATCGAGGTCGTTGGTGGCTGTGTCAAGATCAGGGTGTTTGGCGCTGAGTTCGGCATATACCAGTACAGCAGACGTGTCAGAAGGCAATACCTGCACATCGGCTTTTTCGCCGTTGATGACGAGTTCGTAGCCGGGTTTCCAGGCAACGGATTTTCGAATGCTGCGCGTGGCAACCTGCAGGGTCGTTTGGGCGGCAAGGTTCCCGAATACAAAAACCGCGATAAATAAAAAGCCTGATTTCATGGTGAAAAAATTAGTAGTTAGATGAGCTGCATCATTTGCTGCAGAATGGCGGTGCGGGTTTGTTCCAATTGCACCATTTGGGCAAGCAGTTGGGGGTCGTCGGCGTATTGACCAAGCGCTTGGCGAAGCGTATTCCGGGCCGCGGTCACTTCATTCAATTCGGTTTTTAATATTTTGAATTCGGGATTGTCGCAGGCGGGCATTTGTGTCTGGCATAACTGCTCAATCAATGAAAAAGCATCGTTTTCGGGCTCACGACACACTTCCAGCAGTTGGTTATCCACTACTTTTTGCGAAAAAGTAATGGTCGATGTACGTTTTTTTGTTGCACGAACCTTTGTTGTCAAGGGTTTTGGGGCAGCAATTGTGGAAGGTTCCGGCACTGACAATCCGGGGTTCAATGTCGGCTCCTCGATCGGTAGCACGGCCATGTCTGCGGTGGAATTGTCGGGGAACTGCTGCATCCATCGGGTTGCAACCAGCAGCAGGAGCAAAGTTGCCGCCACGGCCACCCAGGCGCTCCGGGGAAAAAAGACGCGCTTCCGCTTATACCGGGGTTGCCGCTCCAGGCCCGCTTCGATATTTGACCAAACATTCGCAGGAGGGCTGTGCACCGGCAATGCCTGCACCGCTTCGTCGAGCAACTGCTCGGCTTCCAAAGCATCCTCGATCTCCTGCCACAAGAATGGTGGCGGGTCGTATTGAGGGAGCTGAGCGAGCGCGTGTTGCAAACGGATATTGGACATGGTATTGCAGTTGAAGTAATGGTTTTAGGCCGTAACCAGGATTTTTCGAAGGCATTTTTTAGCATAATGCAACTGGGATTTGGAGGTGCCTTCCGAGATTTGAAGCATTTCAGCAATTTCTTTGTGCCCAAACCCTTCCACCTCCGCCAGCACAAACACCGCCCTGGCGCCCTCAGGCAGTGCATTTATGGCCTTTTCGAGGTATTCGATATCTAGCGGAACCGCATCCCAGTTGATGTTGGTTTCGTAATAATGCTCCGGTATTTCAAGAAAGGGCGCTTTTTGGCGTTCCAGTTTCCGCAAAGCGGTGCGTACCACAATGGCTTTGATCCAGGCGCCAATGGTGCTGCGCTGTTCAAAATCGCCCAGGTGCCGGAAAACTTGCAAAAATGCATCCTGCAACACTTCAGCGGCGGACTCAAAATCACCGCATATCCGATAGGCAGTGGTGTACATCGCCTTGCTGTATCGCTGATACAGTTGGTGCTGTGCGCTGCGTTCGCCCAGGATACATTTTTCTATGAGTTGCTGCTCTGTCACTTTTTATCGGATGGCTTATATAAAAGAGGACGGAGCGTGGGCGGGCGGTTGGAAAGGGAGAAAAAAATATCAAAAAATTATCTCTGCTTTGCAAAGAGAATTCGCCAGCGCTTGAATTGGCCTGGAAGACCAGTCAAATCAAGGGAGAGGGGTATTGAACGCTGGCAGGATCGGATCGGCACATCTTGGTACAGCACATTTTCGCACCAAAAGTGCCAAAGAAGAAACACCAAGCAAAAACCACAAGGATGTGCCCATTCCGCACTCCGCATTCCGCATTCCGCACTCCTAAAACTCCATCCTCCAGCTAAAATTCGGGATCGTGCCAAGCTGGTACTTGTTCTCCACGTTATCTGTGTATGGATCGTAGAAATAGTAGGCCAAATTCTGCCGCCCCGTTAAATTTTGCAGGTCGAGGGCAAAGGTGCTGTTGCGCCGGTCGCCAAGGCTGCGTTTCCAATACACCCGGAAGTCGATGCGGAAATAATCGGGGTATTGGCGGTAATAGCCTTGTGCCTCGTCGTAAACGGTCCTGTTTAGGCTTCGTGAAGTGCCAAAGTCAATATCCGGTTCGCGTATCCCGCCCGACCACACGCCGCGAATGCCCACGCCAATGGTGCGGGTGAGGGTAGCTGTTTTTTCGCGCTGCCATTCTTTGCCGAAGGTGGCGTTGGCAATATGGCCGATATCCCAGCGGGAATCGAGCCACTTTTCGGTGCCTTGCTGCTTGTATTCTGATTGTAGAAACGTCCCATTGGCAGCCAGGAACCACCCTGTTTGGAGCTTGCGTTCAACGCCGAATTCAATCCCGTAGTTGCGTACAATTGAATTGCCCCGCAGCAGCGGATATTCAGCAATGTACTCCGGGGTGTTGATCAGTGAATTGCCCGGCAAATTGTTGGTGGGAAGATCTTGGGTATTTTGGGTAAAAAGCTCCGTGCTGATTTTCCAGGATGGCGATGGAAACCAGTTGTGCCGAAGGCCTGTTTGGAAAGAGCTGATATATGGCCTGACATAATCGGACTGTATCCCATACGGCATTACCTGCATCCATGTCGGCACATCTTGTTTGTACAAACCTATGCTCGCAGAAACCCTGTGCTTGGCGCTAAGATGGTAAGTAAGGAGGCCGCGCGGAGCCGGCGCCAGGCGCTGGTAAATATTGTTGTAGTGAAATTGTGCGTTGACCTGTGCCTGCAAGCGCCCGTTGCGCGATGCCCAATCCCACCGGAGCCAAGGCTGTGCGTTCATATACGAACGACTTCTGTCAATCAATGTTACAATATTGGGCGCCCCAGGCATATCCAATGCGTGAAAGAAAACCACTGCATCGATATAATTTCTATAAACCTGTATGCCCGCGGAAAACTGGTTTCGTGCCAAAGACATCCGCCATTCAAGCGAGGCGCCGATACGTTCTTCTAAGCGCACGTCTTTGTTGCTGGCATCTGTCTCCAATGGAAGCTGTTTCGTCCAATCATTTTTTTGAGAAGAATACGCCACCACTGCTTTCAGGGTATTCCTCGCGCCCAAGCGCCAGCGCCCGGAAGCCCCGATTACCCCCGTTCTCGATTGAAAATCAATATCGTAGCGGTCTTTGTCGTATTTTATTTCCGTGGTGTCTTCCTTGTGCCGGAACACATTTTCGCTTAAGCCCGCGAGCCCGAATATGGCGTATTTCCCGCCTTTTTTCCCGTTCAAATTGAGCTTGAACGACAAGTCCTGAAAATTGATCTGCTCATCGCCGAAGGAAACGCCCAACTGGCCCAGCAAGCCTACGGTAGAGTATCGGTAGTTGAACAAATAGGAATTGTCGCTGCCCTTTTTCATGGGGCCTTCGGCGGCCAAATCCAGCCCTATGAGGCCGGCTTGTGCCGTGAATTCGTGTTGTCGGGTATTGCCGTTCCGCAGGTTCATGTCCATCACCCCCACCACGGCATCGCCGTAGCCTGCAGGGAAAGCGCCGGTCAGCAAGGAGGAATTGTCGAGCATTTGCGCGGAGAACATCAGCACGCCACCGCTGGCGGCAGTGGGTGCGTCGTATATGGTGCCGGCATTGGGCAAGTGGTTGGGGTTCACGATATCCAGCCCTTCGATGCGCCAGCGCAGCATGGCCGGGCTGTTGCCCCGTATGCTCATCATATTGGTGCCGTCGTCGGTTTGCGACACGCCGGGGTAGGCCGCCGCCAGCCTGCCGGGATCGAAAAACATGGCGGGGAAGCGCAGCGTCTGGTCGCGGGTAAGGGGGATTTCGCTGAGGGGCTGCAGGGGTCTTATGCCCGATTGACGCGCTGCAATGGTCACTTCCGGCAGTTGCGCGTCACTGCGCCGCAGGTCAATTTCCAAGACCTGTTCCTTTCCGGCTACCACGAGCACTTCGAACAAGTATTTTGGCTCAAAGCCCAGCGCAATCACTTCACAGCGGTAATAGCCCACCTTCAGGTTTTCAAAGGTAAATTCGCCGGCCGGGTTGCTGGCTAATGAGATGGGCGTTGTCTCCGCTTTGCTGAAAAAAATATTCACAGTAGCGCCCGTGACGGGTTGGCCGTCGTCGGCAGCGCGTATGGTGCCCCGCAGGGTTTGCGCCTGGATGTTGAGCGCCAACAAGAGGAGGGAGAAGAGGATGGAGGATTGTATGACGTTTTTCATAGCATTAAATTATGGGTGGAAACAGTGTGCCGGGAAGCATACCAATATTTTCGCACCAAGATATACCGCACGCCGCTTGGTTTTGTGCATACCGATCTTTGTAATCAATTGAAAATCAGTTGAATCAATCATGCTCAATCACAAAAATCAGGCGAATCATAGTATACATTGACAATATACCGGGAACACGCAAAACCAAGCCGTTGTGTCGTAGTGGCGTTGTGTGAAACCAAATGGCCCGGCAGTATGACTGCGAAGGTAGTATTTGCGCTAATGTTCAGAAGGGTGAACGTTGATTTTCGTTAAAGGAGGATAGGTATTTTTTTACCGGTCGGGTGGCTCGGAAATGGTGGGGGCTTGTAATGTCCAATGATCAACACGGAATG
>CAZULM010000058.1:0-37380 GCA_964621185.1 uncultured Saprospiraceae bacterium | reverse complement strand
CCTTTTGCGATCAAACGACCCATCACCCTGCACAGAGACTTTTATGGACTAATCCAATTTTTTTGCACGCCGCAGCATCCACCGCCCCAGCCTTTTTCCAGAAAATAGCCAGCGCGGGCTGCATGACCCGACTTTCAACTACCCCGCCTGCGCGCCCACCTGCCACGGCGGGCAAGCCGACCCGTTTCGGCCCGCGATTTTCCTGATAATCCACCACCGCTCCGACACTTTTCCGACGATATTGCCGCCAGTACGCAAAAGGTTCCACAGCCTTGAATGGGCAAGGCCCTGAGTTCCCTGAATTTTTCCTACCTGTGTTATTGTTCTCCGCCAAAAGGCGCGGGGGCTTATGTTTTGCTTTTGAATAAGGTTCAAAGTATTTTATCTCATGTTATGGCTTCCGAATGTAATTTTTCACTATTAAAACCAATTTCATTATGTCACACAAAATTTTCTTTTGTAAAAAATGGGGGGGGGGCTTTTTTGCTTCTGCTTTCTCTCGCCAGTTTTAGCCCTGTAGCAGTTGGACAGGACATTTGTGTCGAGGCCACATGCAACCGGCTGTCCATCGAACTGATAAAGAGGAGCCAGAATGTCACGCCCGGTTGTGCCGGCGGCAACATCCAGTGCGGCGACAACTTTCACCAGATAACGTACGACGTTTATCTGCGTTACAGGACAACAGTCAGCTCTCCGACCGACCCGCTCCTGCCGTTCAGCCTCAACTACAAGACCCTGGACATCGCGCTGGGACTGAACAACGCCCCGCCTTATTCCCATATCGATGTCAGCGCAACGGAAGCCTGTTTCCAAAACGGGGTCGGGGCAAACTGGCTGAGCTTTGCGGCACAAAACACATACGGCGACGGGGTGGTGCTGACACTTACAGAGAATACGGCGCATATCAGTTTTGCCAACACCGACCCTGACAGCCCCGATTGTGGCGCTTCGGGCCCTGGGAGCGCCACCAACGCGATCAGGATGTTTTACGACAACCCACCTGCCAATGCCGCGCTGTGCAAAGACCCCAACAACCCGGGCGCGGGCAACCCGAACGACCGCTGTGCCTACGCGCTCCTGTTCACCATGGTCGTGAACACATTTGCGGGAGAAGCGGTAGGGTTCAATTTCAGCACCCGCAGCTACATGCCCAAGAATTCTAACCTTCCCGGCTGCCCGCTGATATCGGTCGCTGCCCCTACATCGGGCTTCAATGGCCTGACGAACACGGTCATCAGCAACCCGAACGGTTATTTAGGCACCCCGAACGAGAACTTGCGGGCCAGGTTTTCAGGCACAAGCCCCAACCAGCAAAACCAGAACGCCATCGATTTTGAGGTCATATTGGAAAACACAGCGAGCGCCCCGCTGGTGGTAAACTACCTGGAATTTGTGGTGGTCGCGTCCTTGAGGTACCTGGACGTAATGCCAACGTTCAGCGGTGCCGTGCCGCGGGTCGTCGACGGGGGCACCAACCCCTCCACGGGCGTGACGACCAAGTACCTGCACTATATCATTTACCCGAACGAGACAGTCGGCGCGTTTTCCTCGATACCGCTTTGCACCATAACGCAAAGCCCACCCGCGCTCGGCAATGTTAAATGGAAGGCAACCCTTTCTTTTTTACAGCAGACTAGCCCCACCAGCCCTGGGACAAAATCGCGCATCGGCACTTCGGGGGCCTGCACCGAGCTGCGTTTCTACCCTAACGATATAGATTATGAAAACCCGAACGGGGACGATTACTGCATCGACCCGAGCATCTATTTCAAGGTTGAGGGCACGCCCTATACCTGTGGGCTGTCAAAAGTAAAGGTAGGGCTCCGCTCCATATCGCCCCCGGCCAACATCAGCTTGAGCAGGGTAGAGTTCGACCTTGACTTCTCCTGGCAGGGCAGCGGCTACAGCATCACCGACGTGCATTACCCTGCCTGGCCGACAGTTGCTTGTGGCAACTTTGGCTGTTTCACGCCCCCTTCTTCTCAAACGCACCAATGCTGGACGACTACCGGGGCGGGAAAGACCTTCCAGTATTGCTACGACACGCAGGGCAACGACCCGGTCAATTTTGTGCTGGACGACCAGAACAACATGGAGGTCATTATAGCCACGCCTCTCAACGGCTGCATCGATAACGTAAAGATCCGGAAATTGCGCATGGTGTATGCTGACGGCTCTTTCACCGCATGTATCCCCGTTATCGACCAAATTACTGGTTTTCCACTGTGCGCGCCGGCATCTGAAATGATAACCGGAAAAGTCGCTACAGAGTTGTTGGAACCGGTGGCTGAGGTGACGCTCACCTTGAAAAAGGCAAATAGTACTGCTTTGCCCGGTTTGACAACATGCTCAGGTGTCACTTGTTCAATAATGCCCTCCTGTTCCATAACAAAAACCACCCTAAACGATGGCCTTTACCAATTTTTGTGCAGCGATTGCGCCGAATGCAACCTAATGGAAGTTATCCCATTCAAAGACGACAACCCGCTCAACGGGGTCACGACCTATGACCTGGTGCTCATTTCAAAGCATATACTTGGGATAGAGCCGCTCGGCTCGCCCTATAAGATTATCGCTGCGGACGCAAACAAATCGAACGGCGTCACGACATTTGACATTGTCGAGTTGCGGAAGCTTATCCTAGGTATCTACCAAGAACTGCCCGCGAACACCTCATGGCGTTTTGTGGATAAAGCTTTCCCATTTCCTAATCCTTTAAACCCTTTCCAAACGGCATTCCCAGAAGGGGTTAACTGCATTGCATTTCCTTCCTCCAATGATGATTTTGTCGGCATCAAGATCGGCGACGTCAACAATACGGCGGTCTCGAACAGCAGGCCTGACGAACACCCCTCGGTCGGCATTTCCTGGCCTGCACTTCGGCCAACCAAGGGTCAAGTAATCACATTGCCCGTCACTTATACGGGCAGCACAGAAATGGAGGCCATACAGCTCGGGCTGCGCTTCGACCCGGCCCTGCTCCAACTGCTAAGTCCTTCACAGGGGGATATCTGGAGTTACTTGCCGGGCAACTTCAACCTTCTCCAGGCAGCACAAGGGGAACTGCGCACCCTGTGGCTGCCTATGTCTGCTGAGGCGGGGACAATAAAGCCCAACACAGTTCTTTTCTACCTTACATTCAAGGTGCTGGCCGAGCTCCAGGGATCGGGCCTGCCCTTGTGGCTCGACAGCCAGCTTTTGGACTGCGCAGCCTGGGCGACTGGCGGCACAGAGCACGCTCTGGTACAGGAAAACATCGCTGCTATGGAGCGCGGCAGCCAACCGGAAAATACCGGAATTCAGGTCAGCGTGCGCCCTAACCCCACAGCTCAAGCGGCGGTATTTTCGGTGCGGGCAAGCAGGGCAGAAACGGCCAGGCTTGCGGTCTATGATGCCTTTGGCCGACAGCTTTTCTTCAAGGAAATGCCGTTGGAAAAGGGCGGACAGGACATCCCCTTACCTGAACTGGCACAGTTCGCGACAGGGGTTTATCGTTGGAAGCTCTATACCCGCACTTTTGAGCAAGCAGGCCACATCGTGAAGCAGTAGCCTGCCAGTTGGCGCGGCGGTCACACTTGGGCAAAGCTTCGGAACCCGGTTGTGGCTGCCGTGCCTTACCCTTTGACGACCCAATTTTAGATCACCGCAACTTCCTGCACATGAAAAAAACATCCATCACAACTATACTGCTTTGCGCCGTCACGACTGTGGCGCTCGCCCAAAGCCGCCATTACGTGAACGCTTCGGCGACGGGCGGCAACAACGGCCTGTCCTGGGCCGATGCGTACATCAACCTCCAATCGGCCCTTCAAGCCGCACAGCCCGGCGACGAAGTTTGGGTAGCCGAAGGAACATACCTTCCTACGGCTGACAGCGACAGGGGCGCCTCTTTCGAGCTCCCGAGTGGGGTGGGGCTTTACGCTGGATTTGCCGGAACGGAGACTGGGCTAGACATGAGGGACTGGGCAGCGCACCCGACTTTTTTGAGCGGCGACATCGGGGCGCCGGGGGACAGTACCGACAACAGTTATACGGTGCTTTACCTGTTCCAGCCCGACTCCACCACAGTGGTTGACGGCTTCACCATCTGCCACGGCGTGGCCAGCGGCACGGCGGTGGCCACTGGCCCTTTCGACCGAGCGGTGAGCGGCGGCGGCTTGTACGTAGATGCGGGCAACTGGGACGCTTTCCCGAATATCCGCAATTGCAGGTTCTGGCACAATACCGCCCAAAGCTATGGGGCTGGTGCGATTGTTTACGGCACCTCAACCGCGCGGGTGACCCCGCGCTTTGAATATTGCATCTTTGAGGCAAATCATTCCTTAAAAATTGGTGGCGGCCTTGCGCGCTTTGGGGGTAGCTGGGTGGAGCGCGGCATCGATTTCCTTGGCTGTGATTTTATCGGAAACCGGGCAGTATTGACCGGGGGCGGGATGTACTACAGCGATTCCCAGGGGCCTAATGCCATTGGCTTGGATGGCTGCACCTTTGACCACAACGTGGCAGGTTTAAATGGCGGCGGGGCTTATTTCCTGACAGGGAAAAGTGGGACAAGCGGGTTTATGCTGCGCAACTCAAGTTTTTTGGAAAATATTGCAGGGGAGGGCTCGGCTATTGTTTTGTTTACAAACGGCAACGATTTTAACGGCAACGCAATGATAGATAGTTGTATTTTCTCAAAAAACAATTCGAGTATTAACATGTCAAATGCTGTTTCTACGATCTATGCAGATCAATTGGGGACCCTTGGCTCAACAGTCAAACTTAGCAACACGACATTCAGCGAAAATAATTCGGCAGAGGATATTATCACGTTGGCTTGGCTTGATTCAAAAGCGGAGTTGGAAAATCTTGCGATAACAAAAAACAATTCATCTGGTCTAATTAGGTTAACAACCTTTTCAAGTTTTGAAATAAGCCGCAGTGTTTTTTCTTCCAATAATTGCAACGGTAGTATTGCAAGCCAATCCTTTAGCCAAAGTGGCAATGTGTGCCATTATATCAACTGTTTATTTGAAAGAAATATAGCAAGCTCTCCGTTTGATTTGGCTGGGGGAGGAAGCCAAGTCAAATCAATTTCGATTATCAATTCATCATTTCTCTATGAATTGAGGCCCGAAAGCGAGTTTAATTATTTGATGCCATCTTCTGTTCCTTATTTATTAAATTTTAGCAACAATATTTTGACAGACAGCTTGAATATGTGGTTTTTTAGATTTGGAGATGTCTATCTTTCCCAAAACAGCTTCGGCTACTTTGATTGTACCGACCAATTCTCAAACGTAACCTGCGGCCCCGGCAACCTCACTGGCCTCGACCCCATGTTCCGCGACACCGCCAACGGCGACTACTCCCTGCTCCCCTGCTCCCCCCTCATAAACGCCGGCTCCAACGCCGCCGCAGCAGGCATCCTGACCGACATCACCGGCGCCCCCCGCATCCAGGAATCCACCGTCGATATCGGCGCCTACGAGTCCCCTGCCTTCGCTTTGGCCGCCTTGCCCAACATCCTGCCCGCCTGCGCGGGCGCGAGCGGCGGCGCCATCACCATCAGCCCAGAGAACGGCTGCGAGCCGTACACCTACAACTGGCAGCCTGCCGCAGGCAACGGCCCGGAGATAAGCAGCCTGCCGCCGGGCGACTATGCCTACACCGTCACCGATGCCCGGGGCCGCAAGCTGACCGACACGCTCAGCATCTTCCCCGCGCCCAGCCCGCAGCTCGCGCCCGTCGGCCAAGACCTGCAGTGCGGCTCCCCGCTGGGCGGCAGCGCCACTGTGGCCGTCACAAACGGCGCAGCGCCCTATTCCTTCATTTGGCAGGACGGCGCCATCGACAGCCTCCGCGCCATGCTGCCCGCCGGGCAGTACCAGGTCACCGTCACCGACCGAAACGGCTGCACGGGCGCTGCCCAGGTCACGGTCGGCAAGCAGGGCAACATCACCCTCATGGTCGACGGCCAGCCCATCAGCTGCACCGGCGCTGCCGATGCCGCCATCAGCGCCGCGCCCGTGAACGGCAAGGCGCCATACCAGTACCTCTGGTCGCCCGCGGGCAGCAGCGATTCCCTGCTCACCGGCCTTGGGCCGGGCGCCTACACCGTCACGGCCACGGACTTTTACGGCTGCACGGCCACCTACACTTTCACCATCAGCGACCCGCCGCTGCTGCAGGCCGCAGTGCTGGCCATGCACTGCAGCTCCCTGCAAAGCCCCAACGGCATCGCCACGGCCGCCCTGAGCGGCGGCACGCCCCCGCACGAATATGCGTGGAGCAACCTGGGCAGCACCATGACCATCGGCGGGCTGCCGCCGGGCATCTACACCGTGACGGTCACCGACGCGCACGGCTGCACGGCCACGGCCTCGGCGGAGGTGAAATTGGTGAGCGGGACGGTTGACCTGGCAGGCATCCAGGTGCAGGTATGGCCCAACCCCATGCGGGAGCGTTTGGCGCTGCGGGCCGCGGGCCTGCCCTCCGGCCCCTGGCGTTTCGTGCTGCGCGACGCGCTGGGGCGGGAAGTTGCGTCGGCTGACGTGGCGGGCGATAGTGCCGTGCTGGACGTTCGGGACTTGTCGCCGGGGGCGTACTGCTGGGCCTTGGAGGGGGCGGGCGGGGCGCTGGCGCGGGGCAAGGTGCTTCGGTAGCGCGACATTTATGTCGCCCGAAAAAGGCCATTTATGGCCGTGAAAAAGGGAAGGAAAGGCTTGTGCCTTGCTTTGACGGCCATAAATGGCCTTTTTCGGGCGGCTTGAAAGTCGCGCTACCGCAGCAACACCATCTTCCCAAAACCGTGCTTGAAAAACCCGTCCGCCGACTGGTTTTCAAAATGCTCGAAATCAGTCCCATCGGCCTTTTTGGCCACGATACGGTACAGATACACCCCGTTGGCCAACTGGTCGCCGAATTCGTCCTTGCCGTCCCAGCAAAAATTGCTTTGGTGGGTGCCGGGCAGCAATGGCCCGAACTCCCGCTCGGTGATTTCGCGCACCACCCGGCCAGCAACCGTCATAATTTGTATCCTGAAATGGGCCGGCGATTCGGCGCCCGTGAGGGTATAGACAAAACAGGTGGCGGTGGAAAAGGGGTTCGGGTAGTTCAAAAGGCTCGACAAGGAGGACTTTGTGATGATGTTGAAAGTGACGGACCAGTCCAGCGCGGCGCTTTCGTTGCCGGAGGCATCGATACCGTTCACCAGCAAGCGGTACTCCCCGTCTTCCAAAAACGTGGGCCGCCATTCGATGCGCGCCAGGTTTTTCTTTGGAAGGTTGGTCGGGTCGGCGGGGTAAAACTGGATGTCGGGATCATTGGCGGGAATCGTTTTGCTCGTGCCATTGGGGAATATCAATTTCAGGCTGATCGTGTTGGAATCTCGCATCGCCAGGAAAGGGTTTTCATCTTTCAGGGAAATCTGCACGATGGGCTTGGGCGAAACGAGGTCGCCGTTCAGGATATGCCGCCCGTCGAAGGTCACGTCGAGCAAGGGGTTGCGGATGTCGCGCTGCACATAAAAATCCTGGAGATAGACATTGTTGAAATGGTACAGCTCGGGCTGGTCGCTGGCCGGGTTGGCTTCGACCAGCAAGCGCTGGGGGCCGCTGAGCGTCCGCGTCGTCGCGTTCAGTTCGGCAATCAAGGTATCCCCCGGCGACAAAGGCCGCAAGCGTTTGAACACCTCGAAGCCCGAATTTTGCTGGTTTTCTACCTTGAATCGTACCAAAACGCTGTCTAAAGCTGCGTCAGAGATGTTGGCAAAAGCTAAGCTGCTGCGCAGATAATCGCCCTGCTGCAGGGTGTCTTTGTAAAAATTGAAATGTGCGACCGGGTGCAAGGCCCCTTCCGGCAAGGCATCATACACAATGCGGGCAAACTTGAGCTGCGTAACAGAACGGGTCAGCGTGTCGCTCACCTGATAGCGCAATTTCAGCCGGGGAAACTGCCCAGCCGAAATTTGAGCCAAACTGGTGTCCAGGGTATTGTACAGGCTGAACAGCAGGGAATCCTCCTGCCCGTCTTTTACCGCCAGCACCGACAAACTGGCCATATCTGATGGGTCGTCAAATGCCCCGTGCTGCCAGTGCAGCGATTGCCAGGCTTTCGCCGGGCCGATGACGGGGCTTTCCATAAATCCCAAGGCCCATTTTGCCAAAAAATCGGCGCGTATCTCCGCCGTGGCATCCGTGCTGCGCACGATGGTGTCGCGGTTGGCGTATTCGGGGTGTCCTTTGCGGAAAACAAAGCCATAGGCGGGCGGGGCGGTGTTGAAGTTTGTCAATTCTCGCACCTTTTTAGCCCCTTGGTTTTCAAGCACTTGGAAAATGTTTCGTCCTTGAGAAACGGAATCTTTTGCCCACAAGTGCGGCGCATAGCCAAGCGCGTCATCGGGGGTGTTGAAAGCCAACAGCCCGACGTAAAAGCCCTTCGGCACCACATTTTCAACAAAGTCCATCAGCTTCAGGCGCTGCAAAGAGTCGCGTGTATCGAACCAAAAAAACTCACGTTCTTTCTGCGGGCTGTAATTGTAGGGCCCGTTCTCCGGGTTTATCACGGCCCGCCCGGAGTTTTCGTCCACCACCATGAGGGCCACGCCTCTGGAAATCCCTTGTTGTCCCCAGCCGAAGTCGCCGTAAAAACCCTGGTAATAGGCGTTTTTGAAGCCCGGGTAGCGGTTCACGCCCCGGAAGGCCACTTGCACGTTCACAAAGGCGGCGTTGTCCTGGAACTCGATTTCCCGGCCCGTGGTGTTGGCGCTGAGGTTGGCAAACCCGTTCTGTCTGTATTGCCCGAAATGCGACTGGTTCCAGCCCGGTGGGCTTTGTGGGAGGTAAATGAATGAATGGGAGCGCCACAACAACTGCCCGTTCACCAAGCTGTCTCTGGCCACCCGCCAATAATAGACCGTGCTGTCGGCGAGCTGAATGCCCGGTTTCCAGGTAATCAGACCGCCCCTTTGGGTGATCTGTGCGGCTTTCTTCAGGGGGCTGTCGAAGGTTTCCAGCGTGTCTATTTCAAAAAGGTACCGATAAACCGCCGCGTTGCCGTTCAAGGTAGAAGCGAACAGGGTAGGGGAAGGCTTCCCGACAATCCCGAAATCGGGCGGGTAAACGGGTGAAACATCGTCGGCGTAAAAGAAGAGGTCCTGGCCGGGCGCCCCGCTGGCATCGAGCAGGTTGTTGTTCCATTCAGCGGCCAATGGGCTTTCATGCGCCTTGTTTTCCGGGTCGAGGGCAATAAAAAAGCGGTTGAAGCCCAACTTGCTGCCGCTCAAGGGCAGGGGATATTCCAACTTCCGCCGGAACGCCGGGGCATCGATGGTGTCTAATTTGCGGAGCAAGAAAGTTGTATTGTCGGGTAGCCTTTGCTCCACTTTGAGCGCAAGCTTTCCGCCGACGTTTTCCCCAATGTTCAGCACATCAAAGCCCAACTTGAAATTGTTTTCCTGGATGCTGACTGGGTTGGGGCTTACTGTAAAGCTTTGGTTGTCAATAATATAGTCGGGGCCGTGGTGGGCATAGACACGAATGGCCGGGTCGCCCTGGAGCAGGTTTTGGTGCAGCACGGCGATCAAGCCCCGGTTGGTGGTGTTTTTCAGGTCTTTGACCGTGTGGGCCAAAGTCAGTCCCACGCTGTTGCCGTAATCCTGGCCGCCCATGCGGGAATAATATTGCTGCCCGTAGGCTTGCAGGGCATCTATGAAGCTGTAGTTCACCGAAGCGATGTAGGCGATGGCGCCGCGCTTGGGCGCCAGCACGAATTCCTCGCCGATGCCTTTTTGGGGGGCAGAGCATATCCCGGAAAAACAGCCCAGCACCATCATCAAGGGGTAGCGCCCAAAATTGTCGTAGGAACCCGGCAGCCCGATGTCGAAATCGACGGCGAAGGCGGATGAGTGGCCGAAGATGGTCCACAGCGACACGCCGCCGTTGATCAGGTCGAGCAGTTGTTTGTAGGCCGAAAGCTGGATGGGGTCGTTGGAAGTTTTGTAGAACGAATGGATGTCGGCACCAAAACGGTTGTTTTCCAAAGTGTTGGCCAAAGCGGTGGTATGGTTTTTTATCAGCCCGCTCTCGCCGGCCAGCCCGCCACTGTTGTGGATCACCCGTTTCATCCAGGCTTTTCCGGCGATGCTCTGCTCGGCATTGGCCAATTGCTGCTCATGCTGGATAACCTTCTGCAAATAGTCATAAATCTCTTGCGGCTTGGTCACCGCCAGCCGCCCAATGGCCATGATCGGTTCGCTGAGGCGGTTGCCCTGCATGGTGAAGGGCAGGTCGGCCCCCGGCGTGCTGAAATTTGGCACGAAAAACAGGGAGTCTATCAGGCTCGACTGGGCGCTGCTCGTCCTGAAATTCTGGAAATCGAGCGCTTTGCCGATGATCAGGGCGTGGTCCAATCCTGGCCAGCGGCGCTTCGCCCAGTGCAAAAAATTGCGGATGGCAATAGGGTGGAAGCGGATGCCGTAGGCGAATTGGGCGTACAAATCCTCCACATCCAGCACTTTCACCGCATGGCTGCCCCCCGCCGCGCTTGCCCGGTAGGCGGCATATTCCGCCACCCGGTCAGCCCCGCCTGCATTGGGGTCTTTGAAGAGTTTTTTGTTGGAAATGATGACATAATCAACATTGCCCGCCCCGAGGTCTTGAAATTGCACGGATTGCAAGGCTGGCGCAGGCTTTATCCCGGCTGGGCTGACCAGCAGCAACTGCCGTTCTACGGCACTGGGCGGCAGCTTGACTTGAATCAAATTGCCATTCACTGTGGCCGATAAGCGCTGTCTGTTTGTCAAATCGTACAAAACCGGTGCCCCGCTGCCCACATCAAAGCCTTGTATTTCAAGGTATTGCACCACAGGGCTGGCATCCAAGGAGAACTGGGCGCTGTTGCTGCCCGCAAAGTTGAAATCACGCGCATAGCGCACCTGCGCATAAGCCAACCCGTGGCGGTCGCCGATGGGGGAGGTTATTTTCAGGGTGTTCGTGGCTGTTAGCCTGGAAGCCGGCACGGCAAAGCTGCGCTCGACGAGCTTGTAGTTGAAAAATTGGTCTTCGGCGTAGAGTGTGTCGTTGAACAAAATCCTTTTGTGGTGCTGTCCCAAATTGGCGGCGTAGCGCACCTGAACCTGCGCGGCAGGGCCCTGGGCATAGATGCCGGGCAGGGCAATCGGCAACGGTGTCTCGGAGGCCGAGCCCGCCGTCGTGTAACCCACGCCGTCGAACCAGGAGTATGTCACTTCGTCTTCAATCCGCTTTTTGAAGGCGCCCACAGCGGGCATCTGCAGCGCGCTCGACCAGCAATAAGGCTGCTTTGGCGGCAAGTTGCCGAGGTCGTTTTGCAGGGTTTCGTAGCGCAGGCCTTGTCCGGTGTTTTCCCAGCAGAGGTAATACACCGTGGTATCGTTAAAAATACTGTGCAGCGGGTTGATCTGCTCCACGCTCGCATCGTCGAACAAGAAAAAATCGACCTGCCCCCGGTTTTTTTCGCCATAAAACTCGATGAAATCCTGTGCGCCGAAGCTGCCGCTGCTGCTGACAAATATCGGTTCCTGCTGGCCGTAGCGGTAGAGCCGGAACTGGCTGCCCGCAAGGCTGCCAATTGGAACTCCGGCGTTGCCAAGCGCCTGAAAACCAATGCGGTAAACGCCGTCTTCCGCAACTTTCACCTTAAAATAGGTCTTGCCGTAATCGATCCATTCGTTCCCATAAAGCGTATCCACGCCGTTCCACATTTGGGCATAGGCGACGCAAAAAGTGCCTGCGAGCAGGGCAGTCAGCAATAGTTTCCGCATACAAACCAGTATTTAGGACAAAATTACACCTTTGCGCATGGTTTCTGAAAACGAATGGGAAATGCGTACTAAGGCAGCGCTAAATTGGCTGCACAGGAGCATCGCCGCGACGGGCGGACAAGGCTCCTCCCACAGTTGGCATCCATTGCTGGGCTGGAACAAAGCTTACCCGGAAACCACGGGCTATATCATCCCGACTTTGTTCGACTATGCAGCCCTGTACCGCGACCTTTCGCTCTGTAAACTGGCCCTCGATTGCGCCCATTGGCTGTGCAGCATCCAACTGCCCAGTGGTGCTTTCACCGGCCTGCTGGCAGGCAATACGCAGCCCAGCATTTTCAACAGCAGCCAGATACTGTTCGGTTTGGCGCGGGTAGTGCAGGAAAATCCCGAAAACAAAACCGTTTGTGCGGCAATAGAAAAATGTGCGCACTGGCTGCTCTCAGAACTGGAGGAAGATAGCTCCTGGAAACGCCATGCCTTTGTGCCAGGCTTCACGCCTTCCTATTACACGTATGCCATTCGCGGGGTATTGGCCGCCAATGAGTTGATGCAAGATGCTGGTATTCAACAAAAAATGCAGCAAGCCCTGAACTATTACGCCCAGCGTTTTCAAAGCAATCACGCCGTCCGCGATTGGGGCTTCAAACCGGGCAAAGCAGCCTTTACCCATACCATTGCCTATACTTTGGCTGGTTTTTTGGAATGTTCGCTGGTCTTGAAAGACTCGGAAGCTTATTGGAAAACACTTGCCGCGGCCGACAAGCTGCTGAGGGAGCGCGAAAAGGCAAGTGGGCGAACAGCAGGGCGGTACGACGAGCGTTGGGAAGGCGATTACAGATTTATATGCGTCACCGGGAACGCCCAGCTTTCGGTGCTTTATAGGCGTTTGTTTGAATTGACTGGCGACGAGAAGCACAAAGCGGCCAGCGCCTCGTTTCTCCGGGAAATTTTGCCCAGCCAAAAACTTTCAGGCAATTTAAGCCGGGTAGGGGGGCTGCCCGGTTCGGTGCCGTTTTGGGGCCCTTATTTGCCATTTCGCTACCCAAATTGGGCGGCAAAGTTCTTTTTGGATGCCATGCTGCCGTTTCATGACGATCCAGATGGTTTAAACACGCTCTTAAATAATCGCCCGTTTTCCCTAAAATTGCAGTTCAATTCGGAATACTCGACATGGAATCCCTACCCAAAATCGTAATGGTCGGCGCCGGCAAAATCGCCTGGCACCTCGGCAAGCGCCTGAAAGGCAAGGGCTTGCCCGTGGCCCAGGTGCTGAGCCGCACCGCCGAGCACGCCCAGGAACTGGCAGAAACCCTTCATGCCGACTGGGCAACCGACCCCGCCCAGGTGCTTCCCGAAGCCGACTGGGTCATCATTGCCGTCCGCGACGATGCCATTGCCCCGGTGGCTGCCTCCTTGGGGGGCCATCTCCACAATGCCTTAGTGACGCACACCTCGGGCGGCACTGCGGGCAAGGTGCTGTCGGGCCATTTCCAGCGCTACGGGGTGTTCTATCCGCTGCAATCATTTTCGGTGGAGCACACGCCCGTTTGGTCCAAGATACCTTTTTGCGTGGACGCCAAATTAGAATCCGACCTGCTCTTCCTGAAAAAGATCGCCAAAACCATCGGAAACCTGGTGTATCAGGTGAACGACGAGCAGCGCGCCAACCTGCACGTCGCTGCAGTTTTTGCCAACAATTTCGCCAACCACTGCTTTGCCATCGCCGAAAAGATAATGGACGAGAAAGAGCTGCCTTTCGAGCTGCTGCACCCCTTGATGGAGGAAACCCTGGCCAAAGCCTTGCGCGAATCGCCCGCCAAAATGCAGACCGGGCCGGCCATACGCGGCGACATGGACACGCTGTTGCGGCACCTGGGCCAGTTGAAGGGCCACCCTGATTGGGCGGCGCTGTACAAAAAGCTTTCCTTGAGCATCGAGCCGAAATTAAAGATTTAATGCCGACCGAATTTGTTTGCCTGCCCATTGCCCCCTACTTTTGCCCCGTCTTGACCAGTTCTGTCACACACGGCGTTTCATCACCACTTACCCGGAGCGTCCTGAACAATTTTATGCATGGCAAACGCCCGATTGACAGCCATCGGCATGGCTGTACCTAAAAAAGCAGTTCCCAACGCCTATTTCGAGACCATCATTGAAACCACCGACGAGTGGATCGTTTCCAGGACAGGGATAAAAAACCGGTTTCACGCAGCAGACGACGAATATACGTCGCATCTGTGCGCGCGCGCCGTGGAAGATTTGGTGAAAAACTACCCGACAAGCTTAGATGATGTGGACATGATCCTGGTCTCCACCGTAACGCCCGACCAGCCGATGCCCAGCATGGCCTGCCGCGTGCAGTACAAGCTGAACATGCAAAAAGCCGGTGCATTGGATATTTACGCCGCCTGTGCCGGTTTTGCTTACGGCATTGTCATGGCCAAAGGCTTGATCGCCGCCGGCACCCACAAAAAAATCCTGGTCATCGGCGGCGAAACGCTCTCAAAAGTGACCGATTTCACGGACAGGACCTCCTGTGTGCTGTTTGGCGACGGCGCGGGGGCAGTGCTGATAGAAGCCGCCGAGACAGGCAATATCGGCGCCTGCATCACCGGCGCCAGCGGCGAAGGAGGCATCGACCTGTACATTTCCGGCTATGCCGACAACATCGACGGCCAGCCATTGAACATGAACGGCTGCATCGTACAGAACGGCCGCAAAGTGTTCAAATGGGCAATAACCACCGTAGCTGCCGAAATGAAGACATTGCTGCACAAAAACGGGTTGACGCTGGAGGAAATCGACTGGTTTGTGCCGCACAGCGCCAACCTGCGCATCATCGAGGCGATATGCAATGAAACTGGGCTGCCCATCGAAAAGGTGCTGGAGAGCATCGTCGATTATGGCAACACCTCGTCGGCCTCCATCCCGATAGCGCTGTACAACGGCATCCAATCGGGCAAGGTGAAGCGCGGCGACAAGGTAATGCTCATGGGCTTTGGCGGCGGACTGGCCTACGCCGGCACCATCGTCACGTGGTAGCAGCTTTCTTTTTCTTGGGCTTCCTTTCAAAACCGAACAGCGAATAATCGTATTCGAGGTTCCCAGTCAGGTCTTTGTTGCCGTCGCGCTTGCGCTCGCCGTGCGGGTAGTGCTCCATGCGGTTCCAGCTTTGATAGACAAGGCCGAGCTGGTCGTCGTCCTTGTTGGCGTACTGGCGCAGGATAAATTTCGTCAGGTATTTCCCGATTTCGGAGCCGATGGCCACGGCCGGGTTGACGCTGCCGATGAGGTTGCCGGCAGATTTTATCAGGGACGTCAGTTCGGAGTCTTTTTCGAGGTCGAGCAGCATTTTGGCGGTGTCACGCTGTTTGCTGCGGTTGCCGATGATGACCATCTGGAAGTGGAAGTCCTCGGGAATCTTCTCGTCTTCGTAGATGACGAATCCCGTGTCGCCAAAGGTGAGCACGTGCTCGTCTTTTACATTCTCGACGGGGGTGAGCACTCTGGCTTCCAAAGCCTGCTGCACGGCTTTTTTTATCATGGAATCGCGCTTGGCATCTTCAGTGGTTGCCGTGAGCCCTTTCAAGGCGGGCAAAGGGTTGTTGCCTGAGGTGACGAAGCAATAGATCTCCACATCGGTCTTGTCGCGTTTTTTCAAGAGGGTGTGGCGAAAATTGGAATGGATGAGGATGCGGTTGAGGCGGAAATAGAACATGGGCGTTTAGATCGTTTGCTTAGAAAATTCAAAGGTATGTCCAAGAACGGATTTTGCGCGGGGAAATTTTGACCTTTGCGCGCCTTGCAGAAAGGGCTTTTCACACACCAAACCACGTACTAGTAATGGAGCACCGCGACCTGAACTACATCCTCACCCACCTCGGCGAAGACCGGGAAAGCTACTTCCAGGCGATCGCCCCGCCGGTGATCCAGAGCAGCAACTTCGCATTCCCTGACCTTCAGGCTTTCCGCGATTCTTTTTCCGACGAGCTGACACACCATGTTTACACACGGGGCAACAACCCGACCGTCGAGATACTGCGGAAAAAGCTAGCCGCCTTGGAAAAGACCGAAGACGCGCTGGTGTTCTCCAGCGGCGCGGGCGCCATCGCCGCCGCCGTGATCGGCAATATAAAAGCCGGCGAGCACGTGGTCTGCCAAAAATCGCCCTATTCCTGGACGACCGCCCTGTTGCGCAAATTCCTCACCCGCTTTGCCGTGGAGCACACTTTTGTCGATGGTACCGACATGAGCGCCATCGAAGCCGCCATACGCCCCAATACCCGGGTGCTTTTCTTAGAAAGCCCGAACACCATGACTTTCGACATCCAGGACCTGTCGGCCTGCGCTGCCTTAGCCAAAAAACACGGCTTGGTGACCATCATCGACAATTCATACGCCTCGCCGCTGTACCAAAACCCCGCGGATTTCGGCATCGACATCATGGTGCACTCCGGCACCAAGTACCTCAACGGCCATTCCGACGTGGTGGTGGGCGTGCTCTGCGCCAGCAAGGCGATGGTGAAAAAGCTGTTCGAGTCCGAGCTTATGACCCTGGGCGGCATCCTTGGCCCGCACGACGCAGCCATGGTGATCCGAGGCTTGCGCACCCTGCCCATGCGCCTGCAGCGCAGCGACGAAAGCGCAAAAGCCCTGATCGCCAAGTTCGAAACGCACCCGAAAGTGGAGCGGATATGGTATCCCTTCCACCACAGCTTCCCGCAGCGCGAATTAGCCATGAAGCAGATGCGCGGCTGCGGGGGCCTATTTTCCGTGCAGTTCAAGACCGATTCTATGGAAAAGATGGAAGCGTTCGTCCACAAGGTCGAACGCTTCCTGATGGCCGTCAGCTGGGGCGGCCACGAATCGCTGATGATCCCGACCATTGGCTTTTACAAGATCCCCGGCCGCGGCAACCCGCCTTTGCCCTACACGTTTGTGCGCTTTTACGTGGGCCTGGAAGACCCGGAATGGCTGTGGGAGGACTTGGAACAGGCCTTGACGGTATTATAGTTGCCTATTCCTGTTTTACCAATTTTAAAACAGCGCGGCGCGCCCCGACTTGGGCGATGGCTACAAACGCCCCGCTTTTCACCGGCGTGCCGTTGTCAAATTTCCCGTCCCAGGCAAACACGGCCTTGTTGCCTGTCATGTATTGTTCGAACTGCCGGATCAATTTGCCGTCTGTGGCATAAATCTCCAAAGTGGCCATTTTTGCGCTACTCCCAATATCCGCATTGCTCAGCTCGATGCGCACTTGGTCTTTGAACGGGTTGGGGAAAGCCTTGATGCCTAAGGCAAGGCTGTCTGGTTCGGCGGTGCTGACAAAATTGGTTTCATCCACGCAGTCTTGGCAAATCTGGGTAGTATCCTCCAGGCAAAGAAAAGCCGTGTATTTCGACAGAACCCGCTCGGCGATGCTGTTGGAAATGATCTGGAAGGTCACGTTGTTGCTGATCGGCTCGCTTTCCAGCAGTTGGATGTATTTGCCAAACCACATCTCTCGTATGAGGGTGTCGCCCTCAATGGCCGCTGACTCCGGGATTTGAATCGACTTGGAGAAAAAATGGCTGTTTATTTCGCCCGACAGTTCGATTTTGAAGGGAAAGCTGCCCGAGTATTTGCCCACTTGGACAAGCGGGGTGTTCACATAGGCGACATTCGGCTCCTGGCCGACGAAGAAGCGGCCGAAACAGAACCCATTTGCCAGCGTGGTATGAAAGTCATAAGGTTGAATGGTGCCGAGCAAGGACTTGAAGCCATTGGCCATTGCCGTTTCAAAGGAAGTGCCGTTGCGCGCTTTTTGGAAGGAACCACCGGTAAGCTGCGAAAGGGTGAACAAAAAATACTCGTTGCCAATATAACCAACCCCTCCAATAAAGATATAGGGCGAGGTGAACGTCCGGTAATCGACGATATGGAAAGGTATCTTGGGGTTCATCAATGCCGTAATATCGCTCAAAACGCCATTGGCGACCGCGTTGCTGGAATACTGGGCGGCATTCGACAGCAGGTAAATACTGCCGCCCGAGTTGTTTTCCTGTACAAAACTGATCCCGTTCTGTATCAAAGGCGTGAGGTTGCTGTAGGAAGACAGCGGGTTGTTCAAGGCAGAAAAAGCCGCATCGATCACCGAGTCGCTGGCAGGCAACCACTTATTGCTGACCCTGTGGATGTTGAAGTTCGAAAAGATCAGGTTGAACGAGTCGTAGGCCGTGAGGTTGGATTTCAAGTTGAGTTTTGCCGTTTCCAGGAGGCTTTGAACGGAGACAGTGCCTGCCCCGGACTCGTAATCGAGCAACACCGCCAATTTCTTCCGCGTGGGTTCCGGGGCGAAATTGCTTGGCAAAACTGCTAACTGGTAATATCCCCCCGGATCGGAGCCAAGTTTTTTAAAATAATACCCGTTTTTGAATGGGGCGTTGAAGCTCAGTTGGGGATCGAGGTGAAACATGCTGTTGGGTATGCTTGCCCGGAAGAAATCGCCAGCTACGGCATCGGTTTTTGGCTCAAAGGTGATGCTGGGCAAGTTGGGGTAGTTGGGGATACCGGGCACCGTGGGTGTTTTCCAATCTGCATCAGGCCATACGAGCAGCGGCATGGCGGCAACAAGATTTTTTGAAGTAGTCAATATCCTGGTGGGCAGTTGGGCGAAAACGACCTTGTTCCCCCACACAGCGGGCATCAGAAAGCTGATTTTGACCTTCCTCGTTTCGGCACCGGGCATGGGGAATACCCGCAGTTCATATTGCGTCGCAGAAGTTTTTGTGAGGATGGAGGGGTCTTGCCGCCGTTTTACGATGCCTTCGTAAATAGCCGAGGCCGTCCAGCGGTCCAGGATTTTGGCCTTTGCGATGTAATCGTTGATCCAAAGCCAGGAGTCGTGGACGATGGCGTTTTCGGGCAGTTCGAACCTGAGCACGACTTCCAGCGAATCCGTTGACTTGTAGGTAGTGCCCCGCGCGGAAAAGGTCAGGTAAAGGCCGTATTCCCAATAAACGCCCTGTGGCTTTACCGACAGCACGGCTTCTTCGATGGTGCCTTGCTGGGTTGACCAGGAATTGCGCGGGTCGCCGACCCGCAGGTTGTAAATGGCAAAAAGCCCGGTCGAATGGAGCATGGCGATGAGCAGCAGGCAATAAGAGATCGTTTTTTTCATGATTGGAGATCGTTTTGGTAATGGTGAAAAAGTAGTCTTCGATAAAATTTTGTGCAGTGAAGCTTCTTGAAGGAACGAATGAAGGAAAATCCCGCTGTTTGCCAAATATTGGTAAATTTGATCAATATGAGCAATTCCATCGTAATTTTGGGCCATGTGTGGCCGCTATTCCTTCGCTCCCAAGCCCAAACAGCTCGAAACCGCCCTGCCCGGCATCCAACTGCCCCTGCCGTTGGAGATCAGCTACAACATCGCGCCGACGCATAAAGCGTATGTTGTCGAAAGCCGACAACCCTTGCAACTGCAAAAAATGGAATGGGGCCTGGTGCCGCATTGGAGCGCCGACGGCAAGAATCAGGGCAGGCTCATCAACGCCCGCGCCGAGGGCATTGCGGAAAAGCCCTCTTTCCGCGACCCCATCCAGTCGCGGCGCTGCTTGGTGCCCGCCGACAGCTTCTACGAGTGGCGCAAGGAACCGGGCGGGAAAAAAGCGCCCTACCGCATCTTTTGGGGAGACGGGGGCTTGTTGTTCATGGCCGGTATCTGGGACGAATGGCGGCAGGGCGATGCCCTGAAACAGACCTTTTCCATCGTCACCACCAGCCCCAACCGGGAAATGGCAGCCTTGCACAACAGGATGCCCCTGATATTGCCCGACGCGGCGGCCTGCGAACAGTGGCTGTTTGAAAAATCCCTGCCCAAAGTGCTGCAGATGATGCAGCCATTGCAAGACGGCTACCTGAAAATGTACCGCGTGTCCGAAATGCTCAACAAGCCCGGCTACGACCAGGAAGATTTGCACAAGGAGGCGCCGGAACCCTGGCTGTTGTTCTGAGCCGCTGGCTTCTTTGTCCAAGATTTGCCAATTGCCAACATTAAAATCAGGTTAAAAGCTTTCCAACTACCTTGCGCCGGATTTTTTTGAACAGTCCGGTTAATCGCCATTCGCTAATACCCAATCTTTTACTTTTACATGAAAAAACTGCCAATCCTTGCCATAGTCTGCCTTCAATTCCTGACGGCCCCGCTCTTCGCCCAAATCAGCTTTAGCAACAAAACCAGCCTCCTCAGCCCGTCCGACCACCGGAGCGGTGTGGCCATCGCTGTCATCGACATGAACGGTGACGGCCTCGACGACATCGTTCGCTTAGATCAGGGCCGAGCGCTGAACATCCAGTACCAAACATCGCCCAATGGGGTATTTGCTGCCGTCAGCCTCGGCAATTTGCCCAATGCCCCGCAACCGCAATGGGGCATGTGCACCGCCGATTTTGACAACAACGGCTTTGCGGATGTGCTGGCCGGTGGTCGCGAAGACGGCGTGAAGATCGCCCGCGCCGATTCTACCGGCACGGCGTTCAGCTTCCAGGTATTTTCCAACCCGGTGACTTTTGTGCAAGGCGTAAACTTCGCCGACATCAACAACGACGGCTGGCTGGATGCTTTTGTCTGCCACGACGACGGCATTTCGCGCATATTTGGCAACAACGGTGATGGCACCTTTACCTACCAGCCCATGTGGATAAACCTGGCAACCGTCCCTGCTTCCGACAACTCGGGCAATTACGGTTCTGTCTGGAGCGACGTGGACAACGACGGCGACCTGGACTTGTACATTGCCCATTGCCGCCAGGGGGTCAATGACCCGACCGATCCACGGCGCATCAACCAGCTGTTCCTCAACGATGGCAACGGCAACTATACCCAAGATGTCGATAATCTCTCCGGCCTCCGCATTGGCGCCCAAAGCTGGACGGCAGACTTTGGCGACATCGACAACGATGGCGACTTCGACTGCTTCATCACCAACCACGACGTGTCGAGCCAATTGCTGGAAAACGACGGTATGGGCCATTTTACCAACATCTCCGCAGCGAGCGGCATATTCAACGCCATCAGCAACTCGCCCATTCAAGGCGTGTTCCGCGATTTTGACAACGACGGCTTTGTCGATATCGCAGTCGCTGGGGGCAACCAGTATTTGTTCAAGAACAACGGCGACAAGACCTTTACAAAACTGCCCAACCCTTTCAGCAACAGCCAGATGGAGTCTTTCGCCATCGGCGACTTGAACGGCGACGGGTTCCAGGACATCTATGCCGGCTATGCCAAAATCTACACCACACCGTCCAATATTCCAGACGTGCTATGGATGAACGACGGCAACGACAACCATTTCTTCGGGCTTAGCCTGCGCGGCGTTCAAAGCAACAGGAGCGCCGTGGGCGCGAAAGTGCGCCTGTACAGCGCGCTGGGCATCCAGACCCGGGAAGTGCGCTCTGGAGAGAGCTACGGCATCAGCAACTCGCTCCTGGTGCATTTCGGCATGGGCCAGGTCGAAACCATCGACTCTGTAGTGATAGATTGGCCTTCCGGAAAGCGGGACGTGATCGTGAGCCCCGACCGCGACCAATACCTCAGCTATACCGAAGGGGGATGCCTTTTGCCGCTTATCTCCTTAGAGGCTTTGGGCGCCACCACTTTCTGCTCGGGCGAAAGCGTGGATATGGAAGCGCCGCCCGGGTACAGCTATTTGTGGAACACCGGCGATACGACACAGCTTGTGACCCTCGATTCGGCGGGGGTGTACGCGGTGACCGTTACCAACGCAGAAGGCTGCACCGCGGTGTCGAACCCAGTGCTCATAGTAGTTGATCCGATACAAATCCCGGTGATCGAAGCCCTTGGCGACACGATTTTTTGCGCGGGAGGCTCCGTAATACTGGGCACGGGCAGCGCAACTTCTTATTTGTGGAGCAACGGCGAAACCACCCAAAGCATAGAAACAAGCAACAGCGGCCAATATTCGGTGACTACCCAGGGGCTTTGCGCCCAGTTCTCCTCCGTGCCAATTACCGTGACGACCTTGATGCCGGCCTTGCCCATTGTCAGTGCAGACACCGTGGCCCTGGACAGCATGGCCACGCTTTCCGCCATCGGCGACTCCCTGCTCTGGTACGAAAGCGCGAGCAGCACGGTTCCATTGGCCACCGGAAACATTTATGTCACCCCGCCGCTTGGCCTCAGTACCACATACTGGGTTTCCAACACCGCGATTTTTGGCCAACCGAACGAGTTTGTCGGCATGGTGGACCACCAAGGGGGGAACTTTGGCGACAACACATACAACGGTGGGCTGGTATTTGACTGTCTCTCGCCCTTTGTGTTGAAAAAAACCAAGGTGTACACGAATACTCCCGGCCAGCGCAAGGTCGTGCTGGAAGACAGCGACGGCAATGTCTTGCAGAGCAAGGTCGTGGATATCCCGTCGGGCATTACCGTGATCGAATTAGACATGCCGATCCCGGTGGGCAGTGACCTGTTGTTGACCACGGAGGCCGCGTTCAATCAAACGTCCATCGGCACCGGCAGCCCACAACTGCGCCGCAGCACGCAGGGCATTCAATTCCCTTATGTGATACCCAATGTCGTCTCCATCAAAAACTCCACCTTCAATACAACGCGCTACTACTATTTCTACAACTGGGAGATCGCCTACAAGGCCATTGCCTGCGAAAGCGAGCGCGTGCCGGTCACGGCGGAACTGGCGGTGGTGAGCGGCAGCGCGGCGCCGGTTTGGGCAGCGGGGCTGCAGGTGTTTCCGAACCCGGCGGCTGGGGCTCTCCAGGTGCGGTGGGATCGCTTTGAAGGCGGGAAAATGACCGTTTCGCTCAAAAACACACATGGGGTCACCGTCCAATGGCAGCAAGTGCAGGCGCCAGCAGGCGCCTACAGCTTCTCCACAGAAATCGGGCAGTTCCCCAAAGGTATCTATTGGCTGGAGTTGGCGGGCGAAACGGGTGTTGTCAGGCGGAAAGTGGTGCTTCAGTAGGTGCTGGCCGAAAATGTGCCATCAGGATGGAATCTCTGTATTCTCCGTTCTTGATGTGGAATTTTTTGGCAAAACCCTCTTTTTCAAAGCCCGCTTTTTCCAATACCCGAACGGAAGCGGGATTGTGGGCGAACACGCCGGCTTCAATGCGCACCAGGGCAGGACGGCTGTCGTACAAGTAAGCACAAAAGCTTTGTACGACAGCCGTCATCAGCCCATGCCCCCTGAAAGGCTCCGCGAGCCAGTAGCCGATTTCGTCTTTGTGGCTGTCGGGCCCGCCGTTCATAAAGGCGCCGATACCACCGATCACGCCATGCTCCGCGCTGCGGATGGCCCAGTTGATGGTGGTGCCGTAATGCGCGTATTCTTTCTCCATCAAATCTATCCAATTGTCCGCGTCGGCCTCCGTGTACGGGTGCGGTACGCGCAAGGTGTTGGCATACAGCACCGGATCGTTCATGTAGCGCAGGAGGTTTGCTTTGTCGGCCCTTTCAAAGGCGGTAAGGCGGATATTGTTGGCAATGAGCATTTTTTCGGTTGTTTTTGGCTGTTCAATTATTGATCTCTGCAAGCAAGTCGCTGTAAACTGTCCGCAGGTATTGTTGATGGGCGGGCTGAAACCGTGCAGTAAAGAAACGTTCAAACTCCCTCCAGCAGGTCAGGGCAAATTCCAGGTATTGCTGACTGTCATCATTGATATAGGCAATCAGGTCATCTTCGATGATGCCCAACAACCTCGTCTTGAGTTGGTCGGCATTGAGTTTCCCTTGTTGAAAACGGTCAAAATTTTTGAGGAATTTGTTGAAGATATTGTCGTACACCTTTTTGCGCCAAACCACCAGCCTGCCTCGGTTCAGGTTACAGGTGTCGATGGTCGTTTTCCCCATATCCGTTTTATGCTCTATGGTTCCGTCTGCTTGAAAGCGAAAATGCTGCATCGGGGTTGGGTCGATTTCGGGATTGACCAATTGCGGCACTTCTGAGAGCAGCTCTGGGCCGTTCGACAGGCATTTGCTGCTGTCCAAACTGCCGCCGACAGTCAAGGGTGCTGTGTCGATGCGGGCGCTGTTTACCGGGAAACGGTTCCGCTTTCGGTTGTTGCAGCTGGAGCAGGCCAACAAAAGGTTGCTCCACTGATAGCCAAGCCAGTAATAGCCGGGATGCGTTTGGGCTCCTGTTACTTTTGCCTTGGGCCGGTAATGCTCCACTTGCAGGGTAGCGCCTGCCGAGGTATCGGTTTCACAAAAAGCGCATTTGCTTTTGTAGATTTCGTCGAGGGCCTCGCGCACTTGTGCATGGCCATATACGTTGGTTTTGAAATCGTGGGCGCCTTTTTCCGACAGTGAGCTTGCGATCAATCGCTGGCAGTCGTCACCCAGCAGGACGGGAGGTATGTTGTCAAAATTTTTGGAGACATTTCGCATGGTTTCGTGGGCTTAGCTGACGTTCAGTTTGGCTTTCATTATTTGCAGCTTCCCTTTCAGGTCTTGCATTTCTTTTGCTTTTTCGTAGGAGTCTTCTGTCTCGACGTCTGCCGGCTCGTCGGCTGCTTCGGGCAGGATTTCGTCGAAGCCGAAAACGGGTGAGGTCAAGATGGCGTTGGGCAGCAGCTTGCTCAAGTCGATGTCCACTTTTTCAACCCTAATGCCTGTTTCCGGTGTCCGGGTGACGGTGAGGACAATGCTTTCTTTAGGCGCGCCCAGCAACGGTATGGGGCTGTGCGTGGCGGCAATGAATTGCACGTGCGGGAATATCTCGGATAGCTTCCCGGGCAGCATTTTTTGGTATTTCGGGTGCAGGTGCAGTTCGATCTCGTCAATCAATACGATACCTTTCAGCGCATCGGGCGGCGCCGGCCCCGGTTGGCCCGCGCTTAGCCGCAGGTACATATCGCCGATAAAGCCGATCAGGTTGCGGAAGCCTGCAGCCAATTGGCCGAATTTCACGGGCTTATAGGTGCCGCCTTCCCGGTCTTTTTCATAATAAAGCACCTCTTCGTAACTGCCTGTAGTGCGCACCTCGATTTTGGCTAAATCTGGTATCAGGCTTTGTATGATCTGTACGATATAGTCAAATTGCTCGCCCCGGTACGACCTGGCCCGGATCAGTTCGTTCTCTATGTTCAGCAATGCCAGGTTTTGGTTGAAGACGTGCTGGGTGGCCCGCTCGTTCTGCTTGAGCGGCTCGGTGGCGCCGGAGACTTGCAAACGGGAGGAGCCATAAGCGGCAAAGCTCCGGTTCGGCTCATACCCCCGGACGGACTGGGCGCCATAAATGCTGTTCACGCCAGCTTCCTTGCCCTTGAACCATTCTGCCGCGATGAGCCAGTTTTCACCGATGTCGATTTTTGAGAGGTCTTCGGGGCCTGCGAGCCCAAGTGCCAATGCCTGCAACACGGAACTTTTGCCGAAGCCGTTTTCGCCCGTTATGAAAATCCATTTTGCATCGGCCGGCACACCATCGATTTTGACGTGCTGGATGCCCCTGAAATTCCAACATTCAAAGGAGAGCAGGCCTGTGGCTAGGCTCTTTTTGCCCCAGTCGGTGCGCCGGTCATGGGTCATGTTTCGCTCCAGCAGCGTGTCATTCAGCATCTTTTCAAACTGAAACAGGGAAATAGCACGGACAGGCTGTTTTTCGATTTGCCGTTTATCCGTTGTTTCAAGGTCAAAACTGTCTGCGATGACCTGCTGTACCTTGTCAAAATCCTTGGCAAAAAAAATGTCCAGCTGCTCCTGATAGCTTTTGCCGCCAGCGTAAAGCCGTTCCCAACGTTTTTTGGGTTCGTTGGCTTTCAAGTCAAGGCGTTTGCTGACCGTTTCCCATGTTTTTTCCCTGGTATTGTCGAATGGCACCCAAAAACACACGTTGCCATCAAACTGAATGCTCAGGTTAAGCCAATAATAGGACGGGCTCGGGTGGTAATTGTCTGGGTAATGACATTCCCAAAACGTGAGGGTGATCTTTTGCTCGTCCGCCAGAAACATACCTTTGTCAAGGGATGGTTCCAGGTAGAAATAAAATGTTTTTCCGGCATCCTTCATCTGGAAGTGCCGTTGGAGCAAATGCTGAAAAACCTGTTCGCTTAACCCTGCAGGATCATAAAGTGTCATGTAGCTTGTTTTTAGTGCGCAGCAAACACAAAGTTATTGATTTATGGCGCAATCAACCACTTCCATTTTCAGTCAATAATTATTGCCCCTTGCACCCTTGCCCCTTTTCACCCACACCGCCCATCCGCTCGGTACGCCAGCCGCTCCATCGCGTGCACCTCTAGACTCACAAACCCGAAATCGGCCACCAGTCGCCCGCGCAGGCGGTAAATGCCCCGCCCGCGGAACGGCGCTGCCTGCAATTGCGGGGGGAAATGCACTGTATCGAAAAAATGTCCCGCCTGATCGATCCAGGTGCCGAAGCACATGCGTTCGCCTTTGATGGTGCGGGTTTCCTTGCGGCAGACGTAGTAGCCGAGCATGGTGGCCAATTTGTTGGGGTGTTCGTGCATCTCCAGGGCGTTCATGCAGGTTTCTGCTTTCATCGCTGTTGTGTCAAGCAGTTCAAAAGGGGAACAGAGCGGAAAATCCAATAGCTCCATCTCGTCGAAGGCCTGGTCGAAAGGCCCGTCTTCGAGCAGGGGCAGTTGGTAGCTGTCGGCTTCGTCGGGAAAGAGCAGGTTGCTGCCCAGGCCGCTTTCCGGGGTCAGTACGCGGCTTTTCTCCCAGAACAGCGCGCTTTTTTTGAGTTTTGTAAACCGGAACGCCCCTACGCGGATGAGCAGGTCTATTTGCGTGGGAGCGATGTGTATCCGGCGCACAAAATCCTCCAGGCTCTTGAACGGGCCAAACGCCTTGCGCTGTTGTACGATCTCCTGTGCAAGCTGCTGCTCCAGGCCCTTGATATGCACCATACCGAGGTAGATGTCCTTGCCTTCGATGTGCGTGAGGTGCCGGCTGCGGTTCACACAGGGCGCGTGGATGCTGGCGCCCGCCATACGCGCCTCATGCACGTAAAATTCGGTGCTGTAGAACCCGCCGAAATTGTTGATCACAGCCACCATGAATTCTAAGGGAAAATGGGTTTTCAGGTACAGGCTTTGGAACGACTCCACGGCAAAACTCGCCGAATGTGCCTTACAGAACGAATACCCGGCGAAGCTCTCTATCTGCCGCCACACCTCCTGGCTAAGTTCGGCTAAGTAGCCCCGGGCCCTGCAGTTGTCGAAATACTTTTTTTGCAGCCTTGCAAAATCTTCCGAAGAGCGCTTTTTGCCCGTCATCATGCGCCGCATCACGTCGGCTTCGTCGAGGCCGAGGCCGGCGAAATGGTGCAGCACCTTCATCACGTCCTCCTGATAGACCATCACCCCGAAGGTTTCGCCCAGGTGCTCCCTGAAAACCGGGTGCAGGTACTCAAAGCCGTTGGGCTGGTGGAAGCGCTGGATATAGGCCCGCATCATGCCCGACTGTGCCACACCGGGGCGTATGATGCTGCTGGCCGCCACAAGGTGTACATAGTTGTCGCAGCGCAGTTTGCGCAGCAGTCCGCGCATGGCAGGGCTTTCGATGTAAAAACAACCTGTGCAATGACTCTTGCGCAGTTGCGCGCGCACGAGCGGGTCGTTTTTCAGGCGCTCCACATCGTGCACGTTCACGGCTTTGCCCTGGTTTTGCTGCACCAGCGTCACGCAGTCCTTGATATGCCCCAGGCCGCGCTGGCTCAGCACGTCGAACTTGTGGAAGCCCCAGTCTTCGGCGGCGTACATGTCGAAATGGGTGATCGGGAAGCCTTTGGGCATCAATTGCAGGGCTGTGGCCTGGTTCAGGGGCGATTCTGAAATGATGATACCGCCCGCGTGTATCGACAGGTAGTTGGGGAAATCAACGAGCATTTCGCCGTAGCGCAGGATATGCCTGGCCCAGGGGTGCAGTTGGGCGCCTTGATTTTCTGGCGCGGGGCTTGGGGGCGCGGGGCTGGAAGGCGCTTTTTCTTCGCCTTTGCGGCCGCTCCACTCCCAGCTGCCGGGCGTTACCGTGGGCCAATACGCCACAATGGCATCAATTTCGGCCTTGGTAAGCCCGAAGGCTTTGCCGAGCTCGCGGATGACGGCGGCATACTGGAAGGTACTGTACGTGGCGAGCAGGGCGGTATGCTCGCGGCCGTAGCGCTTGAAAATATAATCGGTGACGTCGTCGCGCTCGTCCCAGGAAAAGTCGATGTCGAAATCGGGCGGCGAGCTGCGCTGGGGGTTGATGAAGCGCTCGAAATACAGGTCGAGCTCCAGCGGCTCCACGTCGGTGATGTACAGGCAGTAAGCTACGATGGAGTTGGCGCCGCTGCCCCTGCCGACGTGGTGGTAGCCCGCCGATTCGGCATAGCGCACGATGTCCCAGGTGATGAGAAAATAGGCCGCAAAATCCATGGCGGCGATCATTTTCAGCTCTTTTTGGATGCGTTCCTGGGCTTTCTGGTGATTGGGGCCGTAACGGCGCGCGCAGCCGTTTTCGGCGAGCTTGCGCAGCAGGTTGAGGTCTCCCTGCTTGTCGCCCATGAAGCTGCGGCGGTTCAGCTGCAGCCCAGTTTCAAACTTGATAGAGCAGCCCTCGAATACCCGCCGGGTGTTCTGCACAATTTTGGGATAATGCTCAAAAGCTGCCAGCACTTCGGCATCGGTGGGGAAATGCTCGTCGGGGCCGGCCATCGGCACGTCGTCGAGCTTGGTCACCAGGGTATTGGCATCGATGGCGCGCAGCAGCTTGTGCAGGCGGTGCCCGTCGCGGTCGAGGTAGGTGACGGGCTGCCAAACCAGCAGACGCTCGGGATGGTAGCGCCAATGGCTGCCGTAAAGTGCGTTCACTTTTGCCGGGCGGACGCCGATGAACTCATACGGATGGAACATATCGAGCGGCTTCACTTCTTCTTCATAGATAACGATCACGTCGCTCATGGGCGGCGGCACGGCCGGCAGGGGCTTCCCGGCCATTGAATGTTCGGTCAGCAGGCTGCAAAGCGCTGCCCATCCGGCGTTGTTGCGGGCGATGCCGGTGTACAAAAAGCGGTGCTGGGCATCGTGGAACTCGATGCCGAGTATGGGCTTTATGCCCTTGGCCTGGCACTGCTGCACAAAAGCCAGCGCCGCCGAGGTGTTGTTGATGTCGGCCAGTACCAATGTCTTCACCTGCCGCTCCAGGGCGGCGCTGACCAACTGCGGCGGCGACAGGGTGCCGTAGCGCAGGCTGAAGTATGAGTGGGCCTGGTGGTACAGGATTACGGTGATTTTCAGAATGAGACATGGATTAAGGAAGGCAGGAGCATTGGCGCCCTGGGCGGCGCCCAAGGTTGATGATTTGGCTCTTTCAGGGCAGGGTTTGGCACCTGGTCTGACGACTTTTTCAGTCGTCTGACCAGTAAGTGCAGCACGATGTGATTTTTTTTAAATTAATTGTGGCAAAAGTATGCACTATCCCTTTTTAGGTTAATTTTTAAAACAAATAATTTTATGTGTGATATTATACCTCTCGTCGCCAGGTTTTGGGCATGATCAATATCGCAATTATTTGATTAACAGTTAGTAAGCCAATGGCTAACAGCCAATAGCCAACAGCGCGCAGTGCAACAGGGTAAGATTTTGACAGTATAGCGATATACGTGTGTGGCCCATAAGCCGCTCATGCTCTCCCCGAACAGTCGGGACAACATTCACACAATAAAATCTTAAGCTATGAAAAATCTGTTTTCTTCACCAATCCCCCCATTATCCATGCTGTTGCTCCTCTTCATGCTGGCCTTGCCTGCGGCGGGCTGGGCAAGCGCCCCGTTTTCGCCTCCAGGGGGCAACGACCCCGTCGTGGAGGCCGCGAAAAAAGTGATGGACGCCCTCAAAGAGCTGAACGAGGAAATCGAGCGCATCCGCGATGCGGTAAAAAGAGACCCTACGTACCACGGAACTTTCGAGGAGCTGAAAAAACGCCGCGAGGCCCTGAAAAAAGCAGCGGACGAACTGGACGTTGCCCGCATCGACCAGGAATTGAAGGCCAAAGCGGCGCTTGAAAAGATCCGGGACGCAGAAGAGAAGAAAAAAGCGGAACGCGAAATGGAACGGGGGGACAAAGAGCGCAAGGCACTTGAGGATTTGGCCGACAAGGCGCGAGAGGCAGCCGAAGCCAAAGACAACGAAGCCAAGGATTATGATAAAGCCAAAAAAGCCTTGGAAGATGCCAAAAAGGCCCTTGACAAGATAAGGGATGTCAATGAGGCAGACAGGGTTGTTGAAGCGGCGGAAGAAGCCGTAAAAAAGGCCGAAGAAGCGCTGAAAAAAGAACGGGAAAAGAAGAATCCCAATGCCCGCAAGATAGCAGAACTGGAAAGGGCCTTAAAAGACGCCAAGAAAAAGCTCAAAGATGTCAAGGAAAAGCTCGAGGAAGCTAAGAACAAGCCCATATCCATGCCGATGCAGGGCGGCGAGCAAAGCCAGACCTATTTTGTGTTAGGCCTCGGTGCCGCGCTGCCCCTCGGAAATGCCGATGCACAGAACATGGACAGGGCAGTGCTGCAAGAAGCGGCGTTCTCGCCCAGCGCCATGCCGGCCCTGTTCGAGGCCTTGGAAGGCGAATATTTCCTCGGCACCCTTTCTGGCGAAACTGCCCAATCGTACCAATTGACAGGGCGCAGCAGCATCCTGCCCTGGCTGCGCATGGGCTTTGGCTTTGGCCGCCGTTTTGAGGTGCGGGCCGGCGCCCAGCTTTTCCGCAACGAGCAGACGGGCAGTTTCCCGGTTACAGTGTTCCCATTCGGCAGTTCAGCGCCGAGAACGGTGAGCGGCCGGTTGAGCAGCACGGTATCCGGCTTCGTCGCAGAAGCCGATGCGGCCTGTTTCTTCGGCAAAGGCAGCTTCAAGCCCTACCTCAGCCTTGGCGCACGGGGCATTTTCCCTACCCGGAACAGTTTCAGCGCTGAGGTGGAAGGCATCGCGCTGCCGGTGGAGCCTTCCCCGGTCGAAAACAGCTATTCTGTTTTTGGGGGTGCCGGCATCCGCGCCGGGTTCCTGGGCAATGGGTATCTTGACCTGGGTGCGAACTACGGCAGGATGCACAGCAGCGGGTTCGTGCCTGCGCTTGCCGTGTCGTTTGGCTGGAAGTTTGGGGGCGGAAGCCGGCGCCTGGCAAATGCACAGCCGGCCAACGCCCCGGCTGCGGCTAAAAAAAGCTGCGAATGTGACGACATCTACGCTACCATCACCATCCGGAACAACACGAGAAAAGCCGCCATTGAAACGGCAATAAAAGAACAGGAGGAGAAGGCAAAGACACTGGATACGAAAACACAGGCAGAGGAGTTGAAGGTTGTCCGCGACTCGATCCAGAAGCTGCAAAAGCGGCTCAGCGAAAAGAAATACGAAGAAAAGCGCGAGATCAGCCAAGACATCAAATCTAAAATCGCGGAGGTCGGCGATGATATTGACATCGAAGTGGAAGCCACCAATGTCGAGTCCAAAACCTGCCACTGCGAGGCAGCTCGGGCAGGGGAGCCTGATTGTGCCTTCAACGTAGCGGAAGGGGGTGTCTTTGTTGACAAAGAGCACTTGTTCGAGCGCAAGACAAACCCCGACGAAGGGAATGAAGTGTATTGGGTGCGCCCTTTCAAAATATCCAGGAAAGAGCCTTACGTCGTGTTCAACATTTCAGGGCTATGCACAAAGCCTCCTGTTTGTGGGCCATCTAAAGAAAAGACCAAGCGGTTCCAGGTCACCTTTACGAAAAATTAGAGCTTGACCAACTTCCGCGTCGCCATGCCTGAGGCAGTCTGCAACGTGCAGTGCAGCACCCCGCTCGGCAAGCCGCCGAGCTCCAGAAACAACTGCCCCTGCTCATACGCGCTGAAGTTTTTTTCCAGCAGCAGTTTTCCCGACTGGTCGCGGAGCTGCAAGCGGCCCGGTTCCGGCTTTTTCAATGTCCAAACGACATAAGTGCTCGACGAAGCGGGGTTGGGCATGATGTCGAAGTTCAGGAAATTGTCGGGCTGCCGGGCCGCTGTAGTAGCGTTGGTGACGAGGATATCGTCCAACTGCAGCATTAGATCATCTTCTGAATCGTGGTGAAAAGCGATGTAGATGGTTTGCCCGGCAAAGTCGCTCAGTTTGGCTTCATGTGGTTCTAGTTTCCCTGCGTAAGGGCCATCCGGACCGAGCAGGTAGAAATAACTGGTATCGCTAAAGCCGTTGGCATGGATGTACCCGTCTGAAAAAACATAGGCATCCAGATCAAGGGAAAAGTTGCCGGGATTGACAAAACTGACCATTTCAGCGGCCTTGAAGAGCACGTGGGAAAAGTCGCCCGAAGTGGGCAGGTTGGAAGCCGTAGAGGCCAGCACTTTATAGCCGTCCAGGTATGCGGGGCCCTCGGCGCTCAGGGAGCGCCATAAGAGCCGGTAGCTGTCGTCGGGGATAAATATGGGTGGCAATATCAACCAGTTTTTGTTCTGCGCGCCACCCAACAAATAGGAGCAACTGGTAAATGCCTTGTTGTCGGTAAAGATCGAATCCGGGACGCTAAAATCCCGCTCGATGTACCAGCCTTGTGGGGTGACGCCATTTTTCACACAATACCCTGGCTTTGCGTCCTGGTCGTAGTTTACCCACATATTGTCGTCGCCCGTCGGGGCGCCCAACATCATGTTGATGGGGTTGCCGATTACAGGCTCGTTGATCAAGGTGTCGGGCTGTGAGCCGCTGCTTTGCGCCAACAGTTGTTGCCCAAAAGCGATGGAAACAAATAGGAATGTGTAAAATGTGCGCATATCAAGTAGATTTGGTTTGTGTTGATGCTGTGGTTGTTTCATTCAGTTCTTTTTCCAACTGCTGCAGGTTCACAGGCACTACGCCCGGGTATTCGCATACCTGCCCGCCTGCGAGGTTGGAGAGCTGGGCAACTGTTTGCAAATCCAGTCCGGCCGCCAGGCCCATCGTTGCGATACTGATTACGGTGTCGCCCGCCCCGCTCACGTCCGCGATGTTGCGGGGCCTTGTCGGATAAAGGCCGCCCGCCGTTTCGCCCTTCAAATATAGTCCTTTTTCGGATAACGTCAGCATCGTGTACTTGTTTTTCAGCTTTTCTTGTAAAAACCGGGCAGCATTTTCCAAAGATTCCAAATTTGTCAAAACCTCGAAAGGACTGCTTTCCCGCACTTCTTTCAGGTTTGGCTTGAACAGATCGACTCCTTGGTATGCGAAAAAATTGGCTTTTTTTGGATCTACTGCGGTAAAAATCTTCCTTTTTTTTGCCATTGAAATCACTGCGGCGATCACATCGCCCGTCAGTACGCCCTTGTTGTAGTCTTGCAGGATGATGGCGCGCACGGGATATTTATCCAGGAGCATTTCCATCTTTTGCAGCAACAGCTGGCTTTCCGCTGCGCTCAGGTCGTGGGTGTCTTCGCTGTCGATGCGCAGCATTTGCTGATGATTGCCCAGCACGCGCATTTTCAGGGTGGTGCAGCGCGAGCCAGACTGCAGGATGCCCTCCGGGGAAATGTCGCTTCCGGGAAGTATGGTTTCCAGCAACTTTTGGCCATCGGCATCTTTGCCCACCACGCTGCACAGGAGCGGGATGCCGCCCAATGCTTGCACGTTCAGCGCAACGTTGGCGGCCCCACCCAGGCGGTCTTCTGTGGCGGCCTGCAGCACCACCGGCACGGGCGCTTCCGGCGAGATGCGGCTCACCGAGCCCGTAAGATAGCGGTCGATCATTACATCGCCAACAATGATAATATGCTGGCTTTTAAAGTGTTGGAATATTTTCTCGGTGTTCATTTTTTACGGTGGACGGTGGACGGGTTGTTAAACGCGTTTTTTCCAATACCGCAGCAAGCCTGCTACGGACATGAAGGCTGGGTTGGCGGCTTCATAGCGCGGCAGATCTGCCTCGGACACGCCTTCAGCAACCAATTGTTCTTGTACAAATGCCTGGAAAAGCGGGACAATTGTCTCTGCTGGGGTTTGCTGCTCAAAATAAGGCTTCATCCAATTCGCCCAGGAAAGCAGCCTGTTTTCCAAAGCTTCCAAATGCGGTATTTTGTTCAAGACCGCTCCAAAATGGGTCAGAAACAAACGTTCCGCGGGCAATGCTTTCAACAAGCGGATGGATTCCTGCCAATCTTCCACATTGATGTCGGGCGGCGGGCAGGGCGGCATCACGGGGCCGTTCCCGATCTTAACCCCGGCAACATCGCCGGTAAAGACAGCACCCTCGCTCCCAGCGGCACCCTGGACTTCCCAGGCGATATGGTGGGTGGCATGGCCTGGCGTGTACCAGGCCCGAAACCGCACGCCGCCCGATTCGACGGCTTCTCCATGTTGCGGTGCGTACAACTGCTTTTCCGGAATGGGGTTCATGGGCCCCCAAAGCCGATCCATGTCGCCGCCGTAGATCATGCGGGCGGAGTTGTACAGCTTTTCGGGCGCTGCAAGGTGGGGCAGGCCTACCGGATGCACATAAATCATGGCGCCGTTTTCGGCAAAAGCCCAGGCGGCGCCTGCATGGTCAAAATGGATATGCGACAGGAAAACATGTTGAATATCGCCCATTTTCCAGCCATTTTCCTGCAATATTGCCGTTAAATGGGGTAGGGTGGAGGCGGGGCCACACTCCACCATCACGGGGCCGGCAGCCGTTTCCACGATGAAAACGGCGATGGCGTGTTCCAGTCCGAGGAATTCGAGGTCGAGGGTATGAATCTTCACAAAAAGCAATTTTCAGGTTTACTATGATTAAAGTGATTTTGAATGATCCGAGTGAAACAAAAGCTGATTTCAAATTGATTGTAACATGCTTATATTCACAACCACTTTGTGTTGACTATAAATATCGGCGGCGAAGTTAAGGAGTTTGCCAAAGGCTGGTGTTATACTTCGCGCCGTTGGCTATTGGCTATTTGCCATTGGCTTACGCACAGTAAGTCAAAAAATTGCGATATTGGTCATGCGCAAAAACTGCCGGGGTGAAGTATAGTGCTGGTTTTAGTGTAGATTTGCCCCGCACAAATCCCGCAACATGCACGAGAACGCACAGCTTGTCCAGCGCTTTTACACTTGCTTTCAAAACAAGGACTATGCCGGCATGCAGGCTTGTTATGCCGACAATGCCCGCTTCAGCGACCCCGTATTTCAAAACCTGGATGCAGCACAGGTCAGGGCGATGTGGGAAATGCTCATCACCCGCGGGAAGGATTTGATGCTGGAGTGCTCCAATGTGCAAGCGGACGACAAGCTGGGCAGCGCCGATTGGAAAGCGACCTATACTTTCTCCGCCACCAAAAAGAAAGTAGTGAATCATATCCACGCCGATTTTGTTTTTGAAAACGGCAAGATCGCGCTGCACCGCGACCGCTTCAGTTTTTACAATTGGGCACGCCAGGCACTTGGATTCCCCGGCCTGCTTTTCGGCTGGTCGGGCTTCATCCGCGAAAGCGTGCGCCAAAAAGCGATGCGCAACCTGGTTGATTTTATGAACAAAAAATGATCCAGCGCCACAAAAATCCATATTCGCCCCCTTTTCGAGCGGCGAAAAATTATCAAATTATCAAATTACCCAATTATCACATTCAACAATATGCTTGCCAAAACATTAGCTGAATACCAAGCCGAAGGCCGAAGCCCTGAAATCCTATTCTGGGTGGGCTGTGCCGGCAGTTTTGATGCCCGCGCCCAGAAAGTAACGCGCACTGTCTGTGAGATTCTCCACCATGCAGGCATCGAATTTGCCATTCTCGGCAACGAGGAGCGCTGCACGGGCGATCCCGCCCGCCGGGCAGGAAACGAGTTCCTTTTCCAGATGACCGCCGCGATGAACATCGAAACGCTCAACATGTACGGGGTGCAAAAAATCGTAGCCGCCTGCCCGCACTGTTTCAACATCCTCAAAAACGAATATCCGGAATTAGGCGGCAACTACGAAGTGCTGCACCACACGCAGTTGATCAATGAGTTGATCCTCAATGGAAAACTAAAAATAAAAGAAGGCGGCGACTTCCAAGGCAAACGCATCACCTACCACGACTCCTGCTACCTGGGCCGCGCCAACGAAGTCTATGAAGCGCCCCGCGCCCTGCTCGAAGCCCTCGACGTCGATCTGGTGGAAATGAAGCGCTCCCGCAAAAACGGCCTCTGCTGCGGCGCCGGCGGCGCCCAGATGTGGAAAGAAGACGAGCCGGGCGACAAGCGCATCAACATCGAACGGGTGGAAGAAGTGTTGGGGACTGAGCCAGTGGCGGTGGCGGCGAATTGCCCGTTTTGCATCACTATGCTGCAGGATGGCCTGAAAGCCAAAGAGCGCGAACAAGTGCCAGTTTATGATTTGTCGGAGATGGTGTTGTCCAATATTTTACCTTGATTTGGGTAGATTTTAGGCTTTACGGATATTGTTATGAGAATCCTCCACTTTTCCGATACCCACCTCGGCTTTCAGGCTTTCGACCGGGTCACCGATGCCGGGGTAAACGCGCGGGAGCAAGACGTGTATGATGCCTTTGAGCGCGTTGTGGACAGGATATTAGCCATAAAGCCCGACATCGTCGTACACGCCGGCGATTTGTTCCATCGCCCGAGCCCCAGCAACCGCGCCCTCACCTTTGCCCTGGAACAGTTGCGGCGCATCAGCAAGGCCAAGATTCCCGTGGTCGTCATTGCGGGCAACCACGAAACGCCCAAGACCATCTACAACAGCCCGATTTTGCGGGCGCTGCGCTCCATCGACGGCGTTTTTCCGATGTTTGGGGAAACCTGGGAGCAGGCAACTTTCGGCAACGTTGTGGTGCACGGCGTGCCGCATATCAACGACAACCGCCTGCTGCTCAACGAATTGGAGCGCCTGGTGCCGCAGCCCGATAAATTCAACATCCTCCTGCTGCACACCTCGCTGGGGCGGCGCTACCTGATGGAAGAATACGGCGAACAGGTATTCCCCGAAGCATTTGAAGCAAAACTGGCGGGCTTCCAGTACGTTGCACTGGGGCATTGGCACGATTGTCAGTCGGTAAACGTGCATCCTTGTGCCTGGTATTCGGGCAGTACCGAGCGTTTCAGCGATACGGAGATAGGAACAGACAAAGGTTTTTTGCTGTTAGACGTGGGCGCTGACAACACTTGCCAGGTCGCGTTCGAGGCCATAGCAACCAGGCCCTGGCTGAAATGGGAGCGCAAACAGTGCCACGAAGTTTCGGTGGGCGAAATAGAGGCGGAACTTGCGTTTTTCGCCGGGCAAAACCAGATAACCGATGCCATCGTTTCCCTTAATTTTATAGATATCCGCCCTGAGCAAGCGCTGGAGCTGTCCAATCTGCGCTTGCGGCAATTGTTTTCCGATTGCTTTCAATTGATCCCCAAGCGCAAGACTTTTAGCGACCGGGCATTTGTGCACGATATTGAAGCCAACCAGTTCGACAGCCTGGATCAGATATTCGGCGATTATTTGCGAAGCAAGTACCCGGAGAACGAAGGTTTGGCGGAGGCGTTGGTGCTCCGGGCGGGGCGCTACTTCTCGCCGCAGCGGGGCTGAACTTCCCGGAAGTTTCAAACTTCCGGGAAGTTAAGCCCCAGCGGCGAGTAGTATC
>CAZULM010000057.1:0-37556 GCA_964621185.1 uncultured Saprospiraceae bacterium | reverse complement strand
TAAACGGCCAACTTGTCCATTCGAGCAACATGCCCTTCGGGGCCACTGAGTGGAGGGTGTCCGTGCAAGACTGGCCCGAAGGCATGTACGTGGTGCGGGTGATGAACGGCGCCGAGACCCATAGCCTGACTTTCATAGTACAGCATCATTAAAGTCCATCAGTCAAAAGAGGTTGTAAGCCCACAGTGGGCTTACAGCCTCTTTTGTATAGACCTATAAAAGGTTTACTTTAAATCACCATGCCATGATCCGAGCACTTTTATTATTGTCTGTCATCACTACCGTTGCTTTCTTTCCAAAGGCTTTTGGTCAGCAACACGACCGGCATTGGCTGGGCGTCAAATCTTATAATTCCTTTCATTTGACATTTATGCGGTTCGACCCGGACAGTATTCGCTACTTTCTGCCAGGGGTTAACTCGAAAATACAAATCAGCAGAGGCATCCTTGCAATGAGCGATGCAGAAGGCGAATTGCAATTCTACACCAACGGCAACGTGGTCGCTTCCTGGGATCACCAAATAATGCAAGGGGGCAAGGGCTTCAACAAGGGTAGCTCGAACGATGACTTTGGGGTGGATGGGAAAGACACCTTTTACAACATCAGCTACAACCCCTACACCTACCAGCTAATACCGGACGCGTACGACGCGCATGTATATTACATGATACACGCCTTCATAACGGAGATGGGGGATTGCAAATACTTTTACGTGCCCAGGATGCAGATCAGCAAGATAGACATGTCGGCCAATGGCGGCAAGGGGAAAGTGCTGTACAAGAACCGTTACTTCGGCGAAGGATTGATGGGGGCAGGCTTCGCCCTGGTGCGCCACGGCAACGGCAAGGACTGGTGGGTGGTGCAGCGCAAGCAGGACGGGCTGGCTTACCGGTCTATCCTGATGCACAGAGACTCGGTGATGCAGGTGGTAAACAGCGACATTCCAGGGCTCAGCTCGGACTGGTTCTCCTGTAGTGACTGGGTATGGACTAGCGGCAGCCTACTTCATGCGTCCCCGGACGGGAGCAGGTTGGCGGATGTTTATGGTCAGGCAAATGCAAAATTGCTTGCCTTCGACCGTTGCAACGGGGGAGTGACGCTGCTCGATACCTTCGCCACCGGCATAACCCTCTGTCAAATCGGCAGCTCGCTTGATAGTTGTCCAACTTATACCTATGAATTTTCCCCCTCAGGCCGCTACCTGTACGGCGCCGGGTACGCCGAATTTTCCCAATGGGACATGGAAGCGGCGGATATCACTGCCAGCAAGGTCAAACTGGGAGGCCCGGCCTGGCAGATGGACGATTTTCAAAACGTGCTGGAAGGTATCCCGGGCGGCTTTGCAGCGTTCGCTACCGGGCCAGACGGAAAGATTTACAACCTGATCCGCAACATGCACAGCGTGATAGAGCACCCCGATGAGAAGGGGGCAGCCGCTGGGCTGTGCCTCGCGTCGGACAACCCGCCCTCCTGCCTCGGCGACAACGTGCCTTACTGGCTTTATTCGAGCCGGCACCCCAATTACCGCCTCGGCTCGCTCGAGGGCAGCGCCTGCGACAGTATCACGAGCGGCGTGCAGCAGCCTCCTGACAGCGGCTACGGGGTAAGCGTATCGCCCAGCGCCGCTGCCATACAGGCTCAGGTGGAGATCACCCTGCCTAACTATGGCGGCAGCAGCGCCGAGATAATGGTGGTGGACATGTTGGGGCGTGCGGTGTACCGGCACCGCTTCGCGCCTTTCGCCTACCTGCATGATCTCGAGGTGCAGGGCTGGGCGCCGGGGGTCTATAACATCGTGCTGTCGGACAGGGGCGGGTGGAAGGCGGTCGCGCGATTGGTGGTGGTGCGGTAGGTGGGGCATCGCGTCGATATGGCAAACGGCAAAACTATGCCCGTACTTAGGGCATGCTGCTTCGCCGGGATTTGCTTGAGCCACTCCGACTTTGTGTTGGGGTGGCTCAAAGGTTATAGCGGCAGTCTGTATGAAAGTGAAACAAATACATTGTCGGAGTTCTCTACATAAGAATACAGCGTCTCGTTGAAAGTGGCACGCCAACTTGCCCCAATCGCTAGGCCTTCGACCAATCTAAGCTCGACTCCCAAGCCAATAGAATAAACAAGGCGTGTTTGAATTTCAGCACCAGGGAACGAAAAACCACCGTTGATATAAGTAACTTTAACACTCGGGCTTGTGGTGGATACCATGCCAATTGCCGGTGTTATTTCTGCCCGAAACCTTTTTTTCTTGCCAAACTTGGCGCCAAAATATGGCCCCAAAAGAAAGCCAGTGGATTGAAGCCGTTTTTGCCCGGTATAAGGCAGTTCCAGGCCTGTGACAGTTTCAGTTTTGGAAAGGGTTTTGTCAATATCAACGTCGAAGCGATCGTTCAGATACTGCAAATTGAAGCCCATATAATTGTTTCCCATGGAAAGGGATATGTTGGTGCTTTTACCGCCCTTCAGATAGATGCTCAAGGGAAATGCTTTTTGAATGATGTACTTATTTCGTTCCGCCAAGCCCACCCGCACGGCCACGGCGGCGGTAAGCTGGCTACGTGCAGGGGAAACAGTCGCAGTTTGAGCTGCAATTTGGCTTAAATTACACATTAGGCACAGTATTGGAACCAATGTACTTTTCATATTTTGGCGTTTTTTGTTGTTTAAGCCAAGCCAGCGCGAGACAGAAGCCAGCCAGGTGACGGACAGCACCTTACACGGACGACTTGTCAAAGTTACAGACTTTTTCAGGGATGGAGATTGTGGCCCCAGATAAACCATGGCCAGGCCGTTTCTGGATCAAGTTGGCCACACCTGCACGTTGAGGTCGGTGTATTCCGTGCTGCCGCACAACAGCTTTGCTTCTGCAGTAGCGGTGGCCGTCCAGCTATGCGCATCAGTCACAATTTTTTCGCCTTACGCCAGTTCGCGTCATTTGGTTGTTAATTAATATTTGATTTTTGAGAAGACCAGAAAAGACCTTAGTTTTACAATGCGGTTTTGTACACCGCATGACTTTTCACACTTCTTTTCAAACGACCAAATTTATTATTATCATGAAAAAAACCGTAAAAACAATCCTATTCAATATTAAATTTGCCCCCCCCAACAATTTTTAGAATTTAAATTCTTGGCGTTTTTCGTTGCCTTTTTGCTCGCCTTTGCAACAACGCCATGCTCTGCCCAAGATCAAGGGCTTGAATGCGGGCTTGACATTCCGACACAAATTGTACAGGAACTTATTGAAAAACTGCCTTTAATTGAGGAGTTTATTGCCACTTTGAAGGCAGAAGGTACTGAGCAACTTAACATGGCTCCCGCAGTTCCTGTTCGATTTACGGCGATTTACGGGCCAGGTGGGGGCGGTGGACTATCACAAGCTCAGGCCGATTTTGGCATTAACGCCCTAAATCAGGCCTTTGCACCTGCAGGGATTAGCTTCGTTCAATGTGGTGACATCAATGAAATATATGATGATCGGATAAAAACAAGCGAAGAGATAGACCATTTCATCACTTCCTTTGCATACGCAACAGGTACGATTGAAGTATATGTTAAACAAAGTATTCCAAAGCCTTATGCTCCCATCCCCGACCAATCTTATCAATCTGGCAATCCTAACTGGCAATTTCCGCTCTTTGAACACACTAATTTTGTGAAGTTGAATCCTAGTGCACAAGTAGCAACTACTACTTTTGTCCATGAAACTGGACACCATTTTGGCTTATTGCATACCCATTGGATGTCTTCTACATCATATCTGGCGCCTCCTCCTGCAACTGCGAACGATTTCCCATACCCTGTATTAGGCCCCAACAATCAAATCATCCCAACATGGTGGGGAAGAGAATTGGTAATACGCGAGCCTGACGGTACAAAAGCCTTTGAAAATATCAATTATACTCGAGCAGGCGACTTAATTGAAGATACGCCTGCTGATTGTAGTTGGGAATTGACATCTTTATTCCCTGGATGTCCAATTTTTGCTCAAAACATTGGAACCTGCGACTTCAATAGCGCATTGACCTATGTAGATTACAATGGGGATGCGATATACCCTCCACCTGCTGGCCACCCATTAGGCCGCAACTATATGTCTAGTTGGAGGGAGAGCTGCTTGAACCAGTTTACGCCCCTGCAGCATGACCGGGCTCGGTTTTATTTTGAAACAGTACGCCAACCTAAATATGCGCAAGACAGGTGCGGTACTTTCACAGACAGGGTTGAATTAGAGGGAACGGCGAATGGGCTACAGAATGTGACAGTTCGGGTACGCCACTCCGGGTCTCCGCAAAAATGTAATGTGACAAGCGGGCGGCTGGGTGATTTTAGCGGCCTGATTCATCAAGACAATCTAAATACCACAATCTATCAAAATGGCAAGAAAAATGTGTTGAATTTTCCCAACGACCCTTTGAAAGTTCATTATGACCATACACGTTGCGAATGGGTGAGAGGTGTTGATGTTGCAGACCTCTCGCTAATCAGTCAACATATTTTGAGCATTGCGCCACTTGCAAATGGGTACAGGCTGATTGCAGCAGATGCAAATAGAAGCAAATCAGTCACGACAACCGATATGGTTGATCTTAGAAAGCTAATTTTGGGCATATACCCTGATTTTTTGCCCAACCAAGAACAGCCCTTTCAATATATCCCTGAATTTGTGCCGTTGAATGCAGGCGCAGCTTTTAACATTGATCCCTTTGGCGTACAAGGCGGGGCATACCTGGAACAGGGGTGGCCATACATGATTCCAAACCCAGGTCAGCGGGGATTTGACGGGATAAAAATTGGTGACGTCAACTTTTCTTGGCTATCAAAACCGGATTGCCCCGCTGAAGGCGCCCCACAAGAAGGAGGAGCGGGAACAGAAGGGGCAACATTGGCCGTCCCGATATCAGGCCTCGCTCAAGATCAAATTGTTGTATTAACCGTTAAAGTTCAAAACGCACAACAGCTCTCGGGATTCCAGTTCGGGCTTAAAATGCCTTTCGCCCAATTTGAGATAATGGACGTAATTACAAGCACCTTGCCCAACTTTACTAAAGAAGATAATTTTGGCCTTAACCTATTTGATCCTGATGCATTGACAACGATTTGGTTTGATCAAAGCGGAGGCAGTCAAGTGCTGCCAGGAGGAAGCCCGATTTTTAATATAATTGTCAAGGCCAAGCAGCCCATTTCTAATCTTCAGTCGCTGATATCGCTGGATGGTGCGGTATTGCCAGCCGTATTTCTTCAAGCAGGAGGGCTGACGACTACATTTCCAACAGCCTTAACTATGGAAGTAAGCCCGGCAGTCGGGAACAGGTCGGTGGAGGGTGAAAATAGTCCGTCCAGCGTGGGCGGCATGCGGTGTGACCCAAATCCGATACAAAATTTCCTGAAAGTTGCTTTTACAAATAATGGGGCGGCGACAGAGGGCATTTTAAGCCTTATTGACCTTACAGGCGCTTTGTTGCACCAACAAACTGGAACGCTGCAGCCTGGGGAAAATACCCTAATTATAAATGCCTTGGAAAAAATCCCGGCAGGGGTGTATTGGGTTAAGCTTAGCGTGAATGATGCCACCTTTTCAAGCAAGGTTCTAAAGAATTAATCATCCATTGGGGGGTGTCAGGACAATGCCTGGTGCACCCTAACTTTCTATTCTGTGCTAATAAAATATAGTCAACGCAAAGTGGTTGTGAAAATCTCGATCGCATAATCATTTGAAAATCAGATGTTTTTAATCACTCAAATCATACAAATCACTTTAATCACAGTATACTCATGAAATTTACCTTGATACAGTTTTTATTGGTTGGGATATTCCAATTTGTGTCTGCCCAAGCCATCGACCCTATCTGGGTGCGTCACGATATTGCTAACGGTAGTACGCTTTATGGAACGCCCTTTGTCCTGGTTGATTCTTTTCATAATACAATTGTTTGTGGTAGCGATTACCACCCTGGGCCATTACTTTCTTTTTTGACAACGAAATATGACCCTAACGGCACCTTGCTTTGGCAACGAAAATTTGACTTGCCCTCAAATGATGATATCATTTCTGCCGCAACAGATGAAGACGGCTCAATTTATGTCGCCGGCAACACCTCACTAAACAGCATCAACGGTACCTTACCAAGGTTCATTGTGATCAAGTATGCTGCTAACGGCGACACGCTTTGGAACTATCGCTTTGACGGGCCCACCGTTGGGGTCAATTATGTTACCAAGGTGTTGCTTGATGAGGAGCAAAACCTGATGGTTTTTGGCCAATATGGGGATACTGTGGCTTTCCGTACCGCCCTCTTCGTCGCGAAAGTTTCTCCTGACGGTCATGAGATATGGCGTGCCACCTATCTCGATCCGATGTACTGGTTTGGCGGCCTTGATGTACGTTGGGTAAATGACAATTGGGTGTTTTGGGGAAGGAATTATACTACGTCAGAAGGCCACCGATTTCTGGCCTGGCGAGTAGATAACAGTGGGGTTTCGCTTGCCTCAGCTATTTCAGCGTTAGACCCTAATGATTTTAATACGCAATACATTGATAAACACGGGAGTTTATTTGTAGGAGCAGATCGCAAGTACAGATTAGTAAAGTATGCTGTTTCAGGTCAAACAGAATGGGTCTACGAGAAACCATTGGCGCCGTCTTCCGCAACTGTGCCTGCAAGAACCTACTGTATCGAGGCTAATGATGCATCGGAGGTATTTGTATCTGGTTTTATAAAAGTTGATTCCATTGGTTTGCAACCGGTCACCTCAAAATTGAGTAGTGATGGCAATTTGCTCTGGGAACATTCAGTGAGTTTTAATGGAATAAAAGCGGGCGCCCCGCTAAAAAACTACTGGATAAGCCCAAATCACCTTTTGGTAGTAGGCAATATTTATTTCAATTTTAACAGCAACTATTACGAATTTTATTTAGCTGTTTATGATGATAACGGTTTCATTAAAGGAGGAATAACGGACTTGGAAGGCGATAAGAATTTACCGACCGCAATAATTTCTGACGAAGCCGCTCTTTATGTTGCAGGATATGCATATCCCACGATATTTACAAATCCAAAAAAACAAATCCTGTGCAAATACGCCCTAAACGACTTGGTCAGCACCCATACCGTTCCACCGAATATTGGCCATCTCAGGATTTGGCCCAATCCAAGCACCGAATGGGTGCGTATCCAGCTGCCTGAAATCACCACAATGAAGGAGCAACGGAACCTGGAATTGACTGATGTGGCTGGAAAACTACTCCGCAGCCAACAGGTTAACGCGCAAGATCATTTTTTTGACATGTCATTGGAAAGTATGCCAGCCGGGACATATTTTTTGATTCTCAAGGAAAATGGTTTGCCAACCCATAAGGAGCGATTGGTAAAATTATAAAACACACGGTGTTTGTTAAGTTTTAGAACCAGGAGTGACAGGAAGGGTTGTTAAGCAGAAATTCCTCTTATTTTTGCCCCCACAGCTTTGCGGCAACATTCCGCACTCCACATTCCGCATTCCGCATTCCAAAATCCGCATTCCGCCACGCCATGCCATGCAAACACCTGCTCATGCTCCTCAGCGCCCTTTCCTTTCTGGCTTGCAAAATTACCGGGTGAAAGCCCGTCCCCGTTCCCCCAGGTTTCCGCGCAAGAGGTTGTAAGTTGAGTTCACTCGAATTATCAAGCCCAAAATCGCTTTGTATCGAATCGCCCTTGTGGAGCCGGAAGCGCGCACCGTCTGGATCGGAGGTTTTGATTCCAGTTCTGCTTTTTTCATGCTTGTCGCGTTAATGTAAACACAAAAAAAAGAAAATAATGACAGATTGATTTGTAATTTTGAACGTTTTCCGACAATCATTCACTCAAACCGAATTATTATGAAGCAATCTTTCTTTGTGCAATTCGCATTTCTGTTGGCAATCCTCCTTTCCTGCAATGCTCAAACGCCAGCGCCCGCAGCACAACAAACAACCGTTAAGCCGGTCGCAATGACCTGCGAGCAATTGGAGGGCAAGCATTATGTCATCACCCTGAGCTCCGGCGGCAAGGTTGAAAATTCCGAGATACTGTCCTTTAAAAACAAGGAAGTGGAAAGTTCTGAATGTCTGAAATATGGCTTCGCAGCGACACCTTTTACCTGTGTACCTGCCGAAGATGGTTCGCTGACCATTGAAATGGTGATGACAAGCGAAAAAGAAGGCAGAATGGATTGGAAATGCACCGCAACTGAATCGAAGGTACACGGTACTCTCCTTTGGGTCAAGGCTGGTCAGGCAGACATTGCCTACACTTTTGAAGGCTCAATCCAATAATTAAGCCTCTAAAAACTTCTTTTCCCCATTGGAGCTATACCTCAATGCGCTATTACCCCAGCCTTGGGGCCCAAAACTACTGGTCGCATTGCACCGGAGGTTTGCCTCAAAACCTTGTAACATGAGTCGGGCGTGAATATAGCCAACGCAAAGTGGTTGTGAAAATTGAACGCTTGTAATCTGTTGAAAATCAATTTTTCAGCATCCATCAATCCTTCAAATCCACCCAAATCCTGGTAAATGTTGCAATTGGATTATGCCCTATTTTTGCCCCCACAGCTTTGCGGCAACATTCCGCACTCCACTTTCCGCACTCCGCATTCCGCCATGCCATTCAAACACCTCCTCATGCTCCTCAGCGCCCTTTCCTTCCTCGCCTGCAAAATCACCGAGCGCAGGCCCGTCGCCATCCCACCCGGCTTCGACTGGCAGGGCCACCGCGGCTGCCGGGGCCTGATGCCGGAAAACTCGGTTCCCGCCTTCCTGCACGCCCTGGAGTTCCCGCAAGTGGGCACCCTGGAGCTTGACCTGGCCGTATCCAAAGACAATCAGCTGATCGTCAGCCACGAGCCGTTTTTCAACCCGGCGATATGCCTTCAGCCCGATGGCAGTGCCGTAGGGGCTGCAGATGAGGAAAAGTTTCTGATTTATCAAATGACGGTGGCAGAAATCCAGGCGTTCGACTGTGGCAGCATTGGCAACCCGCGCTTCCCCGAGCAGCAAAAGCAAAAGACCTACAAGCCTACGCTGAAAGAAGTGGTGGAAGCCGTGCGCGCCGTGCGCCCCGACATCCGCTGGAACATGGAGATAAAATCCCAGGCAAACTGGGACGGGGTGCGGCACCCCTACGTGGAGGATTTTGCCCGCCTGCTCATCGCTGACATGCGCCAATTCGGCATCGAAAAGCAGACGACCGTGCAATCATTTGATGTCCGGGCACTCAAAGCCATGCACCAGCAAGCTCCCGACATTCAACTGGCATACCTGATCGAAAACGCCGAATCATTGGAGTCCAACATGTCGCGGCTCGATTTTACGCCCGCAATCTACAGCCCGTACTACCTTACAGTGAACAAAAAAGTGGTGCAAGAATGTCGCGCGCGCAACATGAAATTAGTGCCCTGGACGGTGAACGACGTGCACGCGATGCGGCGGCTTATCCGGCTGGGGGTTAACGGGGTCATTACGGATTACCCGAACATGATAAAAAGTGTTGGGAAATAATGGGCTATCCTTGTAATAAAATCAACTGACTATCCGCATATTGTACCCCAACGGCTTCACCCTAAAATAGTTGATCTTGTTTATCGAAAGGCGTTCCCGTTTACTTACTCGTCGGACGGCGAAAAGCCGTCAGACGAGGCCTCACGTGGTCTGACGGCTTTTCGCCGTCCGACCACTACGTTAACACTCAATTTCATTCAATCGCATTGCGCTTGGGGTACAATATGCGGAGAGTCATTTAAAATAAAATTATTGACGATTGGCGAGTACATGATTGACGATTGTTGAAGTAGGTGCTGCCCCCCCCTTACACCAAAGCATCCCAGCGCCGCACGGGCAGGCGCTCTTCCGGCTTCCATTCCCCCGTTTCCCAGCTCATCGACTCCAATGCATTGAAATTCAACTTGTAATCGAACTGGGAAGGCACGTTGTAGGTGTAGCCATGGTAGTAATATTTCTTGCCGAGTTCCTTTGCCAGCAGCAATTCCAGTAGCATGGTGTAGGTGCCAAGACTGTATTGGCTGTATGTCGGGTCAAAAATGCAATAGGTGCCGGAAACCGTTTCTGCGCCTAAGTGGAAAAACGAGCAGGCCACCAATTCCTTCTCCAAATAGACACGCCATTCTTGCCCTTCCACGGGCATTTCAGCGGAAAATGAGTTCAAAAAAGAAGCTAAGGAAGCGGGCTGGCGTTCCTGCAATCGCTGCACATGCAAATCAAAAAGCCGGAATTTTTGTTGTGAAAAGCGGATGGCGCTGCGTTTTGTGCGCAAAGGCTCGCAACGGCGCATTATTTGGCGTTGGCTTTTGGAGGGCTGAAAATCGTCCAAACGGATGCGCAACGGGATGGTGTGGCATATTTCGCCGCGACAGACAGAAAAGTTGTGCCGTACCAGCGATTGCCCCAGCAAGCGCCAACCTTTCGCCAGGAACGCATCGAAAACAGCCGGCTCCATCACCTCCATGGGGTGCCGCTCGTCTATTACGTTGTCGAGAAAAGTTGACTGATTCATGGTGCTATACTATGATTCGCCTGATTTTTGTGATTCATTATGATTGATTCAACTGAATTCCAATTGATTACAAAGATCGGTATGCACAAAACCAAGCGGTGTGAGATATACACTGTGTTCGTCTCTTTTGGCCGAGACAGGGTTGTATTATCAGTAGTCATCGCTTCGAGGCAGATTTTTTGCCCAAAATTTTCGTTGGTTTGTGCAGGGCAGAATTTTGACAACTTTTGAAAAGTTGTCAAAATTGCGCTTCGCTTAAATTTTTGTCCGGATGCCGGGTAAGCCAATGGCTAATAGCAAACAGCTATAGTCAACGCAAAGTGGTTGTGAAAATCTCGATCGCATAATCATTTGAAAATCAGATGTTTTTAATCACTCAAATCATACAAATCACTTTAATCACAGTATAACAGCCAATAACCAACGGCCAACGGCGCGAATTAAAGTTCCCCGCAATTTTAAGCTGTTTTCTCGGCAAAGAAGCCTTAGGTTTGCAAATTAACAACAATTATTATGAATTTCAATTCACCGCTTACCCTTTTGTACCACACGTACAACAGCCTTTTCATCAGCCTGCCATACAAGGGCATCGAGACGACGGGCACCCACCTGGCCTTGTTCGCCCAAGCTTGCGAAACAGGGTTTCAAGCAAAAAAAAGCCCAGAAGCCATCATTGAGGAATTTTGGAAAGAATACTTTGAATTTGCCAGCGAAACAGAGCGCCAAAGCATGCTCTTTGCCTTTATCAAATACTTGGAGCGCCAAGTGGTGCTGTTCGACGCTGTGGAGGATTCCCTCTTCAGCAAATTGCACGACCTGAACGGCCCAGGCTCTATTTCCCACCTCCTGAGCCTGCTCGATTCGGAAGCGCTCCGGGAGAAATTGCGGGAAAAGATCAACGAATTCAGCGTCCGGTTGGTGCTCACCGCCCACCCGACCCAGTTTTATCCCGGCAAAGTGCTCGGCATCATCAACGACCTGGGGAACGCCATCAGCGAGAACAACTTGGTGAACATCCGCCTGCTGCTCATGCAACTGGGAAAAACAGCTTTCGTCAACCGCGAAAAGCCCACGCCTTACGACGAAGCCGTCAGCCTCGGCTGGTACCTGGAAAACGTGCTGTACCACGCCCTGCCCGACATCATCTTCCGCTTGCTGAAAAGCACCAAGCAGGATGTGGTCACATTCCCCAACCCCCAATTGCTGTCGCTCGGCTTCTGGCCCGGCGGCGACCGCGACGGCAACCCCTACGTCACTTCCGAAACAACCCTCCTGGTGGCACAGCGCCTGCGCGAAGCCACCTTGCGGGCTTATTACCGCGACATCCGCGTGCTCAAGCGCCGCCTGACTTTCCGGGGCGTGGAAGATGTTATCCTGGCCATCGAGCGAAAACTGTACAACACCCTGTACCAAACCGATGACACAACACAATACAGCTCGTGCAAAGAACTGCTGGCAGAGCTGATTGCCGCAAGGACTATCCTGGAGGACGAGCACGAGGGGCTTTTCAAAGACGAACTCGACCGTTTCATTTTGAAAATCAAGGTGTTTGGCTTTTATTTTGCCAGCATGGACGTCCGGCAAGACAGCCGCAAGCACGACATTGTGTGGCGGGCAATTTTCGGCAATTCCAGCAACAAATCGCAATGGGATTCTTATGAGGAGTTCTTGAAAGAAGATGAGGGCACCCGAATAAATTTCCTGCTCAACGCAGATTATTACCTCGACGAGAACGACTACGCCGACCCTTTCGTCAAGGAAACCATACGCTCCTTCCGGCTCACCGCCGACATCCAAAAAAACAACGGCGAACTGGGCTGCCACCGCTACATCATCAGCAATTGCCAAAGCGCCTTCCACGTGGCACAGGTGCTGGCCATTTCCAAATTGGTTTCGCCCAGCAACGAGAGCAACCTCGACATCGTCCCGCTCTTTGAAACCGTCGATGACCTATTGGCCGCCGAATCGGTAATGGACACCTTATATACCAACCCGCTCTACGCCAACCACTTGGCCAGCCGCGGCAACATCCAGCACATCATGCTGGGTTTTTCCGACGGCACCAAAGACGGCGGCTACCTGCGTGCCAACTGGAGCATTTACCAGGCGAAAGAGGCGCTCACCCGCGTCAGCCGGCAGTACGGGGTAAAAGCCATCTTCTTCGACGGGCGCGGCGGCCCCCCAGGTCGCGGCGGCGGCAACAACGCCAGCTATTACGCTTCTCAAGGCAAAGACATTGAAAACCAGGCAATCCAGGTCACCATACAGGGCCAAACCGTGAGCAGCACCTACGGCACCATCCAGTCTGCTACCTTCAACATCGAGCGGCTGCTCACGGCCGGGCTGGAAGGCCACCTTTTCCCCGACCACACCCGCGAGTTGAGCCCTGCCGACCACAAGCGCCTCGACGACTTGGCGGAAGCCTCCTACAAAGCCTACCTCGACCTAAAGAATGACCCCAATTTTGTGCCTTATCTTGAGAACATGACACCGCTGAAATGGTACGGCGACACCAATATCGCCAGCCGGCCCACCAAACGCTCGGGCGGCGGCGGACTGGTATTTGAGGATTTGCGCGCCATCCCATTTGTTGGGGCATGGGCACAAATGAAGCAAAATGTGCCGGGATATTACGGCATCGGGGCAGCCATTTCCAGCCTCGAGGAGTCGGAGCGCGTCGAAGTGCGGGGGCTATACCAACGCTCCTTGTTTTTCCGCACCCTGATGGAAAACTCCATGCAATCGCTGTCAAAATCAAATTTCAACCTGACCCACTACATTTCCGACGACCCCGAGTTTGGCCCGTTTTGGAACAAACTGAACAAGGAGTTCAACCTGGCAACCAAAGTGTTGCAGGAGTTGTCGGAAAGCGACGACCTCCTTTCAAGCAACCCCGTCTCCCGGGAAAGTATCGCCCTCCGCGAGCGCATCGTGCAGCCGTTGATCGCCATCCAGCAATATGCCTTGCAGCGGCTCGGCTCCGACAATTTGTCGGCGGAGGAGCGGGAGGCGTACAGCAAGATGGTGCTGCGGTCGATGTTTGGGATTATCAATGCGGCGCGGAATGCGGCTTGATTAATTTGATAATGGGATAATTGGATAATGTGATAATTGGCGTTGCGCTATGCGGCACTAGTGGCGCCCGGCCTCAGAGAGGCCAAACATTTGTAGCAAACAATGCACCAGCGTGATAGGGCCTCGGAGAGGCCCAACATTTGTGCCCTCGTGAACACCAAATGTTAGGCCTCCGAGGCCCTGTGGGGCTTGGGGCATTTCGGCTAAAAACGTTAGGCCTCTCGAGGCTGAGCAACGCTTGGCTATTGTATACGCTGACCACGTTCGGCGGAAACGCCCAATTCCAGAGACCCGGAAAATATCCGCCATGAAGGGGCAGAAAAGAGTGTACTTATTGGTCAGACCACGAAAAGTGGTCGGACCAAGGGCCATCGTCCGACCGCTTTTCGCGGTCTGACGAATAAGTATTTACAATTTTGCCCTTAAAGTGCCCTTGCGCCATTATTACAATGGAATGATTAAAAAATAGAAGTCTGACGCAGGTTGGAGTGCTGACCTACCAAGTTTCAGAACGAAACACCAGACGCTGGCTTTTTCGGGTGTTCAGGTGCAATATCCCGTCTTTCAAGACCAAGGGCGCATCATTGAGTTTCCAATGCCCGGGCGGCAATTCCAGCTGTAGCAGGCCCCCTTTTTCCGAAAAAACTTCCACTTTTTCCGCATGGGCATCGCCATAGCTTGCCGAAACCAAAAACGCCCCTTCGGCCCGCAAGCCTTTGAAACTGAATTGCTTCCAATCAGCAGGCACCGCAGGGAACACCCGCACTACCCCACCCTGGCTTTGCAAAAGCATTTCCTGCAAGCCGGCAGCAAAGGCGAAATTGCCTTCCAGGGTGAAGGGGTCGTAGGCAAAGCTTGAATAGCCTTTCCCCGATTGATCGCCGTTCAAGTGAAAGGAGTTTTTGGACACAAATGCTTCGGCAAAAATGCGCAGGGCATCGCGGGCGCCGGCCCCATCGCGGGCACGAGCGCGCAGGTTGGCGAGCCAGGCGTAGGAATAACCGCACCATTCTTTGGTTCCAACAGCATCGAGGAGCTGCAGGGAGCTTTTGATGATAGGCTGGCTGCCCGCCTGAGTCCAGTCCAGCAAACCGAGCGGGTGTATCGCCATCAGGTGCGAAAAATGGCGGTGGCTTTCCCGGTATGGCAGGCTTGGGGCAAACATGAGCGCCAGACTGGGTTCCAGGGCGAAGTCTGGCAATTCAGCCAGGGCCTTTTTCCATCGCTCGGCTTCCTTTTCCTGATGCAATTCCTGGGCTAATTCGGCTGTTTTTTCAAAAACAAAGCGCGTCAAAGCCAAGTCGTAGTTGGTAAAGGTATTGGGGAACCAGGCTTTTATGTCGTTGTTGTTGATTTCAGGGGAAGAAGACAGGGGCAGCTGACGGTGGACGGTAGACGGTGGACGGTGGACGGGAGACGGTGGACGAGGGACGATGGACGGGGCGCCGCTTTCCGGGGGGCGTGACAATTCTTCTAAGTGAATGGCAACATCGTGCAGGAAGGGCCAGGCGTGGTGTTTCAAAAATTTCCGATCTTTTGAATAGCGCCAGTGCAGGTAAAAATGCTGGGCGCACCAGGCCGCCGTGGTGGGCGAACAGGCGTATTGGATCCAGCCGCCCATTTCAGCGCCCAACAGCGTGGAAACGCCCGGGATGTTGAGGCCAGTTGTGCCAAAAAAGCGCTTGGTGTAGCTGCGGTGCGCCGCATCGTTGCTTTCGAGGTGCCGCAGGTAGCTCAGGCCTTCCGGTAGGTGGTTGGCGCAGTAGGCGGGCCAGTAGCTCATTTGCGTGTTCAGGTCGTGGTGCAGGTCGCCTTTCCAGGGCGGGAGGCGGCCGTTGTCGGCTGTCCAAACTGCCTGCAGGCTGATCATGGGACCGTTTTCGCGGGCGGTACAGCCAAATTTGTAGAGGTCGAGGTAGTATTGGCGTTCCAAGGTGGCATCGGGGATCGACAGGGCTGATTTATCCCAGTAGCCCGACCACCATTTTCGGGATTCGTCAAAGGATTTGTCGAAGCCGCGGCGGATGGCATTTTTTACGGTATTTTCAGCACGGTCTACCGCCATTTTTTGCGGAAAATGGCTGGAAATGCTCCAAACGCCTTCCCACACCTTATTTCCCTTTTTTCGAAAACAAACGGCAATTTCATAACTGAAGCCTCCCCACCCGGATTGGTAGAACAGCCATACGCCATCCCGTTGAAAAGGGGCACTTTGCGGGTAGCCGAGCCGCGCCAGGTCGCTGCCCTGCACCGAGTTGGCTTCGTTCGATTCAGGTGGGCGGCCGTAAGCGGGCGCCAAAAGTTGGAGGCATTTGGCAGGATCGGGGAAACCCGTGCAGCGAAACCATCCTTCGCGTTTTTCTGCGTGGACAAATGTTTCAAAACGTTGGTCACCAACCCATTGGATGGTAGTTTTTCCGTTAGAAATATCCAGTTGTACAGCATTTTCTGCAGGCAGTTGCCAGCTACCGAGCGCCAATTCAATGGCGCCGCCCGGCAATTTGGTGGGCCCGGCTTCCTGCTCATAAGGCGCGTCGAAGTAGCGCTGCACCACCCTGTATTCGCCTTTGGCTACCTGAGCTGCCACCCAATCATAGGAAAACTCCGGCCGGTCGAGGCCCTGCATGGGGCGCAAATCCCAGAGGTCGGCGCGGTCGAGTGCAAGGCGGAGCTTGCCCTCCTTTTGCCAAACAAGGCATCCCAAAAGGCCATTGCCCAATGGGATGCCTTCGTTCCATTTTTGGGGAATAGAAGGGAAATTCAGGTTGTGGGTGGGCTGGGGTTGGGAGCTGAGCAGGTTTGGCAGCAGCAAAAATATAGAAATGAAATACCGCATAATTTCAGCGCTTCAACACCGGCAACACCACCCCAGATGCCCCCTTCTGCCCGCGGAACAACTGCACGGTGCAAGGCACAAAATCGGCATCGCTTGCCTGATAGATGTTGACGAACTGCTGTGGGTTGCGGTCGGCCAGGGGGAACCAGGAGCTTTGCACCTGTATCATCAATTTGTGGCCTGGCAGGAAAGTGTGGGCGATGTCGGGCAGCTCGAATTTCACATTTGTGGCCACCCCCGGCTCGAAAGCCTTGGGGTGCTCGAAGCTCTCCCGGTAGCGGCCGCGGAATATCTCTCCGCGCACCAGCATCTGGTAGCCACCCATCGGCACGCCGTTTTCAACCCCGCTCAAGGTGTCGGGAAACACATCGATCACCTTTACCACAAAATCGGCGTCGCTGGTGCTGAGGCTTACCCAAAGGTCGGCAGTAACGGCGCCTGTGAGCGTCATGGGTTCTGCCAGCACCTCGGTTTCATACACCAGCACATCGGGGCGGCGGGCGGCGAAGCGCTGATCGTCGCACATGTACTCGCGGGTGCGGCGCAGGTGTACGTCTTCGGTGTAGGGCACGGGCTTGTTGGGATCGCTGGTGTACTGGTCGAAGGCCAGCGGGGCGGTGGCGGGCTCGGAGCCGAGTTTCCCGCCAGGCTGGAAATAATATTTTGTCGATGCCACGTTTTTGGGCGGCCAGGCATCGTAGGTGGTCCATTTGTTGCTGCCTGTTTCAAAGATGTAGGCTTCGGGCAGGGTCATGTTGCCCTGGTCTTTCAGGTAGTGTTCAAAAAACTTGAACTCAATTTCCTTTTCGTAAAAAACGCTGGTCCGGGCGCCAAAATCTACATTGCCCAGGCGGTCGCCGTCGCCGCGCGCCCAGCCGCCGTGTACCCAGGGGCCCATCACTAAGCTGTTCGGGTGGTTGGCAGGGTTTTGTCTTTCAAGGGCTTTGTAGGTGTTCCAGGCGCCCCAGCAGTCTTCGGCATCGAACAGTCCACCAACGGTCATCACGGCGGGCAGCACGTTTTTCAGGTGCGGGCGCGGGTTGCGGGCCTGCCACCAGGCATCGTAGTCGGGGTGGGCCATGAGGTCGTTCCAGAACGGGATGTCTTTCATGCCGTACTTATCGCTGAAATTGCGGAGCGCGCCTGCTTTCAGGAAAAAATCGTAGTTGTCGGGCGTTTTCCAGTCGCTGAACCCGGGCTGGCCCTGCATGGTCGGCGCGGGACGGGGCTTGCCGAAACCGGAGTAGAAGGAAAAGGCGTCCATGAGCATGAAGGCGCCATTGTGGTGGAAATCGTCGCCAATGAACCAGTCGGTCACCGGCGCCTGTGGCGATACAGCCTTGATGGCCGGGTGGCCCGCCAAGATGGCGACGGTGGCGTAAAAACCCGGATAGGAAATACCCATCACACCGATGCGGCCATTGTGGTTTGGCACGTATTTCAGGAGCCAGTCGGCGGTGTCGTAGGTATCGGTGGCATCGTCTGCATAGGCTGGTTTGGCGCTGCTTGTTTGCCCTTTTTTAGGGGCGGGCTGGGGGATTACTGGCCGCACGTCCACAAAATCGCCCTCGCTCATGTAACGACCGCGCACGTCCTGGAAAACGAAGATGTAGCCTGCGCGGGCGAGGTTCATGTTTTGAAATGCGGTGCTGAAAGCTTCGGCCCCATAAGGCGCACAGGAATAGGGCGTGCGCCGCATGATAAATGGGTATCTTTTCGATTGGTCTTTCGGGGAGTAGATGGTAGTGAACAACTGCTTGCCGTCGCGCATGGGGATCATCACCTCGCGCTTTGTGAAGTTGTCGCGGATATAGGCAGAATCGAGGGAAAATTTGCTTTGCGCGGCCAAGATGGCGGCGAAACAGAGAAAAAATGCGAGAGAGAGGATTTTTTTCATCTTTTTGTTTAGCCGGGTGAAACATTTCCGGCGCCTCAAAAGTCTGAAAAATCGAGCAAATCAGCGATTCGTCGAAAGAAAGATGTTTTCCATCGTTTTAGCCCCCCAAACTGCAACCTCAAAACCCGAACCTTTGTCTATTCAACCAACTTTACAGTTTCAATCAAATTTTAAGCTATGAAAACGAAAATCTTCACCGTCCTCTTTTTTGCCCTACTGACCACTGCCTTCCAAACCGCCAATGCCGCTAACACCTGTGAGCCGGGCGACGTGAAAGTCGTCATCGCTGAAAAGAAAATCTGGTTCGTGGCCGATGAGATGCCCGTGAAATGCCTCTGCGTGAAGGTAAAGGACCACACCGGAAAGGTATTGCTGGAAAAATGCCTGAACTCTAAGACTGCCGATTGGTCGCTGAACGTGGAAACGCTGCCAAAAGGGGAATACATTTTGCTGGTGGGTGCGGACAAGACGGTGAAATTCCGGCGGTAGGCAGTGAAATCCAAGCCCGTGTTCGGCATTGCGATCGCCGACCGTGGTTATTGTTTCTCACAACGACACAACGATCTGGTATTCAACACTTTGGATTTGATGCCGCAGTTGGCAATACGTCGGAAAGGGTGTGAGATCGACAAAAAAGAAGAGCCATCTCGAATTGTTGAGATGGCTCTTCTTTATCTCCTGCCGCTTACTGCTTCTTCAATTCTTTCTTGATTTCCTTGTTTTCTGACTTCTGCGCTTTCCGCTCAGCCTTTTCAGCCTTCTTTTTGCCCTTGTGCTCCTCTTTGTGCTCTTTCCGGCGCTCGCGCATCTCTTCCTTTTTGGCTTCTTTCCTGGCCATCCTTTCGTCGTAGCGCTTGGCTTGCTCCGGTGAGAGGGTTGCTTTGTGGGCGCGGATACGCTCCTGGCGCAGCTGCTCCATTTCGGCCTTGTTTTCGGCGCGGGCAGCCTTCATTTTCGCTTTGTATGCTTCGTTGGCTTTTTTGAACTCCGCTTTTTGGCTGGGCGTCAGTTCCAGGTCTTTTGCCATTTCTTCCTCCTCATGGGCCTCAGCGGCTTCGGTGCCCTGGGTGGTGCTTGGCTTTGTGCTTTGCGTCGGTTTGTCCCGTTGTGCGCTCAGGCTGCTGACCGTGAAAAGGGCGATGAAAATGATGGCGAGTGATTTGAACATGATTTGAATTTTCATAATTGTGTATCGTTCCTTGTTTAGTGGGAACACAGGTTTAGACGACGTTATTGGAGAAAGTTGTCTCGTAAAGCCTTTAAAGTTCCGTTAAAACTCAGGAGTTTAAGCGGGCCAAGATGGTTTTGTTGCCATTAACTTGCTGATCCATAGACACTTCCACCTTTGCATCCAAGGGAAGGAAAAGATCGACCCGGGAACCGAACTTGATGAAACCCATGTCGGCGCCCTGCTCCACCAGGTCGCCTTCGCCGATGTACCATTTGATGCGCCTGGCCACCGCGCCGGCAATTTGGCGCATCAGTATCTCCGTCCCTTCCCCGAACCGGTACACCACGGTGGTGCGTTCGTTCTCGGTGCTGCTTTTCGGGTGCCAGGCCACCAGGTACTTGCCGGGGTGGTAGCGAAAGTACTGCACGATGCCGCTCACCGGGTTGCGGTTGACGTGCACGTTCAGCGGCGACATAAAGATGGAAACCTGGAGCCTTTTCCCCTTAAAGTACTCTTCTTCGACCGCTTCTTCGATCACACACACGCGGCCATCGGCAGGGGCATACACGATGTTGTTGTCTGTGGCTTGGATTTTCCGTACCGGGTTTCTGAAAAACTGCAGGATAAGGAGGTAAAACACTACGGAAACGAGCAACAGCGGCCAAAAAACGAAGGGCATCGGCCAAAATTGGTGAACGGCTATATTGAGGGCTGCAAGAATCAGGGCGGAGGCCAGCAGGATGGTGTAGCCTTCTTTGTGGATGCGTAAGGACATTTATATGGTAATTGTTTCGGGGGCGAAGGTACGAAGTATACTATGATTCGCTTGATTTTTGTGATTGGGTATGATTGATTCAACTGATGTTCAATTGATTACAAAGATCGGCGTACACAAAACCAAGCGGCTGGAGGTATACAAGCAACCATTCTGCTTCAAAACTGCCACCCAAACCCTAAAGCATGTATCCGAATTGAAATTTTAAGCCTACATTAGCCCAAATGCAACAAATTCACCGAGAAATTCAACAAAACATGCCCTGGTACAAACAAATTCACTGGCAAATCATCATCGGACTGGTATTGGGCCTGGTTTATGGCATCGCAGCCGCATCCCTTGGTTGGGGGAAATTCACCGCCGACTGGATCGCGCCCTTCGGCGCCATTTTCATCAACGCTTTGAAACTCATTGCCGTACCGCTGGTGCTGGGCTCGCTCATAACGGGCGTGGCCTCCCTCTCTGACGTGCGCAAACTCGGCCGGATCGGGGGCAAAACGCTGGCCATTTACATCGGTACCACTGCCGTCGCCATCACCATCGGCCTGGTGCTGGCCAACATCGTCCAGCCCGGCAAAGCCATACCTGCCGACGTGCGCGACAGCCTGATGGCCACGTACAGCGCCAACGTCAGCGACCGGCAGGCCAACGCAGAGGCCGTCGGCCAGCGCGGCCCGCTCCAGATATTGGTCGATATGGTGCCATCGAATATTTTCGGCGCCGCATCCGACAACCGCAACATGCTGCAAATCGTGTTCTTCGCCATTTTCTTCGGCATCGGGCTGCTGCAGATACCCGACAAGCGCGCCAAACCGGTGCTCGATTTTTTTCACGGCATCAACGACGTGACGATCCGGCTGGTCGATATCATCATGCTCATGGCGCCTTTGGGTGTATTTGCCCTAATGGCCGACATGATTACCACTGTGTCTGACGGAGACTTGGGCAAGCTGTTGGGCTTGCTGGCAGCCTTGAGCGTTTATTGCATCACGGTGGTGCTTGGCCTTTCTATCCAAACCTTCGGCGTTTACCCGAGCATCCTGCGGTTTTTCACCAAGATAAAGTTGGGCAAGTTTTTCAAAGGCATCGGCAAGGCCCAATTAGTCGCCTTTTCCACCAGCAGCAGCGGCGCCACCCTGCCCGTCACCATGGAATGTTGCGAGGAAAACCTGGGCGTCTCGGAAGAAGTCTCCTCATTTGTGCTGCCCCTTGGCGCCACCATCAACATGGACGGCACGGCGCTATACCAGGGGGTGGCCACCATCTTCATCGCCCAAGCCGTCGGCATGGATTTGAGCATAGCCGACCAGTTGAACGTCATCTTGCTGGCTGTGATGGCCTCCATCGGCACCGCTGCCGTGCCAGGCGCCGGCATCATTATGCTCATCATCATCCTGGAAACCGTGCACGTGCCCAGCGCCGGCATCGCCCTCATCCTGGGTGTCGACCGCATCCTCGATATGCTGCGCACCGTCACCAACGTCACAGGCGATTGCACGGTGGCCAGCAGCATCGCCGCATCGGAAGGGCAACTGCGGGAGGTAATCCCGGATCTGGAAAAGGATAAGATTCGGTGGAAATAACGAACACACCGTACATTGCCCCGCTAAAACGCTCACATTTTTATGAAACTCAGCAAATCCCTATTGATTGCCCTGTGCAGCATCGCTGTCGTGGCAGGTTTCCATTTGTTGCCCGAATTTGGAATTCAAATTGATTCCCAGATACTTATATTTTCTCGCTGGGCCGCTTTGGCCGCCCTTTGCTACTATGGCTGGAAAGCTGGTTCCCTCAATACTTGGATTTTGCTGAGCATGTTCATCGGGTTTGAAGTGGGCTTAGACATGGGCAAGGCGGCGAAGGATTTTGACGTGTTGAGTTCTATTTTCATCCGGGTGATAAAAACGGTGGTCGGGCCGCTGCTATTTTCCACGCTGGTGATCGCCATTGCAGGCCAGGAGAACGCCAAACAGATGGGGCGGATCGCGGTGAAAGCATTTGCCTATTTCCTCACCGCCACCAGCATCGCCTTGGTGGTGGGGCTCTTGGCCATCAACTATACCAAGGCCGGCATGGGCATCCAGCCAGAGCGCAGCGACCGCGAGCAAGTGTCTATTGATAGCATCATGGCTACGGTCTATACCAAGAAAAACGAGCTGGAGCTGCGGTACAACGACAAAGTAGTGAGCATGAAGCCCGCAGCCACCAAGCTCGACTGGAAGCACACGATTTTGCACACGTTCCCGGAGAACGCCGCCAAGATGCTTTATGAGAACGCCATCCTGCAAATCGTGGTGTTCAGCCTGTTCTTTGGCCTGAGTATCCGGCAGATTGAGAACCACCACCGGAAAACGATGATAGAATGGTGTGAGTCCCTGTCGGAAGTGATGTTCAAGTTCGTGGGGCTCATCATGTACTTCGCGCCCTTCGCAGTGGGCGGCGCGCTGGCTTCCATCATCGGCGACAAGGGCTTGGGCGTAATGGTCAATTTGGCCAAGCTGCTTGGCACACTTTACGTAGCCCTTTTCGTATTTATTTTGCTCGTGTTCTTCCCCTTGATGTATTTCCTGAAAATACCGATCAAGAAGTTCTTTAATGCAGTTTATGAGCCGGCTTCCCTCGCGTTTGCCACCGCCAGTTCAGAGGCAGCCCTGCCGCAGGCTATGAAAGCGATGGAAAAATTTGGGGTGCCCCGCAAAATCGTGTCTTTCGTTATCCCAACGGGCTACAGCTTCAACCTCGACGGCTCTACCTTGTACCTGGCGCTGGCCTCTATCTTCTGCGCCCAGGCAGCGGGCATGATGGACCATTTTACCTGGAGCCAACAGCTGATCATGATGCTGACCCTGCTGCTGACCTCCAAAGGCGTGGCCGCTGTGCCGCGGGCATCCTTAGTGATCCTGACAGCTACCGTGGGGCAGTTCGGCATCCCGGAATGGCCCATCGCTATCATTTTGGGCGTAGATGCGCTGATGGACATGGGCCGCACAAGCGTCAACCTGATCGGCAACTGCTTAGCCTCGGCAGTAGTGGCCCGCTGGGAAGGGGAATTGGACGACGAAGCGGCGAATGCTTGATGCTGGGTGCTGGGTGCTGGGTACTGGATGCTGGATGTTGGATGCTGGGTGCTGGATGCTGGATGTTGGATGCTGGATGCTGGGTGCTGGATGTTGGATGCTGGATGTTGGATGCTGGATGTTGGATGCTGGGTGCTGGATGCTGGGTGCTGGGTGCTGGATGCTGTGCCTGAAGTAGCTTTTTTGTGGAGAAGGGAGGATACATGACATAGGGAAAAATCCTTCCTAGGGAAAAATAAGGGCATTTCTGTACCTTTGCGCCCGCTATGCTCAGCCTATCCAATATCTACATACAATACGGCAACCGTATCCTGCTCGACAGCGTCAATTTTGTGCTCAAACCCGGTGAACGGGTGGGCCTTGTTGGCCGCAACGGCGCGGGAAAATCAACGCTCCTGAAAATCATCGCCAAAGAAATGTCGCCCCAGGAAGGCGACGTGATCGTGCCCAGCCACTTCACCCTCGGCTACCTACACCAGGACATGCTGATGCCCAAGGGCAAAACCGTGCTGGAAGAAACCATGAGCGCTTTCGCCGAAATTCTGGCGCTGGAGAAAGAACTGCACGACATCGGCGAAGCCCTTGCCGCCCGCGACGACTACGAATCAGACGAATACCACAAACTCATCGAGCAGATGGGCGACATCACCGAGCACCTGCACCACCTCGGTGGCGCCACCAGCCAGGTAGATGCCGAAAAGGTATTGGGAGGGCTCGGTTTTGCAGCCTCCGATATGAACCGGCTCACCGATGAGTTCAGCGGCGGCTGGCAAATGCGCATCGAATTAGCAAAAATGCTCCTGCGCCGCCCCGACCTGCTGCTGCTCGACGAACCGACCAACCACCTCGACATCGAGAGCATCATCTGGCTGGAAGACTGGCTGATGAACTACCCCGGCATGGTGGTCGTCATCAGCCACGACCGGCGCTTCCTCGACAACGTAACCAACCGCACCGCAGAGATTATCCTCGGAAAAATATACGACTACAAGGCTTCCTATTCCAAATACGTGGAACTGAGCGCCGAACGCCGAGACCAAATGGCAGCGGCTTATGAAAACCAACAGCGGGTAATCAACGAAAAAGAGCGCACTATCACGCGCTTTATGGCCAAAGCCTCCAAGACCAAAATGGCCCAATCGATGCAAAAGCAGTTGGACAAGATGGAGCGCATCGAAATAGACGACACCGATACCGCGACCATGAAGCTGCGCTTCCCGGATGCCCCGCGCTCGGGCGAGGTAGTGGCCAAAGCAGAGCGCCTGAGCAAAAGATACGGCAATTTAAAGGTGTTGGAAAATGTTGACTTTCAGATACTTAGGGGGGAGCGGGTGGCTTTTGTCGGCCAAAACGGGCAGGGGAAAACCACACTCGCCAAAATACTGGTAGGCGCAGAATCGGCCACTTCGGGCAAAGCTACGCTCGGGCACAACGTCAGCATCGGCTACTACGCCCAGAACCAGGCAGAGACCCTCGACCCCAAGCTCACCCTCCTGCAAACCATGGAGCAGAACTCCCCGGAAGAAATGCGCACCAAGCTGCGCAACATCCTTGGCTCCTTCCTTTTCAGCGGCGAAGACGTGGACAAAAAAGTGGCCGCCCTTTCCGGCGGCGAACGCGCACGCCTGGCCTTGGCCTGTATGTTGCTGCGCCCCTTCAACCTGCTGTTGCTCGACGAGCCCACCAACCACCTCGACATGCTTTCAAAAGACGTGCTGAAACAAGCGCTGATGGCCTACAACGGCTCCCTGCTGGTGGTAAGCCACGACCGTGAGTTCCTCACCGGTTTGAGCACCCGCACCATTGAGTTCCGCGACGGGCACCTGTACGAGCATCTCGGTGATGTGAACTACTTCCTGGAAAAGCGGCGACTCGACAACATGCGGGACGTTGAAAAAAGGAGCAAAGGCGCCGAAAATGGCCAAAAATCGAGCGACAACGGCGTGCAAGTGCTGGGTTCCGAAGAAAAGAAACAACTCGAACGCGCCGTACAAAAAGCAGAAAGGCGCATCGCCGACCTGGAATCGGAAGTCAAAAAGTTTGAGGCAAAAATGGGCGAGCCCGATTTTTACATCCGCCCCGATTCCGACGAGCAGCTGAAAAAATACGCCGCCTTGAAAGAATCCCTGACCGGCGTTTATGCCGAATGGGAAAATGCGGTGGAGATGTTGAGCTGACTGTGTGGGAGCGGGGGGGCCAAAAGCAATCATGACATCAAGGCGGTATTTTGCCTAAAATTTTCGTTGGTTTGAGCAGGACGAAACATGAGTCATCCCCATTTTTTTTTGTAGAAAGTGCTGATTTGAGCGTTTTTGCCCTGAAGGGGTCGCAGCATGAACGCCGGGCATCGCCCGGTGTAGTGGTCGCTCACGTATTTCCGCCCTGAAGGGGCTTTCTTGCTTTTCTACCAGATTAAGAAGCCCCTTCAGGGCGCTTATTTTATCTGGCTTTTTGCATTGGGCGTTGCCCAATGTTAGTGATTTCGCCCTTTCAGGGCTATTAATGCGGCGAAAGGAGGTAACAAAGCTTGCTTATTCATTTCCCAAAAATTCGGGATGAGTCATGGTGCACTTTGCTTAAAATATTGTTCTGATGCTCTATGCCACATCAATACGGGCTACACATCTATCCCCATCAACAAGCCTAAAACTTTTCCCAAACATTTTTCTGTTTCTACCCTACTCCATCGTATCTTTGCGGCGTGCCGGGCGACCAGCTCCTGCAAAACCTCCCCAGGGCAGAAATGCAGCAAGGATATGTGGTCGTAGCGGTGTGTTCGGCACTTTTTTACCATTCAATTAGTCCCAATGTGCCAATGTGCTGGATTAGCGCATTGGCACATTGGCTTAGTAACCGAGCCACCCATCCTTAAAACATTCCACCATGCTATTTTTTGTCGATACAGCCAACTTGAATGACATCCGCGAAGCAGCCGAACTCGGCATCCTCGACGGCGTTACCACCAACCCATCCCTGATGGCCAAAGAAGGCATTTCTGGCCAGGCCGCCATCCTCAAGCATTACCGCGATATTTGTGACATTGTGGGGCCCGGCAAGGACGTAAGCGCCGAAGTGATCAGCACCGAGTACAAGGCTATGGTGGAAGAAGGCTTAAGGCTGGCGGAATTGCACGAAAACATTGTGGTGAAAGTGCCGATGATAAAGGACGGCGTGAAAGCCATCGCGTATTTTGCCGAGCAGAACGTCAAGACCAATTGCACCCTGGTGTTCTCTGCAGGGCAGGCAATACTCGCCGCCAAAGCGGGCGCTACCTACCTCTCCCCTTTCATCGGCCGCGTCGACGACATTTCCTGGGATGGTGTTTCGCTTATCAAGGAGATTTATGAAATTTATACGATGCAGGAGTACGACACACTCATACTTGCTGCCAGCATCCGCAACCCGCTGCACATCGTTCAATCGGCCAAAGCTGGCGCCGATGTAGTCACGTGCCCCCTTTCCGCAATCCTGGGGCTGCTCAACCACCCGCTCACAGACAATGGCCTGGCGAAGTTTTTGGCCGACCACAAAAAAGCAAATGGGTAACGGTAGCACGGCATTTATGCCGCCCGAAAAAGGCCATTTATGGCCATAAGTTTGCTAAAGCCGGCCATAAATGGCCTCCTTCTGGCAACATAAATGTCGCGCTACCGCTGTTTATTCCACACCTTTATCCGCTCCTCCTGCCGTGCCTTGTTTATCGGCCAGGCAGGAACGTCGAGGCTGGCCTCCAGTTCCTCGTCTAAACCTTTGAGCATTTTAGGAAAAAAATCAATGCCCGTCACCTTTTCTACTTTGTCGATGGAGCAGGCGTATTCCATGACAGGGCTATCGCCGAGGGCGTTGGGGAGAATAAAAGCGATGGCTTTGCGTTCGCTGGGTGCCAGCAATACTTTGTAAAATCCATTTGGGACGCTCACCTTGCTGAAGCCGATCTGGGGATAGTTGGTTTGGGTAAGTACGGGCCCGGTCACCACATACAATCGGTTGAACTTTCGGGCCCAGTCGCGGGTCAGTTCTTCCAGTTCGCGCCATATACCGGTATTGAAGGCGGGATCTTGCGGACTGATATTGCTCATGTAAAAAGTCTCATCGATGGCTTTGTCGTTGAACGCCATATCGGCAGCCGGGCAAAGGTGGCCTTTGTCGAAGCCGCTGGAGGTATAGTCGCGGGGTGTGGCGCTTTCGGTGCGTACGTCGGGGTCGGGGCGGAAGGTGTTGGGTCGTGCGGCCCAGTTTTCGTTGAGGCGCTGGCGGTTGATTTCGTAGGCGACCCATTCGGCTTGTTCGTGATCTTCGTTGTAAGAAAGCACGAACCAGGGATGGCGCACGATTTCACCTGTGCTGGAAGTGGGTAATATGTCTTCCGGCACCTGGTTGGGCATGTGTGCCGTTTCTGATCCTGCGGTTTTGGCCGGGACTTCAAGCGGCGGTTTCGCTTCTGTTGAATCATCAGATTTTTTTCCGCCAAACATGTTGAAAAGCCAGAATGCAGCCCCTGCCAGCAGGGCGAAGATGCCCGTTTTGAAGAGCATGCCATTGGAATCGAAAGAGGATTTACGCGCCATAACAGTTGTGTGTTTGGGCGAAGGTAATTGGTTTGCCTGAATTAAACACAAAAAGTTTTACGAATTAACCCTGACGTTCAGATGTGCGAGCCAGCCCCCAAGCCAACCCATTGCCACGCTGCCGATACAGGAAGCATAGGTCATCCAGGCTGGCGAGGCGAAACCCATGTATTTGCCAATGGTGTAAAAAAGCATCAAAAAGCCGGTGATGAGCGATACCGGAAAAAAGGCTGGCGGCGTGATTTTATGGGTCACAAAACCTCCTACCAACGAACCCGCCAGCAGCGAGCCCAGCAATATCAACCAACCATCGGTCGGCAGATTCCGTATCCAATCAAGGTAGGGCCACCCGGCATTGATATAGGTGACACCCTCCGGAGGTTGATACGGAGAGAACCCCTCAATAAAGATCATGAGGAAACAACCGACTACCAGGCCGGCAAAAATGGCAATTGCTTTTCTTAAAAATGGGTGCATATTTGGAAAAAATGGTTTCTGGCTTCTGGTTTCTGGTTTGTTGGTGGCTTTGAAATGGTTTTTCAAATTTTACAACACATCGGCAAACCAGAAACCCGAAACCAAAAATACCACACTCTATTGCTTCAGCGCCCCCCCGTCAATCCCCAGCAGCCCCATCATCCAGGCATATTCCATGGCGCGTTCTTCGAGGCGCTTGAAACGACCCGATGCGCCACCGTGGGAGCCGGCCATGTTGGTTTTGAAGAGGAGTACGTTTTTATCGGTCTTGAGGTCGCGCAGGCGGGCTACATATTTGGCAGGCTCAAAATACTGCACCTGCGAATCGGCGAAGGAAGTGAGCACCAGTATGTTGGGGTAGTCCTGCTTTTTCAGGTTGTCGTAGGGTGAATACTGTTTCATGTAGTCGTATTCGGCTTTGTTGGCCGGGTTGCCCCATTCGGTGTACTCGCCTGTTGTGAGCGGGATGCTCGGGTCGCTCATGGTGGTGAGCACGTCCACAAAAGGCACACCGGTGACGATGCCTTTGAACAGGTCGGGACGCATATTGGTGACGGCGCCCATGAGCAAGCCGCCGGCGGATCGCCCTTCAGCGAACAGCCTGTCGGCGCTGGTGTATTTTTCTTTCACCAGGAATTCGGCGCAGTCGATAAAGTCGGTGAAGGTGTTCATTTTGCGCATCAAATGGCCGTCCTCGTACCATTTGTAGCCCATTTCCATGCCCCCGCGTATGTGCGCGATGGCGACCACGAAGCCGCGGTTGAGCAAGCTCACGGCATCGCGGTTGAAATAGGGGTCGTAGCTGAAACCGTAGCTGCCGTAGGCGTTCAGGTGGCAGGGGGCATTGCCGTCGCGTTTGGTTGTTTTTTTGTACACGATGGACATGGGCACTTTCACCCCGTCGCGGGCGGTGGCCCATACAAATTCCGTTTGGTAGTCTTCGCTGTTGTAGCCCAGCACGGGGGCAACCTTCTTCACTTCCTTGGCTTTGGTTTCCATGTTGTAGTCGATCACCGTAGCCGGTGTTTTCATGGACGTGAAGTTGTAGCGCAGGGTTTTGGTGTCGAATTCCGGGTTGTTGTCGAGGTTGGTGGCGTAGGATGGTTCGCCCACTTCGATGTAGTGCTCGGCCTTGTCGGCCCAGCGGACAACGTGCAACTGGCTTAGTCCGCCTTGGTGTTCGGCGACAACGAGGTAGTCTTTGAACACGGTAAAGCCATCAATCAGTGCATCTTCCCGGTGGGGCAGCACGTCTTTCCAGTTTTCCCGTTTTGGGTCGCTCACGGGTGCTTCCATGATGCGGAAATTGGGTGCGTTCCAGTTGGTGCGGATCAGGAATTTGTCGTTCCAATGTTCCAGGTCGTAAAAAAAGTCCTTTTCCCGGGCGCGCACTAATTGAAATTCACCGGCGGGTTTGTTGGCGTCGAGGTAATGCACTTCCACCGTTTGGGTGTAGGCAGAATTGATGAAAAAGTATTGCTCCGACTTCGATTTGCTCAAATAAGCGTATTGGGTTTCGTCTGTTTCGTGGTACATCAGCACGTCCTGTTTTTGGGGTGTGCCGAGCACATGGCGCCAGATTTTGTCGTTGCGCAGCGTTGTTTTGTCTTTGGTATCGTAGAGCAGGGTTTTGTTGTCGTTGGCCCAGAAAAAAGCGCCGCCGATGTCAAAAGATTCCGGCAGGCTCGCGCCTGTAGCCAGGTTTTTGAAGTACACTTTGAACAGGTTGCGGCCAGTGTAATCGACGGAATAGGCCAAAAGCTGGTTGTCAGGGCTGATTTGGAAGCCGCCGAACTGGCAATATTCCTTGCCCGCCGCCAGGGCGTTCACATCCACCAGAATTTCTTCGGCGGCGCTCATTTCTCCTTTCCTGCGGGTGAGGATGGGGTATTCCTTGCCGGTTTCGAAGCGGGCGACGTACCAGTAGCCGTTTTTGAAATAAGGCACCGTGGAGTCGTCTTCCTTGATGCGGGCTTTGAGTTCCTCGTACAGTTTTTTGCGCAGGTTGGCCACGGGTTCCAGCACCGAGTCGGCATAGCGGTTTTCTGCTTCGAGGTAGGCTTTCACGGCGGGGTTTTCGCGCTCGTTGAGCCAGTAATACTCGTCGGTGCGCACATCACCGGAGGCGGAGACCAGTTCTTTCGGCTTTTTTTCGGGATGTGGCGGGCTGAATTGTTCGGGCTTGAATACGGATGGTGGCACGGTACTGGTGGTTGATGGTGTGTTGTTGTTTTGGCAGGAAGCCAGGAGGCAGAGTGCTGCCAGGAGGCTGGCGAGGTGATGTGGTTGTTTCATGGTGGAACGAAATTAGAGGGCTAAAGTTTTGAGAATCGGTACAAAAGAGGAACGCCTTTTAAGCCTGCAAGATAAGGTTTCCTGCTTCCTTGTGAAAATTGCCCAAATATAACGCCCTGATGGGGCTGACCAGCATGGTTGAAAAGCTGGAAGTATGCTCCACTACTTCCAGCCTCCCCCAAGCTCCCGGTACACCTGCACCCCGGCGCCCAGCATATCCCGTTTCAGCTCCAGCAATTCCAGCTTGGCCTCCAGCACATCGCGCTGCGTCATCAGCACCTCCAGGTAATCTGCCCTGGCCGATTGGAACAAGTCGTTCGACACGCTGATGGCCTGGTTCAGCGCAGCCACTTGTTGCGACTTGAGCGCATAAGTTTTTTCCAGGTTGCGTATCCGCGCCATGCTGCCAGCCACTTCCAGGTAGGCATTCAGCACCCGACGCTCGTATTCGTACATGGCCTGTACCTGGCGGGCATTCGCGTTGTTGAACTCCGCTTTGATGGCGGCGCGGTTGACGATCGGTCCCGCCAAATCGCCAACCAGGGTAGCCAGTACCGATTCGGGCAACTTGAACAAATAGCCGGGATTGAACGCCTGCAGCCCCGCGCTGGCGGAGATTTCCAGCGAAGGGAAAAATTCAGCGCGCGCCACTTTTACGTCGATTTTTGCGGCTTCCAGGGCTTGTTCGGCTTGCCGGATATCCGGGCGGTTGTTCAGCAAACTGGCAGGTATCCCGGTTTGTACGGCAAAAGAAGGCTGGTTCAGGAAATCGACCTTGCTGCGCTTGATTTCCTGTGGGAAACGGCCAAGCAAAAAATTGATCTTGTTCTCCGTTTCCGTGATCTTTTGCAGGATTTCAAATTCCATGCTGCTGGAAGCCAGCACCTCTGCCTGGAATTTTTGAACAGCCAGTTCCGTAGCCTTTGCCGCCGCCTTCTGCAACTTGACGATCTCCAGCGCATTCTTTTGAATCTCAATGTTTTGCCGTAGAATTTGCAGCTGGCCATCAAGCGCGAGCAACTCGTAGTAGGAAGTGGCGATTTCAGCGACAAGGCTGGTTTGTACCAGGTTTTTCCCTTCCATGCTTGCAAGGTAGCGGTGGATGGCGGCTTGCCGGGCGTTGCGCAGTTTCTTCCAGATATCTACTTCCCAGGTTGCAAACACGACAGGAGCGAAATCGGGCAGCACTTCCGGCACTTCCTTGCCCGGTTTTATTTCGGTGGAGGCGTCGCCGGCGCCCTGGCTGGTGTAGCGCCCCACTTTTTCAAGTCCCGTCCCGAAACCTGCCCGTACAGCAGGCAGAATAGCGGCTTTGCGCATCCTGGCTTCATTCCGGGCGATCTCGATTTCCTGCAGGGTGATGTTGAGCTCTTGGTTGTTTTTCAGCGCCACATCGATCAGCGCAACGAGGTTGGAATCGGCAAAAAAGTTGCGCCAGGGGGTGTCGGCGATATTGGCGGCATCGTCAGCTGCTTTTGCGGGATATGTGGCGGGTGCAGCCAGATGCGGCGCAGGCGTCACGATGGCCGGCGCTTTGCAGGCCATCGATGTTATAATCAGTCCGGCCAGAATCAGCCATGGGTATCTTTTGATGCTAAACATTGTGGTCGATTTCTTCTGTTAACGGATTTTCTTCTTCATTTTCAACCAGCTGTACCTGTTCCGATTTTTTTCCGAACAGGTAATACAGCCCGGGTATCAGCAACACGCCGAAAATCGTTCCGACGAGCATGCCGCCGGCAGAAGCGGAGCCAATGGTGCGGTTGCCGATGGCGCCCGGACCGCTGGCAAACACCAGGGGAATCAAGCCGGCGATGAAGGCAAAGGAGGTCATCAGGATCGGGCGGAAACGCGCGCCCGCGCCCAACACCGCAGCGTCTATCACTGCATCGCCTTTTCGGTGCCGCTGCACGGCAAATTCCACGATCAGCACCGCATTCTTGCCCAAAAGCCCGATCAGCATCACCATGGCCACCTGGGCGTAGATGTTGTTCTCCAGGCCAGTCATTTCCAGGAACAAAAACGCCCCGAATACGCCTGTTGCCAGGGAAAGGATGACGACAAAAGGCAGGATAAAGCTTTCATACTGTGCGGCAAGGATCAGGTAAACAAACCCCAGGCATATCAGGAAGATATAAGCGGCTTCATTCCCCCGCCCTACTTCATCTTTGGAAATACCCGCCCAGTCGATGCCGAAGCCCCTGGGAAGCGTTTTTTCCGCCACCTCATTGATGGCTTTGATGGCCTCGCCACTGCTGTAGCCCGGTGCCGCCTGCCCGCTTATTTCGGATGTATTGTACAGGTTGTGGCGCGTAATTTCAGAAAGGCCATACACCTTTTCCATCGTCATGAAGGCGGAGAAGGGCACCATTTCTTCCCGGTCGTTTTTGACGTACAGCTTCATGATGTCCTCCGGCAAGGCCCTGTATTCGGGCGCTGCCTGCACAATCACTTTGTATTGACGGCCGTATTTGATGAAACTGATTTCGTAGTTACTGCCGAGCAGGGTGGATAGCGTATTCGTGGCATTTTCGATGGAAACGCCTTTTTGCTGCGCAATGTCGTTGTCGATGTGCAGCATGTACTGTGGGAAGCTGGCGCTGTAAAAGGAGAACACTGAGCTCAGTTCCGGCCGCTTGTTCAGCTCCGCCACAAAATCATTGGTCACCGTTTCCATTTTTTTGTAATCGCCCGTGCCCGCTTTGTCGAGCAGGCGCAGCTCAAAACCGCCAGCGGCCCCGTATCCCGGCACCGCGGGCGGCTGGAAGAACTCGATGGTAGCCCCAGTAATATCCTTTGCCTTTTCTTCAATTTCTTCGATCACCTGTTGGACGGAGTGTTTCCGCACGCTCCAGTCTTTCAGGTTGATGAGGCAGGTGCCGGAGTTGGCGCCCGTGCCTTCCGTCAGCACCTCGTACCCGGCGAGGCACGACACCGATTGTACGTCTTCCACTTCCTCGCAAACCTTTTGCAAACGTTCGGCGATTTCGTTGGTGCGTTCCAGGCTGGAACCGGGCGGTGTCTGTATCACCGCGTACAGCATGCCCTGGTCTTCATTCGGGATAAAACCCGTGGGCACCGAACTGTTGAAATACCAGGTGCCGGCACAGAAAGCCAGCAAAACGCCTACAGTGACGACACGGCGGTTGACGATGACCCGTAGCAGGCGCTGATAGCGGTTCGACAGACCTTCGAACCAGTTGTTGAACCCGTCGAGGAGGCGGTTCAGCAAGGTCTTTTTCCGCGCCTGGCCGTGGGTATTTTTGAGCATCATCGCGCACAGTGCGGGCGTCAGGGTTAGCGCCACTACCCCCGACAATATGATGGAGGTAGCCATGGTGATGGAAAACTGCCGGTAAAAAATACCCACCGGACCCGACATAAACGCCACCGGCACAAATACCGCCGCCATCACCAGCGTAATGGCAATGATTGCCCCGCTGATTTCGTGCATGGCCTCCTCGGTGGCTTTCAAAGGCGGTAAATGGTCGTCATGCATCTTGGTATGCACCGCTTCAATGACCACAATGGCATTGTCTACCACGATACCAATCGAGAGCACCAAAGCAAACAGGGTGATCAGGTTGAGGGTGATGCCGAAGTATTGCATGAACATGAACGTGCCGATGAGCGACACCGGAACGGCAATGGCCGGGATAAGCGTGGAACGCCAGTCGCCCAGGAACAAAAACACCACCAGCCCCACCAACAAGAAAGCTTCCACCAGTGTATGCAGCACTTTTTCCATGGAAGCATCGAGAAAGGTGGATACATCATAACTGATCTCGTAGTCCATACCCTTGGGGAAAGCGCCCGTTTTGATCTCTTTCAGCTTTTCTTTCACGTCCTTGATCACCTGACTGGCGTTGCTGCCGTAGGATTGTTTCAAGACAATGGCTGCAGAGGGCTTGCCGTTCAGGTTGGAATAGATGTCGTACATAGAGCTGCCGAACTCAATGTTGGCCACGTCTTTCAGGCGCAGCATTTCACCATCGGGGGTAGCTTTCAGGATGATATTCCCGTATTGCTCCTCGGAGGTATAGCGGCCGGGGTATTTCAACACGTACTCAAATGCCTGCGAGCGCTTGCCCGAACTCTCCCCGGTTTTGCCCGGCGATGCTTCCAGGCTTTGGGCGGCCAGTGCCTCCATCACCTCGTCGGCAGAAATCTTGTAGGCCAGCAATCGGTCGGGTTTCAGCCAAATCCGCATGGCGTATTCGCGGTTGCCGAGGATGTCGGCGAAACCTACCCCGTCTACCCGGCGCAGTTCGGGGAGCAGGTTAATGTCAGCGAAGTTGAACAGGAATTTCTGGTCGGCCAGCGAATCCGTGCTGTACAAGTTGATGTACATCAGCATGTTGGATTCGACCCTCGATATTTTGACACCTTCCCGCACCACCAGCGGCGGCAGTTTGTTGACCACCGAGGCAACGCGGTTTTGCACGTTGAGGGAAGCCTGGTTGGGGTCGGTGCCCAGGTTGAACACGATCTGTATCATGCCTTCGCCGTCGTTACCCGCATCGGAAGCCATATACTTCATGCCCGGCACGCCGTTGAGCGCCCTTTCCAGCGGTATGATCACCGCTTTGGTCATCAGTTCGTTGTTGGCGCCGGGGTATTCTGCCACGACGTTGACTTTTGGCGGGGAAATAGAAGGGAACTGCGTGATGGGCAGGCCGACGAGTGCCAATCCGCCCATAAAAACGATAATAAGGGATATTACAATCGACAGCACCGGTCGATGTATGAACATATTGAACATGAAATAAAATTTAATGGTGAATCCGCACCCGTGAAATAACTATTCCGCTTTCAGCCTCAAATGCGCCAACACTTCGTGTGGGTCCTGGTATTCGCAGCGCACTTGCTCACCGTCCTTAACTTTCTGCACGCCTTCCAGCAAAATCTTTTCACCCGGGGCAATGCCGCTCGCCACAACGTACAGGTCGGGCAGTTCGCCCGTGATGGATATTTCGCGCGATTGCACTGTATTGTTTGCGTCTATCACAAAGACGAAAACTTTGTTTTGAATCTCGTAGGTCGCTTTTTGCGGGATAACCAGCGCCTTTTTCAAGGGTACAGTCATCATCACTTTGCCTGTTTCGCCGTTCCGCAACAAGTTGTCGGGGTTGGGGAACACGGCCCGGAAAGCGATGTTGCCCGTTTCATTGTTGAACTCGCTCTCAATCACCTCTATTTTCCCTTTCTGCTTCATTGGCTGGTTGTTGGCCAGCATCAGGCTCACCAGGTTGTCGCCGCGACCTTTCGCATTTACCTGATATTCAAGGTATTCCGGTTCGGACACGTTGAAATAGGCAAACATCTTGCTGTTGTCGGACAGGCTGGTCAGCAGCTCGCCCTCGTCGAGCAAGCTCCCGATTTTCTTGGGAAGCCGGTCGATAAAGCCGTCGAACGGCGCCTTCACGTCGGTAAAGGAAAGGTGCAGCCTGGCCATGGCAACGGCTGCTTTGGCCTGTTCCACCTTGGCTTCTGCGAGTGCTTTTTCATTTTGCGAAACAATGTTCTTCTCTGCCAGCGCAGCCGCATTTTGCAGTTCGATTTCAGTTGCTTTCAGTTCAGCCAGCGCTTTTTGCAACTCGGCCTCATAAAGGTTCGGCATAATCTTGAACAACAACTGCCCCGCTTTCACGTACTGGCCCTCGTCCACATAAATTTTTTGCAGGAAGCCTTTTTCCTGCGCGCGTACTTCGATGTTCCGGAAGGAACGGATTTGCGCCACATATTCTTTGCTGAAGGCAGTGTCGATCGTTACCGGGCTGGTCGCGATAAAAGTGAGTGCTTCCTGGGGCTGTTGTTTTTCAGCGGTGGCGGTGGTACAGCTTTGCAGGGCCAGCAAGGACAGCAGCCCTGCGACAAAAAAAATTCTGGTCATGGTTGAATTAAATATGAATGGTGAAATACTGCCGGAACACGTTACCCAAGCAGGCAATCGTCCGGAAGGCGGAATTGGTTGGCAGCAAAACGCCGGGCTTGAACTGGCGCCAATGGAATGGCACAGCCTAATACCGGGGCATCAGCTGAAAAGAAACAAGGGGAACGCGCTTCAAATCCGGAAGACCCGGTTGCGCAAGTAAATAGGGATGTTTGATTGGTGCGCGTGCAGCGCAGCAGCGACGGGCGGCAAGGTTTGGCAGTGGATGGCCGGTAAAACCGGAACGCTTCTCAGGGCCGCATTGTGCGGGCCAATGGGCTGGCTATCGCTGTCATTTTCATCGCTTCGGGAGGAAAGCTCCTCCACAAAGATCAGAAGCTTACCCGCCTCCAGGTACAGCAGGTCTGCATTTTCTATAAAGTACCCGCCCCCGCTGCGCAACAGGGTTGGCGCAGGGTTACTGGACGACTTTGAGAACGAGGAATTCCCAAAGGCCAGCAATAGGGTAAAAGCATATAGAATAAACCTGAAGTCCATTTTCAAGCCGCAAAATTAGGTGCAAGGGGAAAAAGGATGTGTAATCGGGGTGTTAATAAATGGTGAAAGTTGGAAAGCCGTCCTTCCGTCAGTTAGGAGTGCCCAAAAATGCGGCAGAAATGGTAAAACTTTTTGCCCGGGGAATTTTTCAACGTGAATGTTGGATTTTAATGCCAACAGCAGCTACCTTTGCGCTCCGTTTTGGAAAGGCCTGGCAACCCGCCTTCGCATTCCCGCCTTTGGGCGTTTTGGGGAGGGGGATTGAAAGGGGTTGAAATAAAGCTTGGCAACCCGCCTTCGCATTCCCGCCCTTGGGCATTCTAGGGAGGGAGTGTTTGAAAGGGCGGGAACGCTACGGCGGGTAAACGGGTCATAGCTCAGTTGGTTAGAGCGCCACGTTGACATCGTGGAGGTCACAGGTTCGAA
>CAZULM010000056.1:0-38028 GCA_964621185.1 uncultured Saprospiraceae bacterium | reverse complement strand
ACTATTCCAGCCGTTTTCTCGATTACCAAAACGGGCGGGTCGTCGGCACCGATCTGGTGGAGACGACCTTGCAGTTCAACGGAATGGATGTGACCATCGGCCAGTACGTTGACCGGTATGAGTTCCCAAAGCTCCAATATTTCCAGCAATTGGAGCAGAACTTCGGCCAGGGCGTCGGCTTGAGCCTGAACATCCCGATCTACCAGAACGGCCGAACCCGCCTCAGCGTAGAGCGCGCCCGTTTGGCTGTGTTGACGGCGCAGATGCAGCAAACCCAGACCCGGCAGAACTTGAAAAACGATATCCAGACGGCCATAGCCAATGCACGGGCTGCCCGCCAGCAATTGGAAGCGGCGCAAAAAACATTCGATGCTACCAACGTCGCTTTCCAAAACACGGAAAAGCGCCACGAACTTGGCGCTGTAAATATCTTGGACCTCACCACGGCCAAGACAAACCGCGACATGGCCGAGGTTGACCTCGTTGTGGCGAAGTACGACTACCTGTTCAAGCTGAAGATCCTCGATTTTTACGAGGGCAAGGAATTGAAGTTGAACTGACTTGGATCAATTCATCGCCATGGCCGGGGATGGGCGGTTCTTTCGCTTGTAGCGCACCGAAACGATGTTCAGGGCCATCTCGTCGTCCACATGCAGGTTGTCGCCCAACACAAAGCGATACACCCCGCTCTTGGTGAAAACGGGCTGGTTCTCCATCACCCCGTAAGTATAGGGGTCGGCTTTCAACGTGGCCGGGTTGATGGAGATACTGCTGCAATGCTCAAAATCTTCGCTGCTCATCAGCGGTTTGAGCCCGCCCACGGCACAGGCTGCGGGGAATACTAAGTAAAAAAACTTGCCGTCGGGATCAACCACGCCCAAGGTGCTGGCGTGTGGCTGGGAAAAGTACAGGGTAAATGTTTCGTTCTTGTAACATTCGCCTTTGTTGGCCCAAATTTCTGGTGATTGAACTTCTGCGGCTTTTGGTGTTGCCGCATCAGAAGTTTTGGGTGATGTTGGGAGGAAAGTCAGGCCAGAAAAAAGCAGGCCGGCAGCGGGGAGCGCAAGGATTAACTTCATTGGATGAAAATTTAATAATGAACAATCGGTTGGGCGGATTATACCTGGATTTGGGGGGATTTGAAGGATTGATGGATTGATGGGTGCTGCGGGGAAACGTTTGCTGACTGTTTAGTTAAAAATATCATGCCAAAAACGCCGGTTGAGTATAAAACGGCCAAAATATTTTTGGAATTGCAGCCAGGTGGATAAAAATATGCCGTTTCACGAAATTCATCCGCTGTTTTGCTCCATTTATCCAACTATTTTCCCAACCGTGAACAGGCTCCGTAACCTTGTGGCATATTTTCCTATCAACATCTGCACATCAAAGTTTACAACGAAATGGCAACAGCTTCGCCCAAACGAAAAAAAACCCTTCTCTACGTGCTGATCGGCGGGTTCGCGCTCCTGATCCTGGCAGCCGTATTCAAAGCCAAACAAAAGCCAAAAGGGGAGTCGGTCACCGTTGAAAAAGCAGCGCGGCGCTCTATTCGGGAAACGGTCAGCGGCAGCGGCAAAATTTTCCCCGAAACGGAAATCAAGATCAGCTCCGACGTGTCGGGAGAGATCATCGAGCTGTATGTCAAAGAAGGCGATTCGGTGAAAGTTGGCCAAATCCTCGCAAAGATAAAGCCCGATGAATACCAAAGCCTGGTTGAACAGGGGCAAGCCTCTGTGAGCACCGCCAAGGCACAACGGGAAATCTCCACCTCCAACGTGGCCAGCAGCAACGCCCAGATTGAGCAACTCAAAGCGGACAAGCGCCGCCTGGAATCGGCGGTGACCGTAGCCAAAAACATCCACCAGCGGAACGAGAAGCTGTACAAAGACGGGGGCATCATTTCCATCGCCGAATACGAAGCTTCCCTCAACAACCTGCGCGCTGCCGAAAGCGCCCTCGCTGTCGGCGAAGCCTCCCTGCGCGCTGCCGAAAGCGCCTTAGCCAGCGCCCGCGAAAACGTCCGGGTGTCGGAATTCGGCATCAACAGCGCCAGCGCCCGCTTGAAAGAACTGCGCTCCAGCCTGCAAAAAACCATCATCACCGCCCCCGTGAGCGGCATCGTCAGCAAGCTCAACGTGGAGCGCGGTGAGCGGGTAGTCGGCACCCTGCAAATGGCCGGCACCGAGATGATGCGCATCGCCAACCTCCGCAGCATGGAGGTGCAAGTTGACATCAGCGAGAACGATATACTCAAAGTGAGCCTCAAAGACGAAGTGGACATAGAAGTGGATGCCTACCTGGGCCGCATCATGAAAGGCACTGTGACGGAAATCGCCAACAGCGCCAGCAACGTCGGCACAGCCGCCGGCATGAGCCTCAACTCCGACCAGGTGACCAATTTCGTGGTGAAGATCCGTATCGACCCGGATTCCTACAAAGACCTGCTCACCGATGGACGCCGCTTCCCATTCCGCCCAGGCATGTCGGCCTCGGTCGATATCTACACCCAACTGGCGGAAAATGCCGTCAGCGTGCCCATCATATCCGTTACTGCCCGGGAAGATGAGAAAGACAAGGAAAAAAGCAAGGAAGAAGAAGAAGAAGGCCCTTCAAAAAAACAAAGCACTGGCCAGAACGCTATCAAGGAGATCGTTTTTGTCGTTGTAGGCGATACAGTCGCCGTGCGCGAGGTAAAAACGGGCATCCAGGACAACGACCATATCCAGATCGTCTCCGGCCTTGAAGAGGGCGAAACCGTGGTTACAGGCCCCTATTCCGCCATTGCCCGCAAGCTAAAAAGCGGCAGCCGGATCAGCGTTTCAGAAAAAGACAAAGGGAAGGGCAAAAACTCGGAAAGCGGGGTGAAAGTGGAAGTCGATTAGATGAATATGAACGAACAACAAGCAACGAACAACGAACAACAAACAACAAGCAACGATCCCTCCTCCCCCAAGGCCCCTGCGGCCAAGCAACGAACAGTCCTCCTCGCTGGCGGCTCCGGCCTCATCGGCTCTCGGCTGGCTGCGCTGCTGCGGGAGCGCCACTACGATGTCCGCATCCTCACCCGAAGCCCACGCCAGCCCGGCGAGTTCAGGTGGGATCCCATCAATGCTGCGATAGATGAGGCTGCGCTGGAGGGAATCGATGCTGTCGTCAACCTTGCCGGAGCGGGCATTGCCGACAAGCGCTGGACACCGAGACGGAAACAGCTCATTGTTGAAAGCCGGGTGCAGGCAGCCCGTGTGCTCGCCGATGCATTTGCCCGCACAGGCCACAAGCCGCAAGCCTATATTTCCGCTTCCGCCATCGGCTATTACGGCAATTCCGGCGAAAAGCTGATGCGCGAGGCTGATGCTCCCGCGGAGGCCAGTTTCTTGGTCGATTGCTGCCGGCAATGGGAACAGGCTGCCGACCTTGTGGCGGCCCAGGGCATCCGTACCGTTAAATTTCGGATCGGGGTGGTGCTCGCGCTGGAAGGAGGGGCATTGCCTGAAGTGCTGAAGCCCCTGCGTTTTGGCCTGGGCGCCTATTTTGGCGATGGGCAAGCCTGGTGGTCGTGGGTGCACCGCGACGACGTTTGCAACATGGTGCTTTGGGCGCTTGAAACCCAAGCGGTCGAAGGGGTGTACAATGCCGTGGCGCCCGCGCCGGTGCGCGGGAAGGCAATGGTACAGGCCATCGCCAAAGCCATGCGGCAACCAGCCGTTTTCCTCCCGGCGCCAAGCTTTGCATTGCGCGTGTTTCTGGGCAAAATGTCGGCCGTGGTGCTGAACAGCAACCGGGTTTCGGCGGAAAAGGCTGAAGCCGAAGGGTTCAAGTTCCAATATCCCGAACTGGGGCAAGCTTTGGCAGCCGTTTTTGGCAAATAAGGAGAAATCTCTGAGGATTTCTTACTTTTCGGGCGCCAAAACCTTGTTGAACAATGCCTGATAATAAAAAAACGCCGCCAGACCCGCCCAAGCCTCAAGACATTCCCATCGCCGATTTTGAATGGCGCTCCAGAGAAGTGCACAAAATTGAACTGGAGCATTACCTGAAAAAGCGCCGCCAGGCCAACGGCATAGAAGAAGAAGCCACGCCCGACAACCTCGCCGGCCTCTGCATTTCCGGCGGCGGCGTGCGCTCCTCCACCCTCGGCCTGGGCATGCTCCAGGCTTTTATCAAAGCCAACAAGCTCAAATTTTTCGACTACCTCAGCACCGTTTCCGGAGGCGGGTACATCGGCGCTTGCTTGAGCTCGCTGATGAGCGCAGAGCCTGAGCGAAGAGATAAGCCCTGGAACAATCAGGACGGCAAGCCGATCGTCAACCAGAACAAAAAGTTCGATACTTCCAAAGTTGGCCTGGAGCCGCACAACTCGCTTTTTACGGGAGAGATATACGAATACCCCAAAATTGAGGACGGGAGCCTGACGACCAAGCACCAGCTGATACACCTGCGGCAGCATGGCGAATACCTCACGCCCCATAAAAGCATCATGGATTGGGACGTGCATCGGCTGATCGGCGCCTTGTTTGGCGGCATTGTCGCCAATATCAGCACCTTTTTGCTCTTGCTTTCCACGCTGGTACTGCTGCACCATGTGCTGCTTTCCCAGATGTCGGGCGACCGGTTTGTCGATACCTTGCAAAAACCTACCAATGCGATCAACGGGTACATCCTGCATCGCCAGCAGCAGGAGATCGCCCAATATGCGCTGAACCCGAAAAAAGACAGGAAAGATGCCCCAAAGATCGATTCCAGCAAGCTGTACAAGGCATTTGAAGATATTTTTTACAGTCCCCAATGGGCTGATATGAGCACTTCGGCACAGCTCAATGCCTGGGCCGACCTCAGTTTTGCCCCCCAGTTGGAGCTGATTTGGGTCGGTGTACAGGACCATTGGCAGATGCCGCTGAAGTTTGCCTTGGCAGGGTTCGTGTTGGCGGCGCTGTTTATCTTTTTTTCCCGTAAAATCCCATACAAGGTAGCTGCGCAAGAACAGGCAGAGCAAGATTTTACGGGGAAACCCGCCGACAAGCCGCCATACAGCCGGAAAAGCGAGGAAGACGTGCTCGACAGGATGGAGCGGCGCATTATCTGGTGGTTTTTCCACATCGGATTTTGGGGCGCCCCTGCCGCTGCTTATGCCGAAACGTACTACATGAGCCAGGTGTCGGGTGGCAACTTCAATTATTTTGTGATGCTGGCCTTGCCGCTTTGTTATTCCCTTGGCTTGTTCCTTGGGCTGCACATATTGATCTTCCTGTATTTCATCAATCATGGCAGGGAGACGGTCAGCGGCTGGCTTTACCGCTCTTTTTATACCGGGATGCAAGGCGGGGCTTTCCTCATGGTGTTGATTACCCTTTTGTTCCCCATTGCGATCATCATGCTGTTCGGCGGCCACGGCATTGCGGTTACCTTGTCGTTTTCTTTTGTCCCGGTAATTGTGGCCTATTACTTCACCGTACAGTCGCTGGGTGGAAAGGCTGGTGGCGGCATGCTCACGAAGATCGTGAACCGTCTGCAGAACCCTTTGCTGAACCTGTCGATATTTTTGTTCGTAGGGCTCACCTTCGCGTGGGTTTCCAAAGGCTTGATCTGGCTGGAGAACTACCTTTTTGCCGACCTGGCGCCATATTTCGATTTTTGTGCGGGATGGAGCAGGGGCGTTGTGGTGGTCGTGCTGTTTTTGATTTTCCTGACCTTGTTGCTCATCATGGGGATGTTGGTCAATGCGAACGACGTCTCTCTGCACTATTTTTACCGCGACAGGCTTTCAGAAGCATTCTTGCGCACCAGCGGGCGGGTGTCGGTGAAAAAGCCGGGCGCTACCGACCAGGACGATTTCAAGCTCATGCGCATCAATTTGCGCAACCATGAAGACCTGCAGTTGCGGCATCTCGGCGAGGGCAATTTCCGGGGGCCGTATCATTTGATCGTCACGGCCCTGAACTTGCAAGGCTCCCACGATCTGTCGGCGAAAACCCTAAAAAGCGAGCATTTCCTTTTTTCAAAATACTATATCGGTTCCAGATCCACCGGCTATGTGCGCACTTCGGCTTATAAAGGCGGCGACACCAAACTTAGCACTGCCATGGCCATTTCCGGCGCAGCTGTTTCCAGCGGTATGGGTTCCATGAGTTTTGCAGCCTCCAATTTCTATATGACGCTGTTCAATTTGCGCACCGGATATTGGATAGACAACCCCAGGCATATCATCCGACTAAAACAATTGGAGGCCAGAGAGATGGAAGCCAAGGAAAGCCCCAAGCCATCGGATAAGGACGCTTCCACACGATGGACGTGTTGGGATTCCATGAAGTTGCGCTCCAAACGATGGCTGTTCAAGTTCCCGTTCTGGTTGCGCTATATCTGGTGTGAACTGACCGGGAACCTCGGCTCCAACACGCGCAAGATCAACGTATCAGACGGCGGGCATACCGGCGACAACCTGGGCTTGCTGCCGCTAGTACAGCGCCGCTGCAGCACCATCGTCGTGGCCGATTTTGAAGCCGACGGCTCCTATTCCTTTGCTTCCTTCGCGCAGGCAGTCCGCCTGGCGAAATCCATTTACAACGTCGATATAAACATCGACCTGACCAAGCTGATGCCCCAAAAATCGGACGACGGCGAAGTGTTCAGCCCATGCAGTGTCATAGAAGGGGTGGTCACCTATAACAGCGCGAAGGAAGTAATTGGCCCCGATGGAGAAAAAACGATACAGTTTTCCAAAAAAACGGGCAAGATCATTTACATGAAATCTTCGGTAAGCTTGCTGCGGGAAGCTGCCGAACAGGCGGATGAAAATGCCGCGCCGCCGCCCGTGACGGAACCGGCCCCCGTGATGGTGCTCAACTATTTCAAGCGCCACCCGCAATTCCCGCACCAGACTACTGCCGACCAATATTTCGACGAGGTGCAGTTCGAGGCTTACCGGATGCTGGGCGAACATATCGGGAAACAGGCGGTGCGCACGCTCAAATTCGCGCCATTGCAATAAAGTACCTATGCCCGGGTCAGCTGCGCTACCGCATCGCTTGTTGGCTTAAAAAGCATCAAGTCCAGGCATATTTTGAGCCAAAGCAGGATACACGGCACCGCTTTCAGCGCATAGGGCTGCACCAAGGAATTTTGCAGGCCCCTGGGAAACAGATCGGTTGGCGACAGCACCGTGAAAACAAGGGCCAAGCCCACGAAGGCGAGGTTCGGCCAACCAGGGCGCTGGCTCATGAACCAAATCGCCAACCCCGATATTGCGATGACAAAGGTGGGCGACTCTGCCTTGTGGTTGAAAATCACCACCCAAATAAGGATTGAGGCCAAAAAGAATGCCCTATACCAATATTTTGGGAAACAGGGGAAGCGCAACAGGGGCAAACAAAGCAGCAATGCACCTAACATGACTGTCAGGTTGCTCTCTGCAATGCCAAACCAGCTGTGGAGCCAACCAGCCACCGATAGCCCAATGGAGGCGCTATGGTCGTTTTGGAGCAAATAGAACCAACTTTGGTACAGAAAACCCAAGTGCCCAATTGACACGACCAGCAAGGGAAGGGCAGCGAGCAGGAGCGTCCAGCCAATCGCGTACAAAAGGGCTCTCCAGCGCTCGGGATAGCACAGAAAGAGCAGCACCGCGACCAGTCCGAAAAGTTTGATATAGACCGAAAGCACGATCAACAGCGCTGCCACGGCGGGCTTTTTCTGCTCCATCAGCACAAAGGCGAAGATCAAAAGACCTGCCATCAGCCCATTGCTCTGGGAGTTTTGCAAGGAAGTGACCAACTCGGCCAGCACCATACCCAGCATCCATAAGCGCAAGTTTGGGGAGTAGGCCGGCAAGCGCCAAAGGGCGAAAAACAAGACCAAGGTGTTCAGCAAGTTCCAGCAGAAAAGCCCCAGCGCGTCCGGCAATTGGGCAAAAGGCGCCATCAACAACGCAAATGTCGGGCTGTATTTGTACAAGTCCCAATGCTCCAACGGGAATAGCCGGTACAAGTCCTTGCCTTCAACCAAGTGGGCAAACGACTGCTTGAAAATCACGTAGTTGTTGTACCGGGTATATTCCAACCCGCCCGGCTCGAATGTTTTTGGCTCAAAAAAATAGCTGTTGGCCGATACGAAAAGGACGATGAGGGTTAATGCCCCAAGCAGGAAGGTTGGACTCCTTAACAGTTTTCCGAAATTCATTTTATCCTACAATTCAGCATGGGGGTCCCTTCCACAAACCCTTCCAGCACATCCCCGATCGCGATGGGGCCTACCCCTGCGGGTGTGCCGGTGAAAATGTAGTCGTTGGTTTGCAAGGTAAAATAGCGGGAGATATGGCAAATAATGGTGTCGAATGAAAAGATCAGGTCTTTGGTATTGCCGTCCTGCACCACTTCACCATTTTTTTTCAATTGGAATTCAATGGCTTTTGGGTTCTTCAGGTCGCTCCACGGGATGAACTTGCTGATGGGGGCCGAGCGGTCGAAGCCTTTGGCGATTTCCCAGGGCTGGCCTTTGGCTTTGAGCTTGTCCTGCAGGTCGCGGGCCGTGAAATCGATGCCAAAAGCGATGGCATCGTAGTAACGGGAGGCAAATTCCGGCTGTACCGAGCGGCCGTTCTTGCAGACGCGCAACACGATCTCGCCTTCGTAGTGGATGTTGTCGCTGTAATCGGGGTGGTAGAAAGGCTTGTTGTTGACCAGCAGCGCCGTTGAGGGTTTCATAAAAATCAGCGGCTCGGACGGCACGGGGTTGTTCAATTCTTTGGCGTGGTCGATATAGTTGCGGCCTATGCAGAATATCTTCATTTATCCGTCGGGTTTTTCTTTTTGTTCGACAACATTTCGATGGTTTTTGTCAGGCGGGAAATCCTTGTCTCAGGCCGTTTAGCCTCCGTGATCCACTGCACGTATTCTTTGCGGTGCGTATAGGAAAGTTTTGAATAGTAAGCTTCTGCCTCCGGGTTTTCGGCAAACAGCGCGGCCAAATCTTCCGGCACTTCCACGATGCGCTCTTCCAGGTCGCGCTGCACCGTCACCCATACCCTATCGCCGGCATTTTTCCCGATCAGCTTTCGGATGTCTTTCCTGACTAACAGGAAATGGCAATGGTGCCCCATTTTTGCCAGGCTCCCCCGGTACGGCACCCCGTCGTAGGTAACTTTCACCTTCACCTGTCCCCGCACCCCATAAACCTCCTCCACTTTATACGGGAAGTCGATGGAAAGGGCCTCCGTGCCCTCCACCCCATTCAATACAGCAGAAAATTCCAATACTTTTTCCATTTTCCATTTCAATAGCTATCCAAATGCGCACGTCAGCCGCGCCATTCCTGTACCCTTACGAGAAGGACAAGCAAGGGCGAAGGTAACCTGATACTGAAAAGTTGCCAATTGCATTCATAATTTATCTCTCATAACCCAACCTCATCTCTCATCTCTCATCTCTCTCACCGCCTTCACCAGCTTGTCCAATTCTCCCGTCGTTGTATAAACGTTTGGCGTCACCCGCACCCCGCTGATCTTTTCCCATTCGATGGCAACGGTGTGGATTTTGTATTTGTTGAACAGCTTGTCGGCAATTTCTACGGGCTTTACGCCTTCAAAGCCGAAGTTGCCGATGGCGCAGCTCCATTTCGGGTCGGGTGAGGTGAAGAATTTGATGCCGGGCACGTCTTTTACCCGCGACATCCAGTAGTTTTTGAGGTAGTGCAGCCGCTCCTGCTTGCGCGCGCTGCCGATCAGGTTGTGCAGGTCGATGGAATACCCCAGGGCCATTTCGGTGGGGAAGCTGCGGGTGCCCAGGTTTTCAAACTTGCGGATATCGCCCGACTGTGGCTCGCCGGCCGAGAGTAAGGGCCAAACTTTTTCGATCATTTCCTTGCGTATCCACATCATTCCCGTGCCGTAGGGGCCGCAGAGGAATTTGTGCAGGCTGGTGCCGAAATAGTCGCAACCGAGGTCGGGTATTTTATAGTCAAGCACGGCGAAAGAGTGGGCGGCATCCAATAGCACCTCGATCCCGCGCGCGTGGGCGGCATCGGCAATGCGGCGGGCGGGCAGTATCTGGCCGCACCAGTTGATGATGTGCGTGATATGCACCAACTTGGTTTTGTTGGTGAATTTTGAGGCAAAGGCGTTTGTCAGGTACTCTGCATCCGTTGAAGGCAGTTCCAAATCTACCCAGACAAGTTTGATGCCGTCGCGTTTTTCCCGCTGTTTCCAGGCGTGTATCATGTTGGGGTAGTCGTATTTGGAAAGCACCACTTCGTCGCCGGGCTTGAGGTCGAGTCCGAAAATGACGGTGTTCAAAGCTTCTGTGGAATTGCGGTTGATGGCAATCTCATCCACCTTGGCCCCCGCCAAAGAAGCCAGGTTTTCGCGCAAGGGCTCCCTGTCCTGGTCGAGGATGCGCCACATATAATAGGAGGGCGCTTCGCTGCACATGCGGTTGTAGTAGTCCAGCGCGTCCATGGTGGCCTTAGGCGTAGGGCTCACGCCGCCGTTGTTGAGGTTGATGATGGAAGGGTTCGAGCTGTATGCCTGGCGGATTTGCCGCCAAAAGTCCTCGTCCGACTCCGAATTGGCGCCAACAGAGGGCAATTGGGGCTTGGATAGGCCAGGGAAAGCAGCGGCTACATTCTGGTGCAGGGCAAAAGTGCCTAACAAAGCGGCGGTCTGGCGGATAAAGCTGCGGCGGTTGTTCATGCTTAATGCGGATAGGGTGAAATTCGATAGGCGAAAGGTGCAAAGAAATTTGCAAACAAAGCCTTAAATCTTGTGCCAATCGGTGACTTGTCTCGTTTTCCGCGTTTGAAGGGCGTCTTTCCGACAAAAGATGGGGATGGGCAACAAACAACACTTTGATTTATCTCGAACGGGCCAGGTAAGACAACGACCATACTTAGCTTTGGTTGTATTTATGTATTTCTCCCACCAATTTCATCCTTCTTTCTACATTTGGCGGCGAATTCTCTTACAACCGACAATGCTACAATTCTTCCGACCAAACGCACCTGAGCAAAAAAGCGACGAGCAATTGCTGGCTGCTTACGTGAATAACGACGATGTGGCTGCGCTCGGGACGCTCTACGAACGCTATATGCCCATGGTATATGGCGTTTGCCTGAAAATATTGAAGGACAGGGGCAAATCGGAGGATGCAGTGATGGCGATTTACGAGGAGCTGACGCACAAGGTGAAGGCTCATGAAATCGGCGCTTTCCGCGGATGGCTCTACGTGCTGGCCCGCAACCACTGCCTGATGGAGTGGCGGAAAAACCAGCGCAAGCCCACCGACCACCACGCGCCGGAAGACATGGTGCGCTACGACGCCGTTGAAGCCGCCTTTGAGTACGAACTGCCGCAAAAAAGCGACCCGCTGCAAAAGTGCTTAGAAGCCCTCAGCGAACAACAGCGCAAATGTGTGCAATGGTTCTACTACGAAGACCATTCGTACAAAGACATCGCAGCAATGATTCAAGAAGAGGTCGGGAAAGTGCGTTCGTATATTCAGAATGGAAGAAGGAATTTGAGGATTTGCCTGGAAAATAGTTGACTGGTGATTGGTTGATCGGTGATTAGAGCACAACATTTGTGCTTTCTTTAGACACAGCGTTTCAGTGCCAATCGCTGGAAATCAGATTCAAATTGAAAACGAATGCCAATCACCGTTCACCAATCACCGTTCAACCAATCACCAGTCACCACCAACAATGAACACCAGCAAGCAAGACACCCGTTTCCTACAACTGCTGCACAAGTGGCGGACAGGCGATTTTACGCGCGCCGATGAGCAGGAATTGTGGGCATTGGCGTCTGGCGACCCGTTTCGGATGGATGCCCTGGAAGGGATGTTGGAACAGCCAGAACTTGACCATGCCGCTGTGGTGACGGCCTTGCGCGCCCGGATACGGGACAAGCAGCCGGGCAGAAGGGTCGGCTTTCCTCAAATATTGGCGGTGGCAGCAGGATTGGCGCTTGTCTTTGCGGCTATTTGGTTTTTCAACTTGCAGCCATTGCCCTCGGAAAATGGGCAAATGGCTACGGAATTGCATGGGGAAGGGGAAACCCCGCCTGAACTGGTAGCGCCCTCTGTTACAGCACCAAGTACCCCAACAGAGATGCGTGCCAAATCTGCTCCCGCAGGAGGTGGCCCGGCAAGCCCTGCTGCTCCCGAAGCGGGTAAAATTGCAGAAAACGAAGCCGCCACGGCGATTGTGGAGACAAAAGACGACCGAAGGGCCGAGGAAGCACTGAGCGATGTTGCCTTGCAAGAGCCAAGCCGCAGCATCGCCCAGCCTCCTGGGGCAATTTCGGAGCAATCGACCAATGTCGCCCGCCCGGCAGAACGCGCAAAGGAAGAGTCTAACTATGCAAAGAAAAAACTGTCGAAAGACCCTGCCCCTGTAATGGAGCGGCAACAAAGCCGGCAACAAAACGCCGGGAACGCCAAAGCCGACCTGCCAGCTCAAAGCAACCAGCCCAAAGAAGGTTGGGATAGTTTCCGCAAACGCCTCGCCAACGACGCGCACCTGACCCCCGCGGCCTTGGCCAACAACGTCACCGGTACCGTGCGGCTCCAGTTCTCCCTCAACAAACGCAGCCAACCCATCGATTTTAAAGTGATCAACAGCTTAGGGCACGGCTGCGACGAAGCTGCCATTCAATTGGTCAAAATCACAGAATGGATCAAAGTGAACGACCAGCCCATAACTGTTGACGTTCCTTTTGTGCGCTAAGCAGTATCTTGGCTGCATGAAAATACTGCGCCTTCCCCTGCTTCAATTTTTTTGGATTTTTTCGCCGCTGTTCTTAGCTGCCCAGGTAAAACTTACCGAGCTGGCGCCCACCAACACGGGCCAGATCACCGATTCGGACGGCGACCGCCCCGACTGGGTCGAAATCCGCAACGGCGGTACTCAGGTGGCCAACCTGGAAGGCTGGAGCCTCAGCAACAACCAATCCAAGGGCTGGAAGCTCCCGGAAACAAACATCGACCCGGGAGGGCGGCTGCTTGTCTTTGCCTCCGGGAAGAACCGTGGGAATGATGCCGGGGGCGGTGTTGACCACTGGGAAACGGCGATTTATGAAGGAGACCAATGGCGTTACTTCGTCGGCGCAACAGCGCCGCCTGCCAATTGGAACGATCTGAGCTTCAATGCGGACACCTGGCCCCAAGGCCCCGGCGGCTTTGGCTATGGCGACGGCGACGATGCGACCATCGTGCCAAACGGCACCATTACCGTGTACTATCGGCGTAGTTTCAACGTGCCCGACCCGGCGCAGTTGGTCGCAGCCGTGTTGAGCATCGACTACGACGACGGGTTCGTGGCCTACCTCAATGGCCAGGAAATCGCCAGGAGCAGCAATATCTCAGGCACACCAACCCACACAACGTTGGCAGTGCCGGAGCGCGAGGCAAGCGGCTTGCCCCCAGAAGCTTACCCGATCAGCATAACCGCCCTGGCGGGCCTGCTGGCGCCGGGGGAAAATGTGCTGGCTATAGAAATCCACAACACCGCCGCCAGTTCCAGCGACATGAGTGGGCGCACCTGGCTGCACTTTGGCTTAGCATCCGCCAACCCCTTGTACGGCCCCACGCCTGCTTGGTTCGGCCCCGGCACGCCAACAGGCGGCGAAATGCACACCGACTTCAAGCTGAATTTTTCGGAGAAAATCATCCTCTACAACGCAGCGGGCAATATCGTCGATTCTGTTTCCGTCGGCTACCTGCAGCCCGGCCATTCCCGCATGCGCATCAACGACGATGGCGGCTGGTGCACAAGCGCAAGCCCGACGCCCGGTGCTGCCAACGGATGGGACTGTTTTGCCGCCTATGCCGCCATGCCTGGTTTCGCCCTTCCTGCCGGCTTTTATTCGGGAACCCAATCCGTAACCTTGACGGGAGGAGGAGAAATCCGCTACACCACCAATGGCGCCATCCCTAACGCCAGTTCCACGCTGTACACCGGCCCGATACAGGTTTCGGCAACAACCGTATTGCGGGCAAGGCGCTTCGATGCAAACTTGCTTCCCTCCCAGGTGGCTACCTCAACGTATTTTATCAACGAACCTACTACCCTGACGGCGGTTTCCATCAGCTTGCCGCCCGTAGATTTTTCGGAAGTTTACACCAATTACAGCCGGAAAGGAGCCCTTGCGGTGGAGTATTTCGACAAAAGCAGACAGCGCCAGTTTGTGGGCGACTTTGCCGGGTATGTGGTGGGCAACTGGTCGGTGTCTTTCTCTCAAAAAAGCCTGCAATTTGATGCAGATGAAGAATTTGGCAGTTTGGGCGAAATAAATTATCCCATTTTCGCGCCAGACAAACCCATAGCATCCTATCGATCTTTCCGCATTCGCAACGAAGACGACGACTGGACGCAGGCGCGCATGCGCGACCGGATCGTGAATGAATTGGCCGCAGAAACCCATGCCGCCCGCGCTGCTTACCGCAATGTTGCTGCCTTTATCAACGGGGAATACTGGGGGCACTATGTTGCCCGCGAACGGCTCGATAACTATTTTGTGCGCGACAACTTCGGCGCCGACCCCGATTCGGTCAATATGGTGAAAACACATTTCGGCATAGGCGATTATCTGCCCGAATACGGCACCATCGATGATTTTTTTGCGATGTCCGATTTTATCGCCAACAGCGACATGAGCGACCCCGACAATTTTGAAAAAGCAGGCAAACTGCTTGATATTCAAAATTTTACCGACTATTTTGAAACAGAGGTGTACGTGGCCAGCACCGATTGGCTCCAGGATTATTTCAACAACCTTCGCTTGTTCAAGACTCGGAAAAACGCGCCCTGGAAATTCCTGCTCTGGGATGTTTCCTACTCTTCCGGCAATCCTTTGGCAAGCTCCACTTGTGCAGGCTGCGATGTGCTGGGAACTACCCTGAGCCACGACTCCCGCTATGGAAAGATGTTGCGCAGCTTGCTCGGCAACACCGAATACCGCCGGTATTTCATCAACCGCTTCGCCGATCTGATGAACACTGCCTTTTTGCCCAGCCGCGCCCATAACCTCATCAATGCCAATGCTTCAGAGATGGTTCCTGAAATGAATCGGCATCACCAGCGCTGGAACACCGGGAGCTTGAACGTTTGGCTGGCTAAAGTGCAAGTGTTGCGCGATTTCTACGCCCAGCGCCCCGCAAAACAGCGGGAGCATATCATCGGTAATTTCCAACTGGTGAATGAGGTGAGCATCACCCTGGATGTCAACCCGCCAGGCGCGGGCGCGGTAAAAATCTCAACCGTTGTGCCCAAAACGCTGCCCTGGACGGGCATTTATTTCCACGGCAACCCGGTGACGGTGACGGCCATCGCCAATCCAGGCTACAGCTTCAGCCACTGGGCCGACAACCCGAACATCATCGATGTCAACGCCGTGTCGTTCACAGCGGATGTGCCGGCCAATACGGTGTTTGTTGCCAATTTTACGGGCGTTGCTACAACTTCAGCATTGAAAATCAGTGAAATAAACTACAATTCGCACCCGACGCGCGATGCCGGCGACTGGTTTGAATTGCGCAACGAAACGGATATGCCCATCGAAATATCCGATTTCTATGGGCGCGACAAGGATTGGTACCATCGCTTCGACATACCCACGGGCACCACGATTCCTGGAAATGCCAACCTGGTATTTGCCCAAAATATTGCGAAATTCAAAGCCGAGCACCCACAGGTGGCCAATGTGCTTTCAGTACCGTTCAACTTTGAGCTCAGCGATAATAACGACGAACTGCACCTTTATGACCGGGCAGGCGCGGAAGTTGCCCGCGCTGCCTACCGCGACGACGGCGACTGGCCGGCTTGGGCTGACGGGCTAGGCCTGACGCTGGAGCGCCACGACAACAACGTTGCGCCGGATGAGGCGGCGAGCTGGTTTGCGGGCTGCGTAGGTGGCACTCCTGGGGCGGATTACAGCACATGCCCGGAGTCATCCCTGCTTACAGAAATAAACTACAATTCGGCGGGCAACTCCGATGCAGGAGACTGGATTGAACTGCACAACGCTAACGATGCGCCGTTGGACTTGAGCGGCTGGCAGCTCCGCGATGAAGTTGAGGGCCATGTTTATGTTTTTCCACCGGGAACAATCGTCGGGACAGCGCAGCCGTACCATGTTTTTTACCAGGATGCGGCAAAATTCAGCAGTCAATTCCCCAACGTTTCCAACAAAACAGGGCCTATTGGTTTTGGCTTCAATGGCACGAGCGACCTCATTCAACTTTATGACAACAACGCAAAATTAGCGCTGACAATGCGGTACAGCGACACCGCGCCCTGGCCCAGCGAAGCGGATGGCGGCGGCTACACCCTTGAAAAACAAAGCATTAGCACCCTGGTGCACGATGCGGACAGCTGGGTTATCGGCTGCCTTGGGGGCTCTCCGGGCAAAGCTTATGACCCCGATTGTGGGAATGTCGGCACAGATGATCTGTTGGCAAACCCGGTAGCCATGCTCCTTTGGCCCAACCCGGCACAGGCACAACTTTTCATAAAATTGACTGGACAAACAGAAACGCAGGTGCAACTCCGCGATGTTTTCGGCAAAATAGTAGCACAGCAACCAACCCACAACGGTGTAGCTCAATTCAATACTGAGCATTTGCCCCGCGGCCTCTATCTCGCCACCGCCGTCATCGCCCATAAACAAGTTGCCACAAAAATAATCCTGAACTAACCGCACTCATAACTCATAACTCATAACTCCAAAAAATGGATTACTACCGCTACGACATCCTCTCCGAACCGGAAACTGCCGCGATACTCATTGCCTACTTAGCTTCGGCGCCATTTGACACGTTCGAGGAAAACGAGTTGGGCATGGCTGCATATTTGCCGGCGAAGGCTGACATGGAGGCGGCAGAAGCAGCCTTGAGCGATCTGGAGAAAAGGTTCCAGTTTTCCTGGAGCAAAACCTTTATCCCTGGCCAAAACTGGAATGAAATCTGGGAGTCCAATTTTCATCCCGTCGTCGTGGATGATTTTTGCGCCGTTCGGGCCGATTTTCACAAACCCATAACTGGGGTAAAATGGGAACTGGTCATCAACCCCAAGATGGCGTTCGGCACCGGGCACCATGAAACGACCTGGCAGTGCATCGCTGCCATGGCAAAATTGCCCCTGCAGGGCGCAAGAGTGTTGGATTTTGGCTGTGGGACGGGTATCCTGGCCATTCTTGCCTCCAAATTAGGCGCAGCTGAATTAGAGGCCGTAGATATTGAGGAAGAATCGTACCGTAACACCATCGAGAACTGTGCAGTGAACGGAATAAGCAACGTCACTACCCGCTGTGGCACGCTCGATGCCGTTGAAGGCCGTGGTTTCGATGGAATTTTCGCCAACATCAACCGACATATCATACTGGCCACGCTGCCGCAGATGGCAGCATTGCTCAAGCCAGGAGGCTGGCTGTTGGTTTCCGGCATCCTGCTCGACGATGAGGCTGTTGTAACAGACGCGGCCACTGCTGCCGGGTTTGAACAGCAGTGGTTTACGCAGCGCGGCAACTGGCTTTGCGGTTTGTTTGAGAAGAAGGTTTAGCGCAGCAGCGTCACTTCCCCGCTTTCCGTTAGCACATCCCCATTCCCAAACCGGATTTGCAGCTTATAGACATACACATCGCTGGCGGCGGGCTTCCCGTCCTGCTTTCCGTCCCAGTCCCGTTGTTGCGGTGTTGATTGAAAAACTTTTTGCCCCCAGCGGTTGTAGATCGAGAAATAGATCACTTCGGCGCTGCCGCCAGAAAAGAGCGGGCCGAAGGTGTCGTTGGCCTGGTCTCCATTGGGCGTAAAGGCATTGGGAATGTTGAAGCATTTTTTCGTGCTGACTTTAAAAGGATTGGCCAGGGCGGTACATCCTGCTGCATCGGTAATCATGGCCGTGTAAGTAACATCACCCCCTACTGGCGTAACGGTGATAGAATCTTTCGTTTGCCCGGCAATGACAACGCCATCGGCGAGCCAAGAAAGCGTGCCGTTGCCTTTGGTCACGGTTACTTTCAACTTGATGGGCGAACCAGCACAGACCGAGTCCAGCGGGCCGGTAATGCTGCTGAGCTTCAACTCGTCGCCAACGAAAACATTGGCGGCATCCTGGGCAATACAACTTCCGTTCGGGCCATATTTGTAAGTTACCGTGTAGGCTTGATCTACCAATGGGCTTACCGTAACGCTGCTCGTTGTTTGTGTGGGCGTTACATTGGACCAGGCGAAAGTGCCACCGGTGGTGCCGGTAACTACTGCCGTAAGGGTGGCCGATTTTCCAAAACAGATTGTCTGGTCGGGGCCAAGGTTTACGCTGGCATTGGCTACATTCACCACAACGGTTCCGGTAGCCTTGCAACCGCCTATGATGGTGGTGGCTTCAACCTGATAGGTGGTGGTTGCCGATGGCGTGGCAATCGGGTTACCGATATTTGGGTTGTTCAATCCGGTAGCTGGTGTCCAAACATACGTTACCCCAGTCTCAACGCTGCTGTTCAGCATTTCACCTGAGCCTTGGCAAACGGTGGGCATATTGGCCAGGTTCAAAACGGGCAAGTCGATCACGTTGATGGAAACAGTGTCTTGCGTGGAGCAGCCTATGCCATACGCAAGGTTGGCAGTGTAGGTGGTAGGTGCCGATGGACTAATATTGGGCCCAGCCGGGCTCCAGGTGACGGTTCCGGGCGTACCTGTCGTTGCAGCTGTGAGGGTCAATGGTGTTCCAGCGCAGATGCTTTGTGGCGGCGTGGTAATATCCAGGGTAGCGATGTAGGCCGAAAGCGTGACGCTTCCGGTGGTGGTGCAGCCGCTGTTGGTGGCCGTAACGGTGTAAGTTGTAACGCCCAGGGCAAGCGGGGTCGCGGTGGGGTTGCCGACGGCCGGGTTGTTCAAATGAAGTGTTGGTGACCACGCGTAGGTGACCCCGCTTTCATTGGTGCCGTTCAGCACCACGGGCGCGCCGGCGCAGGAGACCGGGTTGTTGGCCAGGTTCAAAAGCGGGATTGGGGTGACGGAGATGGTGACGCTGTCTTGCGCCACGCAGCCCATGCCATAGAACAGCGTGGCTAAGTAGGTGGTGGTGGCAGTCGGTGTCACCGTTGGCCCGGCGGGCAGCCACCCGATGGTGCCGGGGGTGCCGGTAGTGTTGGTGTTCAAGGTGATGGAAGCGCCTTCACAAACAGCCTGTGGTGGCGTGGTAATGTCGAGGGTAGCCAAATAGGCCGTCAAGGTGACAGTTCCTTCCGATTTGCAGCCGTCTTTGACAGCTTCCACGGTATAAGTTGTTACACCAGGTGCTGTCGGTGTTGCGGTTGGGTTGCCGACATTGGGGTTGTTCAGGTATAGCGGCGGCGACCAGGTATAGGTAGTTCCGCTTTCATTGGTGCCGTTCAGCACTACGGGGGCGCCGGCGCAGGAAACCGGGTTGTTGGCCAGGTTTAAGGCAGGTAAAGGAGAAACTGTGACCGTGACATCAATGCCGCTTGGGCAAAGCGCGTCGGGGGTGGTCAGGTGGTAGGTTGTGGTGGTAATGGGGGTAGCAATTGGGTTGGGGCATTTATCGCAACTGAGGGTGTTGGCGGTCATTTCATCCCATTCGAGGGTGGTATTGGGTGGGAATGGGGTGACGATGATTTGCGCGGAGCCGCCGGGGCAGATGGGGTTTGGTTCCACGGTATAAGGAAGTTCTGGTGGGGTCGGCACTGGGATAAATACCGTCGCTGTATCCAAGCATGCCCCAATTTTGGTGACCCGTTTGTACAAATTTGAGTCAGAGGCGATGATGATCATCTGAAACTTGTCCAGCGGGGTAAGCTGCGTGCCGAAGGGTTCCCAGGCGTGCATTATCCCTGGGAAGCCACTGGTGGCATTGCCAGGTGTATAAAGCGGCGAAAGCAGATAAATCGTATCGCCAGGGCAGTAGAACTCCTTGTCTGGCGAAGGGTAAATGGTGAGGTCGGGCAAGCTGTCAACGCGGATATACACCGAATCCAGCACGGGCGGGCAACCATTTACCTCGTAAGACGCGACGATGGTCACGGTTTCCAGCGGGTTGACGGTGACGGAGGCGCCGGTGCTGCTGCTCAGGTAGTCGGAAGGCGTCCATTTCACCACGGAGCCACCCGGGTTGGTGCTGGTATTCAATTGGATCGGACCGGAGCCGAGGCAAATCTTGAGGGAATCGGGCCCGAGGATATCGACATCGGCGGGGGTGATCGTGATTGTTACTGTGTCTTTTTTCTCACAAACACCATTGAGGCTGGTTGCCGTCAGCACGTAGGTGGTGGTGGAATTTGGCAAGGCAATGGGGCCGGAAATATTCGGATTGCTCAAGCCGGTTGTTGGCGACCAGGAATAGGTTGAGGTAGAATTCAGGGTATTGGCCAATTGTACCGGGAAATTCTGGCATTGCACCAGGTCGTCGATCAAGGTCGGGAAATGGAGGGTGTCCACGGTGACCGTGACGAAGGACTGCACCGTGCAGCCTTCCAGCGTTGCGGTAGCGGTGTAGGTTACCGGGTAGCTGGGGGTAGCAATCGGCGTGGCGCTGTTAGGATCGTCGAGCCCTACAGTTGGGGTCCAGGTAATATTGGGCTCGCTGCTGATGGCTTGCAGCTGTACGCTGCCGCCTAAGCAGATAATGTTGGGGCTTAGATTAGTTGCTGTAATGGTCGGTGCAATTACCCGAATAAAGACAGAATCTACGTCCACACAAGTGCCAACAACGCCGGTGACTTCAAGCCACACGCTTTGCGTAGGGGAAGTAAAAGGGTTGGGAATATAGGCGTTGCTCACTTCGTTTTGTGGCTCCCATACGTAGTTGGTGGCGCCGGTTGCCGTCAATTGCAGGAAATCGCCCTTGCAGATTGTAAGGGTGTCTCCGCCTTCCACTACCACTTCAACATTGTCAAATATTTCAACGGTCAAAACTTTCAAGTCAACTGACCCGCAGCCATAGTCGTGCGAAAGGGTGATGGTAATGTTTTCAGTGCCCTCTGAGATGTTGTCGGCGATCGGGATGATGGGGAAAGCCAATGTCTGTTGCCCAGGCTGGAAAGTGATGATCGGAGGGATGTTCAGGATGTAATCCAATATTGGGGTGGCCGTGCCGCCAAGGGTAATGTTGAACTCCGTCAATACCGTAGGCGCTTTGTCGAGGGTGATGAACAGGGTATCGGTGCTGCCCGTGCAATTCTCGATAAAGTGGCTGAGACCGCTGCTGAAGGCTATTTCGATATCGGGCGAACCCGCTTTGATTTCAGAGACAAATACGCCGGAATCAAAGGACTCGTCGCCGCGGTCGGCAATGGCCAGCTTGAGGTGGTAAGTGTTGCAGGGCGTCACGGGCACCCTGGCGGTCAGGCTTTTCTTGATGCCCATGAAATCGGAGGTAAGGCCGTCGTACTCGAGGGTTTGGCTGAGCTCGTTGTTGCGATAATATTGCCAATTGACCTGGTTGTTCACGCTGTCGATCTGCACCAGGGTGTTGCTGTTGGGAAGTTTGGCGATGTTGAGGGCGCTGTTGGCGAGGTTGGGGTCGCCGACAATGCCCGGGCCGCTGACGAGGAAGGCAAATATGTCGTTGTAGCCGCTTTGGTCAAATATGTATTCCGGGTATTCTTCCGAACCGAACACGTATTCAAAGACGACTTCGTTGGTGGCGGCAAAAACGTCGAGTTCCAGGATACAGGCATCATAAGTGGTAGAGCCGCTGCCGAATTCGACAGAGAGGTATTCGAGGTCTGCATCCCCAGGGTCATCCGTAAAGAAGGGCGCGTTTTGGGTGGAGGTTCCGCCGGCATTGTTTGGCCCCAAAGCGTTCATCGCTTGCCCAGAGGTCAGCAAAAGCCCCTTTTGCATGTTCAGGGCGTTGTTGTCGGTAGGATAAGAAAAAGTGCCCATACCGCCTTGTGGGCAATTGATGGAGGTTACCGTTACCATGGCGCCACCGGTTGAGACAGCCCCCTGAATGTCGGCAGTTGTAATGGCGGTGTCGATTTTTATGGTTTCTTCCGGCACGCAGACATCCGAGCTGCAGGTCCAGGTGCCTTTCCAGCCTTCCTCTTGAACGGAGCCGTCTGATTTAAAGCGAACGGTGAGGCAGCCGCTGGTCGCTTTAACCTGAAAACACACCCCGCCGCCGCCGGCGATATTCTCCTGGGCGAACCCCGCTCCGTCCAAGGCTGCCAGCAGCGGGCTGTTCACGTTAGGGCCGTTGTAAAAATAGAGTTGGTCGCCCTGGCCCGAGAGCTGTGGGGGGCTGGGCTCCAGGTGGTAGTACTCCAAAGTGAAAAGGATACAGGCAGATGGCTGGTCGGGGCATATTACAAAAGTATGGTCTTCATTGGCGCTATAATCGTTGTTGGCGCCGCCGGTGTCGTACAAGGTGCCGTTGCAAAGCTGGGATCCGCCCTGGTTGATGGTCAAAATGGGTGGGATTTTGTCAACGCAAAGGGTAAACTGGCCGGAATTCGGCGTTCCGGTGGCCGACCAATCGGAAACGCGGATGTAGTACAGCTCGTTGGGCGTGAGGTTGAACAGGTCAACGGAAATGGAGTCCTCGCCTGGGTTGGCGCGCACGCACGCGATCTCGCCCAGGCCGTTGAATTCGCAGTCGCCGCGGTAAATGGCGAACTCCGGGTTGCCAATGGGGTTTCCGCCTGCCGATTTCAGGTAGATCCGGTAGTCGAAAAGTGTATCGGAACAAATAAATTTGAACCAGACGTCGCGCTGTGCCGTGGCATTGTTGAAACAAGAAACGGTATCAACGGTAGCGATCAGGCTGGGCGTGGCATTTATGTTTGTAAAAATGGTGCCAGGGCAAGAAGGTGCTACGCCGAGGTTAACCATCGTCGCGCAATTGAAGTCGTCATTGCTGGGCGTTTGGGAGAAAACTTGAAGGGCCATCAACATGGCCGCTGCGAATGGGAGTGCTAGCTTCATCTTTGTGTGTCGATAAGTCGCCCAAATGTAGCCACCTTGGAAGGAATAGCCAATCGGAGTGCTGGAAATGTCTCAAATTCGTCTGTGTGCGTCATTTTTTGCGGCTTTTTTTAACTAAAATCGGGAATTGGGCCCCGATAGAAATCTTAGAAACGGAATTTGCGCAATTTAATAGCGCAATATTTTTAAAACATTTTGTTTTGCTTAAAAAGCTCATTACTTTTGCTGTCTAAACAGCCAAAACAATGACCAAAGCTCGAAAACGCCCCCGCAAAAAAGACCAGGCACACGATGCCATTTTCAAAACTTTCTTCAGCGATGCCATCATTGCGCGGAACTACTTGTTGCACTACACCTCAGAAAGCATCCACGGGCAGATTGATTTTTCGGTTTTTCGAAAAAGTGATACTGCGTTCGTTAACGGGCGGTTTGGTGTTTCTTTTTGCGATGTGGTTTATGAAAGCAAGTTGAAAAATGGGCAACCTGCGCGGTTGGTGTTCCTTTTCGAGCATAAAAGTTACATCCCTTCCTTTCCGATCCATCTGCAGCTACTCGATTATATGCTACAAATCTGGGAAGACGACCTGAAAAACAAGCGGGTTTTGTCTGTTGTTATCCCTATTGTTGTTTATCACGGGGAAACAGGCTGGGAACAAAAGCCGTTGAAGGGCTATTTTCCTGGACTGCCTGACGATTGGCGGCCGTTCATCCCCAACTTTGACTACTGGCTGACGGATCTTAGCCAAACGTCACAGCAAGTGATACAACAAAATCATGAAAGCGAAATCCTGCGCAACTTGTTTTTAGCGTTAAAGTTGGCTCGAAACGAATCACAGGTGCTTGAAAACTGGAAAATTATCCTTACTTTTGGGGTGATAATTTCCACGGATAACCGCAAAAAGATACTTTTTCAAGCGCTCACACTTTACCTTGTAAAACTTTTTGATATGCCACAGACTCAAGTCAAAAACCTAAGCGAAGAATTGCCCGATACGGAAAATAGTTGGGTCGATGCTATCCCTGAAATATTTGGTGAAAGATGGAAGAAAGCCGGTATGCGTAAAGGCATGAAAGAAGGCCTTAAGCAAGGCATCAAGCAAGGCATCGAGCAAGGCATCGAGCAAGGCATCGAGCAAGGCATCGAAAAAGGCATCGAGCAAAAAAATAGAAATTTTACCCTCAAAACCATTCAAAGATTTCCTGAGTGGACCGATGAGGAAATTGCGTCCTTTGTTGGTGTTTCCGTAGAGTACGTACTTAACTTAAAGCAAGAGATAGCTCATTAAAGCTCAAGTGGAATTGAACGTACCGACTCAATTACCCTAATCTGCGCCAACACCTGCTCCAGTTGTATTGCCTTCTGTTCCCCACGCAGCAGCACATCCGCAATGTTTTGGAACAATGCCTTCCAGTTCCCGGGCAGCGTCTCCACTTTTCCACGGAAGGCGAGGCCGATCGCTTCAGTGTTCAAAATCCCTTGAAATTCAGCCGATTCGACCCCAAAGCCAACATCGCCGGGCAGCATCCCTGCTTTCAGGTGGTCTTCCTGAGCATCGATGCCATATTTGACAAACGTTCCTTTAGTGCCCTGTACCATATACCGCGGGGTCGGCTCCCGCATCAGCAAGCTTGAGGAAAGCTGCACTTTCAACCTCCCGTAGTCAAGCCTTAAGTCAAAGGCATCGTCAATTGCCGATCCATCGCGCTGGGTGTAGGTTTCGCCCCAAACGGCTCCTGGCGCCCCAAATAGGGCTACAGCTTGGTCAATCAGGTGGGAGCCAAGGTCGTACAAAATGCCATTGTTGCTGCAGGGCGTTTCTTTCCATTTCTTGGCGTTCAACAATGGCTTGTAGCGGTCGTAACGGGCTTCAAATCGAAGGAGCTCACCCAAGTTCCCGCTTTCTATCACCTTTTTTACAGTCAAAAAATCACTGTCGAAACGCCGGTTCTGGAATACGAACAACTGCCGTTGCTGCTTTTCTGCCAAGGCAACCAGTGCTTCCGCCTCCTTGACTGTTGCCGTGAATGGTTTTTCTGCCAATACATGCTTGCCCGCCAAAAGGCATTGCTGGGCATAAGCATAATGGGTGTCGTTGGGCGATGCGATGCTCACCAGATCAATGGACGCATCGGACAGCACCTCGGCAAGGCTGCCAGCCTTTTCCACATGGGGGTAAGTTTCGTGAAGGGCATGCTGGCTTGTTACCACCGTCTTAAGTTGAAATTCAGGGTTGGTCTCAAAAAAAGGGGCCTGGAGGTAGCGCCCCGACAAGCCAAAGCCGACGATGGCGACATTTATTTTGTTCATGGTGCGTGGTTTTTTAACACATACGAGGGACATAGGGCACATAGGTTTTTTGCCATCAGTGGAAACAATGAAAAGATTTTGGTTGGATCAGAAGGGGTTATCTTAGATGCAAAGCGAATGGTTGGCTGATCAAAAAAACTATGTGTCCTATGTCCCTATGTGCCTCGTATGTTAAGAAAAAAAACCTATGTGTTTCCAACAAATCGACTACATTTTCCAAACGGCCCCACCTGCCAGCACCTCCTGCCTGCGCACATCGAACGTCACTTTTTTCCCCGTGTGGTACGCCGCATTGGCCATGATGTTGGCGATTGAATGTTGGTACCCTGCCTCAATGGGCGCATTGGGTTGCCGACGGCTGCGCACACATTCCATCCAGTTTTTGACGTGGTAATACGTGAGCGGGTCGCCGCCTGTATTGGCATCGGTCGCGACTTTTTCGCCTTCCAGCTTCATAGGGGAGAGCAGGTTTGGTTTCATGCCCATTGCCGCAGCTTCTGCTTCGCGCAAACCGCCTCGGTCGCTGATTTCGTTGGTGTCTAAGTTTATCATGCCGCCGTTGGAGTAGTACAATTCTTTGACATCGCCCGCTGAATTGGAAAAACGGGAGGTAAACTGAACCTGAAAACCCGAACTTGGGTCGTTCAAAGGGCCGTAATCGAACACGACTGTGAGCGTGTCTGGATTGGTGCGGCCATCTTTCCACTGGTAAATGCCGCCGTTGGCAACAACACTGCGGGGGTGGGGGAGTCCGGCGAACCAGTGCACGGTGTCAATTTGGTGGCTCATCCATTGTCCCGGAATACCAGACGAATAAGGCCAAAACAGCCGGTACTCCACGTATTTCCGCGGGTCAAAAGCCACTTTTGGGCGGTTTATGAGGTAACGCTTCCAGTCCACGTCGCTTTCTTTCAAGTTTTTTACCAGTTCGGGCCGCCGCCAACGTCCTGGCTGGTTCACGTTCCACATCAATTCCACCATCACGATGGGGCCGAATTTTCCGGTCTGGATAAAATCAGCCGCTGTGTGGTAGTTCGCGCCACTGCGGCGTTGCGAGCCTATCTGCACAATTTTTTTGCTGTCGCGCACGGCCTTCAACACAGCCCGGTTGTCAGCCATTGTTTCGGCCAAGGGCTTTTCGGTGTAGGCGTCGCAACCGGCTTTTATGGCTTCAATGGTATGGATGGCGTGCTGGAAATCTGCCGTGCTGATAAACACAGCATCCACCATTTTCGAATCGTAAAGGGCATCGTTGTTGGGGAACACCTTGAAACTGTTGTCCAGTTTCGCCTTCAAATGGGCTTCCCCTTCGTCACGACGGCGGTTCCAAATGTCGGACAGCGCAACCATTTCGAAGTTCATTTCCTTTTGCAAGGCGACAAATGGCGGCAAAAGGGAATTCTTGAACCGGTCGGAAAAGCCGATCACGCCCACGCGCACGCGGTCGTTGGCGCCCAGGATGCGGGCATAGCTTTTGGCGCTGAAAGCGAGCGCGCCAGCGGCAATGACAGCAGTATTTTTTACGAATTGTCTGCGTGAAGCCATGGTGTTTAATTTGATAATTTGATAATTTGATAATTTGATAATTTGATAATTTGATAATGAGGCGTTTGTGGTCAGTCGCAAGTTGGGGGAGAACTCAGCAGGGGGCGTATTTTGATGCTTCGGAAACTGACTTGGTCGCCGTGGTCTTGCAAGAGGATGGGGCCAGTGTCGTTCATGCCAAAGCCTTCGAACTTCAGGTATTTACTCCGCGCGACCAAAGCCTTGAAAATGTTGGATTTGCGTTCGTATTCCAGCACCTTGAACCCGTTGAGCCAGTGCTGGATGCGGTTGTTGGGGTAGGCAATGATCCGCCCCTGGTTCCAGTCGCCGATGTTGCGTTGAAAGCGTTTTTCTAATTTTTCTGACGGAATGAGGTCATAGAGGCTTGCCAGGGTGCGGTTGCCGACCACGCCCTGAGTGGCATCGGGGTGGCGCGCGTCGTCGAGGATTTGATATTCCAAACCGATGCCCGATTTGCCGCCGGAATCAAAAGCCTCGTTGACGAAGTATTTGATCCCGGAATTGGCGCCTTGGGAAAGTTTGAACTCAAAAACCAATTCAAAAGCGCCGTATTGCTCTGTACTTACAATGTCGTTTCCCTTTTCAGAGCCATCAGAAGGGCTGACATTGATGGCGCTATCTTGCACCGACCAGCGTTTTTCGGGCATTTTATCCGCGTGCACGCCCCGCCAGCCATTAAAGTCCGAGCCGTTGAAAAGCAGCTTAAAACCTTGGGTTTTCTCTTGTCCGGAAAGGTTGTTGGGCAGCAGGTTCACAACGGGGGTATCGTCAAACGGGCTTGGCTGTAAGTTTTTGGTCTGTATGCGGATGTTTTTCCAACGGATCTGACTGCCGGGCTTTGTATCGCCATAAATTGCATGGACTTGCAGGGCAATAAACCCCTTGGCAGTCATATCATCGATCAGATGGGCCACCGGGATGTCGTTTACCCAGGTGCGGATGCTGCTGCCGATGGCCTCAATGCGGTATTTGTTCCACTCCCCGTTTCGGAAAGCTTTTTTCCCAGCGGGGTTTATGTTGGGGATGTACAGCCAATCGCGGCGGCCTTCGTCGTAGATGCCGCCCGACCAGGCCCGGGCAGATGGATCGACCTCCACCTGGTAGCCATGCACCCGCCCATCCTGATAGCTTGGCAGGGAAAGGCTGCGGAACTGGATGCCGGAGTTCATCTGATCATCGACTTTCAGCTCCAATTCCAGAATAAAGTCGCCGTATTCGGCATTGGTGCAGAGGAAAGAATTGGGGGTATTGGCCACAGTGGCGCCGACTATTTGGCCGTTTTCGACGGTAAATTTGGCCTGGCCGTTTTTCTGGTTCCAGCCTTGCAGGGTTTTGCCGTCGAAAAGTTTGACCCAATTGGCCTTTTGGGCCAGCAGCGCATGGCTTAGGAACAGGATTGCGAAGCTGAGTGTAAGTTTGTGCATGAAGTCAAAGATAATCACTCCACCACAATTTCGTCCACAAATAGCCAAGCCCCCTCCCCGGCGCCGGGCGCCCCACTGGGGATCACCCCAAATGTTTTGGCCACAAACTTCAAATACCGACCACGTGCACCCGGGGTGACCAGTACTACAGATTCGACGGAAATGCCTTTCACATTGACGGCATCAATGGTTTTTTGTGCGAGTTGTTTGAAATTGACCCCATCATCTGAAACGGAGACAGTCACTTCCAGCGGCGGGTAAATCCAGGCGGCTTTAGAGTTGACAAAATTGCAGGACACGCGCTTGAAACGGGTCTTTTTTCCCAGATCGATCACGGGATCAATGTCGTGGTTGACAAGTGCTACCCAGTTGTTCCAACCTTTCAGCTTGCCGGTAACGCCATTGGTGAGGCCATATTTTTCGCCACCGGTGTATTTGTCGGGGGTGCGGGACATGGTGTAAGGCTTTCCGCTGGCTTTGTGCACGAGGTATGGCACGCTGCGCACCTTGCCCGCTGCCTTGCCATTTTGGACGACGACGGCTTTTATCGTAGCGCTCTTTTTCAAGGAAAATGGGGCTGTGTACCGAATTGACCGCCCGGAAGGCTCGGATCCGTTGGTGGTATAGTATATGGCGAAATCGGGCCTGCTGCCCTTGAGGCTGACCTTTCCGTTGCTGAAGGAGGCCGTGATATCGAAAAAGGCTTTGGCGTAGTTCAACCCCATAGCTTCGAGGCGGGTGAAATGGGTGAGCAGCCGCCGGCTGAAGTCCTCCCAGTTTTTGTGCTGCTTGGCCGACCAGACCACTTCTGCCAGCGCGCATGCCCGCGGGTATGCCATATACTCCACGTAATCGGATGTCGTCATGTATTCCGTCCAGACATTGCCCTGTGCGCCGAGGATATGTTTAGCTTCGGCTTCGCTCAGTTCAGAAGGTATGGGTTCGTAGCTGTACACTTTTTCGAGGGGGAGGTAGCCTCCGATTGCCACAGGCTCCGTTACCGGGTCGCTTTGGTAGTAGTCGAAATACACGTCGGAAGTGGGGGTCATGATGGCATCGTGGCCGGCTTTGGCAGCAGCGATTCCGCCTTGGATGCCCCGCCAGCTCATGATGGTGGCTGTTGGGGCGATGCCGCCTTCGAGTATCTCGTCCCAGCCGATCAGCTTTTTGCCGTGCTTGGCCAGCATCGCTTCGGCGCGGCGGATGAAATAGCTCTGGAGCTCGTGTGCGTCTTTCAGGTTGTTGGCCTCCATGCGCTTGCGGCATTTCGGGCAGGCTTCCCATCTGGTTTTCGGGCATTCGTCGCCACCGATATGGACGTAGGCGCCTGGGAACAGGGCACATACTTCGTTCAGGACGTTTTCCAAGAATTGGAACGTTTCTTCGTTGCCCGCGCAGAACACGTCGTCGAACACCCCCCATTTTTGAGCCGTTTTATAAGGCCCTCCGGTGCAGCCCAGTTCGGGGTAGGCCGTGAGCGCTGCCAGCGCATGGCCGGGCATCTCTATTTCGGGAATGATGGTGACGAAACGTCTTTGGGCGTATTGGATCACTTCTTTTATTTCCTCCTGTGTATAGTATCCGCAATCTTTTTTCCCATCGTAGCGCTCCGGGTTGTCGGAATAGTGGCCTACAAGTGTCTGTTCGCGGCAAGCGGCGATGCTTTGCAATTTCGGGTATTGCTTAATCTCAATGCGCCAGCCTTGGTCTTCCGTAAGGTGCCAATGAAAGGTGTTGAGCTTGTGCGCTGCCAGCACGTCGATGTATTTTTTGACAAAGCTGACCGGGAAAAAATGGCGGCCCACATCGAGGTGCAAGCCTCGGTACGCGAAGCGCGGCTCGTCGCGGATGCTGCAACAAGGGGCCGTCCAGGCATTCATTCCTGCAGCTGGCTTTTGGCTGTTTATGGCGGCAGGGAACAGTTGCCGGAGGGTTTGGACGGCGTAAAACGCCCCAGCCGCCGAGCGCGCGCGGATGCGGATGCTGGTTTCCCTGAGCTCTAATTGATAGCCTTCGGAATGGCCAATATTCTCGTCGGGCAAGAAGAAAATGGCATTGGTGCCGGGATTCGGCTTATTCTGGGTGAAAATTTGTGTTTCAATGTTATAGCCAGTCGATTTTGCCAACGTGAACATCAGGTATTCGGCAGCAGTAGCCCATTCCTTGTCATTTGGCACGATGATTTTCGTGTCAGGTTTTAAAGTGAAAACGCCCTCTGCCGCTGTAACCTCCAAAGGCTGGGGGATAATAGCAATGGGATGGCCAGATGGTTGGCAATTGGACAAGGAGGGGAAAGCGAGCAAAAGCAGCAGGATACGCGAGGACATAGCAGGTAGGTTTTAATAAGGTCGAAAGGTAGATTTTTTCATAAAAAAATGATTATCAATTTATTAAAATGTTGTACATTGCAAAAGCTGCCAAAATATGGGGCGCTGTGTTGATTGCTTCCGAACAATTGCGCGGATAAATCATTCATTATAATACGATTAAAAGCTCATTAAAAGCCCCCAAAACGGGCTTTCTCGCTTTGGCTTGGTCTGATATTTGCCTCCCCCTCTGTAAAAAATAATAATGAGGATCGCTCGTTAACCCATCAAAACCATCTTTTTTTAACATTCAAACATTTCAATTTCCGAATTTCTATGCGAATTACCTATCATCTGATTGTGCTCCTGTTTGTAGGGGCAAGTTTGACTTCCTGCGTTGCCAAAAAGAAATACCTCGCGGTAAAAAAGGAGCTGAGCAACCAAAAGCTTGAACTTGATGCCGCCCGTAAAGACCTCGCCACCTGCGACGACCGGGTGAAATCCATGCTCAGCCAACTCGGCACCTGCGACAAAGAAAAAGAACTGCTGCGCGCCGACCTCAAAAACGCGCAAGGCACCTTGAAGCTCCGCGAAGAGCAAATACAGGACCTTAAAACGCAGCGCGACAACCAGGTACAACAAGTGGGCAACCTCACAGTGTTGTCTCAATCAGCCAGCGACAACATTAAAGAAACATTAGCCCAATTGGAGAAAAAAGACAAGTATATCCATTTGTTGCAGGCAGCTAAATCCAAAGCCGACTCCATCAACCTGGCCTTGTCCGTCAACCTCAAAGGTGTGCTGAAAGACGGCATCGAAGACAAAGACGTGGACGTGAAAGTGGACAAAACCGTAGTGTTCATCAACCTTTCTGACAAAATGCTCTTCCAAAGCGGAAGCTACAACCTTACGCCAAAAGCTAATAGCGTACTGGGCAACATCGCAAAAATCATCGAATCGCGCCCCGACCTTGAAGTGATGGTGGAGGGCTATACTGACAATGTAGCCATCAAGAACGGTTGTATCGACGACAACTGGGACCTGAGCGTGAAAAGGGCAACCTCTGTGGTGCGCGTGTTGCAGAAAAACTTCAACATAAACCCGAACAAACTGATCGCTGCCGGCCGTGGCGAGTACAACGCCCTCGCTGGCAACGACACCGCCGAAGGCCGGGCTACCAACCGCCGCACCCGCATCATCATCATGCCGAAACTGGATCAGTTTTATGACTTGCTGAACCCGAATTTGGCGCCTAAGTAAAGAACTGGAATATTACAATAGTATATGTGTGGCAGCCTGGGATATTTCCAGGCTGCATTTTTTTCGTACTTTTAAAAAGGCTAATTTTTTTAAAAACTGCCAAAAAAAGCGAACCTTGCAGGGTTAGGTTTTTTTTGATGCCGACACCAAGGGTTGTACATGTAGCATACAACACCTGCCATTTTGGGAAACGCGAACACTTTAGAAACAGGGGGGACTCACCGGAAGCCGCCACTTATGAACAAACAAGCACGTTGGACAGATGATGCTTTTGCCCGCGCCGTAGCTGGCGGGGCAGGAGAGCGCGACGCTGCATTGGCTTGGTGGTTTCAGGATGCAGGGCTGCAGCATTGGGTGCGGCAGTATGCCGTGCAGCACGGCGGCACGGAAGCTGACGGGGAGGATTTGTACCACGATACTTTCATCAGCTTCGACCGCTTGCTCCGCGAAGGCAAGTTCCGGGGGGAGGCAGCGCTCAAAACCTTTTTCTGCAGCATCGCCAAATGGCAATGGCTCAACCGCCAACGCAAAGCAGGCCGCACCGTGGCGCTTGAAAACGCCGAACGCCTTGAGATCGAGCATTTTATCGAAAGTGACATGTACGACCGCGAACGGCAGCAAATCCTGCAAAAAATGTTAGGCAGTATGGGCGACAAGTGCAAGCGCCTGCTCACGCTTTACCAACTGAGTTATTCCATGAAAGAAATAGCTGCCGAAATGGGCTATGGCTCCGACCAGGTAGCGATGAACCAATGCTCCGAATGTCGAAAAAAACTGAAAAAACTGATTGAAAACAACGATGAACTAACAGATTTTTTCAAAATTTAATCCCCCCGCTGCGACAACAACATGTCTGATAAAAACATAGAACGCCTTGAAAGGGAAGCCCGCGAAGCGCTGGTGGCTGCCGACTTGAGCGCCAAAATGAAGCAATGGCGCCCAGCCCCCGAGCCTCCAAAAGGCGGCGGGCGAGTTTGGGCAATCATCCTGCTGCTCGCCCTCGCGGCGGCGGCATGGTTTTTTTGGCCCCAAACGGAACGAGCACCGACACAACAGGCGCCCAATACCGCCCCCGCGCCACAGATGCCAGCCCCGTCTGCCCCTGCTGTGCCAGAGCAGCCAAAGCCACAGCCAATGGCCGAAAAGCCAAAACCAAACCGCTTCCTGGCCTTGGCAACCTCAATCTACCGCCCGCCCAACTTTGCCTCCGAGGTGCGCGGCAACATTCCCGACACCAAAGACCCCTTAGATGCCGCACGGCGGGCTTTGGCCGAAAAGCGCCCAGCAGAAGCGCTCAAGGAACTGCTGAATGTTCCGGCAGGCTATGAAACAGATGCCAACTACCTCCGGGCACACGCATTGTTCGGCCTTAAAAAATACCCGGAAGCAGCAAGCTTGTTTGAACAGTTGGGGAAAAGCCTGCGCTACGGCGAGGCCGCGCAGTGGTACGGGACATTGGCGCTGCTGCCTGATTTTGAGCAGCACAAAACTTTGATAATAAAGCGGTTGAATGAGATTGCCAATGATGGTGGGCATAGTTTTCAGCGGGAGGCGAAGGTGTTGGAACAAAGCTTGTAGGGTTCAAATTCATTGAAATGGTTTTTCATCCATTTAAAATATGTGATAGCTATTTGGCACAAAAAGTTTTATCTTGCCGCAAATTTAGAGCTTGATGAAAAAATTGCCGCATCCAATTCCATATCAAGGAAGCAAGAGAAATTTGGCTGAAAAAATCTTGTTTTACTTCCCTAGTAACATCAATAGGCGTTTGAGCCATTTGCTGGATCGGCTGCGGTTTCAATAGCTGCTGCCTACAATTGCCAAGCAAATCACTATGTAATTAATGATATAAATAGACCATTGATCCAACTTTGCCATTGGAAACTTTTATCGTCTAATCAAAAACTGGGAAATCAATTGCAGCGTACAAATTTGGTGATCTAAGTCAAATTCGACTTGCCCGGCTAAAAGGTAGGAAACTATTCTCAAAAAGTTTTAAATCTCAGTTGTATCAAGTCCGCAATGGCAAGTGTGCCGTTTGCAACGGGAATTTTGATGAAAGGAATTTACAAGTTGACCATAAAGTGCCGTATGAAATAGCAGGTGATTTTGGGGCAATCCAGAAAGTTATGACCATATTGCATTAGAAGAAATAAGGCGCTTGGATTTGGTTTGGCAAGGCAAAGAAGTGAAATTTTTTGAGGCACTTAAAAATGCGGCTGAAAGTGGTGGGAAAAAACCTCCAGAGTACATAAAGCAATTGATCGAAAACTACCTGAAACCCGAAACCTGAAACCATTTTTCACCTTCCATTCAACACAAACCCTGCCCAATAATACGGGTGTGCGTACTGTCGGTTCTCCTGGACGAAAACCCGTTTTGCCTCGGCCAATGCCTGGTTGTAAGGCGTTCCTTTGGTAATTTCCTTGTAAAAGCCTATCATCAAATCCTTGGTGCTGGCATCATTGACAGACCAGAGGGAGGCTACCACATTCTTGGCGCCGGCACAGGTGAAAGCACGGGTGAGGCCGATGACACCCTCTCCATTTCGGAATTGGCCAAGGGCTGTTTCGCAGGCCGACAGCACTACAAGATCGGCAGACAGGTGCAGGCCGTAGATGTCGCGGGCATAGAGCATGTCTATCTGATTGGGGGCGCTGTCAGCTTGAAGCGCCACGAAGGAATATTCTCCAAGAACGTCGTTGGCGGCGCTGTGGGTAGCCAGGTGGAGGATTTTGAAGTCAGGGCTTTTTTTCAGGAAATTGGATTTTGTAGCCTCCCTTCCGATAAAAGCTTCCCCATTCGTCCAGGCTGCGATAAATGCGGCTTCTTCCCCGCTGTTCGGCAATGGTTTGTAAATTTCACCCCTGGTGAGCGCGGCCACGTCGCCTACAGGAATGTTCGGTTTTTCAGGCGAATTTTCTTCCACAAATGGGGCAAAGGCCAGCACGGTTCCCGACAGGTTCTCCCGAACAGGTCGGTTTTGTACGAACTGGAACAAGCCAGCGGAGAATGTCCGGCTCAGCACGAATTCCTGTTCCAGAAAATGCCAAAGGAAGGGTTTGGCCATATTCGTTTCCCTTTGGGTGAGCAAAGCCCCAAAGGGAAAGACGGAAAGGTCATTCCGCGGGATCAGCAGCACTTCTTCTGTCAAAAAGGGGCGCACCGGTTCAATAAGCACCGTGTAGGCCTTGTAGGCTGCGTCGGCGTAATCCTGCAGTTTGCTTATATACGCGGTTTCAGGAAGGGCCTGATAGCTTGGAAATTCACGCGAATCGTTTTTCAGCACCTCGATGGCCTGATGTGCCAGGCTGTCATAAGGGGTAGCGCGCCAAATCACGGTGTCGGGCCGGATGAGCATGGCAAAAACCAGGTCATTTCGAATGTACAGGTCGAGCATACATTGGCCAGCACGGAGGTTTTTGCCCTGTACCTGGCCTAAGTCGACGGCAGGATGGCTGTATTTCAGCCGGAAATATTCCGGGTAGTTCTTTTCCAGCCCCGCTAAAAAAACATTGTATTTGTCGCGCAGCGCGAACAGTTTTTGGTCATTGGCGGCGATGAGGCTATCGGCATTGGGCTGGTTGCGCAGCATGAAAAAATTGGTTTCCATGTCGTTGATCTCCTGCCGGTAGTCCGATTCCTGTTGGTACAAGGTGTCGGGAATGCCGCTCCAACGCAGCGAATAGGTTTCGTGCAGGAATTGCTGCATGGCAAAGGTTTTGCTGGCCTCAAGGGCTTCGAAAGCGCGGGCTGCATTGAACTTATCGCCAGTTTTGGCGTACATCCCTTGCCGCACCTCCACGATATTGGCTACGATGTCGATATCGTCGCCCATCCAGCTCAGAAAGCCGTCGTTGGGGCGCCGGTCGCGCATGGAGAAAATCAGGTCTTCTGCCCGTTGGCTTCTGCGCTCTGCGAAGTTGTACCAGGTTGTATCATTCGTCTGTCGGTACAGCCCCCATGCTGCCTTGGCCGATTGGGCGAGGCACCAGGTGTAGTGGGATCGGTCGAGCATCCTGCCCTTTTGTTGTTGGATGCGTTTTTCGAAGAGGGCGACGTTTTTTTCGGCATAATGAAGCGAGCGCTCATAGTTACCTACAATGGCATAAAACTCGCTGAGGTTGAATTCGGCAATGCCCACCAAGGCGCCTGCCATGGTTCCTTTGGCCCTCAATCGCTCGCCGTACATGGCCAAACTGTCTTCCAACACGCGGATGGCTTGGTTCAGATCGCCTTTGTTGTAATAGTACATAGCCCAGTTGTTGGCCAAAGCTACCCTCATTTGCAAGCTGGCTTTGCTGCCGAGCTGTCGATGAAATTTGTCCCATGCTTGGAGGTAGGGCAATGCGGATTCCACATCAGCCATCGCCAGGAAGTTGTCGACAATCCTGTCAAAAAACGATGCGATTTTAGGGTTGTTAGGGTTGTTTGCCTGTCTGATTTGCAGCCCAGTCCTGGCTACTTCGTAGGCCAGTTTCCGATCGTCGTTGACGGTAAGTGCGTTCGATAAGGAGAGGTAACTGTCTGCCAGTTCTTCGGCATGGTCGCCCGGCATCATTTTGTACAAAGCCACCCGGCGCTCAGCGACGTCAATGCTTTGATTGACCAATCCTTGGTATAGCAGTTCGGCAGCAATGCTGTGGTAGGCTTCTCCAATTTGTGCCAGGGTCAACGCATAAAAAACAGAATCGGTGTTGGGGCAGCCTGCCAAACTCGTCAAAGTCTGTTGGACGGCATCCAGTGCTTCCTGGATTTTTCCTGCATCCAGGCGTTCGTTGGAATATGCCAAAAAGGCATTTATCTTTAGCGTATCGCAGTTGGTTTGGGCGGAAGGTGGCTGGGCCCAAAAATGTATGGCCAGGATAAAAGTGGCGGCAAGTTTTCCCTTCATGGTTCAGTCGTTTTTGGAAAGCCCGAATACATACTATGATTCGCCTGGTTTTTGTGATTGAGTTTGATTGATTCAAGTGATGTTCAATTGATTACAAAGATCGGTATGCACAAAATCAAGTGGCGTGAGGTAAAACGCAAAGCGCGCAAAAATATTCAAAAACGGGGGTTAGGTTTTTTATTCAGCCAACACCAACAAAAAAGTAAAACAAACACGACCAGCCTGAGCTGGCCAAATCCTTTCACCACAAAATAGAAACCTTATGAAAAAGGCCACCGCTTTGCAAATCATGCTCCTGCTCCTCGCTTTTGCCGCCAGCAATTGCAAAAAGGACAAGGAAGGCCCCAAAGCCACCGTGCTTACGGCAAACAGCAACATCCAGGCAAAAATTGACGAATACAAGGCCTTGCTCGGCGCCGACAATGGGGGCGTGCCAGGCACCCAGGGCGCCACCGGCTTCCGCGAAGTTACCTGGGACGGGCTGACAGACGCAGAATGTGCGCCAAATTACTACCCGCCTGCTACATTCAACAGCCCTACTGCCCCACGTTCCCGTGGCATCGTGCTTAGCACGCCCGGCACCGGGCTTATGGTGAGCGCCGACAGCAACAATCCCACAAACACACTGCCTTCCTTTGGCAACATCAACCCCACCTATGTGAATACATTCCCGGCATTCAGCGCCGAGCGGCTTTTTTCGCCCATCGGCAGTAACATTGCCGATATCCGTTTTTACGTGCCAGGCACGGATACCAAGGCTGTGGTGAGGGGTTTCGGGGCGGTTTATGTAGATGTTGACCGGGTCGAAAACACGGCGTTCGAATATTTCGACATCAACGACAAATCGCTGGGTGTGTACGCAACCCCGGTGCTCAACAACGGGCATGTATTTTTGGGCGTATTGTTCCCCGATGCCATCGTGTACCGGGTGCGCATCGAATACGGCAACACCGCATTGGGCCCCGACGACGGCGGCAGCGTTGATGTGTCTGTCATGGACAATTTTATTTACGGGGAGCCACAGGCTGCCCAGTAAGGGTTGCAAGCGGGGGTTTTTCCCTCACGGCAGGTCGGTGCGCGCGGTAACGTGTGGCCGGCCTGTTTATACTATGATTCGCCTGATTTTTGTGATTGAGTATGATTGATTCAACTGATCTTCAATTGATTACAAAGATCGGCATACACAAAACCAAGCGGCGTGAGGTATATTTATACTTCCAGCCGTTGGCTATTGGCTATTTGCCATTGGCAAGAACAGATTTGATTGAAAAAAAACAGGGCAAGGCATTAGGCTTTTGTAATTGAGGACACTAACGGGAAGAAAACAACACTAACAAAATTG
>CAZULM010000055.1:0-38962 GCA_964621185.1 uncultured Saprospiraceae bacterium | reverse complement strand
AGGATAGATCAGATTGATTATCAATGACTTGCCCTCTAATATCCTCACAAACTACTTTCTACTGGGTATGAAAAGGTTTGAAAATATGAAATATGATAGGATGTGTTTTCCGCTGGGAGGATGTACCCAGGGAATTGAAAATTTTTTTCAGAAAAGATCGTGGTTCGGCCAGTACGTGATGGCATTTTTGATGTTGCCGAGCAATGCGCCCATATCGACCCCGTTTTTGTCCTTTCCTTCCCCGGGCCGGGTGTTCATCAGGATGGCGATGCAGAACCCGTCGGAAGTGCGCTTCATTTCGGAGAGCGTGCTGGGCAGGGCGCCGTTATGCCACAGGCTGCCGGAGCCCGGTACGCGCGACCAGCCTTTGCAGTAGGCGTTGTTGGTGGCGCTGGGCGTGAACATCTTGGCCAGGGTGCCGGCACTCAAAATGTCTGGCACAGACGGCGACTGGTCAACGTGCACCAGGAAGCGCACCAGGTCGATGGGGCTGGCGATCCAGCCGCCGTGCGCGTCCATGCGCGGGATGTTGTAGAAGTAGGCGCTGTTGCCGTAGTATTTCACCTCGTTCGTTTTGCGCTCTGCCAGGGTGCTGCCGCCGATCTTCATGGCCGAGATGCCGCATGGCGCCAGGATGTTGTCTTTCACCCAGGACTCGTAAGTTTTGCCTGTTTTCACCTCGATCACACGACCCAGGAGCGCAAAACCGTAGTTGGAGTAATCGTAGGTGCTGCCCGGTTCTGTATCGAGCGGGTAGTTGTTCAAGGTGTTGCTCAGGTAGGTGCTCATGTTCCAGGTTTGGTTCTGTCCGATGGGGTCGCCGTCCTGGTCCCAGCCGCCTGCGTGGTGGGTGAGCAGGTGATCGACGGTGATCTTTTTCAGATTGGCGGTGTAGGCGCTGTTGTTGCCGTAGGTAGTTCCGAGGATGGCGCCTGTGCCGAATATCTTGTCGGAAAGCTCCAGTTTGTTGGTTTGCTCCAGCTTCATGATGGCCGCAGCCGTGATGGGCTTGCTGACACTGGCGATGCGGAACAGGTGCCGGGGAGCTACCCTTTCGTTGGCTTCCTGGTCGGCAAAGCCGTAAGTCTTGGCGAACATGAGCTTGCCGTTGCGCGCCAGGGCGATGGAAAGGCCGGGGATATCGTTGTCGTCCATGTACTTTTTCACTAAGTCGTCCACGGCTTTCATTTCTGCAGATTTGAAGGGGTCGTTGCAGATCCAGGTGCCTGCGAAAAAGTCGTTGTTGTTCACGGTGTATCCGTTCACCCAGGTGGGGCGGTAGCCGAGGTAGTAGAGGCGCTCGGCCTCGTCCTGGTAGTTTTGCGCGCCGCTGATGTTGTGGCGCGCAGCGAGTACCGGGCCGGTATTTTTTTCCCAAATCGCCGCGAAGCGCGCCTGGTTGCCGATGGAATAGCCCGATACTTTCAACAGGCGGTAGCCCTGAGCAGATTTGGCGTTGTACTCGTCCTGGTATTCGGCGCTGGTCATACGGTGGCGGCAAGAGCGCTGCGGGCCGCCGATTTTTTCCCATACTGCGGCGTAGTAGTCGGTGCCACCCACGGTGTAACCGCTGATGTCGGTGAGTTGGTAGCCCTGACCTGTCCACTTGTTGAATTCAGTTTGGTAATCTGCGGAGGTCATGCCGTGCTTGGCCACCGAAGCCGGGGCGTTGGCTTCCTTGAAAAAGATGGCGGCGTACTTGGCATCGTTGCCGGAAGGGAAACCGCTCACCTGTACCGGTCGGAAGCCCTGTGCTTTTAGGGTGTTGACTTCGTTTTGGTATTGGGCAGGGGTCATATTGTGCCGTGCAGCGTACACCGGCCCGCTTTTTTTCTCAAATATGGCTGCATACTTGTCGGTGCCGTTGTCGCTGTAACCGCTCACCTGGCTGATGCGGTAGCCGTACTGGGCGCTGGTCCATTTATTCACCTCTGCCTGGTACTGTGCGCTGGTGAGGTTGTGCCGCAGCACATAAGGCTGGGCGAAGGCTGTGGAAACCAGGAGCAACAACCCGAAAAGGAAAATGCTCCTGTTTGTCATCAGGTTCTGGTAGGCTTGCATCAGGAAATCGAGGTTTCCCTGGAATGAGGTTTGAATGTGCTTTTTCATTGTTTTAGTTGAAAAAATAGGTTAGAAAATGTGGATGGTTTACCCGCCGAAGCCTTGGCGAAGGCGGGTGGATGCTGGATGCTGGATGCTGGATGCTGGATGCTGGATGCTGGATGCTGGATGCTGGGGGCACGTGAAAATGGCTGGCTGCAAGAGGGCAGCTTGTTTGAAGTTGAGCAATTATGTGGGTGATAAGAAAGGCTTATTGGTCCTTTTTGACGGGCTTGGCAACGGGTGTCGCCGGCTTTGCCGTTTTGGCGGCGGGCGTGTCGGTTTTTACAGGTGTTTTCAGGGCTGCCGGCGTTGTGGCGCGATCCTTTGCTTGCCCCGGGGCAGGTTCTGTGGGCGACCAGTCCTCGTATTTGAACGCGGTGGAATCGCTGGAAACGTTGCTTTCTTGGGGCAGGTCGAAGCCGGAGTTGCTGTTCCCTGCCGCATTGTCCTTGAGCGGGAAGTTGCTGATGGCTTGGTTCATTTTTTGGAGCTGCTGGTCGAGCGGGTCTTCTGTCCGTGGCTGGTTGAGGTTGAGCTCGCTGCTTTTTTCGAACTTTTCATAAGGCGAGGCGGCACCCGAAAGCTCGTCCCAATAGCGCCAGCGGTAGGGCTGCACGAGATTTTCCTGCAAATGGGCTTCGGTGTACTGGCGGGCTTCACGCTTTATCTCGGCGAAGTAATTGGTGAGCCCCTTGGTGAGCCCGATCAGCTCCACGACGAGCAGCAGCACCGCGCTGCCGACGATCTGCTCGTCTTGCTCCACGGAGGCATCTGCCAGCACTTGCTGGAAATTGGCCGCGTAAAAGTCGGACAAATCCTGGAGCTTGTACCGCAGGCCATCAGAGTACATTTCGGGGAACTCGGCGATGGTTTTCAGTTTTTTGCCGTTGAGGAAATCTTGTTTGATTCCTTCAAGGATTTGGTTGGCGCGGGAGGCAGTTTGGTCGTAAGCCGTGCGCAAGCAGAAGATGTCGGAGGTTTTCATCTGGTCTTTCCGGGATTGGACGCCGATGGCTGCGCTCTCCGCTTCGATGCGCAGGTCGCGGTATTTGAGCATAAATTCCGTGTTGAGGAATTTGGACAGGGCCGGGCCTACTTTTTTGTTGGGCTGCGCGAAGGCGCTGGCGCTCAGGAGCAGGAGGAGGATGAGGTGGAAGAGTTGCTTAAACATGATTTTTTTCGCTTTTGGAAGGATGTGTTTCAAGCGAAAAAAATGTACCCACTACCTTCCAAAATAATCCAGCACCAAATAACAAAACGCCTTCACCCCCAGCTTCATCCCGCTTTCGTCCACAAAAAAATCGGGGGTATGGTGGGCGGGCGCTTTGAGCTCGTCGCCGCCTTTGGGCATGCCGCCGAGGAAAAAATAAAAGCAGGGGATTTTTTGGGCGAAAAAGCCGAAGTCTTCGGCGCCGGTCTTGGGCTTGTGCTCCGAGACGTTTGCTGCGCCGGCGGCATCGCGCAGGGAGGGCAGGGCCCAGGCCGTGAGCTCGGGGTTGTTGTAGGTCACGGGGGTTTTGTTGTCGATGCGCACTTCGGCGGTAGCGCCCCCGCTCTCTGCGATTTTCGTGGCCGTGAGCGCTATTTTCTGGTAAATCTGCCGCTGCATGGCCGTGTCGAGGGTGCGGATGGTGCCCACCATTTCGGCCACTTCGGGGATGATGTTGGCGCGTACCCCGCTGGCAATCTTGCCCACCGTCACCACGGCGGGGAACTCGGTGAGGTTCACCTGGCGGCTGACGATGGTCTGTAGCCCCTGTATGATCTCCGCGCTCACCACGATGGGGTCGATGCCGCTCCAGGGCGCCGAGCCGTGCGACTGCTTGCCGTGCACGGTGATGTAAAACCAGTCGGAAGCGGCCATGGCGCCGCCGGAGCGGTATTTGATGTGGCCGACCTCGGTGCTGGCGTTGATGTGCAGGCCGAACATCACTTCCATTTTGGTATCGGTGAGCAGCCCTTCCTTAATCATCAGGGGCGCGCCGCCTTCCTCGCCTTCCGGGGGCCCTTCTTCGGCGGGTTGGAACACGAACACGACGGTGCCGGCGAGCTCGGCCCGCATTTTGGATAGCACCTCGGCCACGCCCATGAGTATGGCCACGTGCATGTCGTGCCCGCAGGCGTGCATGACCCCCACGCTTTCGTTGTTGTAAGTGCCTTTCGCCACGGATTTAAAAGGCAGATCGACGCGCTCGGTGACGGGCAGCGCGTCCATATCGGCGCGGAGGCCGACGACCGGGCCGGGCTTTCCGCCTTTCAGGATGCCTACCACGCCCGTGATAGCGATGCCCGTTTTGACCTCCATACCAAGCGCGCGCAGGTGGGCGGCCACTTTTTCGGCGGTCTTGAACTCCTGGTTGGAGAGCTCGGGGTGCTGGTGGAAATCACGGCGCCAGGCGACGATTTTGGCTTCGACGGCATCGGCAAGCTGGGCTGCCTGGCGTTTGAGGGCGGGTTGGGAGAGAATTGGGCTGAGGGGAAAAAGGATGAGAAAGAGAACGGCGATTTGTTTCATGTACGATAGTTTGGGGCTAAAGTAGAAAAAACTTCAAGCTCGGCGACCAAGCTATTTTTTCCAAATGGTTTCTAAAGGGAAGTTCAGGTGCGAACCATCACACTGAACGATGTTTCCGACACATTCGCAGTCGGCAAGGCATACAAATTGGCAATTTTCATCCAGCACTTCCTCGCCGCCGTCGTAGAACCTGTCAACGAACCAGAATAAGGGGCCATCCGGCCTTAGGATTTTAATGATAGATTTGGCGTATGGCCACTGCTTAAATGCCTCGATTTTGTCTTGAAGGCAGGGCGGCAGCGTTTCATTCGGAGATTCTTGTCTTTTGTTACATCCGCAAAGGCTGATGCTGAAGATGGCGATCGAGACAATAATGGAGAGTTTCATGTTGACCGTTTTTTGTTGAAAGACGCATTTAGTTACAAAAAGGTCAGCTTTTTTTGTATTCTTTAGTAAAATACGCTGCATACTCCGGGATTTTTGTCCCAAGGTAGTACGGCAAATTCATCAGCAAAAATGGGGTGCCCTTCACGGTTTGAACTTGATCTACTGAAAAATTATTGGCAAGCAACCGGATGGCGTAAGGATGGTCACAAGCCTCCATAAACTGGTGCAGCGAGCGGAGTGTGCCCGACTCGCCCGATTTTACCTCAATCGGAATAAGGTATCGCTGGTGGGCAAACAACAGGTCAACTTCTGCCTGGCTGCTGGCGTTTTCGCGCACCCAGGCCTATATGCTTTTCATTCAAAATTCAATTCCATTTGTAATATTTATGGGGCAAATTTAACCAAACTTTGTAACAAATTGGGGGCAACTTGTTACAAAGTTTGGCTAAAACGCTCCTATAAGCCTCCGCTCCCCTACTCAATCACCCCCTCCGCTACCAAGCAGCCAGACCGGTAAAAATACACGACGTCGGGATTGGTAGCCGGGGTATTGCCTGTTGACAAGGGGAAAGTGCTCACATATTCCCCGCCCGTGCGGATGGAAAAGCTGGCATTTCCAGCCGCCAGTTGGGTACAAGGCCGTTTGTAAGTGTAGCGCATTTCATATTGCACGTGGTGCGCCATTTCGATGCGGTACCACGCGCCGGGGACAATATTCTGCCCCCCACACTCTGAGGAGCCCAATATGCCGTGCCATTGGAGGCTTGTGGATTGCATGAAGATTTGGAAATCGTGCAATTCGCTGAAAAACAAATAGGGCAAATCCACCCGTACTTCCACGATGGCACAGTTTGGCCCTCTATCTTGGGCAATTTCAGGAGTAGCCTGGTTTTGCAACAAGCCGTTGTCTCCATCTTTGTTGCAGCCCATTGAGGCCAAGCTGAGCAGGAAAAGAAAAAGTACATTTTTCATGATTTGTATAGTTTTTGTGTGAACAAAATAACATGAAATGATCCATGATATAGGACAAAGGTGGCACTTGACTCAAGGAGAAACAATAACATATTTCTTGCTTTTTTTGGCCCAAACGCCCTATGTGAAAATTTCTCCATATCTTACGAACCACATCAGCACATATCACAACGTAAAATCTTATGACAAACAATCTTAACACAAACATCCCAGCCGGATGGAAGGGCGGATTCGCTCAATCAAACCCCAAGTTCGCCTATCCAGCACCAAACCTTAGTTCATTGCCCTTGCTGGGCAACATGGACAACATCGACAAGCTCCAGCGCCAGCAAGATGTGTTATGGCCCGAATTCAGCTGGGAAACCCAAAAGGGGCACCCCGACCCGAAGCGCTGCTTCCAGATGTTCGCCCCCGATATTTCACGGATCGGGTACACCGACGAAGGGCGGGTGTATTCCATTATTTGCCCACAACAGGGTGTCTGGATCAAAAATGAAGTTTGCCTGAACGTGGAAGTCACCGTCACCGGACAACGGGGATGGGTAGATGAACCAAGCCGGGAACTTGCCGCTGACATGACCGTTGAGGGCAAGATATGGTTCAGCCCAAAACAAGGGCCAAAAGGAAAGCTCATTTGGGCGGCCTTGCAATTGCTCGACCATCCCTACCCCTTGAGCAAAGCAAAGGCCATCAGGGTAGCCACCCATCAGCGCGGCAACCCCAACCAGGCGTTTTTCCCAGTGATCAAGGGCGAGACCACCCTTTTTAAAAACCCCGAATTCGCACGCCATGAGGCCGAAGCCTGGGCAGTCGCGCACCTCGAAGTGGAAATAGGTGAACCCATCCCGACGAGAGATGCCAAGGTGGACAAGTTCAACAAGATCATCATGAAGGCCTTCAACCTGTCTTCCGGCAACATGCTGCAGCCCGGCAACATCCTTACCTGGAACGTGTGGTTCACGCCGCCAGCCCTCGTAGATCAGGCAGAATGGCAGCACCACGCAGAAAAGTGGCGGGAGTCTATTGATGCCCATCATGGATCGCCTGAAGGCGAGGGCTCCAAGGCGCGGTTTGCAGACGGCAGCAATTTCAGCCCGATAAAAGAAATTGAAACGGATGTGTTGGCCGATCTGTTTCAGGAGATCGCGTCGTTTACAGAACAAGTTCCCAAAACTATATTCCAAAGGGTAAAATCATTTTTCAAAAAGGTTTTAGGCTTCTTTGGCGGGTGAATCCACCGCAGCAGGCACGTTCAAAACAGGAGCCGTTGAGGGCAGCCGGCCAGAGCGAGGCGTATATCTAATGCAATGAAAGGTCAATAGCGTATATTTGAGCCCAACACTTCAAATATAGCCAACGCAAAGTGGTTGTGAAAATGGAACGTCTGTAATCTGTTGAAAATCAGTATTTCAGTATCCATCAATCCTTCAAATCCACCCAAATCCTGGTATAAATTGATGCACCCACGCTACTACCTCCCCCTGCTCTTGGCCGCCTTGTGCCTATCCGACACTGCCCTGGCCCAACTCGACTCCATCCACTGGATACCGCCCATGCACGGCCGCGCCGAGCTTGGGCCGCAGTACATCTACATGTCCACGTCCGAGACTACCCCTTTTGAGGTGAGCATCCACGACGGCGGCGGCAACCTGCTGGGCACTGTGACGATCTCCAACGCCCAGCCTACGCGCTGGCCACTGGGCAGCTCGGGCAACACAGTGGTGATGGTACAGCTCTCCGACCTGCAAAAGCCCATGCAGAACAAGGGCCTGGTGCTCACCGCGCAAAAAAAATTCTACGCCAACCTGCGCTTCCACAGCGATTCGCAGTACCAGGCCGCCGACCTTACCTGCAAAGGTGTTTCGGCGCTGGGCAAAGCCTTCCGCATCGGCCACGTTTACCAGGCAGGTTCCACCAGCCAACGCTCCAATTTTGTCGGGGCAATGGCCACGGAGGACAGCACAATCGTGACACTCTCCGATTTTGCACCCGGCACCCGGCTCGTAGTAGCGGGCAACAGCACCCCAGTGAGCACACCCCAATCCGTCACCTTGCAAGCCGGGGAAAGCGTTGTATTTAGCCTTTATGTGACCGCCGTTTCCAACGAGCCGCCCAACGGCCTCATCGGCTCAAAAATTGAATCCAACAAGCCCATCGCCGTCAATTGCGGCTCCTGGACCGGCTCTCCGGTGGACAATTCCAACGACGTGGGCATCGACCAGATCGCGCCGTTCGACCAGGTGGGCGAAGAATACATCCTCTGCAAAGGCAACGGCTCCTCCGACCTGGAAACGCCGCTCGTGATCGCGCATGTGGACAACACTGCCGTGTGGCTCAATGGTTCCACAACCCCTGCTGCCGTGCTGAACGCCGGGCAATACCTCCGCATCCAAACCAGCAGTTACTCGCCGGCAGGCAACCTGTACATCCTCACTTCCAAACCCGCATTTGTGTACCAGATCATTGGCGGCATACCTACGGGCGACGATGCCAAGCGCACCGCCGGCCTCATTTTTGTGCCGCCCATTTCCTGTTCCATCCCCAATGCCGTGGACAACATCTACCAGCCCAACCAGATCGGTAACATCGTCTATGACGGCGGCCTGATGATCGTCGCCATGCGCGACTCGACCGTGGAGGTGCGCATCAACAACAACCTCGTTGCCCTCGGAGCTCCGGATGCCGTGCTCGGCAACCCGGATTTCGTGACTTACCGACGTTTGAGCCTGTTCAGCGAAACCAACCCCATCAACACCGCCAGCGTCGTTGCCAAAGGCGCCGTGCAGGTAGCCATGTTCGGCAGGAACGGCGCCGCAGGATTTGGGTCGTTTTATTCGGGTTTTAGCAAGACCGCCAAGGCCGACATCAGCCTAAAGCTCATCGGCGACGGCGTATGCCCCGATACGCTGGTGGCCAGCGGCAAGTTCGACGGCGTTCAATGGTATTTCGCCGATTCGCTGCTCACGTATGGCCCTGATTCGTTTTTTGTGGCCTACTCGCCCGGCTTGTACACTGCCCGCGGGTACTTAGGCGTGTGCCGCCGCACCAATTTCGCGGAAGATACCATCAGCGCTACGTTCAATTCGCCGGTGTTCCCTTACACCATAGAAGAGCCTTCCTGCTATGGTTTTTCCGATGGGCAAGTAATATTTGGCGCACCAACTGGCGGCCTGGAGCCATATTCCTATTCTGTGAACCAAGGGCAAAGCTTTTCGCACAACCCCGTTGCAGGGGGCTTGCGCGCGGGCGCCTACCAATTAGTGGTGCGCGACTCCACGGGCTGCTACAACCGCCCGTTGGAGGTGCAGATCGGGCAGCCAGACAGCTTGTCGGTTGCGCTGGAAATCGTCAAAATTGAGGAGCCTGTCAAGCTCGGCGACATAGTGCTGCTGGAAGCGTCGCCCAACCGCCCAGTAGTTGGCGCACAATGGCTGCCCGATGGCGCGGGCACGGCCAACTTCCTCAGCTACACCGCAACGCCAACCGAAACCACGAACTACACCGTTGTCGTCACCGATTCGGAAGGCTGCACGGCTACCGACCTTGTGCGCATCATCCTGCAGCCCAATGTATTCGCGCCCAATGTGTTCAAGCCAGATTCGAGGCAGGGCAACGAGCGCTTCACCCTGTTCAGCAAAGACAACCTGCCCGTAAACTGGCTCAGAATTTATGACCGCTGGGGCAGCCTGATCTTTGAGAACAAGGGCTTTGTCACCAACGACCTCGCTTCGGGCTGGGACGGCACCTGTCGCGGACAGGAGTTGAACCCGGGGGTGTTCACCTTCATCGCCGAAGTGGAGTACGAGCCTGGGCTAATTATCAGGATGCAGGGGGATGTGACCTTGATTCGGTAAACTTATTGCCACATCCAGCAGTGCAGTTTTCCATTTTTTGAGTATATTTGTCAGCCCTTTTGCCCGCTTGGCTAACTGCTCAAATACAGACCGATGCGCACTTCCTTTTTTATTTTCCTGATGCTGGCATCCCTTGGTTTTGTCGATACGGCCACGGCACAATTGGACTCCATACATTGGATACCGCCCATGCACGCCCGCTCCCAGCTGGGGCCCCAATATCTTTACCTCTCCACCCCGGAAACAGCGCCGTTTGCCGTCATCATTCGCGACGGCAGCGGGGAATTCCTCGACAGCCTGAGCATCTCCAATGCCCAGCCGGCGCGCTGGAGCATGGGGAGCTCAGACAATTCCGTCGTGCTGGTATTGCCTGAAAGCTTGCAAATCCCCGTCAAAAACAAAGGTCTGATCTTAGAAGGCAAGCACAAGTTTTACGTCAATTTCAGGTTTTACAGCAGTTCCCAATGGCATGCTGCCGACCTCACCTGCAAGGGAAGGGCAGCCTTGGGCACCGCTTTCCGCATTGGGCATCTGTACCAATCTGCTTCAGACGACGGGCGCAGCAATTTTGCCGGGATATTGGCCACCGAGGACAGTACCACTGTGACGCTTTCCGATTTCAGGCCTGGTATCACCTTGGTGATCGCAGGCAGCTACACCCTTGTCACAAATCCCCAGACTGTGCTGCTCCATCGCGGCGAATCCGTCGTTTTCAGCCACTATGTGGGCACAAGCGCGCAGCTGGCCAACGGGATGCTCGGCGCGAAAATCGAATCCGACAAGCCCGTCGCTGTCAATGTCGGCTCCTGGACTGGGGCATCTGCGAGCAATTCCAACGATGTGGGGCTCGACCAAATCGTGCCGTTCAGCCAGGTCGGCGAGGAGTATATACTTTGCAAAGGCAATGGCTCGTCGAACCTGGAAACCCCGCTGGTGGTCGCACATGTTGACAACACAGTGGTTTGGCTGAACGGGGCGACCACTCCCGCCGCCGTGCTCAATGCCGGGGAATACCTGCGCATCAATACGGTCAATTACTCGGCTGCCGGCAACTTGTACATCCTTTGCTCGAAACCGGCTTTCGTGTACCACCTGGTCGGGGGCGTCCCGACCGGGATTGACGCCACGCGCACTGGGGGATTGATATTCGTGCCGCCCATATCTTGCGCCATCCCCAATGCGGTGGACAATATTTACCATCCCAATCAAATTGGCGGCAACACCTACGACGGTGGCCTGATGATCGTGGCCATGCGCGACTCCTTGGTGCAAGTGCGCATCAACAACAACCTCATTGCCCTGGGCGCAGCCGATGCCGTGCTGGGCAACCCTGACTTTGTGACTTACCGCCGCTTGGATTTGTTCAGCGAGAACACGCCCCTCAACATTGCCAGCATCATCGCGCGGGGCGCAGTGCAGGTGGCCATGTTTGGCCGCAACGGCGCTGCCGGTTTTGGCTCATTTTATTCAGGATTCAGCAACACCAGCAAAGCTGCGGTAAGCTTGAAAATAGTGGGCGATGGCGTTTGCCCCGACACCTTAGTAGCCAGCGGACGCTTCGATGGGGTGCAATGGTATTACGCAGATTCCTTGCTGACATTCGGCACCGATTCCTTTTTTGTGGCGTACGCGCCGGGTTTGTACAAGGCCCGCGGGTATCTTGGCGTGTGCCGGCGCACCAACTATGCGGAGGATACTATCAGCGCATTGTTCAATTCCCCAGAATTCCCCTACACGGTTGAGGAACCCTCGTGCTATGGCTTTTCCGACGGGCATATCTATTTCGGGATGCCCACTGGAGGACTGGCGCCTTATCAGTTTTCGATCAACCAAGGGCATGATTTTTCACCAAACCCCGTAGCCAACGGCTTGTCTGCGGGAAAATACCAATTAGTGGTGCGGGATTCCACAGGTTGCTACAACCGCCCACTTGAGTTGGATATTGGGCAGCCCGACAGCCTTGGGGTGCTCCTGTCCATAATAAAGATTGAAGAACCGGTAAAAGTCGGCGATGCCGTGCTGCTGGAAGCATTTCCGAGCAGGCCAGTCATCGCGGCGCAGTGGCTGCCCGCAGAAAGCGGTGTGCCCGATTTCCTTCAATTCACGGCAAGGCCCGTGGAATCAAGCAATTACTCTGTGATCGTCACCGATTCGGAAGGCTGCACGGCAACCGACCTGGTGCGCATCATCCTGCAGCCCAATGTGTACGCACCCAATGTCTTCAAGCCGGATTCGCGGCAGGGCAACGAGCGCTTCACCCTTTTCAGCAAAGGCAACCTGCCCGTCAACTGGCTCCAAATTTACGACCGCTGGGGCAGCCTGATCTTTGAGAACAAGGGCTTTGTCACCAACGACCTCGCTTCGGGCTGGGACGGCACCTGTCGCGGACAGGAGTTGAACCCGGGGGTGTTCACCTTCATCGCCGAAGTGGAGTACGAGCCTGGCCTATTTATCAGGATGCAAGGGGATGTGACCTTGTTGCGGTAAAGGTGGCTACCACAGGGTTTCATCCGTCTTTTCCCGCATTTCATCCTATTTTGCAACAATACCCTCAACCCTACCCCACTTTCGCCGTTTAGTGTAACGTTCGATCGAATCAACCCGTTATTCATGCGTTTTATCCTAAAAATGGCCTGGCGCGACAGCCGCCGCAACCGCGCACGGCTTTTCCTCTTTATCTCCGCCATCACCGTCGGCATCGCGGCCCTCACCGCCGTGCGCTCCTTTTCCGTCAACCTGATGGGCGACATCGACCGGGAGGCCAAAACGCTGCTCGGCGCCGACCTGCAATTAGACTCCAACCAGCCAGGGCCTGATTCGCTCCTGGCAAAGTTCGACCTGCCCGGCGTGGAAAAAGCCGAGGTGCTGAACTTTTTCAGCATGATCCGCTTCCCCAAGAACGGCGGCACCCGGCTGTCGCTGATCCGCTCGCTGGAAGGCGATTACCCCTACTATGGAAAATGGAAAAGCGACCCGGTCGATTCCTGGAAAACCTTCCGAACCGGCCAAAAAGCGTTGGTTGACCACGCGCTCATGCTGCAATTCGGCATCCAACCGGGCGACAGCATCCAGATCGGCAACCTTACTTTCCTCGTGGAAGGCGACCTGCTATCCTCCCCCGGCCGCGCCGGCATCTCAAGCAGCATCGCCCCCGTAGTTTTTATCCCCGAGCAATACTTAGACTCCACCGGCCTGATCCAACACGGCAGCCGGGTGGACTACCAGTATTTTTACAAGCTGCCACTAAGTATCGACCCGGAAAAGCTGGTAAAACCCCATGAAAAAGCCTTGCGGGAGGCCAACCTCGATTGGGACACCGTGGAAAGCCGCAAGCGGGGCATCGGCTCGGCATTCGGCAGCTTCGGCACTTTTTTGAACCTCGTCGGCTTCATCGCCCTGCTGCTGGGCTGTATCGGGGTGGCCGGCGCTGTGCATATCTACATTAAAGACAAGCTGCCCACGGTTGCCATTCTGCGCTGCCTGGGCGCCAGCGGAAAAAAGGCGTTTTACGTATATCTGGTACAAGTGGCGGGCATCGGGCTTATCGGCGCCCTGGCGGGTGCCATCGGGGGCGCCCTGATCCAAAAAATGCTGCCCTGGCTCTTGCGCGACCTGTTGCCGCTGGAAAACGTAAGCTCCGATATTTCCTGGGTCGCGATGGCGCAGGGCATAGCGCTGGGGCTTTCCGTGGCGCTGCTGTTCGCGCTGCTGCCGCTGTCGGGCATTTTGAAGACCTCTCCCCTGCGCACCCTGCGGGCTTCTTTCGGGGAACAGGAAGGGTCGGGGCGGCCCCTGCGCTGGCTGGTGTACACGGTTATTTTTGCCGCGATATTCGGGTTTACGTGGTGGCTGCTGCGCGACTTGGAAGAAACAGCGTTTTTTATCGGCGGCATATCGGTGGCATTTCTGGTATTGTGGGGCATCGCCTGGCTGCTCACCTTTTTGCTGCGGCGCTTTTTCCCGAAAAAATGGAGCTACGTGGTGCGGCAGGGCATCGCCAACTTGTTCCGCCCCGAAAACCAGACCGTGCTGCTGGTGGTTACCATCGGCTTGGGCACCATGCTGCTGTCCACCTTGTTCCTGGTGCAATCGCTCATTTTGAAACAGGTCGAATTCTCCGGCAGCGGCAGCCAGCCCAACATGATCCTCTTCGATATCCAGGCTGCCGACAAGGACAAGGTGGCCGAACTGGTGCGCGCCCACGGCATGCCCGTGATGCAGCAGGTGCCCGTGGTGACCACCCGTATCGAAACCATCGAAGGGGTTACAAAAGCACAGTACAACCTGCTGCACCCCAGGCCGGAGCGCGACACCACCGAGGAGGAGGGGGAAGGCAGGGGGCGACGGAGGCCGCGCCGCGAAGGCGAGGAAGACCGCATCTCCAACTGGGCCTGGGACAGGGAGTACCGCGTCACTTTCCGCGACACCCTCATCGAAACCGAGAGCATTGCGGAGGGAGAATGGGTTGGGGTGCACGAACCAGGCCAGCCCATAAAAATCTCCATTTCCGATGGACTGCAGCGCGGGTTGAAGGCCAAGATCGGCACTAAAATAGCCTTCAACGTGCAGGGCACCCTCCTGAACTGCGAGGTCGGCAGCGTCCGCAAGGTCGATTTCAATCGGGTACAGACTAATTTCCTGGTACTTTTCCCAAAAGGCGTATTGGAAAAAGCGCCCCAGTTCCACGTCATTATTTCCAAGGTGAAGGATGCCGAACAGTCGGCCCGCTTCCAAAGCGAGCTGGTGCGGCTTTACCCCAGTGTTTCGGCCATCGACCTCACCCAGATACTCCGCTCGGTGGACGAAGTGCTGGGCAAAGTATCTTTTGTTATCCGCTTCATGGCCATGTTCAGCATCCTCACCGGCCTGTTGGTGCTGATCTCCTCCATTTACCAGGGGAAGTTCGCGCGCATCCGCGAGAGCGTGCTGCTGCGCACGCTGGGCGCGAGCCGCCGACAGATTTTGCGCATCAACGCCCTGGAGTATTTCCTGCTGGGCGCCCTAGCTTGCCTGGCCGGCGTGGGGCTTTCCGTCGCGGGCGCCTGGGCGCTGGCAAAATGGAGCTTCCACATCCCGTTCGAGATCGATTGGTGGCCGCTGGTGGCAACGTTCTTGTCGATAACCGGCCTGACCCTGCTCATTGGGCTGTTCAACAGCCGGGAGGTGGTGCGGAAGCCGCCGCTGGAGGTATTGCGGGAGGAACTTTAGGGTTTCAAGGTTTCAGGTTTCAAGGTTTCAGGTTGGCGTTGCGCTTGGCAATTGTTAATGCTGATTTGAGGAGTGGTAATTTTGAGATCGGAGGGCTGGTACCTAAACGTAGAAGGGCCTCGGAGGCCTAACATTTGTAGTAGCTTGATAAAATGCCTTATTTTTGTGAAAAAAAAGCAACCTATATGCCTGCTACGATTTCAGAACGCAAAATACAAATCTAAACGCAATGCCAGCCCGGAACCCGAAACCTCTATTCTTCCTATTGTCCATGCTCTCCCTATTCGGTTGTTTCAAAAAAAAGACGGCAGCGCCGAACATCGAAACCTGGCTGGAGGCCCAATTCCCCGGTCAGTTCACAGCGCTCGACAAGAACCGGAATTTCGACGTGATCGACCTCATCAGCGGCGGCAAAAAGATCGCCGTGGTGGCCGACAAATCGGATGCTGACGTGCAATTCACCCTGGAATGGAACAAGCACGAACCTAACTTGGGCCTCGACCGAGCTACCGTGCTCGAAAAACTGAATAGATGCCGGGTAGAGGCCCAACAAGCCCGGGAACTGCTCAACAGCCTGAAAGACAAAGGCCTGCAACAAGTTTCCGTTGGGGTGATCAACACAGCCGTCTATGTCCAGGTATTTGCCGAGCCCGAGCCCGTACTGCGCGAAAAAACCGTAACAGCCCTGCTGAAATCGCTGGCCGACGGCGCGAGCCCTGGCCAAACCAGCATCTGGGTAGAGATCATGGAACCCGGGGCGTACCAGACGGAATTCCAAGGCATAATACCGCAAGCACACTGGCAAAGGCCCGGCAGTTGGCAGGAAGACAACAAGCTGCTTTCCCTTGATTTTGAACGTGATAAGGCACCTAATCCCGCAAGCCTGCTGAAAAACTGGAAACTCAACTTGTTTGCCAAGCGCAACAGCAAATACCGCGAAGCGGCTTACCCCATGGCGCTGGCCTATGCAGAAAAGGAGCTAAGCCCGCCCTTCTACCTCGAACCTGCGCAAATGGTGGAATATAGCCAAGACAAAAAAGACCCGATGGCCATCCAATTCCGGTTCCCGTATTACAAGTCAAAACCGTCGGAAGGAGAGGAAACGGAACCCTTGGGCTACATTGCAGTGGCCTATCAGATCGACCGGAAAACGTACAGCATCGCGCAATAGCCACCCCTACAATTCGACAGCATGAAAACCGTATGGATCGCACTCACCCAGCCCTTTGTCCGACACCCGGCGGGCCTTGTGTTCGAGCTCGACGAAGCCACGGGTATCAGCGGCTGGGACGACGACGAGCGCGTCCGGGAGCGACAAAATTATTCGGACAAACGCTGCTATCGCCTGCCCGACGGCGGCAACGGCTTAGCCTGTGAGCTGCCGGTATCCATGACGGCTGTTTGCCCGCCCGAAGTGTTCGCAGACGAAGACCTGCGCAGCGGCCCCTGCCGGGTTACCGGAGCCGAAAGGGTGGAAAACCAAACGACATCAGCTGATTCAAACCTCAAATACGGCATCGCGCTGGCGGAACTGAACGGGTTGAACGCCCAGGGCTTGCATTTGCCCCTCAACCATTGGCCAAGCTCCCCCAAGACCCTTCGCTTGATCGATCGCTTGCGGGAAACTGAAATCCTGTCCTTGGGTTGGGAGGTGCTGCCAGATGGCCTTTTGGATTGTAGCGCCCTACGCCCCGGTTTTTATGCGCTAGAAATTGAGATTTCCAGCGTATTATTGTACCGCGTTCTGTTCATAAAATCATTCCCCTTGCTGGTGCAGATGGCGCCAAACGGGCAATATACCACACTGAAAACACTCTATTGACTATGCCGCGCATCCTGCAACTGCTCTTTGGCCCGGAACTTATCTGGCTGCTCTTTTTTGCCGTCATTTCCTTGTTGGTGAAATTGTACGCGCCATCCAAATCCTTCGACAACTTCCTCGAATATTTTTATGCTTATGTGCCGCTGGCATCTTTGCTGGTGTTTGCGCTGTGGTACGTCCCGGGCGTAGAGAAAAACTGGCTCTTGCTGCGGGTTTGGGTTGCGGGCATTTTGGGAGGGCATTATGTGCTTGAAAAAGGGCTGGATGCATATACCACCCAAGGGCCGGGCATCGGAATGGGCTATCTCGCCGGCATGTTGCTGCTGTTTTTTTTGCTAGTGCTTGGGAGCGTGTTCGTGGCGATCAGGTTTTAGCACAACCGAGATGCCCACTATTATCAAATTATCCCATTATCAAATTATCAAATTAAAAAAACATGGACAACCACTTCACAGCCGAGCGCATCACCGATTTCCTTGTCGGCAAGAACATCCAGTTCGAGCACAAAAGGATGTTTGGGGGCGATTGCTTCATGATCGACGACAAGATGTGCCTCGGAACCTACAAAGGCGGCCTCATGGCGCGTGTCGGCCCCGATGAGGCGGAAGAATTGGCCCAACGGCCTGGCGCCAGCCAAATGGTGCACGCCGGCCGCACCATGGTCGGGTATCTTTTCGTGGAACCGGAAGGCTACGAAAAGGACAGCGACCTGGGCTTTTGGGTGGATAAGTGCCTTGCTTTCAACCCCAAAGCCAAGTCGAGCAAGAAAAAGAAGTAAATGGGCAATTAGTTTAGCTTAACCCCATCGGCGCCGATGTGCAAGGCCCTGATCTCCGTTGCCCGCTCGGAAATATCCACCGAACCGTTCTCCAAACGCAACACCCCGCGCGGGCATACCGCCGCGCAGATACCACAGCCCACACAGCTCGCCCGCACAACGTCTTGCCCGCGCTGCGCGTAAGCCTTCACGTCGATGCCCATTTCACAATACGTGGAACAGTTGCCGCAGGAAATGCACTGGCCGCCGTTGGTAGTAATGCGGAAACGGGAAAAATATTTTTGGAAAATGCCCAGCAAGGCAGCTTGGGGGCAGCCGAACCGGCACCAAACCCGGTTGCCAAAAATTGGGTAAAAGCCCGTGCCGATCACACCCGAAAACATGGAACCAATCAAAAAGGAATAGGTCTTGGAAAATGCCAGGGAATAACTGCCCAAAATGGCGCCTTCTTTCCAGGAATTCGCCCACAACAATATGGTCGTCAGGGTGATGAACACCAAGACGCTGTGTATCAGCCAGCGCTCAATTTTCCAGGCGCGCAATGATTTGTCCGACAAGGTGCGGAAGGGGTCGCCCGCCGTTTCCGCCAGGGCGCCACAGCCGCATACCCAGGAACAATACCAGCGTTTCCCAAAAAAATACGTCAGTACCGGCACCGCGATAAAACTCATCACGGCGCCCCAAAACACCAAAAACACCCCCAAGTGGCCATAGCTGCTGGTCAGCCAACCGACGGTGCTCGGGAACAGGTAATCGTATTTGAGGGGCCAGAAATAGGTGAAGTAAAACTCGGGCTGGTTCATCAGCATCATCCAGGCGGGGATAAGAAAACTGAAGCCCAACTGGAAAAACATGACGGAAAAAGTACGGATCACCTGATAGCGGTTATGGCGGTATTTGTAGATGAATTTTACCCCCAGCAGCAGCACTGCCAGGGTGTAAAAACTGCCGTACACAAACCACTGGTCGGCAGCTGTGCCCCGCATGAATTGGCTCAAGGGGTCAAACATTTGGATCAACCCGGCCAACATGGCAGGAAACCAATAAAGGCATACATAAAACGCCGTGATAAACACCCCGACCATCCAACCGTAAATGCCCCGCCTGCTGAAGTCGCGGAACATCACCCCGTTGTTTTTGATGCCTTCCAGTTTGCCCGCATACGCCTCGCGGGTGTACCAGAGCGAACCCGCCGAAATACAAGCGAGCGCAACAAACAAGGACGTGGCAGGCGACCACGCACTTCCGGAAGCCCAGGCGACCAGGAAAAACAACATCCCGATGCCGACCAGGGCAAGCGCCATTTTTTGGCGGGTGCTGACACCGATCGGGTGGGGCTTGGCGAGGGAGAGGCTGGGAACTGTCATAATTTGATAATGTGATAATTTGATAATGGGGGTTGGGCTAGGCTTTTGCGGAAAGGAAGCGGGATACGAGGTTGAGACCGCGGCTTGATGTCGGCTTAAGCTGGGTGTTGTTCAGTTGGTTGTAACTTTCCAATACCTGGCGCTCGTATTGGCCGTAGAATTCCGGGTCGAAATTGGCAAGGCTGAGGTTTTGCAATACCGTTTCAATGTTTGTGCGCTCCAAAATCCACTTTTCGCACACTTCGTGGCGGTAGCGGACGCCCATCAGGTTGAAGCCTGTGACGGCCCCGCCCTTGCTTTCAAAATTGATGCGGATGGATTTTCGGCCATCCGCATGTTCCCAGTACAGGCTGGAAATATGCTCCGGGGTTTTGGCCGGCACATCGCCGTACACCTGGTATTCGATGTCGAAAAACTTGGCGGAATTGAACCAGAGCTTGGGCTTGTAAGCGGTTTTTTCGCCACATATAGTAGCGGCCACCGTTTGCCCCATCATGCGGCCCGTGTACCAGATCGCTTCAATGGCCCTGCGGCCTTCACCGGGCTGCCGAAGTTCCACACAATCGCCAATGGCAAAAACATCAGGATCGGAAGTTGTCAAATATTCATCGGCCAGGATGCCGCGCTTGGTTTCAATGCCGCTGCCTTGCAGGAAATCAATATTGGGGCTTACCCCCACTGTCAGCCCTGCAAAGCCGCAGTCGATCGTTTCTCCATTGTTGGTGACGATTGCCCTGACTTTCCCTTTTTCATCGCCCAACACCTCCTTCAGCTCGGTTTCCAGCCGCAGGTCGATGCCCTGCTCCCGGATATGGCGGTTGACCATGTCACTTTCCTCCGGGGGCAGCACCATATCCCAAAAGCTTTTTTCCCGTACCAAAAACGTGACCGGGATGTGCCGGGAATGGAACATCTCGGCCATTTCGATGCCGATAAGCCCGCCGCCCACCACCACGGCCCGTTTCAGGCCGGCGCTGTGGTGCTCCATCGCTTCGAGGTCTTGCAGGTGGTACAGGCCGTGCACCCCGTCGAGGTCCTGACCCGGCCAGTTGAATTTGTTGGATTTTGAGCCTGTGGCGATGATCAGCTTGTCATAAGGCAGGGCATCGCCGTTGTCCAGCTGCACCAGTTTGGCAGCAACATCTATCCGCTGCACCCTGCCCCTGACGCGCTCGATGCGGTTTTTTCCCCAAAACCAGTCCTCGTACAAATGGGTGCCTTCCAATTTCAGGTGCCCCATGTACACGTACATCAGGGCGGTGCGCGAAAAGGGCTGCCAGGATTCGTCGGATATCATGGTGACCTGGTGGTCGCTAAGTTTGCGGATAAAGCGCGCCGCGTTGGTGCCGGCAATGCCGTTGCCGATGATGAGGACATTCATACATTAAACTCTGATTAAAGTGATTTGTATGATTTGAGTGATTAATAACATTTGATTTTCAAAGGATTCTGAGATCACGATTTTCACAACCACTTTGCGTTGACTATAATTGTTTATTGCAAAGGAGCGTTGCCAAACTGCACGCCGGCAGCCGAACACCACAAAATTGCATAAATAAAGTCGTCCGAAACTGCTGGATCAATTTTGTAATAATGCTCCCCAGGTGTTTTTACAACATCTACCCGCAGGTTTGAACCCGAATTGTTCAAGGACAAGTTTTGGGTTTTGCTGAGGTATAAAACAACGGCTCCGGTTGAAAGCGATGCCGTAAAATTTGGCGCCAGATGCAGCCATTGTGCGTTGGCGGTATCAGTCCCAAGTTCCGCCAATCCTGCCGCCGAGTAGCCGTTTTGGGCTTGGAAAGTACCTGACCTTGTGACTGTAAACTGGCCGGAGGGCAGTGTAGGATCACCAGGAATGGGCTGAGTGGTTTCTTTGGAACAACTTGTAAGGGTAAAGATCAGTAAGAAAAAGGAAATCGCTTTCATGATTTGTATTCTTTTAGAAGTGAAACATCAACGTTCGTACACCACACCCACCGAAAAATACGGCGCAATATAAATGTTCCGAAATGGCGCTATCCAGTCGCCACCCGTCAAAAAAGTGGCGGACATCCCCCAGTGCTGGTTGAATTTGTAAAAAGCCTCCGCACTCGCGAGGGTGTAGGTGGTAGCATCGCCGCGCACAAAACCCAGTTCGGGGTACTGGCTGTTGCCATTGCTGAACTGTGCCCTTAGCTTGGCATTGAGCCAGAGCGGCTTCCAGGGGTTGTAGCCGAATTCCAGGCCAAACTGGTACAGGTCGCGAAACTTTTTGCCGTCGTATTTCGTCCGAAAATCGTAGGCTGAAAATGCTGACGCATAGCATTTCCCAAACGATTTGGAAGCAGCCAGGGTAAGCCATACGTTGAACTCCCCATCGCCCGTGGGCAGGTTGATTTGTTCGTCAGGAAATTCCTTGTTGGCGGCAAAGGCATTGGCGCGACCCGTTGGCAGCTCGGGAGCGATGCTGATGGCTACGGGCAGTTGGTTGCCCGTCAGGCGGTATTTGGCTTCGAGGCGCAGGTCGCCAATCCCTGCTACCGTTTCGGTGGTTTCAAAGCTGTTGAGCCGAAGCAATGGGGCTTGCACGATGAACGTGAGGCGTTTGCGAAAGCCGTATTCACCGTACAGGTTCAGGTTGGTTTGCCGAAATGCACTGGTTTTCAGCGCCCCGCCATTGGGGTTGTAATACTGTGTCGCATTCAGGAAAGAGCCGTCTATTTTTACGAAAAGGCCTTTGGCCTGGCGCGTCCAGCCACTTTGGGCTATGGCGAAGCAAGGGCACAGCAATAGGCTGAGGAGAAATATCTTTTTCATCTTCTGAATGAAATTTTGATGAAACGGGAAAATTATAGTTTTTCAAGGCAAGGGGGTGCATTACTGACAAGTTCGGTGGCGCGAGCACTGATGCCGCAGCCACCGAACAATCAGAAGATGATTGAAAAATCTTACTGGAGCTGCGCGTAGCCAAATGGCACGTTCGCAGAACCGCACCAAAGGATGACGTGCGTGAATTTCGCATCGGCCTTGGGATCAAGCTTAAAATAGTTCTCGCCTGCTTTAGACACCGGCCCTACGAGGCGCAGCGATGGGTTGCCGTTGCCTGGGTCGGGGGTAAATGTCATGGAGGTACTGAGGTAAACGGTAACGGTGCCGGTGGCAAAATTGGTGCTAAAGTCAGAGCCGAACTTCAGGAACTGTGTGCCATTGGCATCTGTGCCAAGCTGGGCAGCGCCTTTTGAGCCCGTAGCATTCTGCTCCACAAAGTTGCCGCTCTTGGCCACCGTGAAGTTGCCTTGAGGCTGCGAAGAGTCAATGATAATTTCCTTTTCCTTGGTACAAGCGGAAAAAAGCGCGAGAAAGGCAAGGGTGATGAGTGCGGAAAAAAGGCCGTTAAGTTTCATGATCAATCAACTTTTGTTGGTGAATAATTAATTGTTTCACAAAAGTGCTGGTCAATTATCACGAAAGTATCACAGGTGTTTGTTGCCCAAAAAAACTTAGCCGTAAATGGGCAGGGTGAAGCGAAACGTGGTCAAATCTTTGTTGGACTCTGCCCAGACGCGCTCGCCGTGCAACTCGACAATCGTTTTTACGATCGTCAGGCCCAAACCTGTGCTTCCCTCCTTCCGGTTTTTTGACTTGAAATAACGGTCAAAAACATGTTCCAGGTCAGCGCTTGGGATCGGTTCTCCGCTGTTGCACACCTTGAAATGAAGCTTATCGCCTTCTTCAAATATGGTGAACATCACAAAGCCGGCCTCTGGCACGTAGCGCAAGGCATTGTCCATCAAATTTTGCAGCACCCGGTCTATCCAACGCAGGTCGGCATAGGCAAGCGGCAAATCTTCAGAAAAAGCGGTGCGCAGCTCTACCCGTTTGGCTTTGGCCTGGAGGCGGTATTTTTGCAGGGTGTCTTGCGCCAGTTCGGCGATGTTGAACGGCTCGGGCAATATCTTGGTTTGCCCTGATTCCAGCTTCGAAAGCTCAAACAGGTCTGCCACCAAACGATTCATCCGATTGGCTTCAGAAAGGGCAACCTGAAGGTATTTTTCCTGCTCTGCAGCGGTGATCTGGCTTTTTTTCACCTGCACCGTTTCCAGATAGCCTAACATGCTCGAGAGCGGGGTGCGCAGGTCGTGCGACAGGTTGGCGATCATTTCTTTCCGGTAGCCATCCAGGGCTGAAATCTGCTCAATGCTCTCCTGCAGGTGCCTGTTGATGCGTTGGTTTTCTAAGTAGGCCGCTTCGAGGGCTTCTTTGTCCAAGCGCTCTTTTCGCAGGATCGGCTGTAAAACACGTACCAAGAGAATCAGGAAAAACAGGCAAACCAACAAACTGACAAGCAGGCTTTGCAGCACGTTCGCAAGTTCATGCGCCAAGAATTCGTCAAATTTTTGATCTACCTGAACCAATGCCACCATCTCCCCCTGGCTGTTCCTGACTGATGCGAATGCTGACAGCCAGGTGCCAAACTCATCTTTATATCGGGGAATCATCGCGCCTTCTGCGTGCTTTTCCATCAACAAGGCGGGGGCTGAACGGTATGGGTGCCTGAAATAAGGAATCGCTGCAGACGTGACCCCAAAATGACAGCTGTTGCTGCTGTCCACCACTATCGTGTAAACCGGGGTGTTCAGCATGTTGGCGTCGTAATTCCGCTGCAAAACCCGGTGGATTGCCAGGTAATCGCTGTCCTGGCTTTGCTCCTGGATGGCGTCCTTCAAAGGATATTTAGCCATCAACCTTTGGTGGGCATCTCCGTCAATTTGCATCGAAAGGGTATTGGCAATACCGCCCAATCGCATCAAACTCGCCTTTTCGGCATCCTCTAAGGCATGAAAATAGTGGCTGGTCAAAAAATAGGCGATCAGGAACAGGAATGCCGCCAACACGGTGGTCATAACGCGCCGCAAGCGCGATTTCGCCGTATTTCCCAGTTTGTAGGCTTCGAAACTGCGGCCTGGAAGCTCCCTGTTTTTCATTTACAACTTGCCATTAAATTTGTACCCGATGCCCCAAGCCGTTAAAATAAACCCAGGGCGGGCATGATCGTCCTCGATTTTAGCCCGCAGCCGGTTGATATGTGTGTTGACGGTATGTTCCAGCCCTTCAAACTGCTCGCCCCAAATTTCATCGAGTATTTCCTGCCGCGTGTAGCTGCGGCCAGGGTTCCGCATAAAAAGGGACAACAGTTCGTATTCCTTCACGGTGAGCTCGATGGGCGTGGCGCCCTTGCGCACTGTTTTAAATTCCAAATCGAGGCAAAGGTTGCCGCGCTCAATACGCTTCAACTGTTTTTCCATTTGAACGCTCTCGCGAAGGGTTCGCCGCAGGATCGACTTTACCCTGGCAAGCAATTCGCCAGGGCTGAACGGCTTGCCGAGGTAATCATCAGCACCCATTTCAAGCCCTGCAATCTTGTCCTGTTCCTCTGTTTTGGCCGTGAGCATCAAGATGGGGGTATAAAGCTTCTGCTGCCGCAGTTGGCGGCAAATCTCCATACCGCCTAATCCGGGCAACATGAGATCCAATACCAAGAAATCATATTGCCCGGTCATGGCTTCGTCCAAGCCCTGCCATCCTTGGTGAATCACGGTCACTTCGGCGGGCAGATCGCGCAAGTGAATCGCTATCAGGGTTGCAATGTTAATATCGTCTTCTATAACCAATATTCTCATCAAGCTCAATGTCTTGCCACAAACTTAAGGACTTCTTTTTCCGCGAATGATAGGCGATGCAAAATCCGTCCAAATTTGGGGATTCTGCGCGAGAGAAAAAAATATGCGGGGGAAATGTCCCCTGAAAGACCTTAGAGGGGGGGGCTCACAACATCCCGTGTGCGAAGTAGCCCGCTGATAATGGGAGAGAAACAACCTTATCGCTGTGCCTAGTCAATGCACTTGGCATTTCAATTTGGCCAGGCTAGGTGGGCTGTCAAGTCGTATTTGGCGGGTTTGTGCGATGCTTTTTTCACCCAATGTTTTGCTCGTCGGTTAAAATGTCCCGCATTACGTTCTCCTCGCGCCTAATTGGAAAAAAATCCTTTGCCCAAACCCGTAAAACATGACTTGACAGCCCAATAGATAGTCTGGCACCCAAACATGAGTCATTGTTTTTCAGCCGTCGCGTATGCCTTTAACTTGTCCCAAGCTTCCCCATGTTTTCCAAGATAGTCCTGAGGGTCATTGAGTTTTTCTTGGATAAACTTCATGTTTTTTTCGTGAAAACTTTTGGTGGCAGAGGCGATTTGGGTTGAGGACCATTGGCCTTTCAACCGATCCATTACCTTTATAAAAACACTTGGATCAGGAAGGTCAACAGCCTGTAGTTCATTGGCATAATATTCGACTTCCTATACGCTTGCCTTTTCTAAAAAGTCAAATTGGTTCACCAATACACCAATCGTGGTTTTTCTCAAATTATTGAAATAGGAATCGTTTCGGTTTGTTATAAGCACCTCATTTCGGTAATAATTGTTTACATCCTTCCAAGTATAGTTCTTTGGATTAAATACATAATCATGCATCTTTATATCTGCTGGAATAACTCCTGCAGCATTATTAGATGCACTCACCTTGTTTATCATGGAGGGGGCATCAACGGGGGGGCTCTGTTGGCAGGCAATTGCTAAAAGAACGAGGGCGAAAAATAAATAAGTTGTTTTTTTCATGTCTTTATGATTTTAAAGTGAACAGAATTGGCATAGGAAAGCAAAAAAGCACTGAGATAAGTCCTTTTAGATTTAAGATGGAGGGCAGCATGAATTCTGTGCAGCAGTTCCGGTAATAACAGTGGAGCCTGTCAATTCTCATACGCCATTAGGTTGTTGAGCATAGGTATAATGCATACCATTTTCCCCTGGAGTGCTTTTGCAACAATCATTATCTACTTCTGTATATGTAGTGATTCCTGTTGCATGTTCACCACATTCGCAGTTCTTTGCGGCAAATACTCGAAAGGCAGGAGAAAGGAAAAGGGCTATGAATACGGGTACTAACTTTTTGTTTGTCATAAGTAATCAATGTTTAGAAGTTTAAAAAGAGAAATTCTGGATAATTCAAACAGATACAAAAATACCGCAGTACACTAATACCATTTCGGCTCATCTGGTTCCATTTCGTTCCATTTCGTTTCGCAGTTTTTCGCGGTAGCACCTTTTCGCGGATTTCATCTGCCTGCTCCCGCGTGATCAGACCTCTTTTGGAGTCGATGCCCGCATCCCTCATCCAACGGTAGAGCGTAGTACGGGATATCCCCAATTCATTGCATAGCTCTTTTTTAAAAACTAGGGTAGCGTGTTTCATGGGTTCAAAGTAAATTTATGCCGTCAATAGAGTAGGCAGCGAAAATGATACATAATACAGGTAGGATGCGTCTTTGCAGAAAAATTTGCAGGACTAGTGCCTTGGCGGTTGCAAAAGGTGCAGGGGGGGGGGCAGAATTGTGTATGTCCATTTGGGAGGTGTTTTGAAATCAAGTGTACAAATGTAAGCGTTTTTTCGACAATGCCAAATTTTTGACATTATCGTTTCCGTACCTGCCACTCATTTCCCTTGCCCGCTAGTAAAAAGAGAAAAAGAAATTTTGGAATCGCGGAAGGGGGCATACGGGGCAAGTAGGGCGTGGTGCAAGGGGTTAGGAGCCGTACCGTATAGGGTTCGCCAAAGAGCGCGAAGGAGATGCCTGCCGCAATTGCAAAGGCTCTTTTCGGCAGACGACACGACGGGGCGCTTGTTTGGCCTGTGTTGTGGCCAATGGCCAAAGCGTCCTACCCGTCGTGTCGTCGTGCCGTCGTGAGAAACTTTCCTACCGCCGCACCACAAACTTCACAACGTCCCGTTCCCCTGCCCCAGTCGAAGCCTCCAGGAAATACAACCCATCGGCAATGCCCTTGGGCAGTTCTATCCGTGTAACCTCCAGGCTAGCCGCAACGGTCTGGTGTAGCACCCGCTGCCCCTGGCTGTTGAACACCTGCAACTGCACCTGCTCGCCTTCCCACACGGAAAGGTCAACGTTGAGGGCATCGGCAGCGGGGTTGGGGAACACCAGGATTGACGGCCAATCCATCTCCAGCACAAGCGGCGCTTCCTCGCTGCGGTCGTCCGTTGGCGTCACGCCGATGGGGCAATAGAAGGTGTTGAGGTGTGCCTCAAAGTATTGCTGTACGCTCAGCTTGGCCATGATGTGGATGTAGGTCACATCTGCCTGCGGCGGCAGGGTGTAGCGCAGGATGTCCGATTGGCCGTTGGCGATGCCCGTGCCCAAGGCGGTATAGCGTACCGAATAGAAAGGCGAATAGTTAGGGTTGCGCACTTTGTATTGATTTCCGCTCGGCGCATTGTAGGTGGCATTATCGGCAGGGGATGCGGCTACAAGCCCAAACGGGAGCTGGATGGCCGTATAAATCATGGGAGCAGCGCAGTTGTTCGTCACCCGGATCCGGTAGGTCTTCCGCTTTATTGGGTCGTGGGTGATGCTCAGCAACTCGTATTTCATGCAGCCGATGGTCTTGACGTCGCATGGGTCTTCCTCCGAAACGGTGACGCTGAAACAGCAAGTCTTCGTTTGCCCACAGGCATCCTTGGCGGTGTAGCATACCTGCGAAACGCCCAAGGGGAAGCTGCTGCCAGAGGCCAAGCCAGAACTGCGCGTTATGTCCATGCCCGGGCAGACACAATCGGAGCTGGCAGTAGCGTCCGGGTAATTTGCCACCCCGCTGTTGGCATTGGGGCCGACGCCCACAGAAACCGAATTTGGGCAGGTGATGGAGACATTGGAAGGGGCAGGGGTGCTGTGTTGCAAAGTGTATGTCACAATGGTATCACAACCCACAGAGGCGGGCTCTTTCACCACCACCGTACCAGGTTGGGTATAGGCATTGCCGCCCAGCGTGACGGTTTCTCCAGGACAAAAGCGAATGGTCGCGGTTCGGGTCGGCTCGGGAAGCAACTCCAAGGTATAGGTTACGATGGTGTCGCAGCCCACGCTGGCAGGTTCTTTCACCACTACCGTACCGGGCTGGGTGTAGGCATTGCCGCCCACCACGACCGTCTCCCCAGGGCAAAAACCGATGGTCTCGGCACGGGTCGGTTCAGGAAGTAATTCCAGGGTATAGGTCACGATGGTATCGCAGCCAACGCTGGCAGGTTCTTTCACCACCACCGTTCCGGGCTGGGTGTAGGCATTGCCGCCCAACATGACCGTCTCGCCGGGGCAAAAACCAATCGTTTGCGCGCGGGTAGGCTCCGGCAGCAATTCCAGGGTATAGGTCACGATGGTATCGCAGCCAACAGTGGCTGGTTCTTTCACCACCACCGTTCCGGGCTGGGTGTAGGCATTGCCGCCCAACATGACCGTTTCGCCGGGGCAAAAACCGATGGTTTCGGCGCGGGTCGGCTCCGGCAGCAGCACAAAATTGTAAGCCACCAAGGTATCGCAGCCCACCGTAGCCGGGATGAACAAAAGCAAGCTGCCGGGCGACGAAATGGTAACGCCGCCAATGACCACAGATTCACCGGGACAAAATGAAACGGTTTCAGATCGGGCCGGCTGCGGCAAAAACGAGACAATATAGGTAACGATGCTGTCGCAGCGTAAGGCGCCCGACAGGGTGTCGGTTATCATGCCTGGCTGGTTGAACTGAACGCCGGCAATCACCACGGTTTCCCCAGGGCAAATACCTACGGAAACGGTATCGTACACCGCTGGGACCACCACAACTTGCGCCTCGTCAGTAGCTGTTTCGCCGCAGGCATCGGTTATGGTGACGGCATAAACTGTGGTCATGCTTGGTGTCACCACGACATGCTGGGTGGTGTCGCCCGTGCTCCACAAGTAAGTGTAAGGCTCTTCGCCACCGTCGGTGCCGGCATACATCTGTGCCGACCGCCCTGCACAAATCGTCGTGTCGGGCAACAAAAAGGCGTTGAAAGGCAGTTTGTCGTCGATTAAAAACATCACTTCGGATTGCTGGCATTGGCAGGAATTGTCGATCAGCAGCCGGATGCTTTCCTCGCCTTCTATCAAACCGTCGGCAAAAACCTCTACGGGCAGCAGCAATTCGGATTGGCCAGCCGGGATGGTGACCGGGCTGCTCAGCGGCGCATAATCAATGCCTGCCGTGGCGGTGCTGGCTGCCGAAACGCTGAAATTCACGGTGAGGGGCTGGCTCAGGTCGCTGTTGCCCCGGGCAAAACGGAAGGCGCTGTTCGCGCAGCCTTCATAAGCCTTGCCCAAAGCGGGCTGCTGGTATGCCGGGGAAGCGGCGACCGTGCCACCGGCATTGAACGAGTTGGCGCGCAAAAAAACAGCGGAATCCCAAAGCCCGTCAACCACATCCGCGATGGCCAGCTTGATGTGGTAGGTGGAACAAGGCACGACAGAGGCAATGGCCGTGAGCGGCTTCGTCCAGCCGTCTAACTCGCACTCCGCCAGGTGGTTGGCGGGCGCAAACAAGCATTCAAAGATATTGAGGTTGTTGTTCACATAATACACGCTGTTGGTAATATGGTTGACGTTGTTCGTCGTTACCGGTACGCCGCCAGAGCCAGGGATAACAGCCAGGTTTTGAACGCCGTTGATGCCCGGCCCGCTGATGAAAAAGCCGAACACATCCTGGAAATCGGTGCCGACCCACTCGCAGTATTCTTCCGAGCCGAACACGAAATCAAACTTTACCATATTGGCTGTCGGGGTGAAGTCGAACTCGATCACGTTGACGTCGTACAACTGGCCGTTCACCAAGGAAGAAAGGTTGGGGTCGGCGCCCGACACGTCGAAACCGCCATCGCCGTCGTCCCAGAGGTTCGGGCCAGGCAGTATGTTGATGTTGCCCGTGCTCATCACCATGCCCGAGCCGATGCCGAGGTTGGTGCTGCCGTTGCTGAATGTGCCGCGCGACAAAGGGTTGCCCTTGGAAGTCACGTTTGAAATGGCAAAACAGTCGCCCCCGATCAGGGTGTTCTTGATCAGGCTCTCTGCTGAAGCATTGTGCTGGACTTGCAGGTTTGCCAATGATTCGGCGTTGTTTTTTTTCAAATCGGCATTTGCCAGCCCACAAGTCTGGCAGGTCACCGAAAGGAACATCGGGATTGTAGCTTCCTGCCATTTGGAGCTTGCCAGCAGCGAAAAACCGAGCTTTTCTGCACCCGCCTTGAACCGAATGGCGTTTTTTTGCTCGAAGGAGAACCCGGCATCGCTCGCGGCGGCAGCGCCCAGGCTGGCGGGCAGGAACTCCAAAGCGATGGCTTGCCCCGCTGTTGCACGGGCAGCCACCACAAGGTAGGTGTTGCCCGGTACCAAACCGCTCAGTTCAATCTTGTTCTCTCCAAGGCCCAGCTCCAATGGCATGCGCATTTTTGATCCTTTCAATTGAACAGCGGTGCTGTTTTGAGCAAAAAACTGAAGCGAAGGGAGTGCAAAAACTGCGATTAAAAGGAACCTGGAAAAGAACAAGTGTTGTCTCATAAGTCTGAAAAATTTGGGTAAAAAATTTGGTCGCCCGAAAGTACGCATTCGGGCAAAGCAATGGTAAGGATGTACTGCACTTTGTGCAAAATAGACGGCAATGTGGCAATTTTACATGGGGCCAACCTTGTACATTTGCAATCCCTTGTTTGATAAAAAAGAAAGTTTGGACAACAACAGAGCGCTCTACTGCTGCCGGATCAACTTTTTCATCAACATGCTGCCACCTCCTTGGCCGGGCGTTTCCAACATCATGGTATAGTATCCGTTCGGCAAATTGCCCGTTGGTATGCGGAATGTTTGGCTCCCCGCCATAATTTGCACCTGATAAGCTAAGCTTTGAACGCCAAAGGCATCGTACAGCACAATGCGGCCATCGAACGCCGTTTGGCTTTCAAAAGCTACATTCAGTTCCGTCGTAAACGGCACCGGCGCCACGCTTACCTTGCCTACATTGCCCAGAACGGACACGCCCGTTACTTCCGGGCAACTGAAGTCCCGCACGATCTGCCCGCGGATTTCTCCCGCCGGATATGCTTGCGTGACGAGTATGACATACGTTTCGCCCAATTCGATGGCCACGCCGTGGTTGGCCATGATTTCCTGTTCTCCCGGGATGATTGGCTTGTTGACCGGCATCGGGTATATGGCGCTGCCGTTCATGCCAGGAGGCGCCTGACAAATAAGGGCATCTGTCGGGATGCCGCTCAAGCGGTCGTAAATGACCTTGTAGTTCAAGTAACAATTGGCCTGATCGACCGATGCCATGCCCACGCCGATGCCCGTGGAGTTGGTGGGCGGCACCATCTGGTTCTTGCACAGGTCGAAAGCATATCCTTTCCGCAGGCTGTTCTTCATCTGGCCGCGGATCTCGCCATTGGGGTGCGAGGCAGTTTTAACGCTCACGTACAGGCGACCCTGCGCGAAATCGGTCAGGTGGCTGTCGTCCAAGGGATAGGTTTTGCGGTACAGGCCAGCCGTTGGCATTGGGTCCAAGCTAACGTGAATGGGGCCGTTCACGCCAGGCTCCGCGATGTGTACATCCACCGAAGTCGGCGTGATGCCGTTGACAAAAACCATGGTCGTCATGCTGTCGAGGGTCTGGTTCAGCTGGTTGTGGCTGAATGCAAAACCGGGCGTATTGCCGGGGTTGGGCACCTGCTGCGCTTTGTTGACCGGAGCAAATGAAGTGAAATAGCCCAAAAAGCCAATCTGCCCGCGGATTTCACCGGCGGGGAACATTTCAGTTTTGACAAGAACATAGTATTTGCCCTCGCGCAGGTCGCGCAATGCCGTTGGCGGCAACTCGCTCAACAACAACAATCCTTGTGAAAAACCGCCGGCAAAGCCTGGAAGCAAGTGCAACAAGGCGCCGTTTTGTCCCGGGTCGCCCGCATACAGGCCTATTTCCGTAACAGGGCTGCTGAGGTCTTTTATCAAAAAGGCATACACCAAATCTTCGGAACCGGTAGGGAAATGAAAGCCGCCAAAGCCGAACGCCGGCGTAACAGTCGCCGGCACCACTTCACTTCCCGTCAAAATGCCCTTGAAGTCCAGGTCGGTCTCGCAAATAAACTGGCCCCGTATCTCGCCAGCAGGGTGCGCAAGCGTGCTCACGGTGGCGTACACCCGATCGGGCAACAAGTTCTGGAGCAGTTCGGCGGGCACGGGCACCTCGCCGTCCAAACGCCTGCCAATCAGCGCCGGCGTCAGATCGACCAAAAGCGGTCCCGTCTCCCCTGTTTTGCCGATGTGCAGGCGCACGGCCGTCACGTCGTCCTGTACGTCCACCATCAGTCCCGCTACCTTGACCTTGCTGCGGTCGGGACTATAAATCAGGGTAATCAAGCCTTTGCCCACGGTGCTTACCGCCGGGATTTGCTCTGCGCCGCTCAGTTCGGCGTGGAACACAAGGTGGGGCAGTTGGGCGTTTAGGGCGGTTGCCAAACAGGCAAATATTAAACCAGCCAGCAGGAATCTGTGTATCGTATTTTTCATGGAAAATTGTTTTAGTGAGCAAAAATAGGGAACATGGTGGAGCCAAAAGCAGGAATCCGCACAAGTGCCATAAAATATCCCAGTTAGCGCATGGGCAATGGCAGCGCAATACATGATTCGACAGAGCGTTTGGCTTAAAACCGATTGAAATGAAAAAGCTTGTTATTCCAGCATTGTTTTTTGCGTGTTGTGGCTCCAATGCGCCTGATATTCCGATCCAAACGAGAAGTGCTTTCGACACACAGCGTTTTCAGCTCGCTCCCGCAGCAAGCGGGTTTTCCTTGACAGACATGAGCACTGGCCGCAAATATGAGATTCCCCAATCTGCCTTGGCGATGCCTCAACAGGACGGGTACGAAGATGTATCTGAGGATGTGCTCAACTTTGACTCCACGGTTACCGCTTGCCCCTTAGGCGGGAACCTGGTGGCCATTCACCTTTCCTCTTATGCCATCGGCGCGGGCTCCATGAGCCTGTCACAGGGCATGGACGTGTTTTTAGCCCTAGATACGGCACAGCAAAAAGTGTTGCCCAACCCGCTGCATTTCGGCATTTCAAAAGAGCGGTATAAAGTGATGGGCCAGGTGCAGGCGAGTTACACGCATTTCCTTTGGGGCCATTTTTACCGGGAGAAATATCCCTGCATCGGGGCATACCAGGAGCGGGTGTTTGTGACGAATAATGATGAGGATATGCCCGAAGGCCCATTTTACGAGCAAACCCCGATCCGCTGGTTCGTTTTCAACGGTTCATCTTGGGAGGAGACGGCGAAAGACCCGAAACGCTTGCCGATTTGGGAGGAGTGGCCGATGATTGGGTTGAAGATGTCGCCGGTGGAGTATGCCAGGGGCTCTTATAAAATCGTGAGGCATTAATGAGCCTCCAACCAATTCTCCCCTGCCCCCATTTCCACCAAGATCGGCACCTTCAGGCCCGGCAGCGCCGTGGTCATTTTGTCGAAAATGAGCGGCTTCAAGCGCTCCAGTTCGTCTTTCCTGACGTCGAACACCAGTTCGTCGTGCACTTGCAGGATCATCTGTGACCGGAACCCGCCATCGCGCAGCGCCTGCCGGATGTTGATCATGGCCACTTTGATGAGGTCGGCGGCCGAGCCCTGGATGGGCGTGTTGATGGCGATGCGCTCGCTCATGCTGCGCATCATGCCGTTGCGGGAATTGATGTCGCGCAGGTAGCGGCGGCGGCCCAGCATGGTTTCGACGTAGCCCTGCTTGCGGGCCGTTTCCACGATGTTGCTCATGTAGCCGCGCAGGCCGGCATATTCCCGGAAATAGTTGTCGATCAATTCTTTGGCCTCCCCGCGCTTGATGCCAAGCTGCTGGCTGAGGTTGCTGGCCCCGGCGCCGTAGATGATGCTGAAATTGACCGTTTTGGCGGCACGGCGCTGCTCGGGCGTCACTTTGTCGAGCGGCACCCCATACACCCGCGCGGCGGTGGCGGTGTGGATGTCCTGCCTTTGCTGAAATGCATCCAGCATGGCCTCGTCGCCGCTGATCTCTGCGATGAGGCGAAGCTCTATCTGGGAGTAGTCGGCGGATAGCAGCACATGGTCTTTGTCGCGGGGGATAAAAGCCTCCCGTACCCGGCGGCCTTCCGGGGTTTTGATGGGGATGTTCTGCAGGTTGGGGTTTTGGCTGCTGAGCCGGCCCGAGGCCACCAGGGCTTGGTTGAAGGAGGAGTGCACACGGCCGGTGCGCGGGTTTATCAGCGCCGGCAGGGCATCGACGTAGGTTGACTTGAGCTTCATCAGGCCGCGGTGGCTGAGGATGTCGGCGCACACCGGGTTCTCGGCAGCTAAGCCAGACAGAATCTCTTCATCGGTGGAGTACTGTCCCGACTTCATTTTTTTGCCCGGATAGGGAAGTTTTAGCTGATCGAACAACACTTCACCCACTTGCTTGGGGCTGGCGATGTTGAAATGGAAACCCACCTCGGCGAGGATTTTTTCTTCCAGCGCCACGATCTGCACGGCCAGTTCGCCGGAATACTGGGTCAAAAAATCGGGGTCGATGCGCACGCCCGCGTGCTCGATGTCGGTGAGCACTTTTACCAGGGGCGTCTCTACTTCTTGGAACAGCTTGACCAGCACGGCGCCGCCTTCTTCGAGCTTGGGCTTGAGCACGTCGCGCAGCCGAAGGGTAATATCGGCATCTTCTGCCGCATAGTCTTTGATGACCTCGATCGGCACGTCGCGCATGGTGCCTTGCTTGGCGCCTTTTGCCCCGATGAGTTCCTCGATTTTTACCGGGGAATAGTTCAGCAGGGTCTCCGCCATGTAGTTCATGTTGTGGCGCAGGTCGGGCTCCAGCAGGTAGTGGGCGAGCATGGTGTCCCAGTACGGCCCGCGCAGCTCGCAGTTGTAGTTTTTCAGGACGATGGCGTCGTATTTCAGGTTCTGGCCGATTTTTTCGATGGTCTCGCTCTCGAACAGGGGCCTGAATTCGTCCACGATCTTTTGGGCTTCGGCGCGGTATTCCGGCACCGGCACGTACCAGGCATCGTGGGTTTTTACGGCGAAGGAAAATCCCACCAAGTCGGCCTGGGTGGCATCGAGCGCCGTTGTTTCTGAATCGTAGGCAAAGGCTTTGGCTTTGCTGAGTATGCCAATGAGCTCGGCCCGTTTTTCAGGGGTATCGGCCAGGTGGTAGGTATGCTCGGTGTTGTGGATGTTGTGGGTGGCGCCACGGTTGACTGTTGTTTGGGCGGTTCCGCTGGTTTGCTCTTCCATCTCGCTGTCGCCAAACAGGCTTCCTTGTGTGCCGGCCCCAGTGCTGGCTGGGGAACTGCCGCGTTTGGGGGTTTTGGCCACAGGCGCTGCGGTATTGGAAGGGGTGTCGGATGTCGCATGTCCCGGGCTGCCCATCGAGCTCCTCAAAATGGAGTCGGCCAAGCTCTTGAATTCCAGCTCGTTGAATATCTCGATCAGTTGATCGCGGTTGTAGGGCTCAATCTCGAACTTTTTTTCGTCGAACTGGATGGGGGCGTTGGTGTCGATGGTGGCTAACCATTTGGAGAGGGTGGCTTTTTCGTGCTGGGTCTGCACTATTTCTTGCTGTTTGCCTTTAAGCTTGTCGGCATTGGCGATCAGGTTTTCGATGGTATCGAACTCGGCCAACAGCTTGGCGGCGGTCTTTTCACCGATGCCCGGCAGGCCGGGGATGTTGTCCACGGCATCGCCCATGAGGCCGAGCATGTCGATCACCTGATCGACCCGCTGGATGCCCCAGCGCTCGCAGACCTCTTTTTCGCCCCATATCTCTACCTCGTTGCCGGAGCGGCCGGGCTTGTAGAGGAAGATGTTTTTGGACACCAACTGGCCGAAATCTTTGTCGGGGGTGACCATATAGGCATCAAAGCCAGCTTTTTCGGCTTGTTTGGCGAGGGTGCCGATCACGTCGTCGGCCTCGTAGTTCGGCACGATGACCACCGGTAGGTTCATGGCCTCCACGATGCGCTGCACCCAGGGTATGGCAAAGGTGATGTCTTCGGGCTGTGCTTCGCGGTTGGCCTTGTATGCCTCAAAGCGCTCGTGCCGGAAAGTGCCGCCCTTGGGGTCGAACACGATGGCGATATGCGTGGGGTTTTCCTTCTGCATCATGTCGAGCATGGTGCGCATAAAGCCGTGCACAGCCGATACGTTCCAGCCTTTGGAGTTCAGCAGCGGTCGGGTGATGAAAGCGAAATGGGCGCGGTAGATGAGGGCGTGCCCGTCGAGGAGGAAGAGTTTTTTTGCCATTGGGCAAAAGTAGGGACTGCTTGGGCTAAAACTCGATGTTTTTTAGGGCAAAAGCTGTTTCGCTCGCACCCAAGCCTCAAACCCCTCCACATCCCAAGCCTCCCCAACCCCAAAACCGCCCGTCTCCGTGCGCCGCAAGCTGCTGAGGTACGCGCCGCAGCCCAGCGCCTGGCCAAGGTCATGGGCTAAGGAGCGTATGTACGTCCCTTTCCCGCAAACAACCTTGAAGTCCGCCTGCAAGCCATCAGCATAATCAGGGTGCAGCATGATCTGCGCGCCTTTTTTGCTCGCCACCCGAGCCGGCAGCGTATCTTCCTTGGCCACCGGGCGCAAGGGCCCGACCTCGAACTGCTCGACCCGCACCGGGCGGAAAGGCATCTCGACGGTTTCGCCGGTGCGGGCATTTTTGTACAAGCGCTTGCCGTCCACTTTTACAGCCGAGAACACGGGCGGCACCTGCATAATATCGCCGACAAACTGCGGTAGCGCCGCCTGAATGGCCCCATCAGAAAGCTGATCGGTGGGGAAAAAGCTGTCGGGCGCTTTCTCTAAGTCGAAAGAAGGGGTGGTTGCGCCGAAAGTGAGCACGCCGGTGTAGGCTTTGGCCATGCCCTGAAGTTCCTCAATTTTTTTGGTGTAATCGCCGATGCAGAGCAGCAACAGGCCAGTGGCTAATGGGTCGAGCGTGCCGGCGTGGCCTACCTTGAACTTTTTAGGTTTTACCCCCAGGCGCTGCGCGAGCAAATACCGCACCTTGTTCACCACGTCGAAGGACGTCCAGGCAAAAGGCTTGTCGATCAAAAGCAGGGCGCCCTTGGGGAATGGCTCGGGGAAAGGCGTGTTTTTGCGGAGCGTTTGAAACATCGCGCAAAGTAAGGTCAGTAAACCGCAAACACCAAGACAGCGCCCATAATAAACAGTAGGCCAAAGCTGAGGTAATAGACAAACCCATAGATCAGCCATTTAAGCGCCGTTTTCCAGGCATTTTGCCGGTAATAGCGCCGCATGGCAACGTACATGGCGATGGTGGCCCACAACAATACCAGCAGGATGCTGCCGCCGGCATCCCACAATTTCAACAGCACCCCGATAACAGCCAACAGCGCAGCCAGCAAAACACCCGTGTGGTAATGCAGGAGGAAAACAAAATGCTCCACGTAAAAGCGCCTTTGTCGCCAGTAAAGCAGGGCCAAGAAGCCCGACATCAGGGCTACCAAGGCCAGTATCGCCCAGGTCAGGCTGCCGATATAGGCGTGTACCAGTCCCTCCGGGCTTTTCAGCGACTTGATGGTTTGCCGCACCAGCAATTTCAGCTTCCAGTCGGAAACGCCATACCGGCGTATTATTTCGTCGGCATCATAGCGGACAAGGTCGGCAGAAGCTATCTGGAGCGGTTTGTCGCCAAAGAAATTGATGATGGTAGTGTCCGTATCCGCCCCAACGCTGTCGATCAGCCCCGGTACGTCTAGGCCGTAGCGGGCGTTGCTTTGTACCAGGAGGCTGTCCAGGGCCTTTCGGCTTTGTTCCGTTTTCCAGCCTGGAGGCAAGGTTTCAAAATCATTCCGCATGTCTTCCAGCATCACCCTGTACCGCAAGGTTTCATACCGCGGCAGCTTTTTTTGTTCCACAATCGAGTCGCCGTTTTCGGTGTTCACCCTGGATGTCACCGTAATGAGCTGGCCCGACTGTTCATGGTCGCGTTTTTTCAGCATTTGGTTCAACAAGAACAAAAACAAGAACATCACCACCGCGAACATGCGCAGCGGGTGCGGGTAGCGGCCTTGCTTTCCTTTGAAAAATTCGACCGTGATTTTTGCAGGGATGAAGAGTTGCCAACAAGTGCGCAGGAACTTCCCCTCCAAATGAAATGTGGCATTCCACAACTTGAGCAGCATGGTGCTCATGCGAACCTTCCCATCCGTGTCCTTTTGGCCACATTCGGGACAGAAGGTGGCCTTTTTGGGCAAGGGAGCATAGCAGTTTCGGCAGTATCGTTTCACGAATATTATAGTTTCACTAAGACAAAGATAAACATGAGTAATTCCTTATTTGGAACGCCTATCAAAATTCGAGATGATTCATGTTTACCTTTGCGCTTTTCATCCATATAACACCCATTCATGAATTTACTTGGCATCGGTTCCCGCGTTAAGCACCCCGCCTACGGCGACGGGGTAGTCGTCCGCCTGCACGTGGCGGCCTACGAAGTTTGTTTCACCCAATTCGGCCTGAAGATGGTCGGCAAAGAATATTCCAACTGGCAGGTGGTGGAACAAATACCTACTGAAGAAGCCGTTTCCTACACCGAAGCAGAGGAATCGCTCATCAAAATACTGCGCTCCTGGGCCGGCGTCGGCCTTGAAAAGGTAGAGCTCGGCGAGCGCTGGGTCAACGGCAAAATGGTGCTGCAAGCCGACGGCATACAGCCCAAAGAAGTGCCCATCGAAACATTTTTCCACAAAATCGTGATGATGCGCGACCGCCTGCGCGTGCTGGAACAGGCCATCAACGCCCACAAGAAGCTCTCCGACGAAGACAAAGTGAACCTCCAGCAGTACATCACCCGCTGCTACGGCAGCATGACCACCTTCAACGTCCTTTTCAAAAACAAAGCCGACTATTTTGTGGGCGAAAGCGGGAAGGAATGAATGCGGAGGGCGGAATGCGGAGTGCGGAGGGCGGAATGCGGAGGGCGGAGTGCGGAGTGCGGAGTGCGGAGTGCGGAGTGCGGAATGCGGAATGCGGAGTGCGGA
>CAZULM010000054.1:2147-39529 GCA_964621185.1 uncultured Saprospiraceae bacterium | reverse complement strand
AACAGGCGTTTTTCGGCTTCACCTCCTTCCTGCGGCCCAACACCATCTATTCGCTCGACATGAACACGCTGGCCATACAGGTGTTCAAAGCGCCCAAGCTCGATTTCAACCCCGAGCTTTTCACCACCGAACAGGTTTGGTACGAGAGCAAGGACGGCACCAAAGTGCCCATGTTCATCACCCGAAAGAAGAATATCGCCTACGACGGCCAGAACCCGACCCTGCTGTACGGGTACGGCGGCTTCAACATCTCGCTCACGCCCTCCTTCAGCCCGTCCCGGGCGGCTTTGCTGGAAAATAATGGGATTTACTGCGTGGCCAATATCCGCGGCGGCGGCGAATTTGGCGAAAAATGGCACCTCGCCGGCACCAAATGCCAGAAACAAAACGTGTTCGACGACTTCATCGCCGCTGCCGAATACCTCATCGCCAAAAAATATACCTCGCCCCCGCGCCTCGCTATCCAGGGCGGTTCCAACGGCGGCCTGCTCGTGGGCGCCTGCATGACCCAGCGCCCCGACCTCTTCGGCGTATGCTTCCCGGCAGTGGGCGTGCTCGACATGCTCCGCTACCACCAGTTCACCATCGGATACGCTTGGGCCACCGACTATGGCCGCAGCGACAACGCCGAGGAATACCCCTGCCTGATAAAATACTCGCCGCTCCACAACGTGAAAAAGACGGCCTATCCCGCCACTATGATCACCACCGCCGACCACGACGACCGCGTGGTGCCGGCCCACTCCTTCAAGTTCGGCGCTACCTTGCAGGAATACCAACAGGGCGACAACCCGATCCTGGTGCGCATCGAGACCAGCGCGGGCCACGGCGCGGGCAAGCCCACCGCCAAAGTCATCGACGAGGCGGCGGACATCTTGTCGTTCATGCTGTTCAATATGAAGATGCAGGTGATTTATGGGGAGGTGAAGGGGTGAGGGAGGCATTGTTGCAGTTTGATTCGCGCCTGGATTAGGGGTTTGAATGACTTGGCTGGTTTTTTTGAAGAACCAATTGAGAATAAATCTTAGATTTGTGACATGAAAATAAATGAAATTTACCAAGGTGACACCCTTGAATTGATTCACGAACTGAAAGACAACAGCGTTGACTTGATAGTATGTGACGGGCCGTATGGTGTTACCACAAACGACTGGGACAAGGTATCGGACATTCAAACGTACAACTTGAATCTCATAAAACTCTTCTCTAGGGTGCTAAAACCAGGTGGAGCGTTGTATCTCTTTGGCAAGGACGACTGCATTGACTTTATCGATTACCGTCCTTTCTTAACCTTAAACAGGAAAATAATTTGGTATCAACCAAGCAGGCTTGCCCAAGGCCGGCTGAACTATACCAACAACTACGACTTGATTGCATATTTCACCAAAGGAAAAGCAAAAACGTACAACCTTGATGACATCCGTGTGCCCCAACTCGTTGAGCTCGAACACCGCTTGCGGTGCGAAAAGGTCCCTTCTGTCGCCAATGGGCAATATGGGAAAACAAAATTCAACGATGATGGGAAAAACCCGGGCGATGTCTGGGGAGACATTAAACAGCTTACGTACAAATCCAAAGAGTTAATCAGCAGGGAACTTCTCAACACGATTCAAAAGCCGGAAAAATTGATTGAGCGCATTATAAAGGCAAGCTCAAACGAAGGTGATGTAGTTTTTGACCCTTTCTCAGGCGTGGGCACAACTTTCACAGTTTGCAAAAAACTAGGTAGAAATTTCATCGGGTTTGAGTTGAACCCAGACTTCGTTGCTGTTACCAAAGAACGAATCAACAAAATTGAATTAGAAAAAGAATACAGCTTGTTTTAATGAGCAAAGAAATAATTGGCAGGATTATAAAACTAATTGTGCAAGCCCAAGAACTCGCAACCAAGATTGGTATCCCCAATATCTTGCAACCTGGTCTTGTAAAGGAAATGATCATTGCAGATGCTCTAGGCCATGAGTTGATCTATTCTAAACGCGATGCCGACGCTTGCGATCCAAATGACAAAACCATCAAATATGAATACCTTTCATGTTACGAAGGCGGGTCAGGTCAGCTTGATAGAATGTTCAAGTATCCTAGGAGCAAGCGAGAAGAGTCGTTAAACAGAATTAAAAGGAATAACAAGATTTTTTTGGCTATATTCTACAAAGAAAACCCTCTGAAGCTTAAAGTTATCTACGAGATCGAGCCAGGTACCTTAGCTTTTGAAACAGAAAGACAGCTTGATAACAGCAGAAATGCCATTTCTCACGTTGGATTCAATGAAAAATGGGCAAAAAACAACGGAAAAATTGCATTTTCGGAATAGGCTACATCTGCTCGGTGCCCCAGGCTCCGGCGTCACCACCCTCGGCAAGGCCCTCGCCGCCCGGCTGGGCATCCCCCATTTCGACACCGACGACTACCATTGGTTCACCGGCGACGCGCTGCCCTACCGCCGCCGCCGGAACCCCGAGCACCGCCGGCAAATGATGCGCCAAGACTTTGCAAACAATAAAAACTGGGTACTTTCCGGCGCCCTCTGCGGCTGGGGCGACGAATTTGCACCGCTCTTCAGCCAGGTAGTTTACCTCTGGCTCCCTGCAGAAACCCGCCTCGCGCGCATCCGCGAGCGGGAGCGCCAGCGCTACGGGCCCGAGCGCATCGGGCCTGGCGGCGACCTGCACACGGTATTTAAAAAATTCCTCGCCTGGGCAGCAGCCTATGATGAAGACTCGGGCAATGTACGCAGCCGGGGCAAAGAACTGGAATGGCTGGCTGGATTAAGCTGCCCGGTGCTGCGGATCGAGACGGAAATGAGCATTCCTGAAATGGTTGCGCTTTGCCTGAAAACAACCTGATGGATACAGCCAACGAAAAGCGGATGCGAAGTCGAAGGGTTGCAATCCACAAAAACCGATCGACAGCATCTAAAAATCTCCCAAATCCCCCCAAATCCAGGTAAGCATCGCCTACATTTGCCGCATGTACCTCCTCGGATACGACATCGGCTCTTCGTCCATCAAGGCGGCCATCGTGGAGGCTGCTACCCGAAAGGTCGTGGCCAGCGCTTCCTTTCCTGAAACGGAGATGGCCATCGCGGCGCATGAGCCAGGTTGGGCAGAGCAGCAGCCGGAAGACTGGTGGGAAAACCTGTGCAAGCTCACCCGCCTGCTGCTCCAAAAATCAGGGATGGACAAGGCCGACATAAAATCCATCGGCATCGCCTACCAGATGCACGGGCTGGTATTGCTCGACAAAAACGGGCAGGTGCTGCGGCCGGCCATTATCTGGTGCGACAGCCGGGCGATAGAGATCGGGAACAGGGCATATCAGTCCTTGAGCCCAGCTTACTGCCAGGAACACTTCCTGAACTCGCCCGGCAATTTCACGGCCTCCAAGTTGAAGTGGGTAAAAGACAACGAACCCGACATTTTTGGCCGCATCCACAAAATCATGCTGCCGGGCGACTACATCGCTTTCAAGCTCACGGGCGAAATTGGCACTACCGTCACCGGGCTCTCCGAAGGCATTTTTTGGGATTTCAAACAGAACGGGCCAGCGTTCAGCCTACTCGACCACTTTGGGCTCGAACAGTCCATACTGCCAACAGTGCTGCCCACCTTTGGCCAACAAGGCAGCATAACTGAAACCGCCGCGCTCGAAACCGGGCTCCAAAAAGGCACCCCCGTTGCCTATCGCGCCGGCGACCAGCCCAACAACGCGCTCTCCCTCAACGTACTGGATCCCGGCGAAATAGCAGCGACGGGCGGCACATCCGGCGTGGTGTACGGCGTGGTGGACAGCCTTGCCGCCGATCCGGAGAACCGGGTGAACAGTTTTGCCCACGTGAACCACAGTGCTGCCGCGCCGCGGATAGGGGTGCTGCTTTGCATCAACGGAGCCGGCATACAATACAGCTGGATGCGCCGGCAGGTTGCGGGCTTGGAGGCAACTTACGGCGAAATGGAAAAACAGGCCGCTGCTGCGCCGATCGGCGCCGATGGACTGTGCCTGCTGCCCTTTGGCAACGGCGCCGAACGCATGTTGGGCAACCGCGATATTGGGGCGCATTGCTGCAACCTGCAACTAAACCGCCATACAAAGGCGCATCTGTACCGTGCCGCACTCGAAGGCGTTGCGTTTTCATTTGTTTACGGCATAGAAATCCTGAAAAGCATAGGCTTGGCAGCCAATGTCATCCGCGTGGGCAACGACAACCTGTTCCAGTCACCGATTTTTGCCTATACTGTGGCTAACCTGGTAGGTGCGGAGATTGAAATGCTGAAAACCAATGGTGCTACCGGCGCGGCCATCGCCGGCGGGTTTGCGGTGGGGCATTTTTCAACATTAAAAGAAGGCTTGCAAGGCCTGCAAGTTGAACATGTTTTTTCTCCTTCGGGGTCAGTTGAACAATATCAGGCTGCTTACTGGAAATGGCTGGGGTGTTTGGAGAAAATGTTGCGGTAAAAAACGGGCGTTTGTGCGTACTTGCCGGGAATGACATTATAATTTGACCACAACATTATAGACAACGCAAAGTGGTTGTGAAAATCGCGATCGCATAATCATTTGAAAATCAGATGTTTTTAATCACTCAATTCATACAAATCACTTTAATCACAGTATAACAACATACCAACCATGCTACAATTATCCATCGGCGACCGGGAGTTTTTTCCCAACATCCCGCAAATAAAATTCGAGGGCAAAGGCTCCGACAACCCGCTGGCATTCCGTTTTTACGACGAAAACCAGGTGGTGGGCGGCAAAACCATGCGCGAGCACCTGCGCTTCGCGGTAGCCTATTGGCATACCTTCTGCGGCACCGGAGGCGACCCCTTCGGCGCGCCGACCAAAAACTTCCCCTGGCTCAGCGCCGCCGACCCCATCCAGCAGGGCAAGGACAAAATGGATGCGGCTTTTGAATTCGCCACCAAAATGGGCATCGGCTTTTACTGCTTCCACGATTTCGACCTGGTGGCGGAGGGGCCGACATTGGCCGAGAGCACGCGCAGGTTACAGGTATTGACCGACTATGCCAAAGCCAAGCAGGCAGCCTCCGGCCTGAAGCTCCTGTGGGGCACCGCCAACCTTTTCTCCAACCCTCGCTACATGAACGGCGCAGCCACCAACCCCGATTTCCAGGTGCTGGCCTACGCGGGCGCGCAGGTGAAGAACGCGCTCGATGCTACCATCGCGCTCGGCGGGGCCGGCTATGTGTTTTGGGGCGGCCGCGAGGGCTACCTCAGCTTGTTGAACACCAACATGAAAAAGGAGCTCGAACACCTGGCGCGGTTTCTGCACTTAGCCAAAGACTATGCCCGGAAAAACGGCTTCAAAGGCGCGTTCTATATCGAGCCAAAACCGATGGAACCTTCCAAGCACCAATACGACTTCGATGCCGCCACCTGTATCAACTTCCTGCGCGAATATGGCCTCGATGCCGACTTCAAGCTGAACATCGAAGTGAACCACGCCACGCTGGCCCAGCATACCTTCCAGCACGAGTTGCAGGTGGCCGCCGATGCCAACATGCTCGGCTCCATCGACGCCAACCGCGGCGACTACCAGAACGGCTGGGACACCGACCAGTTCCCCAACAACGTGATGGAACTGACAGAAGCAATGCTGATAATCCTGGAAGCCGGCGGTTTCCAGGGCGGCGGCATCAATTTCGATGCCAAGACGCGGCGCAACTCTACCGATTTGGAAGATATTTTTTACGCCCATATTGGCGGCATGGACTGCTTTGCCAGGGCCTTGCTGGCAGCGCACAATATTTTGGAACATGGTGAATACCGCAAGCTGCGGGCAGAGCGCTATGCTTCTTTCAACAGCAAAGACGGCCTGGCTTTCGAGCAGGGCAAGCTCACCTTGGATGATTTGTCTAAGCTTGCCAATGCAGCGGGAGAGCCCGTGCAGCGCAGCGGAAAGCAGGAGTTGTTCGAGAATATCGTCAATCGATTTGTATGAGCCTGGAAGGGGCTTTTAAGAAAACACTGCCTCATACTGCATGCCTAGCTTGTCGAAGCCGAGCGGCACTAAAAACAGCTCCAGGTCGCCTTTTGTCGGGTGCTCTAAAGTGCAAATGCCCTGGGTGTAATAGCCGTCCTTTTGCCCGGTGCGCAATACGATGGAGAATGGCTTTCGCTCAACAGGGGTGAAGCCTTCTGTTTCCTGGATCAAGATAAGTTCGGCAGGCAAGGTGACGTCTGGCCCAAAACGGACAGGCATGGTTTGGTGCAGCAGTGGCGCAAAATCCGAAACGTGCAATAGTTCTGACATGGTGCAGTATGTAAGGTGGTCATTGTTTTCGAGGTGCTTACTGCCGCCATTCCATCAGCAGATAGACACCATGCGTGTCGTCCAACATTTTGAAGCCTAGCCTGTGGTAAAGGTTGAGGGCTTTGTTGAAACGCTCCACGTGGATGGTGACGGGCAGGTTTTTCGCAGCGGCCTCATCCAGAATGCTTCGGAGGATCAGTTCGCCCAATCCCTTGCCCCGGAACTCGGGCAGCAAGGAAATGTCAACGATCCGGATTTCGGCGGCCCGCCGGTCGAGATAAAGCCTCCCGGCAGCTTGTCTGTCGAAGAGAATTATTCGAAAATCGGCGTTTTTGTAATTCTGTTGATAATAATGGTGTTGGGCCTTGAACTGCCCTTCCAGGAAGGCGGCTTTTTCTGATTCCGACCACGCTGGCACCAGCGCCATCTCGTCAGCACGGGTGCTGGCGTAGATGGCGCTGAGCAGCGCTTCGTCATCGGCTTCTATTGCCCGGAAATCAATACCGTGAGCTTTTAGGTCGGGCATTTGAATTTAACCGCGCGGTGGGAATACGCCCTGTAATGCGATGACAAACAACAGTACAAGGTTGGGTTGAAGGTTGTTGTGGGGGTTGTCGCCCCCGGCAGGCGCCAGCGATGTTGGCGACATTGCCACAGAAGTACCTGCTGCTGCGTACACTGCTGCGCCGGTGGACCGTGCCATGCTGTTGCCGGCAGGGGTGTTCACGTCGCCGACGTCGTTGACGGCCCTAAGCTGGTGGCTGTGTGCTGGAATTTCGCTCTGGAGCAAGCTGACGGTTTCCGAGCCTGCAGCCTCGCCGAGGTCGTGCAACGACAGGCCTGGCCCCTGCCCGGGGTGCATGGGCGCTCGGCCTTGCAAGTTTGGGAGGGCAAAGGTGCTCTTCCCATCGCCACCGTAAGTTGTGCCCAAGAGGGAAAACAAGGCAGTGTTTTGAGAAATGGGCAACAATTGCCCATCGCATCTTGCCCAGCCTTTGGGGGCGAAATTGAAACCCACGATTCTTATTTCAGCTACAAATGGATCTGCCATGATGTATAGGATGTTTAATTTGGACTTGGGAAAATGCCAAAGAGTGAGATGATAAAGTTGACACAGAGGTACGGCATCATGTTGTCGTGCGGCTGGGAGCCACCCACAGGGCCGATCGAATTGGCCATGTTCTGGTTGGTGGGGTCGCCGAAGAACATGCTGACCTGGGAAGCGAGTCCGAGCAGGTTGTTGCCCGGGTTCGGGGTATTGGCCACCGAATTGTTGGCTACCATGGGGTGGGAGTGCGCGGGTATCTGGCTGACGGTCAGGGTCACGGTTTCGACGCCGCCCGTTTCGGCGAGCGTGAACCCGTTCCCGTAATGCACCGGTAGCCGGCCGCGCAAGTCGGGCAAGGCAAATGTCGATTCCCCATCGCCACCGTAAGTGGTGCCGATCAATTGAAAAAGTGTTTCGTTTTCAGAGATAGGCAGCAATTGCCCTTCACAGAACATCCATCCTGCCGGCGCGAAATTGCCGGCGAACATCCTGATTTCTCCTACATAAGGTTGTGCCATAACTATTTGTTTTTTTTAGATTTTAGAAGATGTTTTCAGTTCTATGTCGGGCTTGGGAAAATGCCCTGCAAGGCGATGCAAAAGCCAATGACCAGGAATGGCTGCATGTTGAGGTGTGCCTGGCTTCCCCCGGTGTTGGCAACGGTGCTGGCCGACAGTGCCACCAGTTGCGGGTTGCCCGCGCTGTTGTAGATTTCAGCGGGGGCGCTGACGGAAAGGAATGCGCCGCTAGGGTTGTTCACATTGCCCGGGGCATTGGCCGCACTCAGCGCATTGAGGACGTGCGTGTGGGTGGGCAACTCGGAAATGCTCAGCGTGTGGGCCTGCTCGCCGCTCACCTGGCCTTGCGTGGCGCCCGAGCCGACATGCCTGGGCGTTCGGCCCTGCAAGTTGGGCAAGGCAAAATTGACGCGGCCATCGCCGCCATAAGTGGTGCCCAGGAGCGAAAAAAGGCCCTGGTTCTGGTTGATGGGCAACAGTTGCCCATTGCAAAGAGCCCAGCCTCTGGGAGCAAAGTTGAAGCTGACCATTCTGATCTCGCCCAAAAAAGGTTCTGCCATTGGTTATTGAATTTAATAGTGATAAAAAAGGTGGATTCCCAGCGTGCGCGCACGCAATATCATATATACTGGTATAGTTGGCCCTCAAGCTATTTGCAACTTGAAAATCAGCCCCGCAAATATAGACGAGCGGCTTAATTTAATGCCCCCCAAGCGAAAATTAATGCAATTTATTTTTTGAAAGAATTATTTGCCCACCTGCAAATTATTCAAATCAGGTACTTACCTTTGCTGTGTTTAGCATCCTAATCCCCACTCCCCTAATCCGTCGATGGCCTTTGTCACTACACTGCTCAACTTTCTGTTTTTTTCAGGACCCGGCATCTCTTTTCTCCTTCCATTAACAAGCCAGGGTTTTTACAGAGAGCGCTTTTAGCTGCCAAGGTATTTCCTTAGAAGATTGTATTGAAGTAGGTCTAAGGCTTTATGTTTGAAGCAACTAGACTTGGAATGTTTGTTAAGAACCTGTTCAGTGATGTGCGTTTCTTCGGACAGCCTATTTTATTATTTGAACAAATCCGGACATCCGCTCCGGCATACCTTTTTCATAATCACCGCTTATATTTATGAAATCAGGATTACCTATCGTACTGGCATTTTTTGCGCTCGCAACCTGCGCCAAACTGCAAGCCCAGGTCATAAACGCCACCCAAACCGATGAGATCATCATCGACAACGGGGCCAGCGGCAAAGCTGACCCGAACGACCGGATCCGGTACAAAGTAACTATCCAGAACACTGGTGGCGCTTCCGGCAACGGCGTTCAGCTGAACGCCGTGCCAGACCCCCGGACGACTTTCGTGCCCGGCACCTTCCGCTCCTCGCCGCTCGCCGTGAACGACACCTACACCTGCACGGGCAACGTCGGCATCAACGTGCCCGCCGCCAGCGGCGTGAAGTCAAACGACTTTGACGACAACCTGGCCATCGCCACGCTGTCGGTCACCACGCCGCCCACCAACGGCACCGTGGCGCTGAACAACGACGGCAGCTTCAACTACAGCCCCAATGCCGGGTTCACCGGGACGGAAACATTCACCTATACCCTGACCGACGGCAACCCGGTCGGCCTGCCCGTGCCGCTCACCGACGTAGCGACCGTGACCATCACCGTGTCGAACGTCATCTGGTTTGTCGACAATTCTGTGGCAGGGCCAGGTACTGGCACCGTCATCGATCCGTTGAAATCACTCACCACTGCTGGCACGGCGTCCAGCGCTGGCCACGTCATTTTCTTCAAGGCTAATGGCACAACAGCCTCTGGCGGCATCACGCTGAAAAACAACCAGTACCTGCTCGGCACCGGGCATACGGGGGGCAGCAACCTCGCCGACCCGGGCGTGCTGCCGTTCAGCCTGGCCCCGCACAGCAAACCGCTGCCCGCCATCAACGGCGTCGCTCCGACCATCGCCAACCTGGCTGGCGGTGGGAACGGCATCACACTCGCTTCCGGCAACACCATCCGCGGGGTGAACGTGGGCCGTTGTGAAGGCACCAAGATCTTCGGCACTGCTTTCGGCACCCTGACCATCGGCAATACAACCAGCCCGGACGTGGCACTGGTCGGGAATAAAAACGCACTCAACCTGACGAACGGGGCATTTGCCGCCACCTCCAAATTTTCGAGCATCAACTGCCCCGACTCCAGCAACCTAACCCTCAACACCGTGAGCGGCTCGCTAGCTTCTGGCAGCACCACTATCGGCGGCGCCTCTGGCACAGGTGGCATAAGTATCCAAAACTCCAGCGCGACCCTCGATTTTGGCCCAACCAATGCTTCGGCACTGGGCGGCGTGGCCGGGGTGAGCATCACCAACAGCGGCACGGGCTCAGTCTCTTTCAGCAGCCTTGTCGTAAATGCCAGTGCTGCGGGGCTTTTTGCATCCAACGGAGGCACCATTAATATTGCCGGCACAGGCAACACGGCAACCGGAAGGCCCGCGATAGACCTGACCAGCACTTCCCTTGGCGCGGGCGCCACATTTGCGAGCATCACCTCTATCAACAGCGGCACTACTGGTGTGAACCTGGATGCCGTGACGGGAGCCCTGACCATCAACGGCGGGAGCATCACCAATGCGACTGGCAATGCTTTCGACGTCAACGCCGGCACCGGCGCCATCTCTTATGCCGGCACCATCACCAACTCTTCCAGCCGTTCTGTCGAAGTGACAGGGAGGACGGGCAGCAGCGTCACCTTTTCGGGCAATATAACCGATACTGGCGCCAGCACGGGCATCAACGTTGCCAACAACTCTGGCGGTACCGTTACTTTCAGCGGCGCCGGCAAATCCCTGACAACCGGCGCCAATACTGCCGTTACCCTCGCCACCAATACGGGTGCAACCATCAATTTCAGCAATGGTGGGCTGGCCATCAGCACCACCAGCGGCATGGGCTTCAACGCGACCGGGGGGGGCACCATCAGCGTCACAGGCTCCAACAATACCATTGTCAGCACTACGGGAACGGCGCTGAACGTGGCCAATACCACCATCAGCAACAGCAACCTCAATTTCAGGAGCATCTCAGCCAACGGTGCCGCCAATGGCATCGTGCTGAGCGCCACGGGCTCCAGCGGCGGATTAACCGTCACCGGCACCGGCGGCGCCGGCACCGGCGGCACCATCCAGAACATCACCAACCGCGGGGTTTCAGCTGTCAACACCATCAACCTGTCGCTGTCGAACATGAACTTCACCAATGCCAACACGACCGATGGCGCACCCTGCGGCGCAGCCAACAACACCGGATGCAATGCGGCCATTCACATGGGCACGGTGACCAATGCTACCCTGAGCAATGTCAACGTCAATGGCACGGCCCAGCAGGGTGTAAACCTGAACGAAGTGAACGGCTTCCAGTTTTTGAACAGCACCATCATAAACGCAGGTGCTGGGGGGCAAACGGAAGAAGCCTGCCTTTACGCCTTGAACCTGTTCGGAACTTGCGCCATCACGGGAAGTTCATTGACCGTCCCTGCAGAGCGTGCCGCCGTGATATACAATACCAGCAAAACCTTGGGGCTTACGGTTACAGGCTCAACTTTCGGGATGAACCAAACCCAGCCCCTTGGCGCCGATGCCCTTGAGATCAGCAGTTTCGGGGCCAGCAATACGACCATCGATATTACCAGCAGCACCTTCGTGCAGCCCAAAACAAATGGCTTGCAGGTGATCACAGAGAATACCTCCGTTACCCGCCTGGATCTACAAAGCTCTACTTTTGACCCGGGAACCGGACTCGCTGCCGCCATCGACCTGGTAACGAACAACACCGGGCATATAGATTTCAACATCATCGGCAACCCGTCCATCAAGGCCAAAGGCATCAACGTGGTCAATGTTTTTGCAAACCCCAGCTCGACATTCCACGGGAGGATAAACAACAACACCATTGTCCACAACGGGGGCAGCGGCGCGGGCGTCCGGGTGTTCGCCAATGGGAACGGCAACAGCCGGATAGAGATTAAAGACAACAACATCACGGCTGCGGACGATTACGGCATAACGGTAAATTCCCAGGCAGGCACAGGCCGCCTCGATGCGACGATCACGGGCAACACGGTTTCTATCTCCCCTTCCGGTTTTTACGTCATCCATGCCTTAGCCGGCAACACGGGCAGCACCTTCTCCAACAAGGTCTGCGCCAATGTCGCCAACAACACCACCACGGCCCCGGCCGGCTCTATCGGCAACTTCCAGGCTCGGTCTTCTACGGCTTTGCATGAAATTTTGTTGCAAGGCGGTGGCGGCTCGGTGCTAGCCAACTGGAATGCCAATTCAAATTTGCCCGTGGCGCCACCCGCCGTAATTTCTCAGTCAGGTTCAGGAATCTTCACGTTCGGGGCTACCTGTTTGTTGCCGACGCATCCTTTGCCTTGAGCCTGGGAGCCCTTTGAGGCTTCAAAATTTTAAATATTAAGAGTATTACCTTTTAATACATGAAACTTATATTCATGAAACACCTATTACAAAGTACTGGAAACAAACTGCTCGCCGCAGCTTTCATCGCCCTGTTCGGGGCAGGTACAATCTTCGCGCAAACCTTTCCCTCGCCGGGCTTCGTTCTGCCCAACGGCAAAACCATCGTAATCACCTACGAGGTGGACGTAAACGCAAACGCCTGCCCCACCGGCAACCTGCCCGGCGGCGGCATCAGCAACCAGAGCAACGTGAGCGGCTCCAACTTTGCTACCGTGCAAACCGACGACCCGGATATTTCCGGAACTTCCAACCCGACGCTCACGCCCTTTAGCAGCCTGACCTTGGGCAACCTGGTCTATAAAGACGTCAACCGCGACGGCGATTACGACACAGGCACCGACCTCGGGGTCAACGGCGTCACCGTGCGCTTGTTCCTCGACAACGGCGACAATGTGCTAACCGGTGCAGACGGCGCGGCCATCGCAACCACCACCACCGCCACGGTAATGGGCCAAGCGGGAGTTTATTCATTCGCTGTTTGCCCGGGCAATTATATCGTTGAAATTGCAAGCTCCAACTTTGCACCCGGGGGGGCACTGTACGACAACGGCTTGATGGCCGCCCTCGTCAGCAGCCCCGTGGGCGGCGCGCCCGACCCCGACAACGACGTGGACAACGACGACAACGGTGATGCCGTTTCCGGTTTCGGCGTAGCTTCCCAGGCCATTACCCTGGCTTATGGCACAGAGCCCGTCAACGACGGCGATACCGACAACAATACGAACATGAGCCTCGACTTCGGCTTCAAAACCCCGACCACCGTTACCATAAACGATGTGACCATGAACGAAGGCACCGGCGGCGGAACTACCGCGTTCGCGTTCACGGTTACCCGCAACGACAACGCCGAAGCTTTTAACCTGACCGTCAATACCAACAACGGAACAGCAGTCGAGCCGGGCGATTATACCGCCATCAGCGGCGGCACCGTATCGTTCACGGCAGGCGGCAGCCTTACGGCTACGGTGACGGTTTTGGTCAACCAAGACAATATTGTGGAAGCGAACGAGACCTTTACCGTTGATCTTTCCGGGGCGCCTGGCGGCGTTACCATCGCAGACGGCAGCGGATTGGGCACCATCACCAACGACGATGCAGCCGTGGTGACGCTTACGGGTGGGGCATCTCAAAACGAAGGCACTTCCTTTACATTCACCGCTACATTGAATAACCCCGTCCAAGGCGGCTTTATGTTGGCCTATACGACCAACAACGGAACAGCCACAACCGCCGACAACGACTACACGGACAACGACGGCAGTTTGAGTTTCACAGGGACTGCCGGCGAAACCAAAACAATCACGGTCAACACCACCGCTGACAACAAGGTAGAGCTGGATGAAACCTTCACCGTCGCGCTCGGTGCATTCACGGGCGCGCCCGCCGGCGTGACGACCGCCGGCTCCCCCCAAACAGGCACCATCCTCAACGACGACGCTGCCGTGGTGGCGCTCGCGGGCAACGTGAGCCAATTAGAAGCGACCACCCCGCAAGCATTCTCCGTTACCTTGAGCAACCCGGTAGATGTAAACGTAACGGTACAATTCTCGACCTCCAACGGCACTGCCACCACCGCCGACAACGATTACAATGGCATCGCAGGGCAGACAGTGACATTCAACGCGGGAAGCACAAGCCCCCAAACAGTCAATGTAACGATCAACAACGACAACAAGGTAGAAGCCGACGAGGTGTACAATGTGGCCATCGGGACCCTGGCAGCTTCGGGCCGGAACGTCAGCCTCGGAACGAGTGCCGGCACCGGCACCATCCTGAACGACGACTCAGCCGTGGTGACCCTTTCGGGCGGCGGCGCCGCCAATGAGGGCAATACCGGCACTACGCCGCGGGTCTTTACCGCAACGCTGAACAACCCGGTACAAGGCGGATTCTCCGTAGCCTACACTACCAACGACGGCACCGCTACCACCGCCGATATGGACTATGTGGACAACGACGGCTCCCTCACCTTTGCCGGTACAGCAGGCGAGGCCAAAACCATTACCGTATTGGTGAATGGCGACCACAAAGTGGAAGCCAACGAAACCTTTACCGTGGCACTTGGCGCTATCTCAGGCGCTCCCAGCGGCGTGACAACTGCCGGGTCGCCCCAAACAGCCACGATTACCAACGATGAGGTAGATTTTGGGGATGCCCCCGATATCGGGAGCCCCTTCTATGCCACATTGCTCAGCTCCAACGGCGCCCGCCACCAAACCGTGCTGGGTGTCCGCCTCGGCGCCACGATCGACGGGGAAAATGACGGCCAACCTACCGGCGACGCTACCGGCGACGGGGCCGACGAAGACGGCGTGACCTGGCCGGCCGTATTGGTAAAAGGCACCACCGCCAATATTACCGTGAACGCCTCAGCGCCCGGCTTCCTGAACGCCTGGGTCGATTTTGAGTTCAATGCCACATGGTCAGAGGCGGGCAATAAAATATTCAACAATTTCCCCCTTTTGGTGGGCGATAACAACCTGAGCTTCGCAGTACCTGTTTCGGCATCCTCGACCACTACTTTTGCCCGGTTCCGATTCAGCACAGCTGGAAACGACTCCTATGAAGGCGCAGCGGCGGATGGAGAGGTGGAAGATTACGCCGTCACCATTGTGGACAACCAGTTCAGCATCGACAACCCAACGGTCACAGAAGGCAATGCTGGCACCACCAACCTTACTTTTACCATCAGCCGGACGACCAATGCGAACGCCAGTTCCGTAGATTACGCTATCACGGGCGGCACGGCAACTTCGGGCAGCGACTATGCGCCATTTGCAGGCGGGACGATCAATTTCACCGCCGGCGGGCCTTTGAGCCAAACCGTCACCGTTACCGTCAACGGAGATCTGGTCGTGGAAGACAACGAGACGGTCATAATGACCTTGTCGAACCCCGTGAATGGTGGCATCGGCAGTAGTCCCGGCACCGGCACCATCACCAACGACGATTCCGCCAACCTGACGCTGAGCGGCGGCACTGCTCAAAACGAGGGCAATGCCGGGACAGTGGCCTACACCTTTACCGCCACGTTGAGCGCTGCGGTGCAGGGCGGTTTCCAGGTTTCTTATACCACGAACGATGGCACTGCCACCACAGCAGACAACGACTATGTGGACAACGACGGCACACTTACGTTTACAGGTACCGCTGGCGAAACAAAAACGATCACCGTCCAGGTAAATGGCGACAACAAAGTGGAACTGAACGAAAACTTCACGGTCGCCCTTGGAACCATCGCCAACACCTCGGCAGTACAGGCCGCAGCGATCACCAAAGTCGGCTCCCCGCAAACGGGCACCATTACGAATGACGACGCTGCCGTAGTTGCCATAGCGGCAAATGTGAGCCAGGCCGAGAACCTGACGCCACAAGCGTTCTCTGTCACCATCTCAAACCCGGTGGACGTTGCCGTGACGGTACAGTTCTCCACCTCCAACGGCACCGCCACCACCGCCGACAACGATTACAACGGCATTGCCGGGCAAACGGTGACGTTCAACGCGGGAACGACCACGCCCCAAACCGTCAATGTCACCATCAACAACGACAACAAAGTGGAAGCCGATGAGGTGTTCAACGTGGCCATCGGGACTTTGGCAGCATCTGGCCGCAACGTGAGCCTGGGCACCAGTACGCGCACGGGCACCATCCTCAACGACGACGCTGCAGTAGTGACCCTTTCGGGCGGCGGCGCTGCCAATGAGGGCAATACGGGCACCACCCCGCGTGTATTCACCGCTACGCTGAACAACCCGGTACAGGGCGGCTTCACGGCCAACTATGTCACCAACGACGGCACCGCCACCGTGGCCAACAACGACTACGTGGACAATGACGGGTCGCTCAGTTTCGCCGGCACGGCCGGTGAAACCCAGACATTCACCGTACTGGTGAACGGCGACCTGAACATCGAGGCGGACGAGACTTTCCAGACGGCGATCACCGGCCTGACAGGCGTGGTGAACCCACCCGCCGTTACCATAGCCGGCTCGCCGCAAACCGCGACGATCATCAACGACGAACAGGATTGGGGCGACGCGCCGACGGCAGCCCAAAGCGGTTTCGCCGGCTCGTACCCGACCCTGGCAGCCGACAACGGCGCGCGGCACGGGGCTGCCTTAGGCGGCCTGCGCCTGGGCGCCACCATCGATGCCGACCTCGACGGCCAGCCAAACGCCAACGCTACCGGCGATGGCGCCGATGAGGACGGCGTGACGCTCCCGGGCGCTTTGGTGATCAACACCAGCGCCAACATCACGGTAAATGCCTCGGCTACAGGAAAGCTCGATGCCTGGGTCGATTTCAACCGCGACGGCGACTGGCTGGATGCCGGCGAGCAGGTCTTTACTAACCAGAACGTGGTGGCAGGTAACAACACCCTGAGCTTCGCGGTGCCGGGCGGCGCATCCTTAGGCAATTCATTCGCCCGCTTCCGCCTGAGCACAGCCGGCAACCTGGCATCCAACGGCGCTGCGGCAGATGGGGAAGTGGAGGATTACGCCGTGAACATCGTGAATACCCAGTTCTCCATCAACGACCCATCCGTGAACGAAGGAAATGCCGGTACGACAAACCTGACCTTCACCGTTACCCGGACCAACAATGCCAGCGCCTGCTCCATCGACTACGCCATCACCGGCGGCACTGCCACAGTAGCCGACAACGACTACCAGCCACTGGCAAACGGCACCTTGAGCTTCACCGCTGGCGGGGTACTTACCATGCCCATTACGGTAGTGGTAAATGGCGACAACAAAGTGGAATTGAACGAAACGGTGGACATCACCCTTTCCAACCCGGTGAACGCCAGCATTTTAGACGGGTCGGGGACTGGCACGATCGTAAACGATGATGCGGCGGTAATCACCATCACCAGCCCTACGGTGGTCGAAGGCGACGTGGGTACCAGCACCGCCTTGAGCTTTACCATCGCCATGAGCAACCCATCGGATGCCAACGTGGTCGTGAATTACAATACGGTGGATGGCTCCGCGACCATCGCCAACAACGATTACCAAGCAGCCAGCGGCACGCTCACCTACACCCCTGGGCAGCAATCCAAAACCGTGATGGTGACGGTCAACGGCGATTGCCTTATTGAGCCAAACGAATCCTTCCTGCTGCGCTTGAGCGCCCTGATGAATAACGGGCGCAATGTCACCTTGAGCGGCGGTGGCGCCACCCTCGACGGCACAGGCTCCATTACCAACGACGATGCGCTCCCGGTGATCACCTGCCCTGCCAGCCTGTCCAGAAATGTTGACCCGGGTGTTTGTACCACCAGTGTAACGCTGCCCTTGCCAACGACCAGCAGTATATGCGGCACTTCGGTATTGGAATTTCACTACCGGACGGTGGATGCCAACAACAACCCGACCGGACCGTACAACGCTTATGCCCTTTCAAGCAACAATACGGTCATATTTACACGCGGGAGGTACGAGATTGAATGGCGGGTGACCGATGGCTCCGGCAGCTCTGTTTGCAGTTATTACCTGACGGTAATCGACAACCAGGCGCCGCTGATCGTTTGCCCGGCAAACCTGACGCTGGCCGTAAACGCTTCTTGTACCGCCACGATTGGCGCCTACGCGCCCGTCTCCCTCAGCGACAACTGCACCCCCAACGGGCAGATACTCCTGTCGCAAAGCCCGGCTGCAGGGTCGCTTTTCTCTGGCCACAACACCGTTGTTCCAGTGAAGCTTTCAGCAGACGATGGCAACGGGAACGTGGGCTCTTGCACGTTCAACATCACTTTGAGGGACATTACCCTGCCCGTCGCCTTGTGCAAAAACCTGACGGTGAACATTGGTGCGAACGGCAGCGTAGTGGTTCAGCCCAATTCCATCAACAATGGCAGCTCCGACAACTGCGGCTTCACCCTAACGCTCACGCCAAACACCTTTAATTGCAACAATATCGGCCTCAACACCGTAACGCTCAGGGCAACCGATGTGGCAGGCAACACCGCTACCTGTACCGCCACTGTCATGGTACAAGATGTCACGCCGCCCAATGCGATCTGTGCCAACCCCAATGTTTACTTAGACAACACCGGCCACGCAACGTTGACGCCGGCCCAGATGGACAACGGCAGCACCGACAACTGCGGAAGCTTCACCCGGAGCATTTCCCGGACAGAGTTCAACTGTTCCGAACTGCAAGGCTCTTCATGGCCGGTGACGCTCACCTTGACCGACATGCGCGGCAATACCTCCTCATGTCTCGGCATGGTGACGGTCAAGGACATCATCCCGCCTACAGCGGTTTGTGAGGACGTGACCGTAAAGCTCGGCTCCAACGGCAAAGCCACTGTCTATGGCGCCAACCTCGCTGCCAACAGCACCGACAACTGTTCCGTTTGGTCGTACAGCCCGATCGCCAAGGTGTACACGGCGGCAAACCTCGGCGTCAATTACCTCACCATCACGGTAAAGGACTACAGCGGCAACCCGAGCACCTGTGTCTCCCAAGTGACGGTACTTCCGTTCAGCGCGCCGCCAGATTATGGCGATGGTGGAGACGACAGGAGCTTGTTCAGCGATTACTCCGACGAAGAAGGCGTTTTTGACGTGCTTGTTTACCCGAACCCGACCACCGGCGATGCCATGATCGCATTTGAGCTGACTACAGCACAGCCCTTTGCGGTGCGGGTGTTCGACCTGAGCGGGCGGATGGTCTTCAGTCGCCAAAGCGATGGTGTGCCAGGCGAAAACTATCAGCCGATCAACCTGGAAGGCATCGCCTCCGGCGTTTACATCGTCGATTTCCAGTCGGAGGGGCTGAAGGTGCAGAAAAGGTTGGTGGTACAGCAGCGGTAAATTGCCCATCAGGGCGCGGATTGTTTGGCCTCATCAATCGGGCCTTGCCTCCTAGAGCCGCGAATAAACTTTGGGCAACTTGTAATCCAAATTTTCAACTGGAGATAAGGCTTGGAAAAGTGCAGCATATTTTTAAACTTGAGTCATCCCGAATTTTGACAGGCATTTCCAATAAGGATAACCTGGCATCATTAATTCGGGATGGCTCTTGTTTTTTTTGAGGCAGCCAAAGTTTCTTGTAGCATTTTTTTGAAAAAATGCACAAATTTGCGCATGAGAACAAGCATCCTAGCCAAAACCCTTGCCACCATCCTGCTATTTTCAGGAGCCAACGCCGTCTTTTCACAATCAAAAATCGACAGCCTGGAAAGCGTGCTTGCCACCGCCACTGGCAGCCAACGCGCCGAAGCGCTGTACGTGCTGAGCTGGCAATACCGCTTTTCCGACAAGGAAAAAGCACTCCGATACGGCGAAGAAGGCCTCAAGTTGGCAAGGGAACTAAAAGACACCACGGCCATCGCAAGCTCCCTTAACAGCATCGCCGAAACCTGGCTCAACTTTGGCGATTTCGACAAAGCAGAGCAAATCACAAAGGAGGAGCTTCCTTATGCCCGGGCCATTTCCAACACGAAAAGCCTGCTGGGCGCCCTCACGCGCATGGGCACCATCAATTACCGCCGTGGAAAATTCGACGAAGCCCTGGTGTACCAACTGGAGGTGCAACGAGAAGCGGAAAAGATCAATAAACCGGAGATCATTGGGGTGGCAAGCCTGAACCTGGGGCTGACGTATATGGACCTGAAGCGCTACGACGAGGCCATGCAAAACTTCAAAGCGGCATTGGCGGCATTTGAACAGCTTGGCTTCGCTGCGGGGATCGGCGCTTGCTACGTCAACATTGCAGAAACCCTCCGGCTCCAGAAAAAATACGGGGAAGCCGAAACCGCGGCTTATACAGGGGAAGCCATATTGAAAAAATCGGGCAACAACCTTCACCTGGCCTATATTTATACCATGCTGGGAAAGCTGTACCGCGATATCAATGTGCCTAAGAAGCGCCTCGAATTCCAGCAAAGAGCCCTGGCGCTTGCCCGGCAGAACCAGGATGAGTTCATGGTTTGCGCAAACCAGGCCAGCCTGGGCCGCACCTTTCTGGAAAAAGGCGATTTCGCCCAATCTAAAGCTTACCTGGACAGCGCCTTGGCGCTTGCGTCGAAAATCGGCGAAAAATCGGTCGAGATCGAGACATTCGGCCACCTGCGCGACTGGTACTTGCTGCAAAAAAACTTCCCAGCTGCCAACCGTTACGACGAGCAATTCACAAGCGGCATGGACTCCGTTTTCAATGCAAAAATGCTCGAAAAGGTGGCCGATGCTCAAACCAAATACGAGACGGAAAAAAAGGAAGCTGAGATCGCCGCCCAGAAACTGGAACTTTTTAGCCAACGCGCCTGGATATATGGCTTGCTTGCCGGCCTGCTGACGCTTATAGTGGTGGGCTACTTGGCATACAACCGCTACCGCCTGCGCAAAAACGCCGAATTGAACGCAGCCATCATTCGGGAACAACAACAAGGGCTGAACGCCGTGATCGAAGCACAGGACGCCGAACGCAAGCGCATCGCACAAGAGCTGCACGACAGCATCGCACAGGAAATGGCTGCCATCCGCCTTCAGTTCGCCGCGCTCCAGCACAAAATGTCCCTGGCAGCGCCCGGCGAGGCAGAAAAAATGGGCGCGCTGGCCGAACAGCTCGACCAATCGTGCAGCGAAGTGCGGACAATCGCCCATGTCATGATGCCGCCAAAACTCCAAACCCACGGCTTGGCGCCAAGCCTTGAACTGTTGCTGCAGAACACCTTGCAGCACAGCGGGTTACAATACGAATTCGACCGTGGCGCCCTGCCTGAAAAATTGAGCGAAAAAACTACCCTTGGCATTTACCGCATCGCGCAGGAACTGCTGAACAATGTGGTCAAACACGCCAAAGCCAACAAGGTAATGGTGATGCTCCACACCGTCGGCAACCAACTTGTGCTGGCAGTAAAGGATGATGGGAAAGGCTTCGATTTTGAAGAAGCCAGAAAAAAAGGAAGCATGGGGCTGCTGAATGTTGTCAGCAGGGTGAGCACGCTCCAGGGAAGCTTGAAGGCCGAAGCTGCAAAGCCGAATGGAACGCTGGTGCTGGTGCGGGTGCCGCTGTGAGCTTGGTTTTTTACTCCTCTAAGTTCAAGCGCAGTTCCACTACATACAAGCCGTTTTCCCGTGCCATGCGCAGCGAATACTGGTCGGCGTACAACAAATCCAATTGCCGTTTCACGTTGCGCAGCCCGATGCCGCCACCGCTGCCGTTCGTATCGGCATCGCTGTCCACGGTGTTTTTTACAGTGAACGAAAGCTGCTTGTCGCGCAGGAAGATTTGAATGGAAATGGCTACGTCGCCCGTGGTGCCGCCTGCCCCGTGCTTGAAGCTGTTTTCCACAAAAGGCAGCAGCAGCAACGGGGCGATGGGCGTGTTGGGGTTGTCCGTGTCTTCCTGATAGTCAACCTTCAAGCGATCGTTGTAGCGCAGCTTTTCCAGCGCTATATAGTCCTGGATCACCTTGGCCTCGTCTGCAATGGCGATGCGCGGCTGCCGGCACTCGTACAGCACGAAGCGCATGATCTTTGAGAGCATCATGATCGCATCGGCCGTGTGGTCTGATTTTTTGCGGGCCAGCACAAAGAGGTTGTTCAAGGTGTTGAACAGGAAGTGCGGGTTGGTTTGGGCGCGCAAAAAACTGAGCTCGGATTGCAGCTTTTCCCGAATCAGCTCCTGTTCAAACTCGATGCTCTTGTAGCGCATCCGTATCATCTTGATCGTGATGGCGGCGGCAGCGGTTATGAACAGGTCAAACAAGGTCAGCACGATGCCGTTGGGGTTGAAAAGCTCGAATTCCCGCTCCGGGTAAAAGTTGTGGATATACACATACACGATCACGACCCGGTAAAAAACTGTGGCGATGACAAACGCCGCCAGTATCAGCAGTACCAGCTTGCCAACCTTGCTGCGGTCGAGGTAGAGCGGTATGATGTAATAGAAGATAAAATAGACCAGCGCGATCTTTGGGGGCAGGCTGAACAGCTCGCCAAACATGGCCCTTGGCAGGTTTTCGGCCACAGGCACCCGATCGTATATGCTGGTGAGCACCCCGTTCAGCACCACATATACCAGCCAAAAGAGTATGTGTTTGCCAATTCTGCCCCAGTTTAACTTTGCCATTCTATAGTCTGAAAATTTGGGTTGATGTTCAAGGTATATAGCGAGCGGTCGCGCAAGCGTATTTCTTTGATGGGGATTTCCTCACCGTCCACCGCGCAGCGTTTCACGAAGGAAGGGAAGCCGACCATGTAAATCTTTACTTTTTCATAGCTTGGGATGAATTCCCCTTCCGCCCGCTGCCGGAGTTTGAATGTCCCGTTCTGGCCTTCTGTTTCAAATATTTTCAAACAGAAATCGCCTTCTGCGTAATCATAGCCCTCTCCGGCATCTTCGTACAGGTGGCTGGTTTCCAGGCCGTTCTTGTAATACACGTATAGTGTCAATTCTTCCACTTTCTCGCCCGTGTGCTGCCGTGTAGGGTAAACGGGCAGCACGGCGCCTTCCCGCACAAAAAACGGCACTTGTTCGGGCATCACATTGACAAACACCTCGCCGTTGCCGGGCTGCCCTGTCCAGAAATTGTACCAGTTGCCCTTGGGCAGATACACCGCCTGCCTTTGCACTTTCGGCTGTATGATCGGGCTGACCAAAATATGCTCCCCGAACAAAAAGTCGCGCTCCTGATCCCATAGCCTCGGGTCGGCAGCATCGGCGAAAAGCAGGTGCCGGATCACTGGGGTGCCGTCGAGCGTGTGCAGCCACATCGCGGTATAGAGGCAAGGTAAAAGGCAATAGCGCAGCTCGATGGCTTTTTTCGCCCAATCGGTGTATTTCTCCCCGAAAGACCAGGGTTCCTGGTCTGAAACGTGCAGGGCAGGGTCGCTCAACATGGCCTCGTCGGCAGGAAGGCTGTCTCCGCTGGCGTGCTGGCCCATGCTGTGCACGCGCATCAAGGGGTGAAAGACGGACAGTTGGAGCCAGCGCAGGAACAGCTCGCCGTCGGCATTGCCCGCGAAACCGCCCACGTCGGTGCCGCAAAAAGAAAAGCCGGACACAGCAAGCCGCTGGCACTGGATGTTGGCGATCTGCAGGTGTTCCCAGGTGGAGAAATTGTCGCCCGTCCACACAGCGCCAAAACGCTGGCTGCCGCTGAAAGCCGCCCGGGCGAGCAGGAATGGCCGCTTTCTATGTTTCAGTTTTTTCAGCCCGTCCCAGGAAGCGCGGCACATCTGCTGGCCATAAATGTTGTGCGCTTTCCGGTGGCTGCACGGGTGGCCGTCGTGCCAGTGCATCACCGAATCGGGCAGGGTCTTGTGGTTCACGTGGAAAACGGCCGGTTCGTTCATGTCGTTCCAAAAGCCGCTCATGCCCGTTTCCAGGTAAATGTCAGCATATAAATCGCCCCACCATTCCCGTACCTTGGGGTCGGTGAAGTCGGGGAATGCACAAAAGCCGGGCCACACGGGGCCTTTGGCGACATCGCCATCTTGTGTCTTTACAAACATGTCTTTGGCCAAGCCATCCTGATATACGTGGTATTCCGGGTCTTCCTTGATGCCCGGGTCGATCATCGCCACTGTTTGGAACCCTTGTTCACGCAGCGAATCCACGAGCCGCTTGGGGTCGGGGAAATGTTTTTTGTCCCAGGTGAAACAGCGGTAGCCGTCCATGTAGTCGATGTCGAGATAAATGGCGTCGCAGGGGATTTGGCGGCGGCGGAACTCGCCCGCGAGCTCTTGCACCCTGCTTTCGGGGTAGTAGCTCCAACGGCACTGGTGGTAGCCTATAGCCCATTGCGGGGGCAGCTCGCAGGCGCCCGTGAGCTGGGTGTAGGCGCTGGCAACGTTCAGCAGGCTGGGGCCGTAGATAAAATAGTAGTTCATCTCCCCGCCTTCCACGGAAAAGCGCGTCACGCCTTTTTCTTCCGAATCAAAGTCGAAATGCGACTTGAAACTGTTGTCGAGGAAAATGCCGTAAGCCAGTTCCTGGTAGAGGGCATAGTAAAACGGGACAGCCCGGTACATGGCGTCGCTTTCCCGGCCAAAGCCGTAGGAATCGGTGCACCAGTTGGAGAATTTTTCCCCAGCTAAGTTGGTGCCGCAGGCTTTGTCGCCCAACCCGAGGAACAGTTCTTTTTTGTGACATTTTTTCTCCACCTGCATGTCGCACCAGCCGCGCATGATGGTGCGCTTGGCGCTGTACCCGCCAGCGTCTTCACAGATCACGCGGTCGGACTGGTCGTAGAACTTTGCGCGCAGGTCGGCTTTTGCGATGACGATTTGCAACTGTTCCGACTCCAGCAGGTACTCCAGGTCGTTTTCATTGAGGGTAACGGTGACTTTTTCCGGGGCGAACTTTGGGTCGAGGGCATAGGAAAAGTCAGGCCCGAATGTCCCGTCGGGAGAATAGCGCATGCGCACAATCCCGGAAGTCAGCACCTGCACCCGGAGCGTGACGCCGTTTGCACAGATAAATTCATAAGATCCATCGCGCCAGCGCACGGTATTGATGGCATCCGGCACAACTACCTGATACACATCGTCGTAGCGCTCGCTCACGCTTGCTTCTGAAAAGGAAATTGCGGCGGGCTTGACGGCTTCCGGCTCAGCTTTTTCCGGCTCGTTATTTTTTTTGGGTTCCTTGTCCATACGGCGCAGTTTGGGCGTAAAAGTCCGCTGAATTTCTTTGCTATCCAACAAATGCTTTTTTAATGCCAGGGAGAAAGGGAAATTCAATAAAATTGCGGTGTAAAATTGTCGCCATGTCAAAGCAAAAAAAACAACCAACGCCCCAAAAAGCCCCACAAAAAGTGCAGGGGGCAGCTAAAAAAGCCCCCAATAAGCAGTTGTGGTGGTTGGCTGGCGCCGCCCTGCTCATCCTGCTTGCCACGCGCATCGCCTACCAGCCTGCGCTCGACAACCAGTTTGTGGAATGGGACGACCAGCTGTACGTCACCGAGAACCCCATGTTGCTCAACGCGGGCAAGCCCGGCGCGCCGCCCGTGTGGAAAACGCCCATCGCCTTGAACTACCACCCGCTCACCATGGAAACGATGGTGATGAACGCCAAAAGCGCTCAGATCAAGCCGGGACAATTGTCGCCGCGGCCTTTCATCTCCACCAATATCTGGCTGCACGCGCTCAACGGGGCGCTGGTCTTCCTGTTTGTCTGGTTCCTTACCCAGGGCAATTTCTTCGCTTCCCTGTTTTCAGGGCTGCTGTTTGCCCTCCACCCCATGCACGTGGAATCGGTGGCCTGGGTGTCGGGTCGGAAGGACGTGCTTTATACCGCGTTTTTCCTGTTGGCCGCCATCAGCTACCTGCGCTACCTCGAGCAGCGGAAACTGGTCTGGCTGGCTGCCGCGTTTGGCTTGTTCGTGCTTTCCTGTCTGTCGAAGGCTATGGCGGTTTCCTTGGTGCCGGTGCTGTTCCTGTTGGACTGGTGGAAGGGCCGCTCCCTAAAATCGGCTGCTGTTTGGCTGGAAAAGGCGCCGTTCATCGCGGCGGCGCTGTTCTTTGGCTTGCTGGCCATCGACATCCAGAGCGGGGGCAATTTTCACGGCATGTTCCCCGGCATCGAAGGGGTGAAGACGGCCACGGCGGGCGACAAGTTTTCCATCATAGAGAGCGGGCAGTTTGCCGCTTATGGCATGGTGCAGTATTTGGTCAAATTTGTGATGCCCACCAATTTGTCGCCATTTTACCCTTACCCCATCGAGAGCCTGCTGCACCAACCCTTGCCGGCAATTTTCCCGGTTTCTGCGCTGATATTCATAGCCTTGGCCGGCTTGGCGCTGTGGAGCGCGCGAAAGACGAAGGTCGCGCTGTTCGGCTTTGCGTTCTTCTTTTTTACCGTGGTGCTGGTATCGCAATTTGCCTCGGTCGGCATCGTCATCATGGCCGACCGCTATACCTATATCCCGTACATCGGGCTTGCCGTAACCTTGTTGCTGGGCTTGCAGCCTTTTATGAAAAACGATGTCCTGAAATACGGCGCTTGGGCGGCGCTCAGCATTGCCTGCCTCGTTTTCGGCGTCAAAACAGCCGCACAGGCCGACGTGTGGGACAACTCCGAGGTGCTTTGGCAGACCGCCGCCAAATACGCCCCCAACGACGGCTATGTGATGGCCAACCTGGGCAACTACTACGGAAAAAATGGCAAATTAGACGAGGCTGCGGCCTGTTTTGAAAAAGCCATCCAGAGCAAAACTGCCAACGCCAACGTGTTTGAAGGCATGGGCAACGTATATGGCTCGCGAAACGAGCACCAAAAAGCCGCCGAGATGTTCACCGAGGCCATCAAGCTCGACCCCCGCAAAGGCAACTACTACTTCAACCGCGGCACGGCCTACACCAGTTTCGACCCCGCCAAGGGCATTGAAGATTTTAACACCGCATTGCCCCTGCTGCCCCCCGCAAAGAGGGTAGAGGTGCTGTCGAACCGGGCATTTTGTTATCTCAAGATGGAGCAGTACGACAAAGCGCTGGCCGATTATTCTGCCATCATTGACGCCGGCAACCCCAGGGAAAAAGACTACTTCGACCGAGGGGTGGTGCGCTCAAAGCTCAACGACATACCCGGCGCCATAAAAGATTTGGAGGCGGCGTTGCGGATCAACCCGAACTATGAATTGGCTAAGAACGGGTTGCTGCAGTTGCGGGGAAGGTAACACGGCAGCTGGTCAGAATCACTTTGTCCTAAAAGTATGAATACAAGTCTCAACCATTTCTAATGGAGTAAGAACGTCGTGCACGGTTTTCACAAATGTAAACCCTGCCTTAAATTCGTACGTGGTCTTTGGAATGAGCCCTCTTATTTTGAAAATATTAGGATGTGTTGGGCTATTTGTACTTTGTGTATTCCAGGCTTTAGCTCCAAGTACTCTATAATAAGCGGTTACGGTAGCTGGATTAAGCGTCGCTTCCAATCCAATAATAAGTTCAGCCTCCGTTTTCCTAATTTTTTCTGTTTTCACCGTTCTAGTGCCAAATGTAACGCGCGAAGGAGCAGATAATGATTTTGAGGCTGATCCAGGAAACTTGCATTCTGAAAATGCAATCAGATTATAGACCTCGCCAGGGCTGAGGTCAGATAACAATATGGTGTCATGGGTCATCTCGTATATAGGCATTTCTTCCCAAGACAAGTTCTTCGAAGTCGATTTTATCTGGAAAAAATGTTTCAATTCAACACCAAAAGGGGCAGAAATCAGCGGTGTGATTACCAATGCTTGGCAAGAGGTTGTTTCGCTTGGTTGCCGCACCACAACATAGTTTGGAGTGAAGTCACAATACAGGCAACTAGCGCAAATTGAATCTGACCAGATTGCAACGCCATTCAAGTTTGGCACTTTGTTGCTTGAATCAAAATTTCCGCAGGCAATCAGTGCGTTTTCCCATTTTGCCAGAGCATTTACAAATACTATCCCGCTATTATTTTTTAGCCCAGTATCCTCCATTGAAAGGGGATGCCATTTTTTTGTCGGGTGTTTGAAATCGAATTGCGCAATATGCCCTATGGAGGTTGATCCATTTTTGGTAAACATACCAGCTGCGTATAGTTTACTCCCATTTGTAATTATGGCCTGTACAGGGCTGTTAAAATCACCCAAATTCATCCAATTTTCCCCGTCCCAATGGGCGATATATCCAATTTGGACAGTGTGCTCGGAGTCTGATTCCTGGTAAATTTTACTAAAAGAACCACCTGCAACTATTTTGCTGCCGTTAAAAGCAATTGTATTGACAGAACCGTCTGCAAACCCTCTCCCTAATGGAAAAAATTTGTTTTCTGCCATACCTAGCTTGGCGATTCGATTTAATCGTGTCCCCGCGTAATCTCGCGTAAATGTTCCACCTATGAATAAATTGTCCCCAACCATCAACATGGTTTTTACGGAACAAATCTCGTCGGAACCCATAAGCCCCGGAGAATCGGGGTCTCCGATTTGTTTGAATCCACTTCCATCCCAAAAGGTGATACAATTTAACTCGCGATTCCCATCAAATGTTTTATGGAAAGCCCCTCCAATATAGAGTTTTTGGCCGTATGGACAAAGAGCCGATACAGCCCCGTCCAGACCTGTACCTAACTGTAACCAAGTTTTGGTCAATTTGTCATACCGGGCAATATGTTGCAAAACTGCTGGGCGGTCTGGTGTGCCTGTGAATTCACCACCGATATACAAGGTTGAATCAAATAAGGCAAGAGCTTTGGGCGGGCCATTGAGCGCTTCTCCAACATCTTCCCAACTTGAACCATCCCACCGCTTAACATAGAAGGTCGTATCATTGAAGCTGCCGGCAACGTACAACAACTTTTGCGCTGGATTTACTGTAAGCGCTTGTACTTGAAACCCATTAGGAAGCTTGGACGTGATTGAATACCAATGAGGGTTGGATTCCAGGTTAATAGGTGCCGTAAGCCCTTTTAACAAGGAGTTCGCGATAAAAAATAGGCACATTACTAGGCGCATATGCCAAAGTTTTGTTCTTTAATGGTCATAATTCGTGATTCAAAATAATAAAGCCGCTTTACGACTCAATATAACAGGAAAAAAGAATAATTTGATTTTAAAAGTAAAGCGGCTTTATTGATATTTCGTCCCTATCTACTATTTTTAAGAATTTTAAGATTGCCTACTGGCTTCCCGTCAGAAACAATCTGAATAAAATAAAATCCTTCTTGTAGTCCTTCCATTATTATATTTAAATATGCGAGGGGGTTGGGGGGGGGGGTAAATCATTTTTATTCAGTAACTTATGAATGCAATTATATTTAATATAGTATTTTGTTTTTTTTCAGATTCTAGTTTCAAATGCAACAGGTTTAGGCTTTATACAAACCTTTTGCACCAACCCTTGCCGGCAATTTTCCCGGTTTCTGCGCTGATATTCATAGCCTTGGCCGGCTTGGCGCTGTGGAGCGCGCGAAAGACGAAGGTCGCGCTGTTCGGCTTTGCGTTCTTCTTTTTTACCGTGGTGCTGGTATCGCAATTTGCCTCGGTCGGCATCGTCATCATGGCCGACCGCTATACCTATATCCCGTACATCGGGCTTGCCGTAACCTTGTTGCTGGGCTTGCAGCCTTTTATGAAAAACGATGTCCTGAAATACGGCGCTTGGGCGGCGCTCAGCATTGCCTGCCTCGTTTTCGGCGTCAAAACAGCCGCACAGGCCGACGTGTGGGACAACTCCGAGGTGCTTTGGCAGACCGCCGCCAAATACGCCCCCAACGACGGCTATGTGATGGCCAACCTGGGCAACTACTACGGAAAAAATGGCAAATTAGACGAGGCTGCGGCCTGTTTTGAAAAAGCCATCCAGAGCAAAACTGCCAACGCCAACGTGTTTGAAGGCATGGGCAACGTATATGGCTCGCGAAACGAGCACCAAAAAGCCGCCGAGATGTTCACCGAGGCCATCAAGCTCGACCCCCGCAAAGGCAACTACTACTTCAACCGCGGCACGGCCTACACCAGTTTCGACCCCGCCAAGGGCATTGAAGATTTTAACACCGCATTGCCCCTGCTGCCCCCCGCAAAGAGGGTAGAGGTGCTGTCGAACCGGGCATTTTGTTATCTCAAGATGGAGCAGTACGACAAAGCGCTGGCCGATTATTCTGCCATCATTGACGCCGGCAACCCCAGGGAAAAAGACTACTTCGACCGAGGGGTGGTGCGCTCAAAGCTCAACGACATACCCGGCGCCATAAAAGATTTGGAGGCGGCGTTGCGGATCAACCCGAACTATGAATTGGCTAAGAACGGGTTGCTGCAGTTGCGGGGAAGGTAACCCATCCACCCTTTTTTTCGTCTTCTATATTGCATTTGGAAAACTTGGCATACTTTTGCTTCGTCAGTTGGGTTATTCGGAAGTTGTCCTAACATCCAACAGATTATAATTCCTCGCTTAGGATTGCTCCTATACTTGCTTTAATCCGGTTTTTAAGTATGGCAAAACCGGCAGGTTCGCATGAGCGAACTGCCGGTTTTTGTTTTTATTCCCGGTAAGGGGTTTGTGTAATATGTGCTTATACCATCAATGCTGGTTTTTGGCCAAAATATTCGTTGGCGTCAGCAGGGCGAAATTTTGACAACTTTTTAAAAGTTGTCAAAATTGCACTTTGCTCAAAATATTGTTCTGAGGGTTCATTAAATACTCATTACGGGGAACACTTTTGACACAACATCCTCGCGGGCGAAGATGCCCGCTAATAACGGAAAAAAACAACCAAGTTCTTTTAGGCGAGCCCCCTTACCGAAGATATTGATTGCCACCATACTACTGTTTATTTTCGCTAGGCAGGGTTGTAAACCTTCCAGGTCTTCAAGACCTGGAAGGTTTTGCCGCTCGAAAATTGAAAATGTCCAATAGTATGGATTGCCACTCAATTGAATAAAAGTTCAAACTCCACCCGCCGGTTCAGCTCTCGCCCTGCAGCAGTTTCATTGCTGGCAATTGGCCTTGCCTCGCCGAATCCCGCGTGGCGCAGGCGCTCCTGCTTGATGCCCCGGAACACCAGGTAGTCGTAACACGCTTTGGCGCGCTCTTTTGAGAGCTCGAGGTTGCGCTCGTCGCTGCCCACGTCGTCGGTGTAGCCGCTGATGGCCAGCGTGTAGTCCGGGTTTTCGCGCATGATGGCCACAATTTCATCCAGAATCGCATAAGATTCGTTTTTCAAGATGGCCTTTGCCGTTTCGAACTGCACGGCTTTGGCGGCATAAGCCAAGCGCTCTGTCACTTCTTTTTTCACTTCCGGGCAGCCGTTGTTGGCCACTGTTCCGGGCGTAGCCGGGCATTTGTCTTTGTTGTCTGGCACCCCGTCGCCATCGGTGTCGGGGCAGCCGCCAAAGGCGCCGGCTTTGTTCGGGCAAGGGTCGATGCTGTCTGGCACGCCGTCGCCGTCTTTGTCAGCCTCTGCCACAACCTCTGGGCAACCGTTGTTTTTAGCCGTACCCGCCACGTCGGGGCATTTGTCGTCTTTGTCGGCCACGCCGTCGTTGTCGCGGTCGGGGCAGCCTTTCAGTGGGCCGGCAGCATTAGGGCACATATCGACATCATCGGTGAAGCCGTCGCCGTCGCTGTCTTTTTTGGCCTCTGGACAGCCGCCATTGCTGGCTAAGCCCGCCACGTCGGGACATTTGTCATCCTTGTCGGCCACGCCGTCGTTGTCCCGGTCTGGGCAACCTTTCAGCGGCCCGGCGGCATTGGGGCACATATCCACGTCGTCGGTGAAGCCGTCGCCGTCCGAGTCTTTTTTGGCTTCTGGGCAGCCGCCGTTGCTGGCAAGGCCGGCCACGTCGGGGCATTTGTCGTCTTTGTCGGCCACGCCGTCGTTGTCCCGGTCGGGGCAGCCTTTAACTGGGCCGGGCGTATTGGGGCACAAATCGACATCATCGGTGAAGCCGTCGCCGTCGCTGTCTTTTTTGGCCTCTGGGCATCCGCCGTTGCTGGCTACACCGGCCACGTCTGGGCATTTGTCGTCTTTGTCGGCCACGCCGTCATTGTCGCGGTCGGGGCAGCCTTTGAGGGTCCCTGGCACGTTGGGGCACATGTCCACGTCGTCGTCAAAGCCGTCGCCGTCGGTGTCTTTGGCTTCGGGGCAGCCGAAATTGGTGGCCAGCCCGGCCTCTGTCGGGCATTTGTCGTCCTTGTCGGGCACACCGTCATAATCTGTGTCGGGGCAGCCGTTCAAGGAGCCGGCCTCGGTGGGGCATTCGTCGTCCTTATCGGCAAAGCCATCGTTGTCGTAGTCTGGGCAGCCGCCGGTTTCCAGCCTTCCCTGGTCGTCGGGGCAAACGTCGTCGGCATCGGCGATGCCGTCGTTGTCGCGGTCGGGGCATCCGAGCGCCGTGGCCGGGCCCGGTTCCGTTGGGCATTTGTCGATGTTGTTTGGTACGCCGTCGCGGTCGTCGTCGTCCATCGGTGGCGCCTGTTTCTGGGGCGGGGTTTCCGATTTGTTGAGCATATAGACATAGCCAAGCCCCAGTTGCAGGTTGTCGCGGTCGTCGGCCAGTGCCTTCCTGAATTCAGCCTGGAAACTGATGAATGCGAACCTGGAGACCCGGAAATTGAGGCCCGCGCCGAAAGGGAACTGCGCATGGCCGTCTTTGAAGCCAGACAGCACGTAGCCTGCCCCGGCGAAAGCGAAAGGGATGATTTTTTTCTCGCTTTTGATGTTTTCGAGCCGGCAAACGAGGTCGAAGCTGTTGGTAACGGTGTTGCCCACGGTGCCGGGGAGCTTGGCCAGCCCCATCCGGATGGGCACGCCAACGTTCAGGGCGGGCGCCACGTTGCGGAAGTAGGCGAACTCGAAGCCCTGGCCGACTTTGAGCTCGTTGTCGAACAGCAGCCCGTAGTCGTTGACGTTCAATTTTGCGTGGATCGCGTTAGGGAAAGCTTGGTTTTGGGAATAGGTTGGGGCAAAAAGGTGGCAAAAAGCCAACAGGAGGAGTAAAGTGACGTTTCTCATTGCGTTTCAATAAAATGTTTCACAACCAGAAACAAAAGAAGTGCCAATAACTCAAAAAGGGTAGGCGCAAGCCCCTGTTTGGCATCCCCAAGACGTTTCTACAGCTGGCTCAATTCCTCGAAAGTATCGGCGTTATCGGCTGTAGGGCCATGTTTGCAGGGAAAATCCTTTTCGATCAGGATTTCCAGCATTTTTTTATCCACATCGGTTGGCAAGCTGCCGTAAATGCCGACAATTTCGGAATTTATCCACTCGGAAGCCTGGTCGGCGGGGATGGAGACGCGGATGGTATCGACTTCCATGACGGCGGAAATCGGCTGCGCTTCTGCCCCGATTTCGAGCCTGTACACTAAGGTGCCCTGGGGGAATTGCACCCGTTCTTCGACAAAGCCATCCGTGGACAGCTTTTCAACATCCGATTTCCGGACGCGCAGGCGGAGCGAATGGTGGTCGAAACGCAGTTTCATGGGGTAAAAATACGGGTTTTTCCACAATACAAGTTGAACCCCTCCGCCCGAACAAACCCACAAACCGTCATGCCATAAGCCTCCGCCAGCTCCAGCGCTGCGCTGGAAGGCGCCCCGATGGAGCAAACCACCTGCATGCCCCCAGCCAGCGACTTTTGGGCAAGCTCGTACCCTAAGCGGCCGCTGAACACGGCGATGTGTTGCTGCAAAGGCAACTGCCCTTCCCGGAGCATGGCCCCCAGCAGTTTGTCCATTGCATTGTGGCGGCCCACGTCCTCACAGCGCCGCAGCAAATTGCCCACAGCATCCACCAGCGCAATGGCATGGGCGCCACCTGTTGCACTGAACAGCCCTTGTCCTTCCCGCAGCAGGGCAGGCAAACGGCAAATCAGTTCGCTTGATACCCGCAGGGAATTTGGAAGGATATTTGGGCTTTCACCCGTGTTGGCGTCTCGGCCGCACCAGCCACAGGCCGAACTGATGGGGAAGCGCCGCTGGTTTTCCTCGGGGTTGAAGACCACGTTTGGGGACAGTTCTACCAACACCGTGTCGGTATTGCCTAAGTATTTCACTTGTATTAAATCCTCAGGCTGGCCAACAACGCCCTCTGCGAACAACCAGCCAGACACCAGGTTGAAATCGTCGCCGGGGGTGCGCATGGTGGCGGCGATGGGCGCGCGGTGCCGCTTTCCCTGCGCCGAATAGCCGATAACGATCTCCAGGGGGGCTTCCACGACCACGGTGTCGTCGAGGGACTGGGCCGGCTGCTGGTTTTTGAAGCACTGGATGCGGTGGGTGGTGGTGGATGGCATATTTTATGTTTTAAAGAAAATGTTTTTCACGGTTTCAAGGCGTTTTTGTTTGAAATTCATTGGACAGCGCTTATTTTTGTAGAAAAAAAATGCAGCGAGTCGCACTATATCAGTCATTGTTGGATCAGTTAAGTCATCTGCCTGTTGAATACCTCAGAAAGGTCGAAGCCTTTGTAGCGCAATTAAACCAGAAGGGCAAGGACAATAAAAAAAACAACCGTGAAGAAATCATTGGTTTCGCCGGTTCATGGGCTGACCTTTCAGATGAAACGTTGGATGAAATTAGTGTGATTGGCAAACAAGCCAGTTCAGAAGCTTTCTCACGAGAAATTGACTTATGAAACCTGCGCTTTTGGACTCTGATACCATATCCTATTTTTTTAAAGGAAACCCCAAGGTTGTCAATAAAGTTGATGAATACTTGAAAGAGCATGGCTTTTTGTATTTCAGTGTTATTACTTATTATGAAATTCTAAACGGGCTTCTCTATAAAGATGCACGCAAGCAATTGGCCCGGTTTCAAGAGTTTTCACAATTAAATCAAATTTTGCCAATTTCGGTCTCAGTAGCTGCATCAGCAGCCGAAACTTATGCATATTTGCGAACAAGGAACCAACTTATTGGGCATAATGATGTTTTGATCGCTGCTACTGCAAAAGTGAATGAATTGGTATTGGTAACCAACAACACTGAGCATTTTTATCGGATACCCGACCTTAAGCTTGAGAATTGGGCGGATTAATATCAAGTAATTCCCACTACATTTGTCCCTCAAGAATTCCTGCATGGCCTCCTCCAGTCCCAACATCGAAACCATAACCTTCCATTCCCAGCCGCAGCCCTCGTTCAACAAAAATTTCGACCTGTTGATACGGCAGATGCACCAGTACAAGGCGGCAGGCTACGAGACCTATATCTGTTCCGACAACCCCAAGCAATTCGACCGCCTGGCGGCAATCTTTAAGGAGCTCCAGGCAAAAGTGGAGTTCCTGCCCGTCAACACCGCCATCCACGAAGGGTTTGTGGACGACGACTTGAAGATCGCTGTGCTGACCGACCACCAGATTTTCCAGCGCTACCACCAGTACAAGATCCGGCAGGGCTTTTCCAAGGAGCAGTCGCTGAACACCCGCCTGCTCCGCGAACTGGTGCCGGGCGATTTTGTGACGCACATCGACCACGGCATCGGGAAGTTTGCGGGCTTGCAAAAGATCGATATCGGCGGACAGATGCAGGAAGCGGTGCGCTTAGTCTATAAAAACAACGATATTCTGTACGTCAGCATCCATTCGCTGCACAAGATCGCCAAGTTCGTCGGGCAGGAAGGCTCGCCGCCCGCCCTGTCCAAGATCGGTTCTGATGCCTGGAAACAGCTGAAAAGCCGCACCAAAAAGAAGATCAAGGACATCGCGGCAGAGCTTATCAAGCTGTACGCCGGCCGCCGCGCCTCCAAAGGCCATGCTTTCCCGCCCGACGGCTACCTGCAAAACGAGCTGGAAGCCAGCTTTATCTACGAAGACACCCCCGACCAGATAAAATCCACCAACGACATCAAGGCCGATATGGAGAAGGAATACCCCATGGACCGGCTGATATGCGGCGATGTGGGCTTCGGGAAAACCGAGGTGGCGATCCGCGCGGCGTTCAAGGCGGTGTGCGACGGCAAACAGGTGGCGATACTGGTGCCGACGACCATTTTGGCGCTGCAACACGCCAAGACGATTTCCGAACGACTGGCGGAATTCCCGGTCACAGTGGACTATATCAACCGCTTCCGCACCGCCAAGGAGAAAAAAGAAGTGCTCGAAAACCTCAAAGCCGGCAAGGTTGACATCATCATCGGCACCCACGCCCTGCTGAACAAAGACGTGGCCTTCAAGGACTTGGGCCTGCTGATCGTCGATGAAGAGCAGAAATTCGGCGTGGCCAGCAAGGAAAAACTGCGCTCCCTGAAAGTAAACGTGGACACCCTCACCCTTACAGCCACGCCAATACCCCGCACACTCCAATTCTCCCTCATGGCCGCGCGCGACCTGTCGGTAATACGCACCCCGCCGCCCAACCGGCAGCCCATCCACACCGAAATCCGGGTTTTTGACGAAGGGTTTATCCGCGAGGCCATCCTGGCCGAAGCTAACCGGAGCGGGCAAGTGTTTTTTGTGCACAACCGCGTGCTCGACCTGCCGGGCATCGTCGAAACCCTGAAACGGTTGTGCCCAGAGGTGGACGTCGCGATGGCGCACGGCCAGATGGACACCGACCAGTTGGAAAAAGTGCTGGTGGACTTCATCGACCAGAAATTCGACGTGCTGGCCTGTACCAACATCATCGAAACGGGATTGGACATCCCCAACGCCAACACCATCATCATCAACCGGGCCGACATGTTTGGCCTCAGCGACTTGCACCAACTGCGGGGCAGGGTAGGGCGCTCCAACAAAAAAGCCTATTGCTACCTGCTCGCGCCGCCCATGTCGGTGCTGACCCAGGAAGCCCGCAAGCGCCTTAAAACCATCGAGGAGTTCAGCGACCTGGGCTCCGGGTTTGCTGTGGCCATGCGCGACCTCGACATACGCGGGGCGGGCAACCTGCTGGGCGGCGAGCAGTCGGGATTTATCGCCGACATCGGTTTCGAGACCTACCAGAAAATCCTCGACGAGGCCATCCAGGAGCTGAAAGAGACCGATTTTAAGGATGTGTTCAAGGAGGAGATCGCCCAGCGCGGCTCGTATGTGCGCGACGTGACCATTGAAACAGACGTGGAAATGCTGATCCCCGACGAGTATGTGAGCAATATCCAGGAGCGGCTGAGCTTGTACACCGAGTTGAACGGCATCGCAAACGAGGAAGGCATCGCCGCGTATGCCCAGCGCTTAGAAGACCGTTTTGGGAAAATACCGAAACAGGTAAATGCCCTGTTCGACGGCCTGCGCCTGCAGTGGCTGTGCAAAAAAATCGGCTTCGACCGTCTGATACTCAAAGGCGGCAAGCTGCGCTGCTACTTCTTAGGTGACCCGCAGTCTTCCTTTTTTGAGACGGAAAGCTTTCAAAAGACGATGGCTTTTATCCATAAAAACGGTCGGATGATGGGTGTTTCCCTGAAACAGACCACCAAAGAGCTCATCATGGTGCAGGATGATGTGCGGGGCGGCTTGAAAGGGGTGTTGCGGGTGTTGGAGCAGGTGGCCACGTAACGCCAACTTTCAGTTGGCGGCACACCACGTAACGCCAACTTTCAGTTGGCGCGGCATCCTCCAACTGAAAGTTGGAGGTACGTGG
>CAZULM010000054.1:0-2047 GCA_964621185.1 uncultured Saprospiraceae bacterium | reverse complement strand
CTCCAACTGAAAGTTGGAGGTACGTGGCGCGGCGCGCTCCAACTGAAAGTCGGAGGTACGTGGTTTGAGAATTTGCCCAAAAAAAGCGTTCTTTAGCCCAAAATCATCGGTATGACCAAAAAAATTGCCCTGCTTTTGTTAGCTCAAAGCCTCATTTTAGCCCTAAATGCCCAAACCCTTGTTTCCGCCACCTTGCTCGGCGCAAAGACACAGGCCCAGTTGTACACCCAGTTCAACAACCTGCCCTTCATCCAGTACGGCTGCAAATATTACCGGGTAGCCTATACATCGCCAGATGTGCAGGGTGTGCTGGATACGGTGACCGGCCTGCTTGCGGTGCCAGACAATGCCGCGAAAAAATACCCGCGCCTGGTATATCAGCACGGTACTTCCGGTTCGAGGCAGGATGTTCCTTCCATCAATGTGCTGACGAATGGGGAAGGGCAGTTCGGGCAATTGTTCGCAGGCTTGGGCTACGTGGCTTTGCTGCCCGACTATCTGGGCCTGGGCAATGTTTCCAGGGGCTTTCACCCGTATGTGCACGCAGAAAGCGAAGCCTGGGTAGCGATGGATATGTTGCGGGCTGTGGCCGATTTTTGCGCGCAAAACCAAATCCAGACCAATGACCAGCTTTTTGTGACCGGTTATTCCCAGGGCGGGCATGGCGCCATGGCATTGCACCGGGCTATCGAGAATGACCCAGCGCAGGAGTTTGCCGTCACCGCCGCCGCGCCCATGTCGGGCCCGTACAGTGTGTCAGGGGTGATGCGCGACCTGATCTTGAGCGACGACGTTTATTATTACCCGGCCTATATCCCCAATACCGCCCTGTCTTACCAGACGGTATATGGGAATTTGTTCAATGACGTGAGCGAAGTGTTCAGGCCACCTTACGATGCTTTGATCAAGCAGTTTCAAAATGGAACGATCAACTTGTCGAACTTGAACGACCAGTTGATCGACCTGCTCATCCTGAGCGAAGGCGCTTGCCGGCCACGCAGGATGTTGCAGCCCGACATCATCCAGGCAATCACCAGCAACCCCAACCACCCCATAAACATTGCCCTGGCAGCAAACGATACCTATAACGACTGGACACCGAAAGCCCCCATGCGCCTGTTCTATTGCATGAACGACGACCAGGTGCCGTTCAGGAACAGCCTTTTAGCCCGCGACTCGCTCCAGGCAGTCGGGGCGCCCAATTTTCAGGTGCAGGATGTGATGCCTTCGGCCAACCACGGCCAATGCGTGGTGCCGGCAGCCACTGCCACCGTTATTTTCTTTTTGGGTTTTCAGCAGATCGGGACGGTGGGCACGGATGATGCCGCCGCTGCCGAAAGGCTGAATATTTCCCCAAACCCGGCAAAAGAGGCGTTTTTCATCCAAGGCTTGCCTCTACCCGGGCAACTGAAACTCCTTGATTTCCGAGGAAAAGTGCTGCTGGATAAAACGTTGGGGCCAGGAAGCCACCGGATTGCTTTGATTGGCTTGCCGCCAGGACAATATGTTGCCGTCTTTGTTGGCGATGGCAGGTATTGGTTGGAAAAATTGGCAGTTGCGCCTTAAGTTGTCTTTTTCGCAACCCGAGTCAGGGAGTTTCCATATCCATAATAATATATCCAGCCATTTGGTAGGTGTAAACGATCGACCGTTCCCGCCCCGTGTAGCTGAATGACACCGTCTGCCCTGGATAAGTCTGTGCAACACCCAAGGTATTCCCGTTTTCATCCAAAACCCTTACTTCTACGGATAAGGCATCCATATGGTGGCTCGCGGTGCAATTGATTACATCCAGGACAATGATATTGGGGGGAGAATCGGCAAGAAGAGCGTTTAAAGCCGATGCATTGATTGTGCTGCATCCCAACAAGGCGAAAAAGAAAATCAGTTTTTTCATTTTTTGTGTTTAAAAGTGAAATGACAGGGTTTGAAGCGAACTGGTTGACGTTTTTCACGCAGATACGCAGAAAAAACACAGATTTCTCTCAGAAATTTCTGCGTAAAATCGTACGTTTGACTTGCCTTGATTTTTTTAGTTTTGATGGTT
>CAZULM010000053.1:0-39673 GCA_964621185.1 uncultured Saprospiraceae bacterium | reverse complement strand
AGATAAGAACTTGCACTCTTTTTTTTGCTTTGGCTGTGAATTATCCGGGTTAAGGATAAAACCAGGGGTTATTGACCTGAAGCCAATAACCCCTATTATTAATGTGAAATGACCAGGCGCCCAGTTGCGACGCCATCAAGGCGATAAAAATAGACCCCAGCCGGGAACTTGTCCACTGGCATTGAAATTACACCAATAGAATCCGGCAGCGCCACCTCGCCTACCATATGCCCATAAATATTGTAGAACCGCAGGACCCCAATTTCAACATTTTGAAGGTCGTATTGGATTTTTATTACAGCACTTGCTGGATTTGGGAATATTGAAATCACTGCGGTTGAAGCATTCTCTACACGGAGCCCTCTTTCCGCTGGCCTTGGTGTGGGATTGCACAACAGGTTGTCGTCGTAATAAACAGGGGCAGGTTGAACCAAGGCCAGCATGTCCCTTGCCTGCAACACCGCTTCTCCCCCCGACAACGGGCATTGGTTAGCAATATTTTCCAGGCTTGTTGCCTGGGCTTCGGAAAAAGCACTGTTGCCTACAGCCAGCGTTTGCAGAAAAATACTGTTCACGGTTTTTTCGTTCAGTAAATGGTCTGCAAAACCGCCCAAGGCATTGTTTTGGGATAAAAGTGAGGTTGCGGCAGTCGATCTGGAAACTGCGAGGTTGTTTAATTTGGTTTCCCGCACATTGGTTAGATTGGCAAGGTTTTGCAATATGTCTGCCCGCTCAAGTTCCAGTTGGGTGCTGTCCGTTTCAGTCAACTCAAAGGCCGATAAAGCAAGCTCTTTTACTGCCAAAGAATCCAGGTTGGCTGTTATTTGTTCTTCATAATTGCTCAAGTCTGTCAGGTCGCTTAGATTCAGGGAAAACAATTGCCTAGCCCCGATGCGAAGGTCGCCGTACCCCTTGATGCCGTTTGCCTGGGCATTTGCAAGGAAATTATCGAAACTGGGGTTGCCTTGATACGGGTTCCCTTCTTCTGTAAGCCTTTCGTACAGGCGGCGCTGTGCCAGCCAAAGTTGCGAGGCTTGGTGGGCAAATCCAACAAGCTCTCCTTTGGCAATCTCTGTGTCACGAGTCGGATCTGGGGTTGGGGCATAATATGGACAGAGAGGGCCTGTTAGGCATTGATAAGAAGCTGAAGGAATAATATTCGATTCAAACCATCCAAGAGGAATTACGAATCCAGGCAAAAAAGCTGGATTTTCATCTGGGTCTACTTTAAATAAGGATTTTAATGAAAGGTTGAATCCCCCCAAATGCTGCGCCATCGTCACCCCTCCCGTCCACTTATTCCCCCGGTGCACTTGCTCCCCGATCACCGCATCCGCCCCCATCAGCAAGCCGCCGCCGGCGTTGTTGCTCATGGTGTTGCCGGCCACGGGGATACTGCCTTTGCCTACAAAAACGCCGTCGAAATGGATGCCCAGGCCGGTGCCCGTGGTGCTGTTGCAGATAAAGGCGCTACGCCCGGCCATTAGGCCGTAAATGCCTTTTTCGCCTGCCCCGCTGATGCTGTTGCAGTTGATGGTGTTCTTGTCGCCGCCGGCCAGGCCGATGCCGTGCTTTATCGCATCGTTGTTGAGGGTGATGTTGTTCTGGGTCACAAACACGTTGCCGCAAACGCCCATATCGATGCCCGCCTTGCCTTGCTGGACGGTGACGAGGTTGTTGCTGAAGTTGCCGTTGAACTGTACAAATTCACCGGAGCCGCCGGTGGCGATGCCCACCCCGTCGGGGTTTCCGCTCATGGCTACGATATTGTCCTTTACCTGGCAGCCGTTGGCCAGCGCCGTGGCATAGCGCACGTGTATGCCGTAGTCCTGTGCCTCCACGTTGTTCGAGGTTACGGACACGTTCTTGAAAATGCCAAAATAGCTCGTTATCCCGGTGTTCATGGCGCGCATCTTGTTCTGGGTGGCGGTGAGTGAGGCTTGGAAACATTCAATGCCGGTGTGGCAGTTCGTAAACGTTGCCGGGTCGTCGGAAAGTATGCCGGCGCCGGTAACGCTGAGGCTGCCACCGTTGGCATAAATGGCCTTTCCAGAGGAAGTGAATGGGGTGAGCCCGGGTACGCCGGGGAGTTTTTCAATGTTTTCGAAGGTGGTGTTTTTGACGCTAAGGTTGGTGTTTTGGGCAATAATCCCATAATGGAGGCTTTAAAACATATTTTCCGAGCCATTGATTGACTTGCTGATAGAAAAGCTCCCGGCATCTGCCAAAGCAATACCCATGTATCCCCTTCCTTCATACGGTGCGGGCGACTGCCCGGCAAAAGCGGCCTTCAGCCCACTTCCCTCGGTAGCAAAATGGTTGCCCAAAACCAACAAGTTATAAGCCCCAGAGCCTTCCGGTGCAGTGCGCACCCCATAGTTGTTGTTGATGAACAGGCAGTCGGTTGCTTTTAGGGTGCCGCCTTTTTGGACATTTACGGCATACTGTGCATCCTTGATGGTCGTCATCGTTGATAGTTCAAGGGTGGCTCCTTGTCGCACGGTTATGCCCTTCCACATGTTGTCGCAGCCTTCTACCAGGATATGGGGCATCTTTACAATGCTCCCTGCAGCCAATTCCATGCCTGTTCCAGGGGCGAAGAGCAATTTATGGTTCTTTTTTTCATTAAAATCAAATACCGTTTGGTTATTCATGGTTATGTTTCCGGTAAAGATCAATGGCGAGTTTGTCTGAAATGACGTACTGCCTAGCCCATCGTAAACACCACCAGGCACTACTTTATATGGGAATATATTAGCAGTTACTATATTCGATGGGGGGAATGAAGTGCCTGTATAAAATAATACTATAAAATCATTGTTGATTGGGATCGGATCAACACTTTTGTATCTTGCCTTTAAGGTCACCACGACAGTTTCTCCAGGCTCTAAGTTAAAAAACTTTTCACCCTCGCATTGGGTTGTCCCTGGGACATCGTTCCCACCAGTGATCCAGGCTTCTTCGCGGCTGCCAGCAATTGTCGTTGCACAATCAAAGTCTCCGGTTCCATCAACCACGAAAGTTGCAACATTTTGATACATAGCAGGAATATATGCCCGAATATTCCTCACTGCGTTGACATTGTTATTGACCAATGCAACTGTAAAAGTCATCAAATCACCTCCAGCTCTACAACCTATGACAGGGTTGGGGTTGTCATTGTTTACTATTAGTTTTGGGGCAGCATTGCCTAGAGGGCAAACATAATCAGGAGGAAACACAGGCTGCATGTCCTTCCATCTGCTGCAATTTGAAGCAGTGAACACATTGTTGTTCATCCAATTTGTACTTTGACAGCCAATTGCGGGATTTATTCCAATCCTTTTGCCAACCACAGGGTTGCACATCATTGTGTTCGTGTGAAATGTACCTGGGCAGCAAGGGCCATCGTCGGCTAAATGCTGAAGGCCGATGGTGTGGCCGATTTCGTGCGCAACAATTTCTTTTGGATTCCCCGAATGCCCAAAAATCGCAACATTTCCAAACCCGAACTTATGGCCTCCTCCCAAGTGCCCAGAAAATAGTACGATTTTTCAAAAGGGATACAAGGGAAATTGTTCTCAACAAATTTTTCAGTTTTGTCAGACCAATCGGCAATATTTGAAAAATCGACTGGTGGCGGCGAAAGCAAGTTGGGGAAGAATATTTTCTTAAACGTAACCTTATAATACGATCGAAGTATCCTGTTTGCGTTGTTGAGCGATTCTTCGGTAGTGGAATAGATTTCTTGAAGCGTGTTGTCCAATAACATTTCCGCTTTCATCCTTGCAAAAGCTTGGTTGCCGCCCCAGAAATCGACCCAAGCTTGGTCAATGACCAATACGATATTGATGTGCGTGGGCCTTATTTGAGGTGGGTTGTCTTGTGTAAAGCATTGTGAAAGCAATTCTGAGGCTGGCATGGGGCTGCACAAAAAAGCCAGCAGGAACCCAAGGGTTTTGAAATTTTTCATTTTCTGTTGATTTAGACATAAAAAGTTAAGCTCAAGGGCGACCCATGAGTTTGACACAGTAAGAATTAGGCTATAAACGGAAACTAAGCAAGCCGCCCTCAGAATAGGATTGAAAGCAGGCTATCTGCAAAAATTATGGTGTTGGCCAACGGGATTAAAAGGGCATAAAAACCCGGTACAAAGATCAATCTTAAGCATCTGAAGAAAAAGACGAAAACCCTCATTTTTCGGAAGCTTCCTTTCATTTTTCGGAACAATTCCTTCCAATCCCCTACTTTCGCCAAAAATTGCAACAAATGACTTCCTACGGAAAAGCCTTCAAAACGATCCGGTTGATAAAGGACATGCGCCTCGACGAGGCCGCGCAAACTTTAGGCATCGACGAGCGAACACTCCGCGATATCGAAGCCGGGAAAACCAAGCTCATCAGCGAGCGCTTCGACCAAATGCTGGCGCTGTACAAAATTGACCGCGAGCTGGTTTTTGAACTGGCGCAAAGCAATTCTGGCCTGCACAATGTAGTACACGAGGCCAAACGGGATGGGATCGTCGTAAATCAGTCGGGTTCCTCCAAAGAACCTTCTCCTCAAGACTTGGAGATGTTGCAAAAGAGGGTAGAAGCGCTCGAAGCTGCCTGTCTGCGCTTGGAATAAAACGAAAAATTCCTGAAGGGTTTGATATTGAATGTGTTGGAGGGGAAAAAATAATTCACCGCGCTCCTTGGTCAATTACGCTCCGCCATGGCTTCCATCTGCTTCCATCAAGCCTCAACACTTCCGCCCAAGCACCCTCGTAAAATGCGCTGGGTCTGTAATTAGGATTCGAAGCGCCCTCCGAAGTGAAAAAGGAAAATACGACGTACATTTGTAAAAAAAATAATCATGGAATTTATTTTCCCAGAATTTCCGCGCATCGCAGTTAACCCGCGGGTTTGCACAGGCAAGCCACACATCCGGGGGACACGAATCACTGTCTCGTCGGTTTTGGCGCATTTGGCAGGAGGAATGAGCATAGAAACGATGCTTGATGAATTTCCACGCCTTAAGCGGGAAGATATTTTTGAGGCGCTATCTTTTGCATCGCAGCGGATGCAAGAGCAATACCTCCCTTTGCAGACTGCTTGAGCCATGCAGTTTTTGGTTGACGAAAATATGGCCTGTTCCTGTGCTAGCACTATGCGTGCGCTCGGTTATGAGGCGGTTCATGTTTCTGAAATCGGGTTGACCAGTACTGATGATTCTGAAATCGTCGCCTACGCTGTTGAACACGACTACATTATTGTCACGTTTGACCTTGATTTTTCCCGAATTGTCGCTCTTTCCAGACAACGCTTCCCTTCAATCGTCACCTTCCGAATGGGTGAAATCAGCATTCCAGTCTTCCGGGAACTTATCTTACTCCATGTTCCGACGTAGGAACCTGGCCTGAACCAAGGCGTTTTGGTTACAATCGATCCACGTGGGGTGCGGACGCAACCGCTTCCTGTGACAATAAAGCGATAGAAATAAAAATTCACCCCTTCACCAGCTGTGTCGACCGCTCTTAGACAAAGGGGATGGAACACGTGGCAGGGCAAAACACTTTTCCCAAAAAACCACCACTCCCGCGATTACAATCCCCAAAAAGCATTACTTTTGGGGATTACAACCGCTAATGATGATTCCAAGACACATAGAATCTCAGGTAATGGCCAGCCTTGATTCCGACATCCGCAAGCTGGTGCTGATCCTGGGCCCAAGGCAGACGGGGAAGACCACCTTAGTGCGGCGGGTAATGGAACAGTCAAATGGCAAAAGCCTATACCTAACGGGCGACGACCCGACCGTGCGCAGCCGGCTTAGCAACGCCGGGATAGAAGCGTTGCGGCCGATATTGGAAGGCTATGACCTGTTCGTGCTCGACGAGGCCCAGCGCATCCCCAACATTGGCATAACCCTCAAGCTCATCGCCGATAATTTCCCAGCTGTCCGCGTAATTGCCACCGGCTCCTCATCCTTTGAGCTTTCCAATCAGATCAACGAACCGCTCACCGGGCGCAAAACCGAATACTTCATGTACCCGATATGCTGGCAGGAGTGGGCGGCATATTCCGGGGCCTTCAACGCGGAATCCGGCCTGGAGCAGCGGCTTATTTTCGGCATGTACCCGGAAGTGCTTTCGCGGCCCGGACAGGAGAAGGAGGTGTTGGCCGGCCTCGCTTCGGACAACCTGTACCGCGACCTGCTGTCGTTCGCGCCCATCCGCAAGCCAGAAATATTGGTGCAGTTGCTCCAGGCACTCGCCTTACAGCTTGGCTCGGAGGTGTCGTACAATGAACTATCAACATTGCTGAAGGTGGACAAACAAACTGTTTCCAACTATATGGCGGCACTGGAACAGGCGTATGTCATTTTCAGGCTTGGGCCATTCAGCCGGAACCTGCGCAACGAGATCAGCACAACCCGCAAGGTTTATTTTTACGACAACGGGATTCGGAATGCGCTTTTGGGCAACTTCTCTCCACTGGAATTGCGGAGCGACAAAGGCGCGCTATGGGAAAACTTCCTCGTAAGCGAGCGCCTCAAGCGGAACCGATATGCCCGGCGGCATTTTGTCAACACCTATTTTTGGCGCACCAAGCAGCAGCAAGAGATTGATTACATAGAGGAATATGACGGCCTGCTCTCTGCTTTTGAGATGAAATGGAAACCTTCGCGCATGCCCAAGCTCCCCGCAGCTTTCGCCGAGGCTTACCCCGAGCACCGGTTTTCTGTCGTTACACCCGAAGGTTTTGCCGAGTTTTTGAAGATATACCAGGATTCTAGTGCCGCGTCCGGTAAATGACCCATGAATCGACGGCCATATTTTCCGTTCCTCTGTGTTGTTCGTCGGTTACAATGTCCCGCATTGCGCCCTCCTCACGCCTTGATGAACAAAAAATCTGCCACGCCAATTCACGGGTCATTTACCGGACGCGGCACTAGTGTTGGGTATTGGGGCTGATGCTTATGGGTACGGTGCCCCGCATGGTTGGGTCCCAACATATCACGTCTGCCCTGAACAACCCGGCTGTGGTTGCTTTTTACTGCACCACCAACTTCTTCAACCCGCGCCCGCTCTCATTCTGCACCGCCACCATATAAACCCCCTTCGGCAAGGCATTTAAGCTGATGGAAAAGGCCGATTCCCCCACACCAAGGTTCCAGCTGCCCATTTGCCGGCCCGCCATGTCGATCAATTGTACTTGCGTTTTGGCGAGCAGCGACTGGCCAAAAGACAAATGCACCATTTCGCTGGCAGGGTTGGGGAAAACCGAGAAATCGAGGGCCAACAGCTTGGGCTCTTGGTTGCTGGTCGCCACCTGGGTCAGGAATTTTGGCGTACCGAAAAAGCCGGCTTCCCCATCGGTCACCATAAAGCGGAAGCCATCGGGGGCAGGGTTGCCGCCATAATCGTAGAATTTGATCTCACCGGCATCTAAGTTGGCCTGGGTAAACTGGTCGCCCTGTTTCAAGGTGCCAAAGTTGTTGCGGGTGATGATGCCGTCTTCCGGCACGCTCATCACGGTATAGGTGAGTTGTGCGTGGGTGTTGTTGGCATCTTCCACGAGCAGGAAATCGGGGGTGATGACGCGGTTTCCGCCTGATGGCACGGGCATCACGTTGTTGTTCACCAAGTAGGGCGGGTTGATTTGGAGGCTGGCACAGAACTCCAGCTTGAAGCCATCGATGGTGCCGCCATCGCCAACGGTGTTGTCTTTGACCCGCAGCGTCCAGGTGCCGGTTGAGTTTTCGCCGACAAAAGGGGCGAGCGGGTTTTCCGGGCGGTAAAAGTTTCCGCTGTTGTTGGGCGGGCAGGGGAAGCCGCCGGGCGCCTGGTCGTCGAGGCCGAAATTGAAGAAGCTGCCAAAATTGCCACATTTGTCTTTCCAGAGCAGCACATCGGTACCGGCAGGGCTTATCAAATGTGCCTCCAGGTGTTTGAAGAACCCGTGCACGCCGGCAATCTGCTTGATGTTCACGTCGCTGATGGTGCCGCCCTGGTTGACGGTGATCTTGGATTCGACCGTGGGCGTGCTGCCCGCAGCGATGTTTTTGGGCAAATCATTGGCTTCAAACAGGCGGCAATCTTCGGCAAACGTAGAGAAGAAGAATGGCTCCGACCAGGCATGGGCGCCACATTCGTTGACGGTGCGCACCCGCCAGAAGTAGGCGGTGCCCTTTTCCAGCAAGAAATTTATTTTGAAAGAATCGAGCGCCGTACCGCTTTTAGAGGCCAAAATAGTGGTGAAAGCGGGGCTTTTGGAGAATTCCACGTCGTAGGCATCGGCGTCTAAGCCCTTGGTCCAGTGCAGGGTTTGGGTCAGGTTGGCGTTGGTGAGGCCGTTCGCTGGCGTTTGCAGCGCAAAGCCTGAAAAGTCGTTGCGCCGTATGAAGAGGGTGACCGGGCGGACGAGCTCCACCGTGCCGGAAGTGGCGCGGATGTTGAAAGTGAACTGCCCTTCCACTGCCACGTTGCTGAGGTCTAATTTGAAATTAGCCGCTTGGCCCGGCTGGATGGTCGTAGTGCTGAAAGACGGCACTGCTCCCGGGGGCAGACTGCCCGTCAATTCCAGGTTGATGGGGGTATTGTAGCCCAAAACGCCTGCGCTGAAGATGGCCGTTTCATAGTTGTCGGGCAGGCAGATGATGCCGCCGCTGTTCTCCAGGCCCAGCGTGAGGGAAGGCTGTACGGGCTGTTGTATCTTGAAATTGGCGTTGGAAATATCGAAGAAGACATTGTTCGCAGCGTCCACGCGCACGCGCATGTTGTTGCCGACGCTGTTGGGCGCCAGCACGTAATAGCTGCCGTTGTTGGCAACGCCCGAGGCGAGGGTAATGGGGTATGTCTGGCCGCCGTCGGTGCTGAGCCGGATGTTCACTTTTTCGCAACTTACGGGTGGCACATTGGTGTTGGCCACGTCCCAGGCCACTTCGGCGTATTCGCCTACACGCCAAGTTGTTGCACTGGTATTTGGGGCGCTTACCAGGAAAGGCCCGGCGCCTTCATAAGCCTTGAAGGCTACGTCGGCCTGGCCTACGCCGCCACCATTGGGCTGGTTGTCGCGCACCGTCAGGCGGAAGGTGAGGTCGCGGGAGTAGGTGGGCAGCTGCTCGGTGATGTCGTTTCCGTTGGCAATTATGGTATTCAGTCTGGGGAAATAGCGGTTCGGCGCAAACTGGGGCGGGCGGGTGCGGAAAATGGCGGCATTGCCCTGGGGCTGGCCCAAGGGGGTTTCGGGGCCGGCGTCTATTTCCTCCCAGCAGTAGCTCAGGGTGTCGCTGTCCATGTCGGTAGCCGAGCCTGTCAGCTCGAAAGGGGTAGAAATGGGGATGGTGAAATTGTTTTGGTAGGCGTGTGTAACGACAGGCTCGTGGTTGGTGGTCTGTTGGTAAGAACCGCAGACGGCGCCGAATACATAGAATTGCTTTATCTGTCCGATGCTGCCGGCGTGGTAGTAGAGGTCGGCGTATCCCTGAACATTGTCTTGGCCGCAAGCCCCGGCATACGACATAATGGTGCTGCCACTTCCGGGTTCAAAAGCGACAGTGCCATCACGCCCGCCGCCGCCGCCACAACGGTTCCAGGTATGGCCACCGCTGAGTTGGTGGCCTAATTCCTGGCCCAGTACACCCAGGAAGTCTGCACCGTAATCGCCGTTGCCATTACCCGCTGAACAGCCCCCTGCTTTGCCGGCCTGGCAAACGCAACCCAATACGCCTTGCCCGAGGATACCTCCCCCCATATATCGGGCCACCACATGGCCCACATCATGGGAGTTGACGTTGCAATAGGTGTTGAGCACTTCAGTGTTTGCCTGGAGCCATCCCGGGACGATAGTTCCGGGGTATGGATCGGAATTCGGGTCGGTGAAAACAGCGTTCTGGCTGGCGGCGATCAGTTGCGTCCGGAGCGTAAGGTCGCGCTCGTAAAAGAAGCTGGTATAGTTGATGTATTCGGTGATGGCGGCGAATGCCAGTGCTTTGGTGCCGCCGTGGTCCTGGGTGAACTCGCCCGTGGCGCCCACAGCTAAGCGGTAAATCTTCATTTTCACCGGTTCCAATTCGCCGCCGCGGTATTCTGCGGGTGGAGAATAAAGGCCTTGGTCTTCACCAAACCAGATTTCGCCGTTTTCCAATACCTCTGTGCGCAGGTGCTTCAAGCCCTTGTTGGGCGCATCGGTGCCGTTGTAGGCGAGGTAAAACTCGGTTTGCCCCCAGGCATAAGGCTCTACGAAAGACACCGTGTAGTCGGGCTGCACCACCATGGCGCGGAAGCCGCGGGCCGTGGTGCTGAGCCGCACGACGCGGCGCGGGTCGACGGTGGAGATACCCGAATAGGTGTGGATATCGGGAAACTGGGCGGCGCCTTCTTCGTCCAGGATGGCGATTTCGGTGATGGAAAACGTTTCCTGTAGGCCGTTGGCCGTGGGGATCGACACCACGCATTTGCCGGATTTGGCTGCGGCGCTGAATTCCCTGGGAGCAGTTGCGAGTGCCGTTTTCACGGCAGTATAATCGAGTTGGTAAGTGTCAAATTTTGAGGGGAAAGCGCCGCGCTGGGTAGATTCGGCCACGCTGACCTGGTCTTGTGAAATGGCTTTGAACCAGCTTTTGGCGTTTTGCGCCCCAGTGCTTGCAATGATGCCGCATGCGAGGGCGAAAAGAAGGGATAGTTTTTTCATTATCAGATAAGGTTGATATGGATATCGCGCAAAACGGGCCGTGAAATCGAGCGCAGTATTGCAGCGAAATAAATTCGGGCGCAAATTTCGGGAAAATTTGGGGTTCGCTGGTTTGAAGTTTCGACAATGGCGGGCAAAAGGGTTGATTTTGGGTTGGGGGAACTTTGGCGCCCAAAATCGAAATCATTGACCTCGGTGGGGGAGGGTCACAGAATGATGTTAGCAAAAAACACCCCTGCCGCACCCGATGCATAGCCCTGCCAGAGATTTACGGGCGAATGCGCCTCCATCTTCAACCGAGCAACACCTACCAAGCCGGCCAGCAACACGGCCAATGCCAGCACCACGTTCAAGCTCAGTTGCGCCGCGCCGAGGCTGAGCGCCATGCCCGGCCATTCAAAGGCCAGTACAAGCACCATGCCGACCAAACCGCCCATTCCGGTAGCGTGGGCGCTTATTTTGGTAAAAATATTGGCGAAAAAAGCAAAAAACAGCCCGATGGTGGCTCCAAGGGCGAATTTGGCGTACAGCAGTGGCACTGTGCCTTCCATGAAATTCTTGAACAGCCAAAGGTAGAATACCCCGCAGATAATGTAGGGCCCGACGCGCTCCTGCTTGTCGCGCATCTCTAAGCTTTTTATCAAGCCCAAAGGTTTCATCAGGGCCACGCCCAAGGCCGGGATCAAAAAACTGGTGGTGAAAACAGAGAGCAGCAGCACCACGCCTCGCTGGTCGCCGATGCTTTTTACCCCGAATGCGTAGGGGTTTACGGCCAGCATGAGCAGCAATATATAGGTCAGCACCAAGAGCGGGTTGCCCAGAAAAGAGAGGATTTTTGTGAAAAAGTTCAAAATTGCTAATTTGCTAATTTGTCAATTCTATAATGTGATAATAAGGCTTCGGGCTTGGCTGATGTTGGAGGGTGAAAATTTCACAGATGCCCAGCGCAATGTGCTAATTATCACATTGTCGAATTATCACATTATCGAATTAATAATCTACCGAACGTTGTACTGCTTGTTCACCCGATCGATCTCGCGCTTGCTTTCCCTGTTTTTGATCGTTTCCCGTTTGTCGAAGGTTTTTTTGCCGCGCGCCAGGCATACCCGCAATTTGACAAGCCCGCGTTCGCTGAGGAACAACTTGTAAGCTACGATGGTAGAGCCTTTTTCCTTGAGCCCGCGCTCGAGCTTGCGCAGTTCGGGCTTTCGGAGCAGCAGTTTCCGCTGGCGGCGCGGCGCATGGTTGGCATCGGTGCCGAATTCGTATTCAGCGACGTACATATTCCGAATCCAGAGCTCCCCTTTTTCAAAAGCGCAGTAGGCATCCGTCAGGTTGGCATTGCCATTGCGGATGCTTTTCACCTCCGTGCCGGTCAGCATGATGCCGGCATCGAACTCCTGCACGAAGAAATATTCGTGGGATGCCTTTCGGTTGGTGATCTCTACCTTTTGCTTTTTTTTGTCTTTTGCCATTAGGGTGCTTGCGTGGCTACCGGGTTGCGGTATCGGCGTTTTTTATTGGCAACTTGCCGTTGCGTTCGACAAAGCTGCCTTGTTGTTCAAAGCGGGTGCAAATGTACTCAAAAAGCGTTTTCATCGGTCGATGCTTCTCCTTCCTGGCTTGTTGGCGCTCAGATCGGCAAGGGTTTCGGCCATATAACCCTTTAACTTTTTTTTGATTTATACCCAACAGAAAGTGGTTTGCGAAAATGTTGGCAGGCAAATCCTTAATAACCAATATGATCCATCCTAAAAATCTTGCAAATCACAATAATCCTGGTTTACATTTGCCCCCATGTACGAACTCCGCCAGTCTCCCTTTGGTTCCTATACCCGCTATGATTTTTTTCACGGCAAAACAGGCAATGGTTTCAGCACCGTGCCTGGGCGCGGCGCCAACGTGCTAAGTATCCGCTTTGGCGGCATTGAAATACTCGACGGGTATGCTACGCCGGCGGAATTGGAGGCCGGCAAATGGGGTAAAAGCAGCATCTTGTTCCCTTTCCCGAACCGTTTGGACAAGGGAAAGTTCAAATGGCAGGGCAAGGAATACCAATTCCCCCTCAACAACGCTGCCACCGGCAATGCCATTCACGGTTTTGTGCGCGAACTGCCCTTTGAAGTCGAATATTGCTTTTTGGCCAAAGAGGGCGCCAGTATCCGCTGCTTTTACGACTACGATGGCAGCCTGGGCTATTACCCTTTCCCGTTTTCCCTGGAAATCGAATTCACTATTTCCAACGACGGGCAGTTTCGCATGGAAGCTGAAGTGACCAACCTGGGCGAAACGGCCATGCCCTTCGGGCTTGGCTGGCACCCTTATTTCCGCCTCGCCGACGCTGCCGACGCGCACAGCCTGAAATTGCCGCCTTGTGAAAAAGTTGCCATCAATGACCGGATGATACCCAACGGCGCGCGCAGCATTTACAGCGACTTTGCAGCCCTGAAAAAAGTAGGCGATACTGTGCTGGACACCTGTTTTCACAATGCCAAAACCTCGGGCAGCCCAAAACTGACCTTAGCCGCCAATGGCCGCAAGCTGACAGTGAAAGCCCCAGCCGGCAAATTCCCCTTTTTCCAGGTGTTCACCCCGCCCCACCGCGAGAGCATCGCGCTGGAGCCCATGACTTGCAACGTGGATGCCTTCAACAACCGCCAGGGCCTCGTTTCTTTGGAACCGGACAAACGCTGGAAGGGCAGTATGACGGTGGGATTTGTCGAATAATATTGCATGATGCCTGGATTGTATAGCTCCCTATCCCGGTTCGGCATCTTGATATGCCTTTTGCTGGGGCCGGTATCGCCTACGAGGCTCCCCGCGCAGCAGTATTTCGACTTTTCTCCGCGCGCTGCCGACGCCTACCAAAAGATTTTTTCCCTGCGCTTTCTGGAGGCTGAAGGGGCATTGGCTGAATTGCAACAAAAGGAGCCAGACAACCTTGCCCGCATTTTTCTCGAAAACACCTTAGAGGTCCTGCGCATCGGTATCGACGACGACGAGGGCGCCTACAATCGGTGCGTAAAAAACATGGATTCGCGTTTGTACCAATTGTCGCGCGGCGAACCGCGCTCGCCCTACTATCGCTACACGCAAGCCGAAACCCGGCTGCAATGGGCAGTGCTGCATGCGCGGTTCGGCCATTATTTTTCCTGTTTGAGCAATATTAAGGCGGGATATGCCCTGTTGCGGGAAAACCAGCGGCGCTTCCCCGATTTTATGGCCAACCACAAAAGCCTGGGGGTATTGCATGTGCTGGTGGGCAACGTGCCAGACGATTACCGCTGGGCTGTGCACTTGTTCGGGGGGATCAAGGGGGACATCCGGGGCGGTATCGCAGCATTGGAATCCTTGCTCAGACATCCCGAAAACCACAGCTTTCTGTTCCGCGACGAAGTGCTGATGGCCTATAGCCTGCTGCAGATCAACCTGAACAACCAACCGGAAAAAGCCTGGAAAACCTTGAAAGACAGTCGCCTGGATACCAAGTCCAATGCCGTGGCCGCTTTTGTCGTGGCCAATGTAGCGCTCAAAACAGGCCGCTGCGACGAGGCGGTGTCCATTTTGTCGGCTGTGCCGAAAGGCCCTGCTTTTCACCCGTTCCGATATTGCGATTATTTATTGGGGACTGCCAAGCTGCAACGTCTCGATGCCGATGCCGATTTGCCCTTGCTCCGTTTTGTGGGCAATTTTACGGGGAAAAGCGGCTTGAAAGAAGCATACCAGAAATTAGCCTGGCACCAGCTGTTGCAGGGAAATGTTTCGGGGTACCACAATTATATTTGGAAGGTGAAACAGCAGGGAAACGCCCGCAGCGACCCTGACAAAGCGGCCTTGCGCGAAGCCGATTCCGGAGATATGCCCGATGTGCGCTTGTTGAAAGCAAGGCTGCTGTTCGATGGCGGATATTACCACAGCGCTTTTGATTTGTTGAAAAACGACCGCGCCGAATATGATGCCAACCCGCGCCATCAATTGGAATACCAATACCGCATGGGCCGTATTTTCCAAAAAATGGGCAACATCGGGGAGGCATACCGTTGTTATGAGACAACCATCCGCTTAGGCGAAAAACGGCCCTGGTATTTTGCCTGCAACGCCGCCCTGCAGATCGGCATCCTCCAGGAAGAGGCCGGCGAACGACAACATGCCCGATATTGGTATCAGAAATGCTTGGCCATCAATCCGGAGGAATACGCCGGGAGCCTCCACGGGAAAGCCAAGGCAGGCCTGAACAGGCTGCGGGGCTGAGGTTTTCCACAAGGCAAATCCATAAAAATCAATCTAATCCATCCTGAAAACCCTTCAATCCCTAAAATCCCGGTTTACCTTTGCCCCGCCCTAAAAACAATCCCGCCCAAAACACGTTCTGCATGAAAAGCAACAACAGCCATATTAGGGCCAACTGCTTAAAACAAATTTTCAAAAGTTAACTTTTTCCATGAAAAAACGCTTTATACTGCCGCTTTTTGCGGCAATTGTGTGCAGCGCTCCAATGCTCCACGCTCAGGTAAGTTTCATCGTGCCGGCCCAAAAGCTGGTAGCGCCCGTCGAAGTGACATTCACCAACACCTCCAAGTACAAAGCTGAGTCCTTCACCTGGGACTTTGGCGATGGCGGCACTTCCACAGAAGCCAACCCAACCCACCGTTATGCCCAATCGGGCAATTATGCCGTCGTATTGAGCGCCAAAAAAGGCAAAAAAATAAAAACAGCGAAACAAATGATCCAAGTTACAGCGCCCGAGCGTTGCCTCATCGAAATTGAAACGGAATTCGGCACCATGACCGCCGAGCTTTCCAACGGAACCCCCAAGCACCGCGACAATTTTATCAAGCTCGCGGAGGAAGGCTATTACAATGACCTGCTTTTCCACCGGGTCATCAATGGCTTTATGATTCAAGGCGGCGACCCTGATTCGCGCAACGCCGCACCCGGCAAAGCGCTTGGCATGGGCGGCCCGAGCTACCAGATACCCGCAGAATTTGTCGATTCACTGGTACATGTCAAAGGCGCCATCGCGGCGGCGCGCACCAACAACCCGGAGAAAAAATCGTCCGGCTCACAGTTCTACATCGTGCAGGGAAGTCCCGTCACCGAGGCTACGCTCAACCAGATCGAGACCATGCGCAACTTCCACTACACGCCGGAGCAGCGCGCCGCCTACCTCGCGCACGGTGGCACCCCGCACCTCGACCGCGAGTACACCGTTTATGGCCATATCATTAAAGGCCTGGACGTTATCGACAAGATCGCGGCAACGGAAACAGCCAGCGGCGACCGGCCGAAGAAGGACGTGAAGATGAAAATCCATGTTATAAAGTAGAGGGTTTCAGGTTTCGGGTTGATTATTTGAAATAACCTTGAAATATGGGAAATAGAGTTCTCGTATTTCAAGGTTATTTGTATTTTTGTAGCATGATTTACCGTTTCATCACAGAAAAAGTAAAAAAGGCATTGAACGTTTTTCCTGTTGTAGGGATCATTGGGCCCAGGCAAGTAGGAAAGACTACCTTGGTGCGCAGTTTGGAAAATGCGCTTCAAAAGCCAACCCTTTTCCTCGATTTGGAACGCAGCAGCGACCGCCAAAAACTCGCTGACCCAGAGCTCTTTTTGAGCCAACAGACGGATAAATGTGTCATCATTGATGAGATACAGGGCATGCCAGAACTAATGCCCTTGTTGCGTTGGCTGGTTGACCAAAAACGCGAGCCGGCAAGGTTTATCCTAACAGGCTCCTCTACCCCAGACCTGATCCGCAACAATACCGAAACACTTGCTGGACGCATAGCCTATTTTGAGCTGATGCCAATCTCCTTGCCTGAGCTCGCTGGGGTAAAAACTATTTACGAACACTGGATGCGTGGTGGGCTCCCGCTTTCAATATTGGCAGATTCTGATGAGACAAGCGAAATGTGGCGGGAAAATTTTGTCGACACTTACCTTCACCGCGACATAAGGAGCTTGGGCTATGAGATTAGCATCCCAGTTATGGAACGACTGATGCGTGTGCTTGCTTCCTTGAACGGGAAAGTATTGACCTTGCAGGATGTCTCTAATTCTTTGGATATCAGCACCAAAACACTTGGAAAGTATCTGGATATTCTCGAGGGCAGTTTTGTGATACGCAGGCTGTCCCCTTTTTTCCAAAACACCACGAAACGGCTGGTTCGCTCGCCAAAGCTGTATTTTCGCGACAGCGGGTTGCTGCATCATTTGCTCCAAATTAATAGCTTAAACCAACTGCACGGCACCATCTTCCACGGTATGTCATGGGAGGGCTATGTCATAGAGCAGATTATTCTTGCTGCCGGCAACAAGTGGCAGCCCGATTTTTTCAGGACGCACGCGGGCGCGGAAGCCGACTTGGTGCTGAGCCAGCCGGGCGGGAAAATAGTTATGATCGAGATCAAGTACAGCACAGACCCAACACCTTCCAGGGGTTTCTATGAATCTGCCGAAGCGCTGCACCCGCATGCCCAGTATATCATTATCCCGGAAGGGGATGCCTGGATGCGCAATGAAGTCCAAAAAGTGTGCGGGTTGGAGCATTTCCTTCAATTTGAGCTGCCAAACCTTTGACCCAAACCTATGCCCCTTCGCCTGTGGCGCCGGAAAACCTGAAACCCGAAACCCCTTCAATAATCATACGTCAACTCGACAGTATCCGTCTCCGGGTGCGACTGGCAAGTGAGGATGTAGCCGGCTTTCACTTCGTCGTCGTCGAGCGCGTAACAGGCTTCCATGGTCACTTTCCCGCTGATCAATTTTGCCATACATGTAGAGCAGGCGCCCGCCGTGCAGGAGTAGGGCGGGTCGTATTTTTGTTTCACCAGCACATCCAGGATGGTGGCGCCGTCGGGTATTGGCAGCTCGACGCGCTCGCCTTTGAGGTGGATGACGGCGCGTTTTTCGCCGCTGCCTGATGGGTTGTCGGCAAATTCGCCGGGGATATGGTTGGCGTTGACAAAATGTTCGGTGTGTACTTGTTTGGCCGCCACGCCGCGCCCTATGATGGCCGCCTTCACGTCGTCGGTCATAGAGCCTGGGCCGCAGATAAAATAATAAGTATCTTGCTCCGGGCCGCGGGGGAGCTGCTCGTCGAGGAAATTATTGACGGCTTTGTTGCCGATGCGCCCGGTTTTTCCCTGCCAATTGCTGCTGCTTTTTTTGAAGATGCCGAACAGCCCGCCGCCGCCATCTTTTTTCGGCTGGCTCAGCACGTATTCTACGTGCAATTGGCCGGCATAGCGCTCCGATAGGCGGTCCAGCTCGTCCCTGAAAATGATGCTCTCTTGGTTGCGGCTGCCGTAGAGCAGGAAAATGGCGCTCATTGGTTCGGTTTCCAGGGCGGTGCGTATGATCGACATCAGGGGCGTGATGCCGCTGCCGGCCCCGATCATGTAATAGGTGCGGCGTTTGTCAGGGTTCAGTTCGATGTAAAAACGGCCTTCAGGTGGGGAAACCTCCAGTGTATCGCCGACTTTCACGCGGTCGTGCAACCAGCTGGAAACCACGCCGTCTTCGACTTTTTTTACGGTTATGGCCAGCTTTTTGTCCAAAGGGCTCGACGACATGGAGTACGAGCGCCGCAGCTCATGCCCGTCGATATGTGCCCGCAAGGTGATGAACTGGCCTTGCTTGTAGGCGAATTTGTCGCGCAGTTCTTCCGGGATATCGAATTCAATGGTGACAGTATCACTTGTTTCGGGGCTGTGCTGTTTTATTTTCAGTTGAAAAAACTCCATGTCTTGTTATTGCCTGTTATTTATAGTCAACGCAAAATGGTTGTGAAAATCGAAAGTCTGCAATCCATTGAAAACCAATCTTTCAGTATCCATCAATCCATCAAATCCACCCAAATCCTGGTATAATGGCCGCAAATGTACTGCCTCCTAACAGATTAGCCCTCGAATGGTTTGGGTGATTTGGATCATCTGGCTTAGTTTCTTCCCAAGAGCCATTTTGTGGCAGCTTGCAGCACGGGGTCGTTCTCGCCAGGTTCCACCAATACATCCGGGGAGATTTTCCCGCCATAAGCCAATTTGTTCCGGTCGGCATACACGCTGGTGCAGAGGAATATCTGCGCCCCGTCGCGCAGGGAGAAATTCCTGTTGCCCGTCGAAACACCGTAAGTCGGGGCGCCAAAACTGCGGCAATTGGGCCTTCCCCGGAAGGCAACGGTGACGACCTCTCCCGAACTTGCAGTTTTTGGCCCTGTCAATACGGCTACTTTCGGCAGTTTCTGTTTCAGCTTGTAGGGTTTGCGGCTGACTCTGGTGATTTGCTTTTTGTCAATGCCAGATGCACCTTTTTTGTAAAACCACCGCGAAGGGTTTTCCCCAGGCGAGAGGAAATAGCCACAGGTGCCTTCGCCCAGCAAGGGCCCGATGCCAGCCAGCATAGGCCAGCAGTTGCCGCCGGTGTTCTCGCGCAGGTCAAACACCCAGGCAACCGGGTTCTGTCGGTCCAGTTCCTCTAACAGTTTGTGCAACTGATCGGCGAAATAAGTGTTCGCTTTTTCGTCGCCGCTGCTCACGCCGGGCATGGAAATGTAGGCAATGTTGTTGTCAAGCATTTTTCCGCTGCTCAACGGCATTTTTGTTTCCGCTTCACCGGCATTTTGCCATTTTTGGGAAGCATCGGCGGGCATAAAGAAGCTGTGGTGGTCGCCCAGGCTGGAAATGGCAGAAATGAGGGCAGGGTAGCAATCGGCACAGGATTTTGCGGCGGAGGCTTTTTTGGCAGCCCTGGTGCGCAGTTCGGGCCAATTCACGGAATCGCGGTACAGGGCGTGCTTTTCCATTATATCAAAGGCTTCATTGAGGTAAGAAGCGAGGGAATCGGGAAGCGCCTTGTCTTCCAATGGCTCGATCTGCACCGAAAAATCGTCGAACCAGGCGATGCCCTGGCCAGACAGCAGCCCGCCAAGGTTCAGATCGGTAGCCCTTTCGTCGGCGATCACGGTTGTGCGCACTTCCATCCAGTCATGGCTGCCATTCAATTGCTGGCTGTGCATATTGTCGAATGCGATGGACTCGTTGCCTGCGAACACGTTGACCCAGAAGCCTGCGAAGCCAGTCACATTTTCGCGTTTTATGTAACCGGAAACGGTGATTTTGCTGTAACTGTCGCTTTTTGGCACCGGCACCAACTGCATAAAAGCGCCGAAGTTGCCGCCGGGAGCGCTTTCCATGCGCAGCGACAGCTTGCCGCCGTGCTTTTGGGCAGAATCGGGAAAAATAGGGTAAAACTTGTTCGACCTCCAGCCATGGAAGCCAGAGGCAAAAGCGGTGTCGAGGGTTTCGAATGTCGGGTTTTTTACTTCGATTTGGGCATTCATACTCAGGGGAAGCATTAGGAGCAAGAAGAAAGAAAGGATTTTCATAGCAGGTAAGGAATTTGATAATTTGATAATGGGATAATTTGATAATGCAGGCAAAGCTTGGGATTGATGGGCCTTAAAGCCGTTGAATGCCTTGTTATTCAAGCACTTCTGCTTCCGGCACGTATTCCAGGATTTCCCCGGGTTGGCAATTTAGCGCTTTGCATATCGCTTCCAGGGTGCTGAAGCGCACGGCTTTTGCTTTGCCGGTTTTCAGGATCGACAGGTTGGCAAGCGTGATGTCAACTTTTGCGGCCAGTTCGTTGAGCGACATTTTGCGCTTGGCCATCATGACGTCGAGGTTGGTGACTATCGGCATGGCTTATATCGTTAAATCTTGTTCTTGTTGCAGTTGCTTGCCCAATTCAAAGGCTTTCACCAGGGCAGAGATGATGAGGGCCGTCAAAACTCCAAGTATTACCCGCTCGTAATGGACCGCGGGCGAAACATTGTCAAAGTCTGCGCTTCTGTCATTGATGTAGGTAGCCAACAGCTTTGAGCCAAGGAAAGTAAGCAAGGCATAGCCCAAAGCTGTATAGGCCATTATGCGCATCCGTTGCATTGTGTTGCTGCGGAACACCTCTCCAAAATCAAGGCTGCGGAAAATTTGCGTCATCTGGTAGAACACCAGCACGATTGCCAGGTCGCACAGCACCTGAACCAATAAATACAACAATGGCATGCCTTGCAGCATTTCTTTCATGCTGTCAAATTTGATGACGGCAAACCTCTTGTGTCCCATGGTGTAAAGCTCAATGGGGCCGCTGTCGAGCTTTTCGGAACCGGGCAAAGGCCCGCAACTGACCCATCCGCGCATGATGGGTTCGCTGTTGAAGATGCCGAGATTGGCGCTCAAGTTGAGCAAGGTCAATATGCCCCATCCAAGGCAAAGCAGCAGGAACATGTAGCGCAGGGTATTGACTACGGTGATTTTACTCAAGGTTTTCATAGCTTAATTGTTTATCGTGAAATTTGTGGGCAAAGATGTGCGTTATTTTTTGTTTTACAAAATATATTTATTGAAAAACGATAATTATTTTTCGATTAGTGATTTTTTGACTTTTTTACCCCACTTCGCGCATCTTTCCTAAATTTGCCCTTATAAAACCGTCGAAATGAGAGACCTGAAATATCTGCTCGCTTACCTCGTGCCAGCCACAACAGCCTTGTCGCTGGCATGGCAGGGTGCCTGGGCTTGGTCAACCGTGGTGCTGGTTTTCGGCATCATTCCGTTGCTGGAGTGGATCGCCCCTGTTTCGACAAAGAACGTCCCAACAGAAGAAGAGGCCACCCGTTCCAAAATCCGCTTTTTCGACTACCTGCTCTACGCCAATTCCATAGTGTTGTACGGTATTGTTGTCTGGTACCTTTACATCGTTGCCAACCAAGCACTCAGCTGGTCGGAATGGCTGGGCTTGACCCTCGGTGTCGGGATAATTGTCGGCGCTGACGGCATCAATGTCGCCCACGAGCTTGGTCACAGAAGCACGGCTTTTGAGCAGAATTTGGCCAAGATAATGTTGCTTCCCGCCTTGTACCAGCATTTTTTTGTGGAGCACAACCGGGGCCACCATAAAAACGTGGCCACCGAGCTCGACCCGGCTTCGGCGCGGAAAGGAGAACATGTGTTCGGTTTTTGGTTCCGGTCGATTACAGGTGGTTGGCGCAACGCATGGGCCTTAGAACGCGAACGGCTGGAGAAAAAAAAGGCGCCTGTTATGGGTTGGCAGAACATGATGCTTCGTTTCTCGACTTATCAAATCGCTTGGTTATCAGTTGTTTATATGGCCTTCGGATTGGCCGGGCTGCTTGGCTCCATCTGCATTGCCTTTGTTGGTGTGTTGCTTTTGGAAACGGTCAACTACCTGGAGCACTACGGCCTGCGCCGTCAGTTGCTGCCTTCCGGCCATTACGAGCCCGTCAGCCCTGCCCATTCCTGGAACAGCAACCATGAAATTGGCCGGATACTGTTGTACGAGCTCACGCGCCACAGCGACCACCACTACAAAAGCACCCGTAAATACCAGATACTTCGGCACATCGACGAAAGCCCGCAACTGCCGTTCGGGTACCCCACCGCCGTGCTGCTCAGTATGGTGCCGCCACTTTGGTTTGCCATCATGGACGGTGAACGGTAGACGGTGGACGGTGGACGGTGGACGGTGTGGACGGTGGCACAGCATTTGTTTTTTCAGGAGCTTGGGAGTTTCAGCGCTATCGGCGTTCATTTTATACCCAACGAAAAGTGTATTTAAAAAAGACTGCCAATGTAAATCCATAAAAATCAATTAAATACATCCTGAAAATCTTGCAAATCACATAAGTCCGGGTGTAACTTTATATTTGCGGCCCCAGCCAGATGTGCTGAAATTCCCAAGCTACTGAAAAAACAAATGCTGTGCCACACCGTCCACCGTCCACCGTCCGTGCTATTAACCAAAATCCAATCCTCCATCACCGCCTACAAAGACTGGCTGCGCAAGCTGGGCCAGCACCCGAATGTGTACAAATGGGAGTCGGTGCAACATTTTCAGGACAACTGGAGTCTCGACACGCCAGACCCGGCAGCGATGTTCGACCGCTGTTTCCAGAATTCCGTGACCCGGCGTTTGTGGCAGGCCGACAATTGGCAGCCCAAGCAGGTAATGCTCGCGTTCTGGGAGTTCGACCCCATGACGCTGCGGCTGATGTTCGACGACCTTTTTACAGAAACCCGCACGGTGGATGGCCGTATCGGCCGCTTTCTGTTCGGTTGCGATACAGTACTGCGCGATTACAAAAAAGCCAAGCCCGCAAGCGTCGTAAACAACCACTACCACGATAACTATCAAATGATTGCCTTGTATTTGGCGTTCCGGTACCCCGAATCGTACGCACCCTATCAATTTGAGGCCTTCCAGAAAGCTTTAACAGTCCTGGGCGCGCGGGATATTCCCCAGCAGCACGATTTGCCCCGCTATTTTAAGGTGTTGAACACGCTGATGGGCTTTTTGGACAAAGACCCTGAATTAGGCCCATTGTTTCGCCAGCACTTGAACCCCAAGCTCCATTTTCAAGGGAAAACGATGCTGTTGGCGGAGGATTTCCTGCTGTTTGTGGGCAATGAATAAGGTCAATCGCTTGAAATTGCTGTAGGATCGCTAACGTATTTTTCGGGGCGCAACACACCGTGAAAGCGCAGCAGGTGGTTTTCTGCCGCTTCGTTGTAAATGACCAGCTTTAAGGAGTTGCGCTGAAGGGCAGGGCTGGGGAACAATATTTTGATCGGGTTGTGGCAATATCCGCGCTCTTCGAAAAATTGCAACTGCAAATGCCTGGGGCGTTTGAACAAACGCAGTTCAGCCGCCGTTTCAGGGAGCGGCACGTCGCCATAGCCTTCTTCGCGGAGGAATTCGCGGACCATGGAATAGGTATTTTCGAGCTTGGAACCGGCAAAAGTGCTTTGGTAAACCAGGCCGTCGCTGCATCCGCCCATATAGTCGGAACCAGCTTCGGGAAATTGCCCCCGCATCGGCACATGCGGCTCGGCGGGCGCTTCCTGGGGCGGCGGTGCTGTTTCCGCTTCCCCCCAATGTTCTTCAAAACCAAATTCATCGTATTCCACGGCACTGAAGTTTGGGCAAAAGTATGTTTATAAAACTTTTTGTGCAATATTTTTTAAACAAAAAGTTTTTCAACAGCATATTCCCCACCGTCAAGCACAACGCCCCTCATTATCAAATTATCCCATTATCAAATTATCACATTAAAAAATGACCGCACACCTACTCACCATCGGCGACGAAATCCTGATCGGACAGATCGTTGACACCAATTCTGCTTGGATGAGCCGGGAGCTCAACCTCGCCGGCATCACCGTAACCGGGAAAAGCAGTGTCGGCGATACACGGCAAGCCATTATCGATGGCGTCAACCACGCTGCCGCCCAGGCACAAGTGGTGCTCATTACTGGAGGCTTGGGGCCTACCAAAGACGATGTCACCAAAAAGACTTTGGCGGAGATGTTCGGCTCTGGCATGGCCTTTCACCAAGAGACCTTTGATCGCATCGCGGCATATTTCCAAAAAATAAACCGCCCTTTGCCCAATACCATGCATGAACAGGCAACCCTGCCCGTTTTGGCCGAAATACTTGCCAACAAAGTCGGGACAGCGCCGGGGATGTGGTTCGAGCGTGACGGTGTGGTCTTCGTCTCCATGCCGGGGGTGCCTTTCGAAATGGAATATTTGATGCAAAAAGAAGTGATCCCCAGGCTGCTGCGGCGCTTTCCAAGCCGACCGATTGCGCACCGCACGCTGCACACCGTAGGGGAGGGGGAAACAAACATTGCCAACCGGATCGCAGCGTTTGAGGACGGGCTGCCCCAACATATAAAGCTGGCCTACCTGCCCGCCTTGGGGGAGGTACGCTTGCGTTTGACCGGCACTTGGCCAGGCGAGACCAGCCCTGATGCCGAAGCCAGATTGGCTTTAGAGTTGAACACCAAAATAGCGCAGCTTGAAAGCCTGTTGCCCGATATTGTGTATGGCCGCGATGGGGAAAGCCTGCAGGAGGTTGTGGGAGAGCTGCTGCAAAAGCGAAACCTGCAGTTTGGGACCGCAGAAAGCTGCACGGGCGGCTATGTGGCACACCTGATCACCTCGGTGCCTGGCGCTTCGGCCTATTTTCCAGGCACGGTGGTTGCCTATTCCTATGAGATGAAAAGCAAGCTGCTCGGCGTGCGCCCCGAAACGTTGGCGCAGTTTGGCGCCGTGAGCGAAGAAGCGGTAAGAGAAATGGCGGCAGGGGCTCTGACGACTTTGGGCGTCGATGCCGCCCTCGCCATTTCAGGCATCGCCGGGCCGGGCGGCGGGATGCCCGACAAGCCTGTGGGTACCGTGTGGATGGCCGTCAGCGACAGGAAGCGGACGGTGGCGGTGAGGCATGTTTTTGGCCGGGACAGGCAGAAAAACATCCACCTTTCGGGCATTTATGCCTTGAATTTGGTGCGGAAGTTTTTATTGGGCGAGGTTTAACCCGTCCCGAGGGAGGGCTTGTTCATCGACCGGACTGCCCATCTTCAAATTTGATCTTGATATGGGTGCCATCGCAATAGGGCTTGTTTCCCGACGCACCACAGCGGCAAAACGCTGTTACCTTGTTTTTGCGCGACTCGTTGCCGGCCGCATCCTTCACCACTATGTTTCCGTACACCAGCAACGGCCCATTTTTTGATACTTCGACCAAGCTTTCAGCACTTATTTCAGTAGGTTCGGCAGATGCGTCGTTGTAATAATAGGACAGCGCACCGGAGGGGCATCGCTGCACCTGCTCCTTTATGCGCTTGGTTTCCGCAGCGCTCATGTCGATCCAGGGGCGCTTGCGGGGGTTGAAAACCTCCTGCAGCCCTGTCCAGCAAAGTTTGGAATGGATGCAAACGTCTGGTTTCCATACCACAGTTATGTCGTCGTTGCTGTATTTTTTTGTCTTGTCCATGCCTGTGGTAGTTTAGAAGCGCTGCAATTTGGCCAAAATTTCGGGTGAAACAGCGCCGGCAGATACGCCGTAGCCATCTACCAGCACGCCTTTTACGCCGTGTTTCTCAGAAGAGACGGCATAAACCACCGCCGCGTCGGCAGGGTCGGTTTCGCCTTCGAAGCGGTGCACTTCGTCGATGTGGAAATCTTCGGGGTGCAAATGCAAGTCGTTTTCGGCGCAGTGCAGGCAATCAGGCTGCAAATTGAGGTTTAGCGTGTAGCCCCGAGCTTGCAGTCCGTTCACGGCAGCAGAAACAGTTTCATAGTATTTCATGGCGTTCCGAATTTATTCTGGGAATCAAGAGATTCGTCAGATTTTCAAGATTGCTTATGTTGATTTTGAATGAGTTGCCCCATTATATTTTCACAAACGATTTTCCGCCGGGTATGATGTCATTGTTTATTGGAATAGGTTCTTGCCCGCAAACCGGGTAAGCCCGCCCCCTATCTTGCCAGACAGTTCAAGGGCAACCTTGTACTGTTTGTATTTTCGCTGAAACTTGGGCGCTAAATCAACCAAACCTTTGATGTACGGTTTCTGAACGGTGCGCACCCCCAAGGCAACTTTGTCTAATGTGCCAAGCCCATCCTGCCAATCAGCGGCGCTTTTCAGGATTTTGTCCATCGAACCCCGGTTTTGGTCGTGATACTTTTTTACATACTTCACGCCTTTCCTGGGATCAAGGAACTTCAGGTCTTCGTTCAAAAATTTCACGTAGTCCTGCACCAGCCCATCCAGCTTTTGTTCAGCCGGCAAGTTGCTTTCGGCCAGCCGTTTCAGCTCCTTCTGGTGTGCCGCCAACCACTGGTTCTGTTTCCACGAAGCACAGCCATTCCATGCCAAAACGGCCCCCAAAAACAACAAAAACAATCCAATATTTTTCATAAACCAATTTTTCAAATTCATCTCTCATCCCTCATCATTCATCCAAATGGTCCGTCAGCCGCTGCACGATCTTGAACTCGCTGAAAAACTCCCGTGCAATGATCCTCAAAACGGTATAGACCGGGATGCCGATCAACATGCCCGTGATGCCGCCGATCTTCGCTGCAGCTAATATAACAATGAAAATCTCCAAAGGATGCGCTTGCACACTTTTTGACAAGATGAGCGGCCCAAGCAAATTGCTGTCGATGACATGTATAATGATGAAGGTTGCGGCTACTTTCAGCAGCATCGGCATCATCAGGGCAAAATCGGTATCAAGGTTGGAAGATATGGTGATGAAAATGCCAAAGCCGATGCCGAGAATGGTGCCCACGTAAGGGATTACGTTCAGCACCCCGCCGACCGATCCGATGAGCATCGCGTTTTTGTTGCCGATAACCCACAGCACGATGGTCGTCATGGTGGAAAACGCAAGCATTTGGATCAACAATCCCCTGAAATACTTGGTCAGCACTTCACTGGATTCGTTGACGGCAGATTGCACCTTTATTTCCTGCTCGTTTGGCACCAGCGCGTGCACGATGTCTAAAAACAGGTTGTTTTCTTTCAGGAAAAAGAAAAGGATAAACGTTACGGAGGCAACTGTGACCATCAGGTTGCCCGCTACACCTATAAACGATTCGAGGAAATCCCCGATCAGCGTAGGCTTGAACCAGCGGCTCAGGATTTCCTGGGTTTTTGTCGCCAACGATTCCCCCGTGCCCAACATGCCGATCTGGTGCATTTGGGTGTCCAGGTGGGCAAATGGTTCCCGCAACTTCTCGCCGAGGGCATAATAGTCCACATTGGCCAGGTTGCGCGCCTGTTCGACGATCGTAGGCACGAACAGCCACATGATGCCCAGTATAGAGGTATAGAAAATAACGATGGTCAACATGGCCGCTACGGAACTGCCCATGCGGAAACGCCCTATCCGAATCCGACTTTGAAAAAACAGCACCAATGGGTTCCCGAGCATCGACAATACCCAGGCAATGAGGATATAGGTGACGATGTCGGAAAAATAATAGGCCAAGCCGAGCAGCACCAAAACCCCGAGCGCCAGCAACAAATTTCGGTTCAGTAAATTCATGTTATACTATGATTCGCCTGATTTTTGTGATTGAGCATGATTGATTCAACTGATGTTCAATTGATTACAAAGATCGGCATGCACAAAACCAAGCGGCGTGAGGTATATTGGGTTAATTCCCTGCAAACCTACTGCAAAACTATATTATTCCGTCTTCCTGCATATTGCGGGAGCAGCAAATGCGCTGCTCCGTAACTTGGATGGCATATTTGCAAAACCGGCAAAGAATCTTTCAAAAAAAATGGAATAATAAAAAACTTCCGTTACATTTGTCGCGGAAAGGCCACATGAAAGCGTATCTGTGAACCTTCCCGCCTTGAACCGTGCGGGAAGGTTTTTTTATTTGGCAACCTTTGCCCCACGTATCTTGATAAAATCAACCTACTGGATTTCGCCTATGTCCGAGCTGGCTAAATTCCTGGAGCTTTCCATTCTTAAACCAGATACAGCCCTTGACGATGTGATCAGGGCATGTGAAGTGGCTATCCGCTCAGGGTTTGCAGCGGTTTGTATCCCCCCTCCCTTTGTACGCGACGCGCGCCGGGTGCTGGGCGAGCGCAACAAAGTGCGCCTGGCCGCCGCGGTGGGCTTCCCAATGGGGTACGCTGCCATCTCCGCCAAAAGCGAGGAAATAAAACGGGCATTGGACGATGGCGCCGACGATATAAACGCTACGCTTAACCTGACACAAGTCAAAAGCAAGCTTTGGAACAATGTAAGCCGCGATATTGATGGCATTGCCTTGAGCACCCAGTCTAAGGGGGGCATGTTGAAGCTAAACCTGGAAAGCAGCCTCCTTTCCTTGGAAGAATTGCGGAAAGTATGTGAACTCGCGGCAGTATCTGGCGTTCCTTGGTTGCAGACAAATTCCGGGTTCCTGGGCAACAGGGCTACCCTCGAAATGGTCAAGGCCTTGCGCCAAAATGCCAGCGAAAAAGTGAAAATAATGGCCATGCTCGACAGCGCCCAAACAGCCCAGGTGGCCCAAAGCCTCCTCCATGCAGGGGCCGACAGGCTCGGCATCAGCACCGGCTCAGCCATTGTCGGCACTTAAAAACCGGCCACCCGATGTATTCAAAAAACAAATCCACGAAAGATATACTGTGATTAAAGTGATTTGTATGATTTGAGTGATTAAAAACATCTGATTTTCAAATGATTATGCGATCGAGATTTTCACAACCACTTTGCGTTGACTATAATCCACCGCCAAGCCCTGATGCGCTGTTGTCGAAAATGGAAAGTTATTGCGCTTACCGGGAGCGATGCCCAAAAGAAGTGCGCGACAAACTCACAGAATTGGGCGCAGAACCAGAGGCGGCACGGCAGGTGTTTGAAGTGCTGAAGGCCGACAGGTTTTTTGACGAACAGCGATTTGCCCTGGCCTACGCCGGGGGAAAGTTCCGGAACAACAACTGGGGCAAAGTGCGCATCAAACAGGAGCTTCGTATGCGCGACATCGACCCGCAGTTGATAGAAATGGCGCTGGATGCTATCGACATGGAAGCCTACCGTGCTTTGCTGCAAAAATTGCTCGAAAAAAAACTGGCACAGCACGCCGGCGACCCGAAAGCAAGGGAGAAAGCCGCGGCATCGCTGATCCGTTCCGGGTTCGAATCAAGCCTTGTTTTTAAAAATTTGGACAAAATGAGCTGATATTTTTCGCACTTAGAATCCTGACTTTATCAAAAAAGTGTCGAGCGGCGTTTGCCGGACCTTCAGTATCTTCATGGTGCAATTTCTCGATTCTCTCATCTTCAACACTTTCACGCGTTATGGCAAATAAAAAACTTACCCTCACTGAATTAAAAGTTGAAAGCTGCGTGACGGCGCTTACCGGCGATCAACTGGGCAATGTCAAAGGTGGCGCGCTCGCCGTTAAAGGCCGCCGCAGCACCTATGTTGTCCGCTGGACGGCAATTGACACACGGGTGCAGTCCGACTTCACCGGGCCCGCCCAAACTCCCGTCGGCACTGTCTGATCTTTTATTGCCCCTCCCCCTGTTCCCATTTCTCTCGTACGATTGCTGCAAACGGTTTGCCTTTGATCTTGCTCAATAGCCAGGTATCGAGGTCGAACGTTTGCAGCAATGCTTTTGTGGCTGGCAGGTTGTCGGCAGCGTGCAATTCTTGGTGCATTTTTTCATAAGCTTCTATTTGTGCCTTTCCTTTCGGCATCCGGCTCAGCTCGGCCACGAAGCTGATAAACCGCTGTTCCAAATCCTGGAAGCGGTTTTTCTTTTTCAAGAAACGTTTGGCAGAGCGGAGTAACGACTCTATCAACATGGTGTTCCCCATTTCAATGTGCAGGATCAGGGAAAAGATTCTGGCCACGCTTTGCAGGTCTTCCCGTTCCACCGACCTGGGTTGGTTGTGCCATTCGTTGAGGTAGTGCATGGCGTTGCCAAAGTCTTCGCAACCGAACGAAATCAAGGCATATTGGTAATAGAAGCTCGCTGTTTCGTAATACCTTGGGTCGAAAGCCGCGGCTTCGGCCTGACAGAGCTCCATCTCGCGCCGTGCTGCCTCAAAATCGCCGGAATAGGTGCAGAGTGCGAAGAAAATGGTGAAGTATTGGCGGTGTATCTTCCGGCTGTCGTCGGCTGTCAATGGCTTCAGTTCGCGCAGCTTTTTGAGGCATACACGTACTTCATCGTACTTTTTCAACATGCCGCAGGCCAATACCAGGTTGCTGAGCGCGGCAATATAGTCGGAAAGGTTGTCGCTCAAAAAATGTGGCTGCGACTCTATCAGGTCTATCAGCTTGACCCCTGACCGGTAGAATTCCTCCTGCTCCAAAGCGGCGTAGTGGTAAAGGTTGAGGGTTCGCAGCTGCTGCACCCGGGCGCTGTGGGAAATGGCATGGTCTAGGCTCTGGAACGCCGGGCCGCCGACGATCTGGCGCATCTTTTCCATGCGGTCTTTGTTCCGCAGCAGGGCTTCCCGTTTCACCACGGCATACACCTCGAAAAAAGCTTTTCGGTAAATGGCCAGGTTCTGCAGCAGTTCTAATGCCCGGCTTTCTTCAAAATGCAGCTGCTCCAGGTTTTTGTCGAGAAAATCGGCGTCCATTTGGGTGTAGGCCAACTGCTTTTCCCACCTGATTATCTCCAGTTGGTAGGAGAAGCATTCAAAATGGACAGCAATCTTCCTGGCTTTTTGAAGCAGTTCCCTGCAATCGCTGTAGTGGCCGCGCCGGAACAGCACCATCGTGCTTTGGAGCAGCTGCCCGATTTTATAATCGACCGAATGTTGCTCGTCAAAATTCTGGAGGCACTTCAGCACCAGTTCGTACAAGTACGCTTTCAGTTCGGAAAACTTTTTCCCTGTTACGGGGCGGCCTTGGTAAATCTTGCGCTTGAATTGTTCTTCGTCAAACGCTTGCGCTGCCGACATGGCTTCGAAGAGCTGGAGGTATTTGCTGTCGCGCTCGGTTTTCCCGCGGATGAAAATCCGGAAATATCGCTTTTCGGTAGGGGTAAGCGAGTTTACCAGTCGGTAGAGTTTGTCTGATGGCGTTTTTGGCATGGCAGCTACCAGTTTCAGGGCAATTTTTAGGAATCGTTGCAGAACAAGCACAAAAGTGTCGGTTAATTATCATTTAACCAACTAATTAATTTGGCTCAGAAACCTGACTTTAGGAAAAAGTTGGGTTGCTGGCCAGCATTCGGTCGAAATACTTTTGTCTTATCAAAACCGCGCCGTACAACCTCAGGCAAGCCAAATTCAAACAGCACCCTGTTAACTCCTACTTTCAACCAGGTCTCGCACCTCAAAATTTTCAGCTTATGATGAACGCGATCACTTTTAGGGCCAATCCAGAGATTGCCGAGCCGCAAGCAAGCGTCAGGGCCATTGCGATCAAAACTGGCCCCATACAACAAAAGAGCTCCGCCAGTGGCAAGGTGGTATTGCCCACCATGGAAGGACTGTGTTTTGAAAAAGTAAAGCACATCGCCTACCTGGAGGCAAATGGGAACTACACGGCCATTCATTTCAAGGACAAACGCCAGGTATTGGTGTGCAAAACCTTGCGAGAAGTAGAGCAAATGCTTCCCGGCACCGCGTTCTCGCGCATCCACCGCTCGCATACCATCCATTTGCGGCACATAAAGAAATACGTACGGGGAAAAGGCGGGTATGTCGTACTCCAAAACGGGGTGACGCTTTCTGTTTCTGCCGGACAAAAAGAATATTTCCTCGAATCCCTGCGCCAGTTCTTTGGCCAGAGTTAGCGCGCATAAACTGAGAAAACACCTGAAGTCCAGCAGCCTTCAACCCAAATCAGCACAAAAGCACCGCCCTCCTGTACCACAATGGTAGGGAGGGCGGGAAGGCTGCCTTCAAAAAAGAAACACAGTAAGGGTTTGGTTTTGGCACCGGATGCGATACTCGTATCACGGTGCTTTTTATCGCATTATCACATTCTTCTAGTTCGCATAATCGCTCAAAAACTTGATCCGCATCAACTGGATCTCTTCCCAGGTAATTTCCTCGTCCTTTAGCTCTTTGTACGCCACCTCGATGCTGTCGGTCTCAGCTTCCTTGAAATACTCCATAACCGTTTCCCGAACGTATTCGTCCACGTTCTTTTGCAGGTAATAGTCGATTTTCAGCTTGGTGCCGGAGTTGACAATGCCATCCAGTTCTTCCATCAGCTCGGGCATGGTAAGGTCGTTGCTCTTGGCGATGTCTTCCAGCGGAAGCTTTCGGTCGATGGAAGTAATGATGTTGACTTTGGTCTTCGATTTGTTGGCCACCGTCTTGATGGTGATGTCCATCGGCCGCTCGATTTCGTTTTCCTCGCAGTATTGTTTGATGGCTTCCACGAAAGGCTTCCCGTATTTAAGCGCCTTTCCTTGCGAAACGCCCACGATCTTCGACATGTCCTCCATCGAGACCGGGTAATTGGTGGCCATTTCTTCGAGAGAGGGGTCCTGGAATATGATGTAGGGCGGGAGGTTCTGCTTTTTGGCGATGCTCCGTCGAAGGTCTTTGAGGATGTTCATCAACGTTTCGTCGAGCACAGCGGTGCCGCCCTTTTCGTCGTCTGCGTCGTAGTCGCCGTCTTCGTAATCGTGGTTGATGGTGACGTAGAGCGGGTAGGGGTTCTTGAGGTATTCATGGCCGGCTTTCGACACTTTCAGCAAGCCGAACTGCTCTATTTCCTTGTAGATCAGGTTGTTGATCATGGCGTGGCGGAAAACGGAGCTCCAGAAGTTCTCGTCTTTGTCGTCGCCTATGCCGAAATTCTCCATGGTGGAGAACCTGAAATCCTTCATTTCCTTGGTTTCGCGGCCAATAAGGAAGTCCATCACGGTCTTCATCAGGTAGTTCTCGTTCAAGTCGAGGATACACTGGATTACGTTGATCACTTCCTGTTGGACTTCTATTTTTTCCTTTGGGTTTTTGCAGTTGTCGCACATCTTGTGGCAGTCTTCTTCTTTGAACTGCTCGCCAAAATAGTGCAGCAAAAAGCGGCGGCGGCAGGCGGCTGTTTCCGCATATGCCACCACTTCCTGCATCAGTTGGGCGCCCATTTCCCGTTCTGCCACCGGTTTGTCGCGCAAAAACTTTTCAAGTCGCAGGATATCTGCGTAGTTGTAGAACGCGATGCATTTGCCGGCCAAGCCGTCTCGCCCGGCGCGCCCGGTTTCCTGGTAGTAGTTTTCTATTGACTTGGGCATATCGAAGTGCATCACAAAGCGCACGTCTGGCTTGTCGATGCCCATGCCGAATGCTATGGTGGCACATATTACATCGATGTCTTCCATCAGGAAGGCGTCTTGCGTGTTGGCGCGCGTCTTTGGGTCGAGGCCTGCGTGGTAGGGCGCGGCTTTGATGTCGTTCACCATCAGCATTTCAGCAATGTCTTCCGCAGTCTTCCGGTTTTGCACGTAAATGATGCCCGACTCTCCCCTGAACTCCTCTTTGATGACCTGTATGATCTGCTTTATGGTTTGGTCTTTTTTGATCTTCGGGCGGATCTCGTAGAAAAGGTTGTCTCGGTTAAAGGACGAGACAAAGGTGCTTTCCTCGGCCATTTCAAGGTTTTTCAGGATGTCTTGCTGCACCTTTGGCGTGGCTGTGGCGGTAAGTGCCATAATGGGAACGTTGCGGGCGATGGCGTCCAGCATCGTGCGGATGCGCCGGTATTCCGGGCGGAAATCGTGCCCCCATTCGGAGATGCAGTGCGCTTCGTCCACCGCAACAAATGAAATATTGGTGTTTTGGAAAAACTCGATGTTCTCTTCCTTGGTGAGGGTTTCCGGTGCGACATAAAGCAATTTGGTCTTCCCATCGGTAATGTCCTGCTTCACGATCTTCATTTGGGCCTTCGTCAGGGAGGAGTTGAGGAAGTGCGCTACCTCATCGGAATCCGAATAGCCGCGAAGCGAATCGACCTGGTTTTTCATCAAGGCTATGAGCGGGCTTATGACGATCGCGGTGCCAGGCAACATAAGTGCCGGCAATTGGTAGCAAAGGCTCTTGCCCCCGCCCGTGGGCATGATCACAAAGGTGTCTTTGCCATCCAAAAGGCTTTGGATAATGGCTCCTTGCTCGGCTTTGAACGCGTCAAATCCAAAATGTTTCTGTAAGTTCTCGAGCAGGGAGAGTTGTTCCGTTGCTATCGCTGACATCTTCTTCAATTTCTAAGTTGATTATCAAATTGGCCGCCTGCAATGGCCGAAGGCAGGCCGTGTCGTGGTAAAAAATCTCAAGTCGCATGACAAAAATAATGCGATTCTTGAAAAAGCCGCCAAAGATAGAAAAATAATGCCTGACTTGCCCAAATAATTTCAGCAATTTTTTTAAAGAATTTTGACCGATTCAAAGTATTATTTGGAGAATCAATGTTTTGCAGGGTAAAATCAGAATAAAAATTGGCACTTTTCCAGCTTGAATTTCAATAAAGATAAGGGTTTTCCTGCTATCCCAACATGGTTTTCCATGCCTATTTTGAAAAAAACAAACAAACGAAAATTTAACAAACAAAAAGTTTTATTATAAAAACAAGTTGTTTTATATTTGTGCCTTGATTACAACAAGCAGATTGGGTTATTTTTCACAATCCTCTGGCTTTCAAAGCCTTGAATCAATAACTTTAAATCTACACAGCTATGAACTGGAATTTTTTCAAAACGCATTGGTTCTCCATCGCGCTGGTACTCCTGCTAACCGGCGCTATCCTCCGCGGCAAAGGGGAGTTTCCTTTCCCGGATTTTTCCGCTCCAAAAAATGGGCAGGCTGGGCTGTCGGGCCCTTCCGACAATGGCGCAATTTCCTTTGGGCTCGCCACGGCACCTTCCACCCGCAGCGCCCAGCCCGTCGAGATCGACCAGGCCACTGCTACCGCCTTTTTGAAGCGCTTTGGGACGGTTGCCGTCAGCGAGCGAAAAAAGTTTGGCGTCCCAGCTTCTGTGCTTTTGGCCATCGCTTTCCTGAACAGCAATGCCGGCACCAGTGACGCCGCCGTGGAGGCAAACAACCTGTTCTCGCTCGCTTGTGGCAAGGAATGGGATGGCCCTTCCGCTTCCATGGGCGACCGCTGTGTGCGGAAATATGATATCGCGTGGGCGAGTTGGCGGGATTTCAGCATTTTCCTCACGACACATGAATGGTACAGCGATTTGCGCCAATCGGCGGGGAAGGATTGGAAAAAATGGGCTAAAGGCATGGATAACAAAGGGATATCCACTATTTCCAATTTTGGGCAAAAGCTGGCCGAAGTGATCACCTTTTATCACTTAGATCAGTTAGACCAATAAAGTATCTGGGCAAATTGCGACTTTTGCCCTAAAACTAATGCATGGATATTTCCTTATTGGGCAGAAACGCCTTGGTAGGTGGTGCTAGCGCTGGCATCGGGCGCGCTATCGCCATTGAGCTTGCGCTGTTGGGCGCGGATGTGACGGTGCTTGCCCGCACCGAAAGCAGCCTTATAGAGACCGTCCGGATGCTGGACGCCAGCCAGGGCCAACAACACGGGTACATTGTGGCCGACTATGCGGATAGCCAGGCATTGGCCGCCAAAGTTGCGGATTTGTTGAAAGGTCGCAACGTTCATGTGCTTGTCAACAATACAGGCGGGCCGCCGGGCGGGCCTATAGCAGCAGCTCAAGCTCAGGATTTTTTGTCTGCGTACAACAACCATTTGATATGCAGCCATTTGCTGGTGCAAGCTTTGGCGCCGGGCATGAAAGCTGCCGGCTTCGGCAGGGTCATCAACGTTATCAGCACATCCGTCAAGGAACCAATAGAAGGGCTCGGTGTGTCCAACACCACGCGGTGGGCTGTTGCCAGTTGGGCAAAAACCCTTTCTGTCGAACTGGGTCAATTTGGAATAACGGTCAACAATGTCTTGCCCGGCTTTACACAGACAGGCAGGCTGGATGAGATTATTGAGAAACGTATGGCTGCTGCTGGGCTGACGAGGGAAGCGGTGGAATCAGGGCTGAAGGGGCAAGTGCCCTTGAGGCGGTTTGCGCAGCCAGCAGAAATTGCCGCTGCCGTCGCATTCCTTGCAAGCCCGGCGGCCGGGTATGTCAACGGCATTAACCTGCCGGTTGATGGCGGGAGGACAAAAAGTTTGTGACACAGGGCTTGGGTTTCCTTGCTTAAAAAACAATATCCATCCGCGAAAGATCGGGATGGATATTGCGGTTTTGTTTCCGAAACCTGCGCTTAGTTCGGGTTGAACCCGTAGCTGGAAAGGATTTTTTCCTTCAATGCCTTGCGCGCAAAGAAAATCCGGCTCTTCACAGTGCCAAGGGGCAACGCAAGCTCTTCAGCGATCTCTTGGTACTTAAATCCTTCAAAATGCATCAAAAACGGCACCTTGATACTGTCGTCAAGCGCCTCCACCATTGAATTGATCTCTTTGAGCAGTATCCCGCCTTCTGCGGCGTTCCCCGAAGAGTGGCTGCCAGAATTGAGGTAGTATTGGTTGTCGGTCGTGTCCAAAATGGTGTTGGCCTTCACCTTCTTCCGGTAGTTGTTGATGAAGATGTTTTTCATGATGGTGAACATCCAGGCCTTGAAGTTGGTGCCAGCTTGGAATTTTTCCTTGTTGAAAAGGGCGCGGAAGGCGGTTTCCTGATATAGGTCTTTAGCATCCTCTACATTCTTCGTCAAGTTGTAAGCAAAAGAGTGCAAAATGGATGTCAAACCACTCAATTTTGAATTGAACTCTGTACTTGTCATGGATACGTTCTTTTATTTCTTACTTTCTGGAATCAAAGGTAAGCACTTGTTTAATAATACCAAAAAAAGATTCAACAAAATAGTGTTAAAAATTACCAAAAAAAAGTGTCGCAACATCTTGTTTTTTGTATATTTCTGATAATCAATAAGATATATTATTTTTAATTTGTCTTTTTTGCGTTTTTTTTTCAAAAAAAAATGAAATTTTTGGAGACCGAAACGCAAGCTTCCATAATCCTGGCACCCTTTTGCAAGCGTGCTGCAACTGCTTCAATATATAGCTTTACTTTGCCACATGAAAAAACCTGTCAAATATTGCTACTTGACAGGGACAAAACAAAAAACAAACACTATGAACAAACACTGAAAATTTTTCTGTCGGGGCGGCAAGCTCGAAAATCAGGCAAGGGAGTCGTGAATATACTTGGATGCTCCTCGTGCAAATGTAATATTGTTTGCTGAATAGGATGTCGGTGTTTTTCAGGGTTTGGCATAAATGTGACTTATTTCCAGCGCCTGCTGATTTTTTTGAACAATTTCACCATTTATGCTTGTTTTACGGGTGCAATTATGGTCTAAAACAGCATTTTGTGCTATTTTAGGGCAATCTTGCTGGCTATATTATTTGGCTCCCGTTGAACATGCACACATCAACCCAACTGCAGCATCACACTTAAAAAAGAACAAATGACTGATGACAAAAAGGTACTTGTAACGGGAGCAACTGGCTTTGTGGGCTCTTACCTTGTACGATTGTTGCTTCAAAAAGGTTACAAAGTCCGGGGCCTGATGCGCCAAAACAGCAAATTTGACCTGCTTTCTGATGTTAAGGAACAGGTTGAGTGGGCCAATGTGGACATCAACGACGTGGTCGGCTTGGAGGATGCGCTTGAAGGCATCACTTCTGTGTGCCATTGCGCCGCCAGGATTTCATTCCATCCAAAGGATGTCCGGGAGATGCACAAAACCAATGTCGATGGCACCGCCAACCTCGTTAACCTGTGCTTGCACCATAAGGTCGAAAAACTGGTTCATGTAAGTTCTATCGCTGCCCTGGGCAGAACCAAAGACCGATTGGTATTGGATGAAAAATGCCCGTGGGTTCAGAGCAAGCACAACTCCAACTATGCCATCACAAAGCATTTGGCAGAACAGGAGGTATGGCGCGGTGCGGCTGAGGGATTGGCGATCGTTATTGTCTCCCCTTCTGTCGTGGTAGGGAGCCGTTCATGGGAGGATGGCATGTCGGGCTTTTTCAAAAAAATTGACCAGGGGCTCAAATTGTATCCATCTGGCCAGTCTGGGTTTGTCGACGTTCGCGACGTGGTGGTATTTATAGAAATGATGCTTCGGTCAGATATTTCTGCCGAGCGGTTTATTTTGAACGCAGTCAATGTCACGCACCGGGAGTTCTTCAGCCAAATCGCAAGCGCATTGAAGGCTGTGCCCCCTTCCGTCCAAGTGGGGCCATTTTTGGCAGAAATAGCCTGGCGGGCAGAATGGCTTAAAGAAAAGCTTCTGGGAATCGCGCCCCTGCTGACCAAAGAGAGCGCCCGTGCGAGTGTTGGCAAGTTTAGCTATCGAAATGAAAAGTCCCTGACGGTGCCGGGGTTCCAATACCGCCCCTTTGAAGACACCATCCTGCAAACGGCCCTGCAGTACCAGGAGGCAAAAAAAGATGGGCTCTCGCCTCGGGTGCTTCCGTTTTAGGGAATTGCATGTTTTTTCAATTGGCCACACTCACCAGTGCACACCTATATTATATGGTGTATGGGATATTGCACCGCCTGGAATCCCGCTGGCGTTTAGGGCCGTCAATCGAAGGCCGGCAGATTTGCGGACGGCGACAGTTTTTTTGGGGCGGCTGATTTGTTTTTTTCATTTTGGCTAGGCAGATATACGACCTTTAAAAATCCATAAGGGTCGGCAGGTCGCGTACAAAATTTTATGATTTGCCGATACCTCCAAGCAAATAGGCAAACTTAAGCCCCGATTCAAGGTGTTTCTCAAAAATTAATTTTGAAAAGTGCTTGGTTATTTGCCTCAATCGATATTACCTTTGCGCCCGCTTTGGAAGAGAAGATCAGGAAACAGAGAATTTTATCAACCACAATCCACAATCAAATGTGGAAAATTAGTTGAAAAATATTTGAAGATTTCTTGTGAAGCTTTAGAACAAATGCTACCTTTGCGGCCCCAAGAAAATTAAACAGTATATAGTCCTTTAAAGAAAGGATTTCTATAAAGAGTTCATTGACAGGATGAAAGTGAGAGGAGAGAGGTAAGGCTAGTTCTTCATTGGGCTAGAAAAGGTTATGGGATGTTTTAGAGGTATTAGACAAAAGAGCATTTAGTTGCTCAACGATACACGATGGAGAGTTTGATCCTGGCTCAGGATGAACGCTAGCGGCAGGCCTAATACATGCAAGTCAAGGGGCTTCTTCGGGAGCACCGGCGGACGGGTGCGTAACGCGTACACAACGTACCTCAGAGCGGGGGATAGCATCGGGAAACTGGTGGTAAAACCCCATGGTGTTGGAAGGTGGCATCGTTTTCCAACTAAAGGCAACACTCTGAGATCGGTGTGCGTCTGATTAGCTAGTTGGCGGGGTAACGGCCCACCAAGGCGACGATCAGTAGGGGGTGTGAGAGCATGGCCCCCCACATGGGTACTGAGACACGGACCCAACTCCTACGGGAGGCAGCAGTAAGGAATATTGGACAATGGGCGCAAGCCTGATCCAGCCATGCCGCGTGAAGGATGAAGGCGCTCAGCGTTGTAAACTTCTTTTGGACGGGAATAATACCCCAGATGCGTCTGGGCTTGAAGGTACCGTCAGAATAAGCACCGGCTAACTCCGTGCCAGCAGCCGCGGTAATACGGAGGGTGCA
>CAZULM010000052.1:0-39823 GCA_964621185.1 uncultured Saprospiraceae bacterium | reverse complement strand
GTCAGATGTCCCGGGAGAGTAAGTCGGTGCCAACTCAAAACACACATGCCCTCATTGGCTCGCGCCAATGGGGGCTTCGTGTTTTGGCTTTCAACACTTTATTCCCCCAATAATTCGAGAAATCGCACGTTAAGCATCATTAAATCTTTTCTCATCCACATCATTTTAAACAAACACTAATATGAACAAGATTTTCAGCCAACGGCTTTCCTTCCCGATCCTTTTTATCGCGTTAACCTTGGCAGCAACCAGCTGCAAAAAGGACGAAAAAGCCCCAGACAGGGATAAATTCCTCGGCACGTATTCGCTTGCCCAGAACTGCTCGGGCCAGACAAACACCTACGACATCACCATTGAGGCATCGGCCGCCGGTGAAAATGCCGTTACGATCAACAACTTTTACAGCAACGTAAACAACGACTTAAACGCTACCGTGAGCGGCGACAACATCACCATTCCCAGCCAGGTGGTCAACAACATCACCTTTAGCGGCAGCGGGTCAATTTCCGGGAATATTCTGACCTTGAACTATACCCTGGCGAATGGGGCTGCTAGTGTTTCCTGTACGGGGGTATGCACTAAAAAATAGGTTTTGGAAAAAACATGGCTAAAAAAACGAGCCGATTTTAATTTCGTTTGAACGCTTAGACTTTCCAGGTTTTCAAAACCTGGAAAGTCTTGGTCAAGAAAATCGAAATAAAGTTTGGCGATAAATAAAATGCAAAACTTCTTTACACAACATCCACGCAGGCTGAAATGCCCGCCATTAAAAAACAAAAAGTCACTTTGCTATCGGGGCTGAAAAGCCTGGAAAAAGTGCGATGTCAGCTTGAACTGATTGGTCAGACCGCGAAAAGCGGTCAGACCAAAGGCTCTCGTCCGACCACTTTTCGTGGTCTGACGAATAAGTTGCCACAATTCTGCCCTGCCAGAGATCTTTGACTGTTCAGCCTTTTTAGGCGAACCCCGCCTAAGCACTTGAACGATGTTAAAGCGGCATGGGTCTGTATTCAAACCTTGCCTGAAATTTCACCTCGCGCCACGCCTTCCAAAAAATACATATCCACGTCCCCTTTGTTTTTGGCGCTGATCTTTCCCCTGTACGAGCAGGCGAAGGCATCTTTCAACAGCGCATAGGTGGCGCCGCTCATGTTGATTTTGCCGGGTTCGCCGCTGCTTTCCATCCGGGCCGCCGTGTTCACCGTATCGCCCCAGATGTCGTAAGCAAATTTTTTGGCCCCGACTATTCCGGCTACCACAGGGCCACTGTGCAGTCCGATGCGGATTTGAAAGGGATAATGCGGGGTATTTTGCTGCTGCTGCACAAAATCCCGGATATCCAGGGCTGCTTGCGCAGCGGAATAAGCGTGGCTGGGGCTGGCCTGGGGCAAGCCCGATACGGCCATATAGGCATCGCCGATGGTCTTTATTTTTTCCAGCCCATGGCGTTCCATGATCTCGTCGAAAGCCATAAAATTGCGGTGCAACTCGCTGACCAAATCCTGGGCGGAAAGCTTTTCAGAAATCTGGGTGAAATTCACAAAGTCGGTGAACAGCACGGTAACAGCGTCAAATTGCCGCGCCATGGCCTGGCCATTTTCTTTCAGTTCGCCGGCTACCTCTGCCGGGAGTATGTTGAGCAGCAGGTTGTCCGACTTTAATTTTTCAGCCTGTATCACCTTGTTCAGCTTTTGCTGGTTGAGGAAGTTTCGAAAGATGAAAAAGGAGAGCAGCGACAGCAGCAGGATGCCGCCGAGGTACAAGAACCGCTGTATTTTTTGCGTTTGCAGTTCCCTGTCTTTGAGGGCAAGCTGTGTTTGCTGGAGGTTTACCTGAGCGGCCTGGAGTTTCTTCTCGTTTTCTGCCAGGTTTAACAGTTCCTGTTTTTCCCGGGTGGCGCTTTGTTCCAACCTCAGGTCGGCCTGCGACTTTAGATAAGCCAGGTGTTGCAGCTCTTTTTCCTTGTTGGCTAAGTTGATGGCGGTTTGTTTTAGCTCCAGCTCCTGCTGGCGTTTGGCCGCCAGAAGGGTTTGCTGCTCCAGTTTTGCATCTGTGATGATCTGGTGTTGCCGCAGGGAGTCTTCCTTTCTGGCAAACTCGAATTTCAGCACCTTTTGCGTTACTTCCCGTTGCTTCTCTACGTTGTTGATGCTGTCTTTCAGTGCGATATGGCCCTGGTAGGCGAGGTAGGCGCTGTCGAATTTTTCGGTCGCTTCATAAATTTTAGACAGTTGCAACAGCGCTTCGCTGGCCGTCGGGAGCAAACCAACCTCATTGGCCAGTTCTAAGGCTTTCATTTCATGCTGGCATGCCAGCGCGTATTTTTGCTGCAAATAATGCACATTTCCTATGCTGGCGTAACTGGCGGCAAGGCCTTTTTTGTCGTTGATCTTTTCGGCAATGGCCAAAGCCCGGTTGTGGTAATCCAGGGCGGCGGGGTAATCGGCCAGTTGGATGTACACGTTGCCGATATTGCCCAGGTTGTTGGCAATCCACGACTGGTTGCCCAATTGCTCGTTGATCTTCAAGGCGCGTTGTTTGTATTCCAGCGCTTTTTTGTTGTTTTTCAGCTGGGTATAAACGTTGCCGATATTCCCCAGGTTGCCCGCTACGTTGCGCAGGTTGCCCAGGCTTTCGCTAAGCGCCAGCGCTTTTTCGTAGTATTCCAGGGCGTTGGCATAGTCTTGCAGTTCGTTGTAGATGTTGCCGATGTTCCCAAGGCAATTGGCTAAGTTGTTTTTGTTGCCCGTGCGCTCGTTGATGCGCAGTGTTTTTTGGTAGTACTCCAATGCCCTGGGGTAGTCAAAAATGGAGTAGTACACCAGGCCGATGTTGTTCAGGTTGTTCCCCTGACCCTGGATATTGCCCGTTTGTTCGTTGATTTCCAATGCTTTTTGGTAACTGTCGAGGGCTTTTGGGTAATCGGCCTGCAACAGGCTGTTGCTGCCCAGGACGCTCAAGGCATTAGCCAGGAATTTCTTGTCGGACTGCTTTGCGCTCAATTGAACCCCCATTTCAGCATATTTCATGCCTTGCGACGGATCGACTGCATTGTAGCGGCGGGCAATATCGTACAGCAGTTTTGCCCGCACGCTGTCCTCTTTGAGATAAGTTTTTTCCAGGCGCAGCAGGGAATCGAGCTGCGCTTGTTGTCCCTGAAGGTCGGTGCATGCCAAAACGGCCATGAAAAAGAAGGCTAAGCGGCACATATACCCGGATTTGGGTAGATTTGAAAGGTTGATGGATGCTGAAAGATTGATTTTCAATGGATTGCAGACTTTCGATTTTCACAACCATTTAGCGTTGACTATACCTTCCCTAATCGGCTATGAAGATGACGTTCACGCAAGGGTTCACCCTGGTATCGTTCGTCGTGCTCGGGAATGTCGCTGTGTTGGAGTTGTTTACCGCTTCGTTGAACGATTCTATCCGGATACTGCCCACCGTTCTCGGAAAGGCAAATTTTTCGTTGCCCGTTTTTGTAACCCGGTAAAAGTTGTCGGACGAAACGGTTATGCCGTATTTGGCGCCTTTGCTCAGCGCAACGCCGGAGGGGATTTGCAGGGTAGCGTCTTGGTGCGGCGCAGTGGTGGTTATGATCCTGGTGCTCAGAGCTACCGGGCTCGACCCAGAGATGTCCCACAGAATGGCCTCGAAACTGCCCACTGCGGGCAGCTTTATGCCCAAGGCGGTGATTTTTCCGTTTTCGAGCGGGGTAAATGCGAATCCGTATTCCCAAGTGTCGGCGGCTTGTGCGATGGTGTCAATTTTGATGCCGGCATCTTCGAAGAATTCGTAAAAAGGGCTTTCTTCAACCGCGTTTTTTCCCTTGTCACAGCAAAGGAACAGGCAGGAAATGCACAGCAGCAGCGTGGGGGCAAGAATACTGAATTTCATGATATTTGGTTTAGCGAACAGTAGCAAATCACAAACTTAGGTAATATTCGTCGTTTCGGGGTATTATACCTGGATTTGGGTGGATTTGAAGGGTTGATGGATGCTGAAATACTGATTTTCAACAGATTACAGACGTTCCATTTTCACAACCACTTTGCGTTGGCTATATCATCCTGTCGTTTCAAGATGAATAGTTGGGATAAACCGTATTTATCCCCCAAGCCCGGCCTTTGCCGATATCTCCAGCATCCGGTCGATGCTCGCAACACCTTCCTTGATCACCCAATCGGGCAGAATAATTTCCGGCAACTCATGCTTCATGCAGAGATACAATTTCTCCATTGTGTTGCGCTTCATGTGCGGGCAATCGTTGCAGGCACAATTGTTTTCGGGCGGCGCCGGAATGAAGGTTTTGTGCGGGCTTGATTTCTGCATCTGGTGCAAGATGCCCGCTTCGGTGGCCACGATGAATTCGGTTGCCGGGTCGTTGATGGTGTACTTCAACAGCCCGGTCGTGCTGCCGATAAAGTCGGCCATGTCGAGGATATGCGCCTCACATTCAGGGTGGGCGATGAACTTGGCGTTTGGGTGCCGGTTTTTCAGTTTCACGATGCGTTCGTGGCTGAATATCTCGTGTACCATGCAGGCGCCGTTCCAGATGACCATGTCGCGGCCGGTCTTTTTCTCCAGGTAAGCGCCGAGGTTTTTATCAGGCGCAAAAATGATCTTTTTGTCTTTCGGGATGCTCTCGATGATCTGCACGGCATTGGTGCTGGTGCAGCAGATGTCGGTGAGGGTTTTGAGCTCGGCGGTGCAGTTGATATAGCTTACCACCACGTGGTCGGGGTGTTTTTCCTTGAATTTCCGGAACAGGTGCGGTGGACAGGAATCGGCCAGCGAGCAGCCGGCTTTCAGGTCGGGCAGCAGTACCTTTTTATGTGGGGAGAGCATTTTGGCCGTTTCTGCCATGAAATGCACGCCTGCAAAAACAATGATGTCGGCCTCGGTTTTGGCGGCCTGCTGCGACAAGCCCAGCGAGTCGCCGATATAATCCGCGACGTCCTGGATTTCGGATTCCTGATAGTAATGCGCCAGGATAACGGCGTTCTTTTCCTTTTTCAAGCGGTTTATCTCGGCCACGAGGTCGAGGGTAGGGTCAACTTCGAGGTCGAGGAAACCGTTGCTTTCGAGTTCTTTGGTGGCAGTGGCAAGGGCAGCAGACATGGTATTTCTTATTTTATACTATGATTCGCCTGATTTTTGTGATTGAGTATGATTGACTCAACTGACCTTCAATTGATTACGAAGATCGGCATCCACAAAACCAAGCGGCGTGAGGTATATGCTTTGGTGTAGTTTGGCAATTGGGCCTGCAAAACAAACGAATCCATGCGGTTTTTGTTCCTAAGCTGTCCAAAAAGTTCGGGATATAATGGTAGCGCGACCTTTAGGTCGCCCGAAAAAGGCCATTTATGGCCGTGTGTACGAATGAAACGGCAATAATCTGCCTTTTTCGGGCGATATATTCTATGATTCGTCTGATTTTTGTGATTGAGTATGAGTGATTCAAGTGATTTTCAAATGATTACGCGATCACGATTTTCACAACCACTCTGCGTTGACTATATATTTGTATCAATAATTCAAAAAAATCAACCATGAAATCACACCAATTCCTTCTTTTTTTTATAGGCTTTCTTGCCTTTTCGTCTTCTCTGGCTTGTGACAAATGCAAGGAAGAAGATTGTGATAACCCAGCAAATCCCCATTGCCCTAACTATGACCCCTGTTTTGGGAAAAGTGAAACTAATGCCGAATTTGTTATATTAGATTCAATAGTTTGTGGGTTAGATTTTAAGTATCTATGGCAATCTTTTCAAATTGACACATCCTATCCGAAGGACATATGGTTTCGAGCTTTGCATAAAAATGATACTTATGAATGGAAAATCGGTTCAGATCCAAGAACATTTACAGAAAAAGAATTTGCGCTTTATATTGATGTGCCTGGCAACATCCAGGTTCGATTGATCACAACGAAAAAAATCATTAACCAAAATTGCTTCCCTAATGACGATGGGCGTGATACTTTTTATACGAACTTATATATAGCCCCTTTTACACAAATTGCACCAATATACGGTAGATTCCTTGGCCATGACCAACATAATCCTAGCCTGGAATACATAGTAGAAATAAAAAGCCCACAAACCGCTGGGGTTTATAATGGAGTATATGGACTTCCCGAAGGATGCTTAAAACTTAGCAACCCATCATTGCCCTCAATAATGTATGGGAGTTGGCGAAATGGAGTAATTGCCGATGGCGAGATAAATTGCTTTGAGCCTCAAGGAGTTGCAACTATTGCGGGCGACAACAAAACCCTGACAATTGATTATACAATCAGAACAGATTTTAGCTCGAATAATCGAATTAAAAGACGATTCATTGGCATTAAGCAACAATAAAACTCATCGCTCATCGCGCATCTCTCATCGCTCCTAAGCTATCTTTGCCCAACCATGAAAGTCATTATCCCCGTCGCGGGGGCCGGCATGCGCCTGCGCCCCCACACCTACACCCAGCCCAAGCCCTTGATACCGGTGGCTGGCAAGCCCATCATTTGTTTTATCATCGACAAGCTGCAAGCGGCGGGCTTGAAGGATTTTGTGTTCGTACTGGGTTATTTGGGGGAAAAGATCCGCGACTTTATTGAGGAGACCTACCCTGGTTTGAACATTGAATTTGTGTACCAGGAACACCGCGAAGGCTCGGCACATGCCATCGCCACCGCGCGCGAGGCGATCGAAGATGAAGACGAGATTTTTATCGCATTCGGCGATACCATTTTTGACGTGGATTTGAGCCAGATGCTGCAGTCCCCACATTCCAGCATTGGGGTAAAAAAAGTATCCGATCCCAGGGAATTCGGGGTGGCTGAATTCGGCGACGACGAAAAAGTAATCCGGCTGGTGGAAAAGCCGCGCATCCCAAAATCGAACATGGCCATTGTCGGGCTGTACAAAGTGAAAAAAGTCCCGGCCCTCCTGCGCGCCATCGACCACCTGATCGAAAACGACCTGCGCACCGTAGGCGAGTTCCAGCTTACCGATGCCCTGCAATACATGGTGGAGCAAGGCGCCCATTTTCAGGCATTTGCGGTGAACAACTGGTTTGATTGCGGCAGGAAAGACGTGCTGCTGGAAACCAACGCCATGCTGCTTGACCAGCAGGTGCGCAAAACCGGGAAGGAACAGGCAGTCCCCGATTTTGACAACACCATTTTTATCCATCCCGTGGCCGTGGGCAACAATTGCAAGATCAACAACAGCATCATCGGGCCCCATGTCACCATTGGCGACAATGCCAGCATTCAGGGCAGTATCGTGCAGGACAGCATCGTGGGCAATTTCGCAGCCCTGGAGGAGGTGGTGCTAAAACATTCTGTCATTGGCAGCGATGCCCGCATCCGGGGCATGCACCTGAGCTTGAATATTGGGGACAATACGGAGATTGATTTTGAGTCTTGAAGAAGTCCGCGCTTCGACATTTTCTGCTAAATTCCTCTTATAATTTTCTCCCACAAAACATTCTGCTCCCATCGCTGTCTTACTTTTGCAACGATTATGGAAAAAGTAAAATGCCTCATTATCGGCTCTGGCCCGGCGGGTTACACCGCAGCCATTTATGCCGCCCGCGCCGGCCTTAACCCGGTACTCTACACCGGCCCGCAACCTGGCGGCCAACTGATCATCACCAACGATGTAGAAAACTATCCTGGCTATCCCGATGGCAAGAACGGCCCGGAGATGATGGAGGATTTCCGCAAGCAGGCGGAGCGTTTCGATACGGTTGTTCGCAATGAAATGATCGTGAAAGTTGATTTCACGGGACCGATACACAAAGTTTGGTCGGAAAGCGGCCATGAAATTCACGCCTCTACCGTTATCATCTCCACGGGGGCCAGTGCCAAATGGCTGGGCATTCCCGGCGAGCATGAACTGGAAAACAAAGGTGTATCCGCCTGCGCGGTCTGCGACGGCTTTTTCTTCCGCAAGCAGAAAGTCGCCATTGTCGGCGGCGGCGACACGGCAGCTGAAGAAAGCACCTACTTAGCCAAAATCTGCTCGGAAGTGCACCTGCTGGTGCGCCGCGACGAGATGCGGGCTTCCAAAATCATGCAAGAGCGCGTGCTCAACACCCCCAACCTGATCGTGCACTGGAACACCTCGCCCATAGAAGTGCTGGGCGACGAGGGCGTGACGGGCGTGCGCATCCGCAACAACAAAACGCAGGAAGAGAGCACCCTGGATGTCACCGGCTTTTTTGTCGCCATCGGCCACAAGCCCAATACCGATATTTTCAAAGACTGGCTCAAGCTCGACGACAGCGGCTACATCATTGCCCAGCCCGGGCGCACCTTCACCAACGTGCCCGGCGTATTTGCCTCCGGCGATGCCCAGGACAAGATATACCGCCAGGCGGTGACGGCAGCCGGGACTGGATGTATGGCGGCGCTGGATGCGGAAAGGTATTTGGTGGAGACGGGGTTGTAATGCCCCCCTGGCGTCTTATACTTATCCCATCTGGTTATGAATGTTTTCTCGTAGCAAAAAGACGCCGAAATAAATTTCCAATGTCCAATATCAGTCATCCCGAATTTTTTTTGGTAAAGTGCTGATTTGAGCGTTTTTGACCCTGAAAGGGTCGCAGCATGAACACCGGGCATCGTCCGGTGTAATGATGGTTCACGTATTCGCGCCCTGAATGGGCTTTCTTGACTTTCTTCAAGATTAGCATGCCCCTTCAGGGCGCGAACTTTCTCGGCTTTTCGCATTGGGCGTTGCCCAATGTTAGTGATTTCGCCCTTTCAGGGCTATTACGGCGGCGAAAGGAGGCAAAAAAACTTGCTTATACATTTCCCAAAAATTCGGCATGACTCATGTTGGACATTGAAATTTTCCATCATTGCCGAGCGATAACTCATCACTCATCACTCATCACTAAAAAAGCACCCCCTGCTCTGCAAACCGCACCGGGTTCTCATGCCGTAACAACTGCATTTTCGTATCCAGCCCGTAAAAATACCCGCGCAATTCGCCTGCTTTCCCGATTACCCGGTGGCAGGGCACTACGATGGCGATGGGGTTGTTGCGGTTGGCCAGGCCCACGGCCCGCACGGCGGAGGGGTTGCCGATGCGCTCGGCGATGTCGGAGTAGCTGGCCGTTCTGCCGTAGGGGATTTTCATCAGTTCGGCCCATACCTGTTGCTGGAAATCGGGGGCGCCCGTCCAGTCGAGCTTCACGTCGAACACCTCGCGTGTGCCTTTGAAGTATTCGTTCAGTTGTTCGCAGCAAACCGCCACCGGGTGCCCCTCCGGCAGGTCGGAGAACTCCACCTCGTTCTGTTTTTCGGCGAGGTTCACCCGGCGCACGCCTAAGGCGCTGCCGGTTATTTTGAAAAGGCCGATGGGGCTGGGGAGGTATGCCGTATCCATTTCTTTTTAATTTGATAATTAGCTAATGTGATAATGTGATAATGGGCACAGCCCTTGTGCAATTGTTTGATTTTGTATTCCAGCCCTTTGGCCAAAATTTTGATTTAAGTGCTGAAACGCCAAAGCCAAGCCGTAGAAAAAATGATGTGCCCATTATCGAATTATCGAATTATCGAATTATCGAATTATCGAATTATCGAATTATCGAATTATCAAATTATCAAATTAACCCCTAGCGTTTTGCCTTAAAAAACTCGGTCATCAGCGCCCCGCATTCCGCTTCCATGATGCCCATTTCCAGGCGTGTCTTGGGGTGCAGCAGGCTTTTGCCACCGTAGCGCATGAAGCCCCGCTTGTCGTCGGAAGCGCCGTAGGCCACGCGGCCCATCTGCGCCCAGGCCAGCGCGCCCGCGCACATGACGCAGGGCTCGAGCGTGACGTACAGGGTGCAGTCTTGCAGGTACTTGCTTCCTAAGTGCCCGGCGGCGGCGGTGATGGCCAGTATTTCTGCGTGGGCGGTTACGTCGGTCAGTTGTTCTGTCTGGTTGTGCGCCCTGGCGATGATGCGGCCATCGCTCACCACGACGGCCCCGACGGGCACCTCCCCGGCTTCGTAGGCTTTTTCAGCTTCTGCGAGGGCTTGTTTCATAAAATAGGCATCCGAATAGACCGTCAACATGGCACAAATATAACGGGAAATAGGCAGTGTTTGAGCTAATTTTAGCCAAATGTTCCATCCCTTCACCGCACTTATCCACTTGCCCGTTACTTTCGCCCTCTGGTTTGATTTGGCGCTGCGCCGAACGGCATTTTCCTAACCTTCCCCCGTTGTTCAATTTTTCTTTCAATTCTAATGAAAAAAGTATTCCACACCCTGTTTTTGGTCTTTGCCTTCGGAATAAACGCATACGCTCAAGGGCTTTACGATCCCAGTGTCGTGCAGGAAATCAAGCTCACCTTTTACCAGCCCAACTGGGACTACCTGCTCGATTCCCTGAAGAACCTCGACAACGGCACCTATCTGCTGGCGCCTTCGGTAACAATAAACGGCGTGGTGTTCGACAGCGTGGGCGTGAAGTACAAGGGCAACAGCTCCTACAACGCCAACAACCAAAAGAACCCCTTGCACATCGAGCTGGATTTTGTGCGCCCCGGCCAAAACTACCAGGGTGTCAAGGACATCAAGCTGTCCAACGGATTTGCCGACCCCACGTTCGTCCGCGAGCCGCTTTCTTTTGAAATACTGCGCAAATACGCCGACGCGCCCCTCGCCAACCACGCCAAGCTCTGGATCAACGGCACCTACTGGGGTCTTTACGGCAACGTGGAGAGCATCAACAAGCGCTTCATCAAAAACCACCTGAAGACCGACGGGAACAACCCCTTCTTCAAGTGCAACCCCGAAGATTTCGGCGGCCCCGGCACTGGCGGCAACTACCCCGACCTGGTGCTTTCCAGCGCCGACAGCAGTTTTTACTACAACAAGTACGACATACAGTCGGACTACGGCTGGCAGCAGCTGCTGATGCTGATGGACACCCTTAAAAACAAGCCCAGCGCCTTGCACAACATACTCGACGTGGACCGCGCCCTGTGGATGCTGGCGTTCAATTCACTGCTGGTGAACCTCGACTCCTACACCGGCGCTTTCGCCCAGAACTACTACCTATACTACGACCGCAACAAGCGCTGGGTATGCTACAACTGGGACTTGAACATGAGCTTCGGCGGATTCCCGCTGCTCACCACGGGTGGCGGCGGCTTGTCGCTCACCCAAATGAAGCAGCTCGACCCCTTGGCCCAATCGACCAACAGCAACCGCCCGCTCATCAAGCAACTGCTGGCCGACCCTACCTACAAGCGCATGTACATCGCCCATATGCGCACGATGCTGAAGGAGAATTTTGCCGACGATTCCTACAAAACCCGCGCCCTGGAGATGCAGGCGGTGATAGATGCTGCCGTGCAGGCGGATACCAAGAAGTTTTTTACGTACACCAGTTTTTTGAACAACGTCAACCAATCGGTACCCGGCGGCATCGGCGGCAATGTGCCGGGCATCACCGACCTGATGGGTGGCCGCCGCACTTTTTTGAACGCAAACGTCAACTTCACGGCCGTGCCGCCCAGCATCTCCAACGTGAACGCCACGCTCGGCAGCGTGGTGCAGGTGCGCGCCACGGTGCAGAATGCCGCCACGGTGCTGCTCGGCTGGCGCGCCGACACCTCGGATGTATTCCAAAAGATACCGATGTTCGACGATGGGCTGCATGGCGACGGCGCTTCTAGCGACGGCGTTTATGGCGGCACTTTCCCTCAGGTTGACCCCAGTATGCAGTATTATGTGTACGCTGAAAACGCCGATGCCGGCATATTCTCCCCGGAGCGGGCCGAGCACGAGTTTTATCTCGCCGACCCGCTCATCCCCGACAACGGCGACGTGGTGATAAACGAATTTTTGGCCATCAACACCAGCGGCGAGGTGGACGAGGCCGGGCAGCGGGAAGACTGGCTCGAGCTGTTCAACAACACCCCTGCGCCCATCACGCTCACGGGCTTTTACCTGACCGACAACCCCAATTCCCGCAAAAAATGGGCTTTCCCGGCGGGCGTGTCCATCCCCGGCAACGGCTTCCTGATCGTTTGGCTCGACAACGACTTAGGGCAAGGCCCGTTCCACGCGAATTTCAAGCTGGCGGGCGCTGCCGGAGAGCACCTTATGCTTTCCGATGGCGGCAACAACATACTCGACAGCATTTCTTTCGGGGTGCAGCAGCCCAATATTTCTTATGGCCGATACCCCAACGGCACCGGGAATTTCACGTCGATGCATACGACGTTCAACACCTTCAACAGCATGAGCATCGGCACGGGCGAGCCTGGGAAGCTCAAGGCGGTGCAGGTGTTCCCGAACCCTGTTTCCGACCTTTTTACCATCCGCGGCACGGCAGCGCTGGGGCAAATTCGGGTGCTGAACGCTCTGGGGCAAACCCTGGCCGTCATCATGGCCGGGGATAACAACGAGCTGAGCATCTCGACACAAAAATGGCCCAACGGTCTTTATACCCTTCATACGGACAATGCAACGGCCCGAATCCAGGTGCAGCATTGAAAACCGCCTTTCGTCACAACCAAATATACAAGAAGATGCAGATTAAAAACTACTTGTTCCTCGCCGTGCTGTTCGTGGCAAGTTTTGGCAGCACCTCTGCGCAGGTCGTCATCAACGAATATTCCTGCGCCAACTGGCGCGCTATCCTCGACTTCTATCAGAAAACAGAAGATTGGGTAGAGTTCTACAACCGGGATACCGTGGCGGTAAACCTGCAAGGCTATTTCCTCAGCGACAACGACAACAAGCCCACCAAATGGGTTTTCCCCAGCAACACCATCATTGCGCCCGGTGGCTTCCTAAGGGTTTGGTGCTCGGGCCGCAACCTCAAAGACCCCCAAGGCAACTTGCACACCAGCTTCAAGCTCTCGCAAACCAAGAACAACGCCGAGCACCTCGTGTTCTCCAATCCGGCAGGCGCAGTGCTGGAAGACATCAAGATCGAAAAGACCCAGACACACCAGTCGAGGGGGCGGCTCGCGGACGGCGGCGCTGAGTGGCGCATTTTCAGCACCCCAACCCCTGGCGTTACCAATACGGGGCCAGTTCCCTACATCGGCTACGCCAGTCGGCCTGACATGGACAAAACAGCCGGGTTTTACCAGGATTCGCTGGTCGTGACCATCACCAGCAGCGAGCCGGGCGCAGTGATCCGCTACACCACCAACGGCAACGAGCCAACCCCCACCTCGCCCGTTTACACTGCACCGATTACCCTGAAAAAAACCACCGTCGTCAAGGCTATCGCCTACAGCAACAACCCATCGCTCCTGCCGAGCTTTATCCAGTTCAATACCTATTTCATCAACGACACGCACACCCTGCCTGTCGTTTCGGTGGCATCCAATGAAGTGATCCAATTGGCCAACGGCAACCAAAATTTGCGCCCGCTCGGCTCAATCGAATATTTCAACAAAAACAAACAGCGCAGCACCCGCGCTTACGGCGAGCTCAACAGCCACGGCCAGGATTCCTGGGCCAACGACCAGCGCAGCCTCGACTGGGTGACCCGCGACGAGATGGGTTACAACCATGCCCTGAAAGAAAACCTGCTCCCGCTCAGCGACCGCGACGAATACCAGCGCGTCATCCTGCGCGCTTCCGGCGACGACAACTACCCCGCAGCCCACCACCCGCAGAACGAAGGCAGCGCCCATATCCGCGATGCCTATATCCACAACTTAGCCAAGCGCGGCAACCTCAACCTCGACGTGCGCGCTGCCGAAAAATGCATCGTTTACCTCAACGGTCAGTACTGGGGCGTGTACGACATCCGGGAGCTGCCCGACGACCACGATTTCACCGACCACTACTACGGCCAGGGCCAGTACGATCTCCAGTACGTGCTCACCTGGGGCAATACCTGGGCGGAATACGGCGGGAACCAGGCCATACTCGACTGGCGTGCCATGCGGAACTTCATCCTCAACAACAACATGAACGACCCGCTGAAATTCCAGTACGTAAAGGACAATTACGACTACACCAGCTTAGTCGATTACGTGATCGTGAATTCCTTCACCGTCTGCACCGACTGGCTGAACTACAATACCGGGATATGGCGCGGCCTCAACCCGGAAGGCGGGCACAAAAAATGGGGCTATATCCTCTGGGACAACGATGCCACCTTCGATTTTTACATCAACTACACGGGCTTGCCCAGCACGCTGCCCAACGCCAAGCCCTGCAACCCCGAAGGCCTCACGGGCAACTCCGACCCGGAGCGGCACATCCAGGTGCTCAACAAGCTGCGCACCAACCCGGAGTTCAGGCAGTACTACATTTCCCGCCAGGCCGACCTGATGTACACCGTGTTCGGCTGCGAGAACATGCTGACCTACCTCGACACCATCGAAGCGCTCATCGACCCGGAAATGACGCGGCACGCGCAGCGCTGGTTCGGCACCTATACCGAATGGAAAACCAACATCGACCGGGTGCGCGACTTCATCAACGAGCGCTGTACGCTGCTGCCCACGCTCATGGACGACTGCTACAGCGTGACCGGCCCATACCAAACTACCATCATCGTTGACCCCCCAGGCGCCGGCGAAGTGAAGATCAACACCCTCCAGTACAAAAAAAGCGATTTCCCGGTCACGGGCCATTACTTCGGCGGGGCGCACGTCGATCTGCTGCTCCATGCCACACCCGATACGCTCCCGGCCAACCCCGGCGCCCTGCGCTTCCATCACTGGACGTCCAAAAACCATGCAATCGCCGATTCGTCACTGTCTTCCATTGCCATTGACCTGACGATGGGCGATACCATCATTGCCCATTTCAAGGCAGGCACCAGCGCCACCGACGAAATATTGAAATCGCCGGAAACGCCCAGCGTGACCGTTACCCCGACGCTTTTTGACAACGAACTGACTGTTTCCTATTTCCTGCCCGAAAAGATGCCGGTCAACATCCGGATTTTTGACGTGGCGGGAAGGCAGGTGTTCCTTAAAAGCATATTAGAAACAAGCAGCAGCGCCGGAGACAACATCCAGAAAATAAACACGCGCAACCTGAACCTTGCGCCCGGCGTTTATTTTCTCGGGTTTTCAGCAGGCGGCTGGGAAGCAACCACGAAAATTGTGCGGTAGACGGTGGACGGGCACATCTTCAATTGATACTTGTGGAATGGTGTTCCAGCACCAAAGCCTGATATTCTAGGAGTTTATACCTTTGCCTTTAATTTTAAGTGCTGAAAAATTGGTGCTACATGTTAGCCCGAATGCTGTGCCACCGTCCACCGTCCACCGTCCTAACCTTATTCTAGTGAGACCATTGTATAGCGGGTTAATCCTCCTGCTGATTTTGTTGATAGGCTTATACATGCCCATAAAAGTGCCTTACTTTGCCGTGAGCATCGGCAAGGCGCTGCCGGTGCAGGAATGGCAGATCATGCAAGACCAGGCAGGGCGGCTCAGTTCGGTGATCCGCGACAACAAGTCGGGAGCGGCGCAGCAGATAGACTATTACCAGTTTGAACAGGGCGATTTTTCCGGGATGCGCATCGACCTGCCCGTAGGCGCCTTCGTGCACGCGGGCGACACCATCGTGCGGATGTACTCCATTCGCCAAAGCCAGGAGATACAAGAGATAGAGGCGCAGTTGGGGCTGTTCAAAGCCCAATTATTGGCCGATACGACCGGCGACAAGCCGCCCATCGTGCAAGAGGCAGAGAACCGGCTCCACTTCGCCAAGCAAGACCTGGCCGTGAAGGCCGCCCTTTACGAAACCAACAAACGCCTGAAAGAAGAGGGCCTGTTGGCCGTGACGACTTTCCAGGCCATCGAAAACGAGTACCGGCTGGCGAAAATACAAGTGGATATTGCCCAAAAATACCTGGAAAACGTGGGTACGGGCGTAAAGGTCGAAAGCGTGGGCGTTACCCAGGCTCAATTGCGCGGCTTGCAGAACCGGCTCGCCATACTCCGCCAAAAAGGGCTTTCATTCGTGATCTGCGCGCCGTTCTCGGGCTACGTTGTGCCGTCACTGCTGCCGGGCGAGCTGCTCGTTCTGCATCGCTCCGACGAATATCTGGTGCATATACCGGTAAAAGCAGAGCAGTTGGTGTACTTGGATTCCACGACGGTCATTGAGGTCACCGACGTAAAGACAGCGCGGGTTTTCCGGGCAAGATATTTTAACACCCTGCCCAAAATCGAAGTGCTGGACAACCACCAGGTAGCCCTGGTAGCGGCTACGGTGCATCCTGACAGCGCCGGCGTACGGCTGAGCACGGGCATTTCCACGCGCTGCACCGTCGATTTCGGTAAAATAAACCAGCGCGAGTACATCAAACGCGTTTTGCATTTTAAATGGTAAAATATGCGCTTTGAGTTCAAATACCTGGTTCCGGCAGAACAGTACGAGCCGCTGAAATCCGCATTGTTGCCGTTTTTGCAGCGCGATAAATTTGCCCAGCAGCAAACCAACGGCCAATACACCGTGCGCAGCATCTACTTCGACACGCCTGGCTTTGAGATGTTCCATACCAAGGTAGAGGGCATCCCACACCGCATGAAAGTACGGCTGCGCGCCTACAACGTTGGCGACGACAATTCCACCGTGTTCATGGAAATAAAGCGCAAATACGAGGGGCCAATCCTGAAAAACCGCTCCGACACCACCTTTGGGGTCGTGAAACAACTGTTCAGCGGCGCGGCTTTCGACGACTTGGCACCCTTTATCCAGAACCCCGACAACGGTCGCCGCTTTTTTTACCAGATACTTAGCCGCAACCTCCAGCCCGTTGTCAACGTAATTTACGAGCGGGAGCCGTTCGTGGCCAATACCAAGAATATCGAAAACGATTTCCGTTGCACTTTCGACATGAACCTGCGCAGCGTAGCCTATCCCAGGGTGGAGAATTTGTACCAAGAGCACGACGTGAGCTACGCTTTCCCCGGTTATTTTATCTTAGAAGTAAAATTCAACGACTACTGCCCGGCCTGGGTAAAACCAATCCTGGAAGAATTTCAGATGCGGAAAGAACCGGCCTCCAAATACGTGGGCACCATCAATGCCAATCGGTTTATCAATGTGATGCGGCGGGATGATGCGTATGCGAAAGGTTCTCTTCCATATTTTTAAAACAAATCATTTTTTTATTCCACATTCCGTAATTTTGCCTTTCGCCCAAAACTTGCACTACATCTCGTTGTTTCCCCACTTGTAATGGCAAAAGCAAAGACAAAATCAACAAATTTTCCCACAGAAGTTTCCCAACTTCAACAGGAAGGAATAATTGCGGTACAACCGTCCACCGTCCACCATCCACCGTCCACCGTCCACCATCCACCGTCCACCGTCCAGGACTACATCGACGTCATCGGCGCCCGCGCCCACAACCTCAAAAACATCGACGTGCGCATCCCGCGCAACAAACTCGTGGTGCTGACGGGCGTGAGCGGCTCCGGCAAAAGCTCGCTGGCTTTCGACACCATCTACGCCGAGGGCCAGCGCCGTTTTATGGAAACCCTTTCGAGCTACGCCCGGCAGTTTATCGGTGAAATGGAGCGCCCCGATGTGGAGCAGATTTCCGGGCTTTCCCCGGTCATTTCCATCGAACAAAAAACCACAGGCCGCAACCCGCGCTCTACCGTGGGCACCGTGACGGAGGTGTACGATTTTTTGCGCCTGCTCTTCGCCCGCGCCGGGGAAGCCTATTCCTACGTGACCGGCGAAAAAATGGTGAAATACACCGAAGACCAGATCATTTCCAACATCACCGAGCGCTACCAGGATCAAAAAATAGCCCTGCTCGCGCCTGTGGTGCGCTCGCGCAAAGGCCATTACCGCGAACTCTTCGAACAGGTGCGCAAACAGGGCTACACCCGCGTGCGCGTCGACGGCGAAATGCTGGAAATAACACCCGGTATGCAGCTCGACCGCTACAAGATCCACGACATAGAAATCGTGGTAGATCGCCTGAAAATTGGCGACGACCGCGGCGAGCGCCTGGCAGAAAGTGTCAAAACGGCGATGCGTTTAGGCGACGGGTTGTTGCAAGTAGCGCCTGTCGATATTTCCGTGAAAAATCAAGAGGACGCTCAAGAGGGCAAAGTCGTGGCATTTTCAAGGAACCTCATGTGCCCCGTTTCCGGCCTCTCCTACGACGAACCCTCGCCCAACACCTTCTCCTTCAACTCGCCCTATGGCATGTGCCCGCACTGCAAGGGCCTCGGCGAAGTACACGAGGTGGATATGAACCGGGTAATCCCCGACAGAACAAAGAGCATCAACGATGTCGGCATTGTACCGCTGGGTCAGGTGCGCGACAATATGCTGTTCAAGCAACTCAGGGCCTTGAGCAAAAAATACAAATTCACCTTCAGTACCCCCATAGCCGAAATACCCGATGCAGCCATGCAAACCCTGCTCTACGGCGGCGACGAAGAACTGAAAGTGGACATGACCTGGGGCGGCGACGAATGGAGCTACAACCTGGCCTACGATGGACTCGTGAACATGCTCAAACGCTGGTACGCCGATACCAGCAGTGAAAAAATCAGGCAATGGGCAGAAGATTTTATGGTCGTGGCCGATTGCCCGGAATGTGCCGGAACGCGCCTGAAAAAAGAAAGCCTGTGGTTCAAAGTCGGCGATTTCAACATTGCCGAATTAGCCAATATGGACCTGACGGAATTGTACGAAAAGCTGCAAAACATCGAAGCGGGCATGAGCGAGCGCCAGCAAGCCATCGCCAAAGATGTGCTGAAAGAAATACGCTTCCGCGTGAAATTCCTGCTGCAAGTGGGGCTCGACTACTTAGCGCTCAACCGCCCGGCCCGCACCCTCTCCGGCGGCGAGAGCCAACGCATCCGGCTGGCTACCCAAATCGGCTCCCAGCTCACCGGCATCACTTACATCCTCGACGAGCCGAGCATTGGCCTGCACCAACGCGACAACCAGCGCCTCATCGAAGCCCTCAAGAACCTGCGCGACATCGGCAACACCGTGCTGGTAGTGGAACACGACCGCGAGATCATGCTGGAATCCGATTACCTCATCGACCTGGGCCCCGGGGCAGGGGAGCACGGCGGCGAAATCGTGGACATCGGAACACCCGAAGAATTCCTCAAAAAACCGACCGTCACCAGCGATTACTTAGCTGGCAGAACCAAGCTGGAGGTGCCAAAGGCGCGGCGCAAGGGCAATGGGCTGGAACTGGAACTGATCGGCTGTACGGGCCATAACCTGAAAAACGTCAGCATCAAGCTGCCGCTCGGAACCTTTATCTGCGTGACGGGCGTTTCCGGTTCCGGCAAATCCTCGCTCATCAACGAAACCTTGTACCCCATCCTCCAGCAGCATTTTTACAACAGCCTGAAACGGCCGCTCAAATACGAAAAAGTGCTGGGACTGGAGCATCTCGACAAGGTGATCGAAATAGACCAAAGCCCCATCGGGCGCACCCCGCGCTCCAATCCGGCCACCTACACCAATGTTTTTGGCGATATCCGCAAGTTGTTTGCCGACACGCCCGAGGCCAAAATACGGGGCTATGCCACGGGCCGTTTCTCTTTCAACGTAAAAGGCGGGCGCTGCGAGGTGTGCGAAGGCGCGGGCCTGCGCACCATCGAAATGAACTTCCTGCCCGACGTGCAGGTACACTGCGAGCGCTGTCAGGGCCGCCGCTACAACCGCGAAACCTTAGAAATACTGTACAAAGGGAAATCCATCTCCGATGTGCTTGACATGACCATTCACGAGGCAGCCGAGTTTTTCAAAGCGATACCGCCCATTTTCCGCAGGATAAAAACCTTGCAGGACGTGGGACTGGGCTATATCACCCTGGGCCAGCAGGCCACCACCCTTTCCGGTGGCGAAGCCCAGCGCGTGAAGCTCGCCGAAGAGCTTTCCAAAAAAGACACGGGCCGCACCATTTACATCCTCGACGAGCCCACCACGGGCCTGCACTTTGAAGACATCCGGCAATTGCTGAAAGTGCTGAACAAACTCGTGGAAAAAGGCAACACCATCGTCGTGATAGAGCACAACCTCGACGTGATCAAAATGGCCGACTATATCCTGGACGTTGGCCCGGAAGGCGGGCACCGCGGCGGGAACATAATCGCCAAGGGAACACCAGAGGAAGTGGCGAAGGTGAAAGGGAGCTGGACGGGTACTTTTTTGGCAGGGGAGTTGTGACCTGTCGCATGTTAGCCCCAAAGGGGCGAAATCACTAAATTTGGGCACCGCCCGAATCCAGGGCCCCGCAGGGGAAGCCAGCCCTGAAGGGGCGAAATCATCCCATGTTCCACTATGGCTTTATGGGCTCCAAATGCAGCTCCACCTCAAACAACGGAACCTCGGTAACCGCCTCAATATCAATGGTAACGTCGATATTGTCCACCCAGTTATCGCTTTTCAGCGCAAACCAGTAGGTGCCTTCCAGTGGCGCATAGCGCCGCTGCACATCCACGCTGATGCCGCTCTGCTGCATGTACGCCTGGTAGTTTTCCCCTTTTGAAAAATGCTGCCAGTTGTCCCAGTCGGTGATGGCGTATTCCACGTCTTCTCCCGATTTAGACACGGTCATGTCAACGGCCATGCCCAGGGCGAAGGCGGCTAAGGCTGTTTCCGGCTGTAGGGCCAAGAGCTTGGCTGAGCCGCTCTGCAAAGCCAGGCTCAGCTTTTGCGCGTCCTGCTGCCGGGCCTGGTTGGCAGCCTGGCCCACGGCGATGCGGTAAGCCCACTGGCGGGTATTGGGCGGCAGGGTAAATTGCCAGGCATTCACCGGCTTGTTCAGGTAGAACTTCTTGGCAGCCACGGTCACCTGTCCGCTGATGGACACCATTTCAGTTTTCGTGCCGGCTTGCACGCTGCGCTTCACGACCTGAAAATCAGGGTATTCTTTGATGTCCCAAGGCACAAAAGTGTTGAAACGGGCGGTGGCCGCACTGGCGGGCGTACGGTGCAACGTGAAGCGGCACACTTTTTTGCTCATCCCAACTTCCTGGAAGCGCAGCAGGTACACCCCGGTTTTCGGCACGTGGATCGATTTTGTCAGCACCGAATCCAGTTCATAAGCCCGGTAAACGATGTTGTCGGGGAACTGCACGAACTCGATGTACTTGATCTTTTTGCCGGTCAATTCTTGCACCGTCAATTGCAGGACATCGCCCTCCGCGAAGGCGTACACGTATTCGGTTTTGCCATCGAGGCGAAAGGTTTGGTCGGCGACGGGGATGGGTTCCTGAGCCTGCAGGGCAGGGGCGGCGGCGAGGAGGAACACAAAGAGGCGAAGGGTGGAGTGCATGGATGAATTGGTTTTGACTATCTGATGTTTTGTGTACTCGTAGTGTCCGTTGTGTCGTTGTGAGAAACTATTTTATAATCTGCACCCCGCAAATTTACACCATAGCGGCAACCTTAACCAGCGTTACCTCACCTTTGCAGTATGTTTTCTCTGCAGCCCTTTCTCCGGCTATTGCTTTTTCAGCAAAGCGTTTTGGCGCTGTTGTTCGCGGGCCAGCTCTGCGGGCAGTCTGTTTTTGTTTTAACCCCCGCCCCTGCAGACCGGGATTTGTTTTGGGACAACATCGCCGGCCTCAAGTTGGCAGGCATTGAAAACCGCGACAATGCCGCCGTTTTCCCCTTAAAAAACAACAACGCACTCGACACCGTATGCCGCACCCTGCTCCAGCATTTCAGGAGCCGTTCATTCCTCGCCGCTTCCATCGACAGCCTGCAACACGGGCTCGATTCGTCCCTGACGGCGCAGTTCCACCTCGGCCCGGCCATGCGCTGGGTATCCTTGACCGTATCCAACCCCGAAAGCGAACGCTGGATAAACGCCGCAGGGTACCGCCGACAGCTTTTCGACAAGCGCCCGCTACACTACGAATCCCTGCTGCGGCTCGAACAAGCCATATTGCAGCAAGCCGAAAACAACGGGTTCCCTTTTGCAGCCGTGTGGCTCGACAGCATCGTCGTGGCGCCCGACGGCGGTATTTCGGCGCAACTGCAGGTGCAGCGCAACCGCTACATCGCTTTTGCCGGCATAAAAATCCACGGAGATGTGCAGCTTCCCCGTTACTTCCTGCCCAACTTCCTGGGCCTGCAACCGGGCATGCCCTACAGCCGCGCGCGGGTGCTGCGCCTGCGCGAGCAGTTGGAATCGCTGCTTTTTCTGGAATCTACGGCCAATCCTTCCATTTCCTTCGTGGGCAGCGAGGCCACCGTCAATCTGTTCCTGCAAAAAAAACGCGCCAGCCGCTTCGATTTCATCGTCGGCATTCTGCCCCAGCCCGACAAGCCCGACGGCAGGCTGCTGCTCACCGGCTCCCTCAGTGCTGCTTTCCAAAACGCCCTGAACCTCGGCGAGCGCTTTTCCATCGACCTGGAGCGCCTGCGCCCCGAAACCCAGCGTCTCGACGTGGCGGCGGGCGTTCCCTACCTGTTCGGTACGCCTTTTGGGGCAGATGGGAAGCTCGGTATTTACAAGCGCGACAGCACCTGGGTGGATGCGCAAAGCGATGTTGGCGTGCAGTACCTCTTTGCCGGCGGCGATTACCTGCGGGTTTTATGGGAAAACAAATCGGCTTCCCTGCAAAAAGTGGACACCGCCCTGGTGCGCAGCAGCCGCCAACTGCCGCCCAACCTCGATTTTAAGAACAACGGCTTCGGCCTCGAAACCGCCTTCAACCGCCTCGATTACCGCTTCAACCCGCGGCGGGGCTGGAACATCCTGCTGAAAGCCGTGGCGGGCTTCAACAAAGTGCTGCCCAACAGCCAGATAGAAGCGCTCAGCGATGCCAGCGCGCCGGAATTCCAGTTTGCCAGCCTATATGATTCTGTGTCGCAGCGCGCCACCCGCTACCGGCTGGAAGTCCAGGGCGCATTTTACATCCCGGTGTTCGAACGCAGCGCCATCAAACTCGCCCTGCGCGCTGGGGGTATTTTTTCCAATCGCCCTGTGTATGCCAACGAACAGTACCGCCTCGGCGGCAACAAGCTCCTGCGCGGCTTCGACGAAGAAAGCCTGCAAGCCACCCGATTCGCCGTAGCCAGCGCCGAATGGCGGCTCCTGATCGGCAAAAACTCCTTCCTCGCCGCGTTCACTGATTGGGGCTATACCGAGAACATTACCCAGCGCACCCGGGTGTTCCTGCGCCCTGTCGGACTGGGTGCGGGCATGAACTTTGAAACCAAAGCGGGTATTTTCGGCATCAACGTGGCCGTGGGCCGGCGGGATACGGGGCAGGCGTTCAGTTTTCGGGCGGCGAAGTTTCATTTGGGGTATGTTTCTTTGTTTTAGGGTTACAGGGTTACAGGGTTAGGGTTTCGGGTTTCAGGTTGCGCATTCGCTCATTCAAACAAAAACACCTTCACATTCCACCAGCCCTTTTCGATGATGGCGTTGTTTTTTTCATAAAACTTGATTGCCGGCTCGTTCCAGTCGAGCACCTGCCACTTCACCAGGCGGCAGCCCCGGCGGCGGCCTTCCTCCACAAAGCGGTCGAAAAGCTTTTGCCCTACCCCGAAGCGGCGGTGTGATTCCCGCACCACAAAATCGTCGAGGTACAACATGCGGCCTTTCCAGGTGGAATAGGCTTCGTAGAACAGCACCATGCCCACCACTTCGCCGTCCATCTCAGCCACAAAGCTCTCAAAGCGCCCGGCTTCGAAATCGCGGCGGTATTCCTCCGGGGTTGTGAACACGGCATCGGGTTCTTTTTCGTACACGGCCAGCTCGTACACGAGGGCGTGGATGGCGGGGAGGTCGGCGGTGGTGGCGGGACGGATTTGCATTTTTTAGTGATGAGATATGAGCGATGAGCGGGGTTACTCTTGAACCCGCACAAAATAGGTTTTTTCAATAAACCGCACGGAGTCTGTAACCGGGTCTGTGACCTTAAGGGCGAGGTTGACCGGATGCACCCCTGGGCTGGAATACCGGGTTCTGAACTTGGCAACGCCATCTTTTGCAGCCAATTCTTTACCATTTGCCCAGTATTCGATCCGACAATGGTTTTCCCAATCCCAAGCTAAATGCACCTCGATGTCCACCTTGTCTCCTGCTATAGGATTTACGGTCAAGACATTCCAAGCAGGTAATGGCCCCCATCGGCAAATTATTGGAGTACCTTGAATGTTTAAGCAATATTCAAGGATCGCGCTATTTAGCAGTTTTATGGTGCAGTGCATTTTGGTCAATGCCATTATTTGCTGCTGGGATAGACTGTTGCAAACGCGATCGAGCCAATGAATAGAGGTATCGAGGTTTGCAAAATACCAGGAGAATATACTTTGTAAATCTTTTGATTTGTGGGGGTCGTTCCTTGCCAAGTGCCGGATAAAGGCTGGATAGGATTCCAACTTTCCCTTCACTGCTTTTGCCAACCGGGCATTGGGGAATTTGAACAGGCTGTCAATCAAAACATCGAGGCTGTCGTTATTTGTTTTCAATTTTTCTACCCATTCCAAAGCTATTTGGGTGGCTTCTACGGGATCTTTGAGGTAGTTTTCGTTCACCTTTTTATAGAAATCATCTTTTGCCCGGTCATGTGCGCGAAGCCCAGTTTTGAAAACACCAATAAGCTCTGTGCGAAGGATATTGTCATTACGGCCTTTTCGCGTCAGCAGCACAACACAGGCCAGCAGTGCGAGGCAAGCAGAAAGGCAGACCAGGTGTGCCAACCTACGGAATAGGATTTTTATTGGCATATTTCAAGGGAATAATTTCTGCGGGAAGAATGAACCTGTTCATTCATTGGATTGATAGCCAAGGCTTCAAATGTTATTTTTTTCATACCGGGTGTATGGTAAACCGTGCTGAACCTCCCGATTCCGGCTTCTATTGGGATGCTCTTGCCATTTGCCCTGAACCGCCAATAACCCAGGCGTTTTGGGTAAGAAAAGGCGAAGAAGTCGGCTTCGAACATATCCCCAACCCGTAAACACTTGCTGCTTTCGGTTGCAGACATTGTTGGAAGGAACGTATAAAGCTCCCAGGGGTCATATTTTGGCAACAGTGCGTGGATCCGTTTTAACAGCGTATTGCAAATGTTTCTGTAATTGATCTGTATCTTTTTAATTGCCATTATTTTCTCTAAAGTGGAGCCACTTGAAAGCAAGGTTCTGTAATTCTGAAGTTGTGATTGCTTGCAAAAGGAGTCAATTTCCTGCAGGATAACAGAGTCTCCGTGTGCCCAAAATCGCAGGCTGTCGGCACTAGAAATTAATGCTTGTAGCACAGCTTCATGGTCAATGGAAAGGTTTGTAGGGCCGTAATCCTTTGGTGGGCCAAGCGGATCGTCTTCATAGATGGGATACACTGCCCTAAGTTGGCTTTCAAAAAAGTCAATTTTCTTGTTTTGAAGGTTTCGGATTTGATGTGCTTCCTCATAATGAAGCGCTTCTCCATAATGAAGGGAATTTTCAGCTCTTGACAAGTCTTCTTTTTTCTTAATTTCTTGGTACAGTTCGTCCCCTTCCTGTGTAACTCTTTGCTCTATCGCTGGAAGCATCCTTAAATAATCACGGATTTTAGCTGTTTGTTGGCATCGAAACCGATAGGCGCTCCAAGCCAATAGACTCAATATGCAAAGCACTAGCCCATACCCCAGCCCCGTGCGCCAGCTGAACGTAGTATAGTCAACGTAAAGTGCTTTTGAAAGTCTTGATCGCATAATCATTTGAAAATCAGTTTAATCAATCATAATGAATCACAAAAATCAGGCGAATCATAGTATGTGTGCCTATGTGTTAAAAATCATCGCTAAGAACGCACAGGTTGACTTCCGGTACATAGTATTCAGATAGCCATAAAAAAATTATCCCGGCAAATCTAAAATAAAATTTTAAATTTGCCGGAATAATGAACTTTTTCCCGCGACATATCCACCAAAGCTTGCTCCAGCGACTACAAGGTTTCCCCGTAGTGGCCATTACCGGGCCCCGGCAAGCGGGCAAAACTACCTTGGCAAAGTCAATAGCGAAAAGTTTCTACAAAGATACCCTGTATCTCGACCTGGAACTGCCTTCTGACCTCGCGCGGCTGCAAAATGCAGAACTTTATTTCAAAGAGCATGAAGAGAAGTTGGTAATCATCGACGAAGTGCAGCGGAAGCCGGAGCTTTTCCCCTTGCTCCGCGCATTGGTCGATCTGCGGCGCGAGCCCGCCAGGTTCCTGATTTTAGGCTCTGCCTCCCCTGAAATGCTGCAGCAAAGTTCTGAAACCCTGGCCGGGCGTATATCTTATCTGGAACTGACACCCTTCCATTTTCGGGAGCTGCCCGATCTGCCGTTCAAGCAGCATTGGCTGCGCGGAGGGTTTCCGCCCGCTCTGTTTGCCGATAACGATGCCTTGGCTTTTCAGTGGCTGACCGATTTTACGAGCACTTTTGTCGAGCGCGATTTGCCCCAATTCGGGTTGAGCGCGCCAGCCCAAACCCTACGTACCTTGATTCAAATGTTGACCGGGTTTCATGGCAACATGCTCAACCAAAGCAGCCTTGCAAATTCCTTAGGCATGACAACCCCTACCGTCGCCCGTTACCTGTCTTATTTTGAAAGGGCATACTTCATCCGTTATTTGCTCCCCTGGCACCTCAATATTGGCAAACGCCTGGTAAAGACGCCAAAACTGTATTTCCAGGACAGCGGGGTGCTCCACCATCTTGCGGCTATTGAAAATATGGGCGAGCTGTTGGGGAACCGAATCGCAGGAGCTTCTTGGGAAGGTTACGTGCTACAACAGATCATCAGCAATTTGCCACAAAACGTGTTCCCCTATTACTACCGCACCAAAGATGCTGCCGAACTGGACTTGATCCTCGTAAAAGGAAACCAACCTGTTATTGCCATCGAAGCCAAAATGTCGGTATCCCCAGTGCTGAGTCGCGGGAACAGGGTCTCGCTCAACGACCTTGGAAACCTGCCATTGTTGATAATCGCACCTGCTGTTGGCGACTATCCCCTTGAAGAAAATATAAGGGTCTGCGATTTGGCGCATTGCTGGAAGTATTTGCCCGTCTGAAAACGCCCCCAATATGCAAAGGCTTACCGGGAAACAACCAGTTTTCTTGCAATTGCCTCCCCGTTTTCGAGTACACAGCACAGGGTGTACATACCGGCCGGGAGGCTTGAGGTGTCTAACACCAATTCTTGGCTTTGGGATGCAGCCAATTTTCGCAATACGTTTTTCCCCAACAGATCAAAGACCAGCACTTCACGGATTGTTACATTACCGCTTTTCAAGTGGCATACTTCACGGGCAGGGTTTGGAAACACGCTGAAAGATGGAATGTCCTCCGGTTCCTCTGTATCAACCGAAGAAAAACAGAGGTCGTGCAACAGCGGGTACAACCAGTGGTATCCATGTATTTGGCCTTCCTGCAAGGTTTTGAAGGCGTTTAACTCTTCCAATTGAGCGCTCAGCCCATCGGCTCTGGATGCCGTGATGCTTATAATAAATTCGTTGACAGCATTGGGTAAATAGGTAACGGGCTTGTGGGTAGCAAAAGCACAGCGGTCGCCCAATGGGTTGTTTGCAGCAAGCTCACTCCATTCACTGATATTGGCAGGGTGCCCTGGGTATGCAATTTTGGTTGGCTGGGTACCGCCATAACCAGTCCCACCAATTGTCAGGGGAGATGTGTCCTTCCAGTATCCTGACATATAGTTGTAAAAATCAAATGTATGCGTAGGTTTTGTCGTTGCATGTACGGAACCTTCCGTCAAAATGGGCATCATCCTGAACGGCAATGCTTCTGCACCATTGCTGTCCAATGGCGCCCGGAACAAGGTCATTCCGAGCATGGGCGGGTTTAGCCCGGCGCTCGCATCATACAGTGTATCCGAATTGTAGGCATAAACCATACTGCGTCCGGGCAACATGGCGCCCAAATAATCATCGTGCGGGTCACCAATGTCATAATCGGCGTAAATGCCAAAAAAGGTGGAATCCATGGGTTCATTCCCTAAAAATTTGAACCGGTATGCCAAAAAAACGCTGTTTTCTATAAAATCCTGATTTTCACAGAAATACGTAAATGCCTGAAGCCCGACATCCGTATGAACCGATCTGCCGTGGGTCAGAAGGCCTGTTGTATCATTGAAAAAAGGGGTGTAAACAAGCTGGCTTATCGCCAGTACATTGGAATGGCCGCGAATGGCCACTTCGGGATATTCGCCACTTTCGGGATTGTAAACGCCATCGTTGTTTTTATCTTGAAAACCTGGCAGAAACGCACTCCAACTTGGTGAAACATCGAAACCATTGTATGCTCCTGAAAATGGGTTGCCTTGTCCCGGCCAGGAAAAAATCTCTGGTATTGGGTTGTCAACCACCCCGTTGTCGTTGAAATCTGAAATATGGGCCAGTATCTGGTCACGGGTAACTTTCCAAATTTTGCCAGAATTGGGCACACCGCGAATTCCGGGAACCCAATCAGAAACACCCGCATCGTCCAGCTCACAGGCGACTTGCAAGTTGCCTGCCGGATCCACGCCGCCCATCCAGGGTGCCAGGTGGCTGAGCAGGTTAACGGGTGCAGCACCTGGCTTGTGCAGCAAAAAGCCGCCCATGCTGTCGGCATGTATCCCCGTCGGCGTGATGCGCACGGAAATATTGTTGGTGTGTATCCAGGCATGGTCGGGGGAGGGGCTTTGGGCTGAAAGGCTGGCGGTAAGGAAAAGCAGGCTGAAAAAGTAGTAGTTGTGTTGCATCGTTTTCTTTTTTGAATGGAAATTAGGGGCAAAATAGGCGATTCCGAAATGGTGCGCAATCCAGGTTTTGGGAAAAGTCAGGTTCTTGCCGCCATAAAATGACTGCGCAGCTCCCCAAATCCGCCCTTAAAACCTATTAACCTGTTGTATTGGAAGCGTATGTAACGACCCGCCCAGGTTACCGCTGTTAGCACCTTTTTTAAACCCTTGGTTGTCCTTATTGTAAGAATCCGTCCACGCAAAAAGGGGAAAGGAGCACGAAATGCCGCTAAAATTTGCACATGAAGCGCACCAATATGTTAGGCCTCCGAGGCCCCGCCGCATTTGGGCATTATTTGCCACAAAGGTTGGGCCTCCGAGGCCTCTCCACGCTTGGGTTATTTCTTGCCCTTAAATTATGCGCTGCCCCCACTTTCATACGAGGCTTACCAAAACGCCAACCTGAAACCTGAAACCCGAAACCAGCCCCCCCCTCACCCCAACTTCCCAATCAACTCCGCCGCCGCCTTCGCCACCACTGTCCCCGGCCCGAATATCGCCGCCGCGCCCGCTTCCCGCAGGAAATCATAGTCCTGCTGCGGGATCACGCCGCCCACCACCACGAGTATGTCGTCGCGGCCCAGGGCTTTCAGGGCGGCTACGGTTTGCGGCACCAGGGTTTTATGGCCGGCTGCCAGGCTGGAGATGCCCAGGATGTGCACGTCGTTTTCTGCGGCCTGCCGGGCGGCTTCTTCGGGGGTTTGGAACAGGGGGCCGATGTCCACGTCGAAGCCGAGGTCGGCGAATGCGGTGGCGATGATCTTGGCGCCGCGGTCGTGGCCGTCTTGTCCGAGCTTGGCCACCATGATGCGGGGGCGGCGGCCTTCCTGTTCGGCGAAGGCATCGGCTAAGCGGCGGGCGTTGTCGAAATCTTCGTTTTTTGTCATGTTGGCGGCGTAAACTCCTGAAATGGTTTTGGTGGTGGCGGTATAGCGGCCAAAGGCTTTTTCCATGGCGTAGGAAATTTCGCCGAGGGTGGCGCGCGCGCGGGCCGCGGCGATGGCACATTCGAGCAGGCTGCCTTCGCCGGTTTTGGCGGCATGTTCGAGGGCTGCCAGTGCCGATTGGGTTTGTTGCTCGTCGCGGGCTGCCTTCACTTGTTGGAGGCGCGCGATCTGGCTTTCCCGCACAGCCGTGTTGTCCACGTCCAGGATGTCGAATTTTTCGTTGTCTTCCACCTGAAACACGTTCACCCCGACGATTTTTTCGGCGCCCGAGTCGATGCGCGCCTGTTTGCGGGCGGCCGCTTCTTCGATGCGCAGTTTGGGCAACCCTTGCTCGATGGCCTTGGCCATGCCGCCGAGTTCTTCTACTTCCTGAATGAGCGCCCAGGCTTTTTCGGAAAGCTCAAAAGTCAGATTTTCGACGAAATGAGACCCTGCCCAGGGGTCGATGGCGCGGGTGATGTCGGTTTCTTTTTGGATGTACAACTGGGTGTCGCGGGCAATTTTAGCCGAGAAATCGGTGGGCAGGGCGATGGCTTCGTCGAAGGAATTGGTGTGCAGGCTTTGGGTGCCGCCCAGCACGGCCGACATGGCTTCTATGGCAGTGCGGGCCACGTTGTTGAAAGGATCTTGTTCGGTGAGGCTCCAGCCGGAAGTTTGGCAGTGGGTGCGCAGCATGAGGGATTTGTCGCGCTTGGGATGGAACTGTTTCACCATCTTGGCCCAGAGCAAGCGCCCGGCCCGCAGTTTGGCAATTTCGGTAAAATGGTTCATCCCGATGCCCCAGAAAAAGGAAAGCCGGGGCGCGAAGTCGTCGATGTCCAAACCTGCGGCGATTCCCGCCCGGATGTATTCCAGCCCATCGGCGAGGGTGTAGGCCAGCTCGATTTCTGCGGGCGCGCCCGCCTCATGCATGTGGTAGCCGGAAATGGAAATGGAGTTGAATTTGGGCATATTGCGGGCGCAATACGTGAATATATCGCTGATGATGCGCATGCTCGGCCCAGGCGGGTAGATGTAGGTATTGCGCACCATGAACTCCTTGAGTATGTCGTTCTGGATGGTGCCCGACAGCTTATCCGGTGAAACGCCCTGCTCTTCGGCGGCGGCGATGTAAAATGCCATGATCGGTATCACAGCGCCGTTCATGGTCATAGATACCGACATCTCGCCCAGCGGGATCTGGTCGAACAGGATTTTCATGTCTTCCACCGTATCAATGGCGACGCCCGCCTTGCCCACGTCGCCAAGCACCCGCGGGTGGTCGGAATCGTAGCCGCGGTGGGTGGCCAGGTCGAAGGCGACCGACAGCCCTTTCTGGCCAGCGGCGAGGTTTCTGCGGTAAAAAGCGTTGCTTTCTTCTGCCGTGGAAAATCCCGCGTATTGCCGGATGGTCCAGGGCTGGGTCAGGTACATGGTGGAATAGGGGCCGCCGAGGTAGGGCGGAAGACCGGATACGAATGCGGAGTGCGGAATGCGGAGTGCGGAATTGTCGAATGCGGAATTGTCGAGTGCGGAATTCGGAATGCGGAGTTCGGAATGGGCGTTGTCTGTGGCTTCTGCATTCGCTGCGGGGCGCAGATTTGGGTCAAATTTAATGGCAGAAAAATCTGGTGTGGGCATAAGCGGTTTGTTTCTGGGGTAAATATCGGGCAAGTTGGGGCTTCCTTGATATTTTACGGCAGAATTAGGTGGGGGTAAGGAGACATTTACTTGCCCTGAAGGGGCAAAATCACCAAAATCGGGCAACGCCCGATTAATGAAGCCATGCTATCCGCGCCCTGAAGGGGCTTTTTGCTTCAACGGCAACCTTGCGATAAAAAAAGAGCCTCCCTGGCTTATTCCAGAGAGGCTCTTTTTTATCTTAAAGGCGAATTGAAGAAGGAAGTGGTCGTCAAAAAAATCATTTCCGCATCCACAAATCCTCCATATCCCCCCAAAACCAGGTCAATCGTACCGGCGTTTTTGCTTTTTGCCCCTTGCCTTAAAGTAGTTGCCATCTTTGGTTCCGTTGCCCATTACAGCGCCTTTGCGCACCATGGCGCAGCGGAAGCCTACTGTTTTGCTGGATTTGCTTTCCTGCATGAAGCGGCGGGCGCCGGGAGAGAGCCAGAACGCGCGGTCGGCCCAGGAGCCGCCCTTGATCACGCGGGTACTGTCGTTGATGAGCGTGCTTTTGCCATAGAAGTATTCAACCAGCGACTCTTTGTCGCCGTCGAGGTAGTTGTACACCTCTGGGCGCTTGTAGTTGTCGCGGAGGGCTGTGGAGGTGGTGTCCATCAACTCGTATTTCAGGTGACCAAGGCTGTCCTTTACTTCAGGAGCGCCTGTTTCAGGGTCGATTTTCTTGGTCATGAACACGTTACCGCGGTAGGCGTTCAGGTCTTCGTTGCCTGTGTCTTCAAGGTCGGCGGAGGTCATAGGACGGTACAGGTCGGCTGTCCATTCGTTGACATTGCCGGCCATGTTGTATAAGCCGTAGTCATTCGGCCAACCTGAGAGCACTTCGGCGGTGTAGAATGCGCGGTCGTTCAGGGCTCCGGCCATACCGCCGTAGTCACCGTTGCTGCGCTTAAAGTTGGCGAGAATCTTGCCCTGGTTCTTGGTGCGCTTTTGGTAGCGGACGGTGTTTCCGTTCCAAGGGTAGATGCGGCGGTCGGTGATCAGCTCGTCTTTGGTGGTGGCTTGGTTGCCCAGCAGGCCGAGGGCGGCGTACTCCCATTCTGCCTCGGTTGGGAGGCGGTATGCGGGCAGCAGGATGCCGTCTTCGAGGCGGACGCGGCGCTCGCCACCGGTGCGGCGGTCTGGCAAGTTTTTGCGCACGCTTGGCTCATATTGGCCGACGAGGTAAGCTTCCGTGTCGAAGTTGTTTTCGTTTTTCTGGTCTGGGTTCGGGTCGATGATGCCGCGTTTGATGAGGATCATCTCGTTCACGCGGTTGGTGCGCCATTTGCAGTAGTCGTTGGCCTGGTGCCAGCTGATGCCCACCACAGGGTATTGGTAGTAGTCGGGCGAGCGGAAGTAGTTTTCCACCATCGGCTCGTTGTAGGCGAGCTCTTCGCGCCACACTAAGGTGTCGGGAAGTGCGCGCCGCCAAACCTCTGGGTAGGTTTCGCCGTAAACCCGGGAAGTCCAGTATAGGTATTCCTGGTAGTCGATGTTGCGCACTTCGGTTTCGTCCATGTAGAAGGAGGAAACGGTAACGCGACGCGGCACGTTGTTCCATTCATAGGTTACGTCCTGGTCGGTGAGGCCCATAGTGAAGGTGCCGCCTTCGATGAGCACGAGGTTCGGGCCGGTGGCTTGGCCTTCGTAGTTAGATTTCTCGAAGCCGCCCCATTTTTGGTCGTTGTATTTCCAACCAGTTGTTGTCGAGCCTTCTGATTTCTTCCCGCAACTTGCCAGCAAAGAGGCCAACAAGGCAAAACACAATCCGAGATTGATAGTTTTCTTCATTGTATTGAAATACAGGTTTTGAAAATTAAGTGGCAAATGTAGAAAAAGAAACCTTTATCAGGGTTAGGGTTTCTAAAATTTTAACGCATTTATTGGAACATTCGGGTGCAATCGTTGATGTCGGGGCGTTTGTCCTGGTTGAAAAGCAGCCCAAAAGTCAGTTCATAAGTGCCTCCTGCGCGCCCCGCAAGCCCGGATACCGTGAGGTCGTAGCTTATCCCGATCTTCATGATGCCTTCCCGGAAACCGGCCAGTAAAATAACGGCATCCGCATTGCGAAAAGTATGCCGAAACCACGCTCCAGTGTAAATAGAGCCTAAACTGGCGTAAGCTCCGATGTTCAGCTGCTTGTATGGGCCTTGCGAGACAAACAAGAAATTCGGTGAGATAAACGAGGAGGGTCGGGCTTTATTGCCCGCTTTAACAACCCACTCGGTGCCGCCGTGCAGGGTGTAGCGGAGGGGCAGGCCGCGAAAAAGATTGTCGTTGGCGAGCAAAATGCTCTCATTAGGGGTATTTAAGTGGTTTAGCGCAAATCCGACATAAAATTTTTCGCTCAGCAAGAGCATGCCCGATGATATGTCGAGCGAAATGCTGTTGGTGGCATCGGGCCTGATCTCCTCGGTATCGTAGGTGAAGCCGTTGATGGGGTCGATCTGGTCGGGGAAAGTAAGCTTGAGCCAATCTAATTTTGCCTGCCGCAGCCCTGCCTCCACGCCCAGTTTCAAGGCCACATCGTCGTTCACCTGCAAGCGGTAGGCGTAGGTGGCCGAGAACTTGGACGTTTTGAAAATCCCGTCGCCGGCATTGTCGCCCTCGGCGTAGAAGCCGATGCCGCTGTTGAGCCGCTCGAAGCTTTGCTCGTAAAACGCTGCATAGGTGCGGTAGGCATTGTTGAAGCCAGTCCATTGGTTGCGGTAGGCCACGCCTGCGCGCGGCGCGCGGGCGCTGCCAGCAAAGCCCGGGTTGAGCTGCAGGGGCATGGCATAGAACTGCGAAAAAATGGGATCCTGTGCGGATGCCGTTGTGCCGCAGAGCAGCAGCGCGAAAAGGAGCAGTCGTTTCATGGCGTTAAGTTCTGTCTTCATTGGCGAAATAACAAAGACAAACGTTGCCTGTTGAGGGGAATTGCCTTAATTGGACAAATTTTGGGCTGCAATTTGGCCAGATTATTTCTTTCAGACACGAGTCATCCCGAATTTTGGGAGGCATTTCAAAAAACGAATGCCGCAGTAGCACTTGTAGGGTAAAAATTTCTCCATAAAGCTGAGCTGCTCTTTTTCGCAATTGTATTTATGGGCGCGCCATAGCAATGATGCCCTGGCCTTCAAACCAACGCGCTGCGCCTTCTTTGGTGTACAACAAACAGTTGAAGGCAACAACGAGCTTCAAGGTGGGGTCGCCAAGCTCATTAACCTCATAATGTTCGGAAGAAATCACCTTAAAAATGCTGTTCCCCGCTTGTTGTGCCCCCAGGTCGGAACGCCAGATGCTGCCGTCCGGATCTACCCATTGGATGGCGACTGTGAGAAGCTGCAAGGGATTTAACCTCGGGGTAGCTGTTATTCCAACCGTTGGTGTCCGTATTTGGGAGGCCAAAGGGAAAGGCAAGGCGCTCAAGCTGGCGCTGGCCGTGTTGTCAAGGTCATCCGTCACCGTCACCGCGTACATAGGCAAAATTTGTGTACTGTCAACCGTGACGACGGCGCTGGTGTCGCCAGTGTTCCAAAAGTACCGCGTCACGGTTGAGCCAGATAAATCCTGAAACGCTGTGAGTGAAACATTTTGCCCACTGCCTGTTGCTCTGATGCTGACCTTGGGGGTGGATGCCTGATTGCTGGGCAAGAATGTGCTGTGTGTAACGCTTGTTAACCCATTGGCCCCGTAGCTAGTCAGGTAAGCCTGGTGCGGGATATCTGGCAATTCGATTGGGTTGCCCATGGTAGGGTGGGTGAGAACGATGCTGTCATTGCCTACCAAAAGTAGTTTATGGTTGAGGAAATTGTTGAAAATATCGGCCCAACCCAGTTCGACCGCATAAGCATAAGGCGCCGGAGCGAGCGAGTCAGGCAATGTATATTTGTATTGCCCGCCCGAAAACAAGGAATCGGTGATGGCAGTCCTTCTGAACTCAAAACGCAGGCTGCCAGGACAGTCGCCTTCGGGGCAACCGGCATCGGAAAAGGTGCTTATACTCGTGTAAACATCATCATCACCGAGTGCGAGCTTGGTAAAGTGGTAAATGCCGTCCAGCCCGGCCGTGACCGTAACGCTGTCCTCATAAGTAACCATAAACACCGGATCTTCGAAGCCGGTCGGCGCTTTCGATTTGCTGCATGCAATAACAATAAGGCAGATAGCCAAAGCGGAGCTTAGTAGTTTTTTCATACGATTTTTTTTGATGATGAGTAAGTTGATGTGTTTGGATGTGGGCGACCTTGAAAAAGCGGCAATATGCCGCCTGCTTACCACCCAATCGCCCATTTCAGCCCAAGCTCCACATTGGAGCCTCCGCGCATGGCGGGGTCTTCCGCGGTGGCTTTCAGGATGGCCCCAAAACGGTAATTGCCCTTTATGCAGATACTGGCTTTCGCGGAGCACCGCCAGGCAAGCCCGGCAAATGCATTGGTGTAGAATCTTTGGTAAATACCGGTTTCGCCTCTTTCCAGCCGGTTCCGGGTAGTTTTGGCAGCTTGCAACGACGATGCCTGTACCTCCTGGTAACGCTCAAGGGCAAAGAGCAAGTTGCCCGGCGCCAGGCCTGCTTCGGCGACGATGGCGCCGCGATGCCAGGCAACGGAGAGCGGGATTTCAAGCGAAAGCAGTCCGACATCGCGGCGACTGGTTTTCAATGACTCAAAGCCGAAACTGTACCGCAGGCTTTCTGTATGGATATTGCCGGCAGTATCGCGCCAGTTGCCGGGCTGGAAGCGCAGGCCCAGGCCAGCGCAGGCCGACCAGTTTTTGGCGAATTTATAGGTTGCCCCAGCACCTGTTGAAAAGCCCAGCCGCCTTTTGTCGGGAGCAGGCGCGTACACTGTGGCGGCTGCCGCAAAACCAAGGGTAAAACGGCTGTCGCGGATCGGTTTTGTTTGCCGGGCAGCAATGTTTGCTACCGGCGCCGGCTTGTCAAGCGCTGCCGTTTGTTGGCTTTGCACCGAATCCAGGGGTAGGGGCAACGTGTTTATTGGAGCGAAGATGCCTTTGTGGCTTTGATCATGTTCAGGGGCAAGGGCCGCAATAACGGATGCAGTATCGGTTCTGTTCAGTTCGCCGCCCGGCTGCATTTGATCATGGCGGGTACTTTCTGCGTCCGGTTTCCCCAGGGCCTTTTGCGCGGTTTTTGTTGCTGCTGCTGCTTTTTCGGCATTGTTGTCCTGGGGAGGCACATCGGGGTTGCTGGCCCGCAAGTCGTTGCGCCGTGGAATTTCTGTTGACGTGCTGGTGTTTTTGATATTTTGGTTGTCAGGATTATTGGTGGAATTGTCTGTTTCTGCCGATGGATTTGGCGGTTGTATGGCGTCATTCGTGTGTTGGACATCTACCACAGGCATGATTTGGTTCAGACGCGCCGAAGACGAGGTTTCGTTCTGCTGCGGCAATCGGGTTGATGTTGCAGCTGTTGTTTTTTCTATTTGCTGCCGGGGTTGCTTTTGCGCTGAAGTTTTGGCTGCGATATCCCAAGCGCCATATCCCGCTGCAGTCAACAAAAGGACGGCCAGGCAGCCCCACCACCAGCGCCGCTTTTTCCGCCGTCGTGCCTCGTCCGCCTCGATCAACGCCAGCGCCTGCTCCCAGTATTCCTCGCGGAACTCGAAGCGACTGTTGGGGTCGTCGTTGGCATATTTCTGTTGCATCAGGTCGTCTATGTTTGTCACAATAAGGGAATGTGATAATTCGATAATGTGGTAATTGGGGCAAAGGCTTGGCCTCAGGCACTCGAAAGTTCTGCGATCCATGTTTGCATTTTAGCTCTGGCGGCGTTGACGTGCCATTTTGAGGTGCCTTCGCTCATGCCCAGCATCTCGCCGATCTCTTTGTGGCTGAACCCATCGAGGGCGAACAAGTTGAACACTTGTTGGGTCATGGGCGGCAAGCGCCGCAGAAGGGCTTCCAACTGTTGCATGTCGATCCGTTTTTCGCTTTCCTGCCATTGAATGGGTTCCTCCGGGTGTGCCCGCTCCACGTCTTCTGCAAACACCGTGAGTTCCCGCCATTTTTTTTCCCGCCTGAATTCATCGATAGCCGTGTTTATCATGATCCGCCGGATCCAGGCTTCAAACGGCACTGTGTCGCGCCGGTACTTGTCGAGGTTGTTGATGATCTTCAAAAAGCCGATGTTGAGCGCCGCCACTGCCTCCTGCTCGTCGCGCCGGTACCGCACACAAACGGCCATCAGCAACGGGAAACAAGCCCGGTAGAGCGCGTACTGCGCTTTCCGGTCGCCTTTGTGGGCTGCTTGTAGTAGTTGTGGGTCCAGGTTCATGCCTTGGTAGTTGTCAAAGTCTAAAGGTGGTGAATACCACCATAATCGGCCAATTTAATGTCATACACGCAGGATGGAATGCAAAGGTTGGGTTGCCATTGATATACTGCTTTATATTTGAGCCGACTATTTCAAACAATTATGCCTAACATCCAAGTCGTCAATCAAAAGAACCAGCGCTAACAGCATGAAAGTCAAGGAAAAAGCAAACCCAGGCTACCTCAAGTACGAGCTAAAGAATTTTGAAAAACTGCCCGTAAAAATATGGGACGACGCGCTCGAAGCATCCCGCCATGTGGCACAGTCGATAGCATTGGCCATGCGCCAGCGCCAACAAGACGGCGAGCGCATCGTGCTGGGCCTCGCCACCGGCAGCACGCCCATCAAGGTATATGAGGAACTGGTGCGCTTGCACAAAGAGGAGGGGCTGAGCTTTCAAAACGTGGTTTCTTTCAACCTCGACGAGTACTACCCCATGCCCAAGGAGGCGCGCCAGAGCTATTGGCGCTTTATGCACGAATACCTCTTCGACCACGTGGACATGTTGCCCGAAAACATCCACATACCCGACGGCACCGTGCCGATGGAACAGGTGGCCGACTATTGCGAGCGCTACGAAAAATTGATCGACCTGGCAGGCGGCATCGACATCCAGTTGCTGGGCATCGGGCGCACGGGCCATATCGGATTCAACGAGCCGGGCGCCTGGGAAACTTCCCCCACCCGCATGGTGCGCCTCGACCACCTTACCCGACACGACGCGCTCAAGGATTTTCAAGGGGAAGACGACGTGCCGTACCGTGCCATCACCATGGGCGTGGGAAGCATTTTCAAGGCCCGCACGGTTTACCTAATGGCTTGGGGGCAGCACAAAGCCCACATTATCCAGCAGGCCATCGAAGGCGAAATCTCTACGGCGGTGCCAGCTTCTTTTTTGCAAAAACACCCCAACGTCAAGGTGGTGCTCGACCGCAGCGCCGCCGAAGAACTCACGCGCATGCGCTCCCCCTGGCTCGCCGGCATCTGCAACTGGACCGACGATCTCATCTGCAAAGCAGTGGTTTGGCTTTCGCAAAAGACCGGAAAGCCCATCCTCAAGCTCACCGATGAAGACTACAACGAGCACGGCCTCAGCGAGCTCATCATCGAACAGGCCAATTCCTACGAGCTCAACATCCGCATCTTCAACCGCCTGCAGCACACCATCAGCGGCTGGCCGGGCGGAAAGCCCAATGCCGACGACAGCAAGCGCCCCGAGCGCGCCAAGCCCGCCAAAAAAACGGTCATCCTTTTCAGCCCACATCCAGACGACGACGTGATCTCTATGGGAGGCACCTTCCAGCGCCTCGTCGATCAGGGCCACGACGTACACGTAGCCTACCAAACTTCCGGCAACATCGCCGTGCACGATTACGACGCCCTGCGCTACGCCGAGTTTATGCTGGAATTTGGGGAAACCCAAAAAACCATTGAGGAGGCAGAGGCCAAGCGCCTGAAAAAGATCATCCAGTTCCTGAACAAGAAAAACTCTTCCGACGAGGATTCCCCAGAAGTGCGCAGCATCAAGGGGCTGATACGCCGGGGAGAAGCGCGATCGGGCGCCCGCTTCACCGGCCTCCCCGACGACCATATCCATTTCCTCGACATGCCATTTTATGAAACCGGCAAGACCCGCAAAAAACCGCTGGGCGATGCCGACATCCAAATAATCATGGACCTGATGGAGCGCGTGAAGCCCCACCAGGTGTACGCTGCCGGCGACCTGGCCGACCCCCACGGCACCCACCGTGTTTGCCTCGACGCGATCTTTGAAGCCTACCGCCGCCTGAAGCAACAGCCCTGGATAAACGACTGCTGGGTATGGCTGTACCGGGGCGCCTGGCACGAATGGGCCGTACACGAAATCGAGATGGCGGTGCCGATGAGCCCGCAGCAGCTCCGAAAAAAGCGCCAGGCCATTTTTATGCACCAAAGCCAGAAAGACCGCCCCCCCTTCCCCGGCGACGACAAGCGCGAGTTCTGGCAGCGCGCCGAAGAGCGCAACCGCGCCACCGCAGCGGCCTACCGTGCGCTCGGCCTGGCCGAGTACGAAGCCATGGAGGCGTTTGTGCGCTGGAAGTGACGGAATGCGGAATGCGGAGTGCGGAGTGCGGAGTGCGGAGTGCGGAATGCGGAATGCGGAGTGCGGAGTGCGGAGTGCGGAATAAGCTCATCA
>CAZULM010000051.1:0-39878 GCA_964621185.1 uncultured Saprospiraceae bacterium | reverse complement strand
ATCAAGGCATTGTTCACTTTGATCTTTCTAGACTTGATTACATGAGTTGGCCTAAGCTTTCGCAGACTTTGGAAGCGTGCCGGGCATCTTACACTTTGTATTTTAAGCTAAATGATACTCAAAGCGCAGAGATTACGGTCATACAAGGCTATGCCACTAATTTGTGGCTCAGAGGCGGTGGCTTCGAGAACTATGATTTTATTATCCACTTCCGCTATTTAAAAAAACTTGTCATTGCATATCCCGATTACGTTAAACTGCACCAGGGTTATATTACCTCTTCGTTAAAAGAATTGTCTATTTTGGGAAAAGACGACCGAACCACAATTGTGGATATAGATTTCCCATTTGAGTTAAGAAACCTTGAGTACTTATACTTGAGCCAAGTCAAGTTGCTTCACGAAAATGCATTAGCCCACCTCAATAATCTCCAGCACCTTGAAATTACTCAGTGCCATTTAGCAGATTTAAATCAAATTGCAAGGCTAACCAACTTGAAATCATTGGGGTTGTATGTAAATGACATAAAAGATTTAAGACCAATTAGGCACTTGATTGAGAAAGGCATCCCCGTTGTAAACAACAATCATCCTATTGTTCGAGGAATCCGAAAAGACAACGAATATCGGATTGCAATAGCCCACAACCCATTGGAAAATCCTCCAATGGAAATCGTAATCATGGGCAATTGGGCTATTATAGCATACTTTGACGGAAGGCGTGAATTTAATGGAGTCAAACGAGAGTGGGTCGTTAGAGAAACTGGAACTAAAATAGAAGTTGTAGTGCCCTTGGAAGTGTTGGCAAGGGGAGAAGATAGTGTTAACGATTACTTGTGGAAAGTAGATAGATTGTATAGAAATCTTTATTTCCACGCCGAATCCCACCAATTTAACATGCTCAATGTAGCCCGTTTAAATTCTTGAGGTAATTTATGGCTGGGGCGAAAGATTCACCCCCAAGTGGTATTTTTATTTTTCTTTCAATTTTGATCACAAAAACTATTACGTTCCCAATAAGATCCAAATTTTCTGCATTGATTCTTTCAGCATTTACTGCAAAACTTTTGTGTACCCTGACAAATTGTTTGGACGGAAGTAAAGAAAGCACCTTATTCAAGTTGTAACTAGTCACATACTGTGCGATGTCGTCAATTTCGATCCGATATAAATAGGTGACATTTTTCGAAGATTCAAGATACAAAATATTATCAACACTAAATTCTGTATCCTGGTAATGGGCAAAGCTTTTTTTTAATGAAACTTCTTTCAATGGGAGCCTAATAGAAGTGTACTCCTTTTTCAAAGCCAAGTCTTTCTGAATATCTTGATACACAAATTGAAGGGCTTCGTGAAATTTGGATTCAATCCGGTCAATACCTGCATAGATAATTCCGGGGTATTGCAAACGAGCAGCGACCTTCTCCCATTCAGAGGAAATAACGATCACTTTCACTTCTTTTTCCTTTATCAGGGAAGAATTTTGGTCAATCAATTTGGTACCAGCTACCAAACTATAGTCTTCTCCAAATACCCAATAATCAAGTACAATTATGTTGATTGGGTGTTCCTTTAGAATTTTCTCACCTTGTACGATTGAATCACAATCGTAGATGTTTGGTAGATCAAAGTTGTTTTTACGGCAGAAATAGGCAATCCATTCTTTGATAGCTGCTACGAACCTAGGTTGATCTTCAATAATAAGTATCTGAACTTTTTTCATATTTGCCAATATACGATGTAAAGTGTCATCGACAATGTTTTCTTTCCAAAGGTAGAATTTTTCCAAAAAACCGCCCCCACTTCCGTATCTATGCCCCCCATTTAATTTTCAAAATAATGATCAGAATCACCCTCACCGCCGCTTTCTCGCTGGCCTTTATCGCCCTATTCGCCCAGGACAAAAAAAAATGGGACGTCAACAACCCCGTCACGGGCATACCCTACCAGGAGGTTGAATTCAGCACCAGCGAAGGCAGCTGGATCTGCCTCGACGTTTCGCCCGACGGCAAAACCATCGCTTTCGACTTGCTCGGCGATATCTATACCATGCCCATCGGCGGCGGCAAGGCGACTTGCATCCGTTCGGGCCTGGCCTGGGAAGTTCAGCCCCGCTTTTCGCCCGACGGCAAAAAGATACTGTTCACCAGCGATGCCGGCGGCGGCGACAATATATGGGTGATGAACCCCGACGGCACGAACGCCACACAGGTGACCAAAGAATCTTTCAACCTCCTCAACAACGCCGTTTGGATCGACAACGATTACATCGTGGGCCGCAAGCACTTCACCAGCCAGCGCTCGCTCGGCGCAGGGGAACTGTGGATGTACCATATCAGCGGCGGCGGCGGCGTGCAGCTGACCAAACGGAAAAACGACCAGCAGGACGTGAACGAGCCATCTGTCTCCCCCGATGGCCGCTACGTGTATTACAGCGAAGATATGTACGGCGGCGGCTTTTTCCAGTACAACAAAAACCCGAACACCCAGATTTTTGCCGTGCGGCGTTACGACCGCCAGGAAGGCAAGGTGGAAGACGTAACGGGCGGCTCCGGCGGCGCTTGCCGGCCACAGGTCAGCCGTGACGGGAAGCTGCTGGCTTTTGTCCGGCGCAACGGCATCAAGACCCTGCTGATGGTGCAAAACATAGAAACGGGCGCAGAGTATCCGGTGTATGACGCATTGGACAAGGACCAGCAGGAAGCATGGACCATATTTGGCTGCTATCCAGGGTTTTCCTGGATGCCTTCGGGCCAGGAAATGGTGGTTTGGGCTGGCGGCGGCATCAAGCGCATCAACGTGGCGGAAGCACTGACAGGGAAAGCTTACGACAGCAATTGGGCAAAATCCATCCCGTTCAGCTGTACCGTAAAGACCAAGCTCGCGGAAACCCAACGCCCCGTGCAAAAGGTATTTGAGGCCGAATTCACCGCCCGCGCCATCCGGCAGGCCGCTACATCGCCCGATGGAAAATGGTTAGTTTTCAGCAACAACGGGTATTTGTACAAAAAATCGCTGCCAAACGGGAGGCCGGAACGGGTGACAAAAGCAGAAAATACCGGAGAGTTCGAGCCAGCTTTTTCTCCCGACGGGAAAAACATCGCTTACGTAACCTGGAACGACGAACAGCAGGGGCAAGTCCTTGTTTTCAACCTTGAAACCCAAAGTACACAAGCATTGAGCCTCCCCAAAGGGATTTACCGAACCCCAAGCTTTTCTTTCGACGGGAAAAAGATCGTGCTGCTCAAACATGGCGGCAACGACGAGCTCGGTTTCACCAATTGCAACAAAACGGGCGTTTACACCATCAATGCCGACGGCAGCGGGCTGAAATTTGTCATGGAAAACGGCGAAAACCCGCGCTTTTCCCCCGAAGGGTCGCGCATTTACGCCACCACCGGCGGTTACCTCTTTGGCTCCCTCGACAAATCGCTGCGCTCCTACGACCTGAACGGCAAGGACGAAAAGATACTCGCCAAAAGCAAGTACGCCAACCAGTGGGCGCCCTCTCCGGATGGCAAATGGCTGGCATTCACCGAATTGCACAAAGCGTACATCTGTGCCATGCCGATGCCCGGCCAAACCTTGGAAGTGAGCGGCGGCATGGGCTCGGTGCCGATCACGCAGGTCAGCCGCGATGCCGGCTACAACCTGCACTGGTCGTCCGACTCAAAGCAACTGCACTACACCTTAGGCGAGGAATATTTTACCATAAACCTCAACCAGCGCTTCAAGTTCTTGCCCGGCGCGCCGGATTCGCTGCCTGCCCTCGATACCACGGGCATCCGAATCGGGCTTCGCTTGAAAGCCGACCTTCCAGAAGGCGCCATCGTTTTCCAAAACGCCCGCATCATCACCTGCGAAGGCGAGCAGGTGATCGAGAACGGGGTGATCGTGGTGGAAAACAACATCCTGGCCTTCGTGGGCAGCATGACGGAGTACCAGGCCGCCCGTTTTAGGGTGAACAACCCAATGGTGATCGATTGCGCGGGCAAGACCATCATGCCCGGTATGATCGACGTGCACGCCCACAGCGGAAACTTCCGCCACGGCCTCAGCCCACAAAAGCAGTGGGAATACTACGCCAACCTGGCGTTCGGGGTCACCACCATGCACGACCCCTCTACCAACTCCGAAATGGCCTTCAGCCACGCCGAGATGCTGCGCTCCGGCCGCATGGTCGGCCCGCGGCTGTACAGCACCGGCACGATACTTTACGGGGCTGACGGCGACTTCAAAGCCCCCATCAATTCCCTCGACGATGCCCGCGCTGCCCTGCGCCGCACCAAAGCCTGGGGCGCGTTTTCAGTAAAAAGCTACAACCAGCCCCGGCGCGAGCAGCGCCAGCAGGTGATGGCCGCCGCCAAAGAACTGGACATGCAGGTAGTGCCGGAGGGCGGTTCGTTCTTTGCCCACAACTTGACGCAAGTAGTTGACGGCCATACCACTATTGAGCACAACATCCCCGTCGCGCCGCTGTACAACGACGTGGTGACGCTTTGGAGCAAAACCCGGACACACAACACCCCCACCCTGATCGTCAACTACGGCAGCCTGAACGGGGAATATTACTGGTATCAAAACACCGACGTCTGGGCCAACAAAAAGCTGTTCGGGTTTATCCCACGGCATATCATCATGGAGCGCAGCCGCCACGTCACCAAAGCGCCCGACGAGGAGTACCAAAATGGCCATATCCTGACTTCAAAATCGTGCAAAAAGCTGCAAGACGCAGGCGTAAACATCAATGTCGGCGGCCACGGGCAACTGCAGGGCCTGGGCGTGCATTGGGAGATGTGGATGCTGCAGCAAGGCGGCATGAGCAACTTGCAAGCCATCCGCTGTGCCACCATCAACGGCGCCAAGAGCTTAGGTATGGATGCCGAGCTCGGCTCGCTGAAAACAGGCAAGCTCGCCGATTTGATCGTTTTGGACGCCAATCCGCTCGACAATATCCGCAACTCAGAATCCATTCAGTATGTTATGGTCAACGGGCGCCTGTACGACCCCATGACCTTGAACGAGATCGGGAACTACGACAAAATGCGCAGCAAGTTCTGGTTCGAGCTGCCCGGCGGCGAAACCGGCGCAGCGGGCATCGGCCATACTTGCACGGAAAGCAATTGCGTCTGCGGACATTAACGTGTCGCCCTTCGGTTGGCACAACTATCAATTAACCAGACCAGCTTGGGCTTGGCAGCGCAATTACGCCAACTGAAGGCTGGAGGCACAAATTCGCCAACCGAACGTTGGCGGCACATTAGAACCATGCCACTCATCACGCCACTGCCCCCCGACAACGACGCGGAAGTAGCCGCACTTGCCGAGTTTTTCAACGAAACGCTCGGCTTCTGCCCCAATTCGGTGCTGACCATGCAGCGCCGCCCTGCCATCGCCAAGGCATTTATCGAGCTGAACAAAGCCGTAATGGCCAACCATGGCCGCGTCACCAGCGACCTGAAACGGTTGATAGGTTACGTCGCCTCGCTCACAGCGGGCTGCCAGTATTGCCAGGCCCACACCATCCGCGCAGCCGAGCGCTATGGCGCCGCTGCCGATAAAATGGCAAATATCTGGGAATACAAATCCCACCCTGCCTTTTCAGATGCAGAAAGGGCGGCCCTTGATTTTTCAATAGCCGCTTCTGCCGTGCCAAACGCAGTGGACGATGCCATTTCCGACAACTTGAAAGCGTATTGGGACGAAGGGGAAATCGTCGAGATACTGGGCGTGATCGCCTTGTTTGGCTACCTCAACCGGTGGAACGACAGCATGGGCACTGCCTTGGAAGGTCCGGCATATGAAAGCGGTCAGGAATACTTAGGGGGGCTCGGCTGGACGGGGGGGAAGCATGTGAGGTGAACAACTACTCTCCCGCCGGGATGATCTCCGTTTTTTGCCCGAAATAGTGCGCAAACTTGGCCATTTCCTCCGCCAGTTCCTTGTTCTGGGTCGCTTTCAGGTAGGTTTGGCTCAGGGAGCGCAGTGTTTGGTACATAAACCGATCCATCTCCAGCACCTGCATTTCTTTGGTCCACAAGTCGATGCGCAGGGTGTCGCGGTGCTCTTTGTCGAACAGGGCGACGGCGATTGCCTTGCACTCTTCCAGCGCGCCCCCGTTACGGTCGCTGGCGCCCCACTCGATGCGGATGGGCACCTGTTCGGCATTCAAGCCCACGCGGAGGGTTATATCGCTGCTTTTCACTACTTCGTTGTTGTCCATTGCAAATTTTGTTTGAAAAAAGTGCTGCAAAGGTACAGTCTCCCGCTACTTTTGTCATGCCATGACGATTCATTTTGGAAACGATTTTGACAGCACAGTGCTGAACAGGCAAGAAAATGCCACGGCAGCAGCTTTTTTTGCGGGCCCTGTCAAGCTCTTGCACTGGCTCGAAGCCCAATTGGGCTTGAGCGGCTATCCGAACAATACCGAATACCTGCGGATCGAGCTGTACCGCCAATCGCTGGGGCAGGTAGAGGGAGCATTTTACGCACAATCCTTTGAAGCCGACCGCTTTGCGACGGCGGAGTTTTTGTTGGGCTGGCGCGATGAACTGTTGATGGCTGGCTGGGACTTTGAGGCTGCAGCCGATGGGGTGCCCGAGCGCCTCCAAACCCTGGCCGTGATAGAGGCGGTTTTTCGGAAAAAAATACTTGACCCTGAATTAGCTGCTGCTGCGCTGGGCGTTGCTGAGCGCTTTGAACAAGTTTTGCAACGCTTGGCGCATATTTCGATCCCTTCCCTGACCCTGAGGCTCTACGAACCGGAAAACCTGCAACAGCCCATGATACAGCGCTTTGTCGCTTTTTTGCGGCAGTCCCCCGATAAATATGCCATCGAGCTTGTCAACCCTGAAAACCCGGGGCTTCCCGCAGATGTTCAAGTGCTTATACTGAGGTGCCGCCGCGACAGCGATGCAGCTACTTTTTTGGCCCAAACCTTGCGGGAAAACCCCAATCTCAATCCGGTTTTCCTGGCGCCCCAACCCAGCCTTGCCCTGGAACAAAGCCTGCTCAGCGAAGGGTTTGCTGCCATGGGCATCCAATCGGCTTCCCTGGCCAGGCCATCGCTACAAGTATTAAAGCTAGCGCCCGCGTTTCTGTGGGAGCCCGTTGATGTTTTTAAAGTGATGGAGTTCCTGACCTTGCCGCTAAAGCCCCTCGACCCCGGCCTGGCCCTGGAAATAGCCCGCGTGATGGCAGAAAAGCCCGGTTTTTTTAGCGACACTTGGTTTGCAGCGGTTTATGGCTACTTAGAAAATGCTGATTTGCCAGAGGAAGCAAGGGAACAATACGCGTTTTGGTTCGACCGGCGGCGCTATCCCGCCGACCGCACGGCGCCCAAAAGGGACGCGGTGGTGCTGTACGCCTATTTGCAGGAATGGGCTCGGATACATTTTGAGGAGACGGGCAGCAGCAACAACTCCCTGCTGGTTTTGGCCGAGCAGGCGCGGCGCATCCGTGAATTGCTGGAAACACTGCCGGAGCAGCGCATTTCCTACCTGGAGTTGGAACGCATCGTGCGCACCATTTTTGAAGCGTCGCCCATCCAACTGGCTCAGACCGAAAAAGGGAGCTTTAGGTTCATGCATAAGCCTGGCGCTATTGCAACACCGGTCGAAATGCTGATATGGTGGGGTTTCTTGGCAGAAAACGACACGCCCCCGCCCGATAAGTGGCAAAAACCGGAGCGGGAATGGCTCGAAAGCTATGGTGTCAAATTGAGCTCCCCGCGCTTGCAAAGCCAATTGAACCAACTGTTGGCCAAGCGGCCTTTCCAATATTGCACCAAACGGCTCATTTTGGTGGTGCCGGAGCAAGCTGACGGCGCCGAGGCACTGCCAAACTTGTTGCTGAGCGACTTGGAAGTTGCCTTTGGCAAGCAGTTCAAGGAGCTCAATTTTTCAATCGACCTTGAGCACGACCGCCTTCGGCTTGCCCAATGGCTTAAAGTGCCAGCACAAGCCTCGCTGCCCGTGCACGCCGGCCAGCGAACCCGCCCACATTTGAGGCTCGCCAAGCCGGAACAGGTGCGCATTGCCGAGTACGAAACCCCCACAAACTTAGAAAGCCTGTTTTACTATCCCCACCGCTGGTTTTTTCGGCAACAATTAAAGCTGTTCCCATCCTCCCTTTTGTCGGTTACCGGCGACAATACCCTGCTCGGCAGCCTGGCCCACCGGTTTTTCGAAAACCTGCTGAAAGAAGACTTGAATGGGCTTGACAAAAAGACTGTCTATGCATGGGTGGAAGAGCAAGCGCGCTCCTTGCTCCCGAAAGAAGGCGCAACACTGCTCCTGTACGGACGAGAGCCGGAGCGCAACGCTTTTTTGAACCGCGTCAAGAACGCAGCGTGGAGCCTCGTATCGCTGCTGCGCACCAACGGCTGGACTGTAGAGCAAACAGAAATGAAGCTTGAAGGCACTATGGGCGGTGTGCCCATCCGGGGAAAAGCAGACCTGGTATTGTCGCGTGGCAACGAGCGCGCCATCGTCGATCTGAAATGGAGTGGTGCAAAACGCCGCAAAGAATTGATAATGAACGGAGAAGACCTGCAACTGGTACTCTACGCGAAACTGCTTCCCCCGCCCGAAACCTGGCCGCACACGGCATATTTTATCCTAGAGGAAGGAAAGGTCATTGCTCGAAACGCTTTGGCCTTCAGCGAGTGCGTAGTGGCAGGCCGCAGCAATGACGACCATATTGCCGCATGCTCAGCCATTTTTGAAAAAATGGAACACACCCACCAGTGGCGCTCAGATCAAGTTAAAAGTGGAATTATAGAATTGCGCACTTCCCGCACCGCCGCAGAACTCGAGGCGCTCTACGAAGGGCAATTGTTCGACCTGCTCGAAATGAAAAACGAAGATGCGCGCTGGGACGATTACAGGATTTTACTGAGCGATGAGAGATGAGTGGGGCAACATCTGGGATTTGGTTAGAAATTGGTTTTTCAGCACCTAAGCCAAATAAATGCCCAAGCCGTGCAAGCTCATCGCTCATCGCTTCAATTCGCTACTGGCGCTATTTTCAGCTCCAGACCATCCAAATCTTCGTGCAGTTTGATTTGACAGCCGAGGCGGCTGTTCGGCTGGACGAAAAAAGCGGAGTCGAGCATATCCAGTTCATCGTTGGACGGTTCGGGAAGCTCGTGGTCGGACAATACATAAACATGGCAGGAAGCACACAAGGCCATGCCGCCACAAGTGCCTTCTACGGGGAGTCCCAGCGACTTGCACAGTTCCATGACATTCAAGCCCATGTCCGTGGGGGCTTCATACTCCTGGGATTCGCCGGCGCGGTCCACAATGGTGATTTTTATGGTATCCATGCGTTATGTTTATTTGGCGGGAAGACCCTCAATCCCGGTTACGGTGGTGTATTTGAACGAGAGTTTTTTGTCGGGGTGCATGATCTTAAAGGCTGATTGGCAGGCCAGGGTCGCCTCATGGAAGCCACAAAGTATGAGCTTGAGCTTGCCGGGATAGGTATTGATGTCGCCGATGGCAAAAATACCCGGTGTGGTGGTGGCATAGTCGAATGTGTTGACCTCAACAGCGTTGCTGCTCACGCCCAGACCCCAATCGGCAATTGGGCCAAGTTTAGGCGTCAGGCCGAACAGCGGCACGAAATGGTCGGCTTCAATGTTGAAGTTGCCATCTGTATCGTGCTGTATCTCGACGCTTTCCAGCTTGCCATTGCCTTGCAAGCCAACCACTTGTGCATTGGTGACCAGCCTTATTTTCTTTTTTTCGGCTAGGTGTGCCACTTTTTCCACACTGTCCAAAGCCCCGCGAAACTCCGTGCGGCGGTGGATGAGGGTGAGTTCTTTGGCTATATTGGCCAGATAGATCGCCCAGTCGAGGGCAGAGTCGCCACCGCCGGCGATCACCACTTTTTTATATTGGAACATTTCCGGGTTGCGCACGAAATACTCGACCCCCACTTCTTCGTACTCGGCGATATTGGAAATGGGGGGCTTACGCGGCTCAAAGCTGCCAAGGCCACCTGCGATAAAAACAACGGGGGCAAGATGTTTGGTCCCGCGATTAGTGGTGACTGACCAGCGGCCATCGTCCATTTTTTCAAGGGATTCGGCACGTTCTGCAAGGGAAAAGCCCGGTTTGAAGGGCTCGATCTGGCGCATGAGGTTTTTCACCAAGTCGCCAGCCATTATACTTGGATAGCCAGGGATGTCGTAAATGGGCTTTTTCGGGTAAATTTCTGTGAGTTGGCCACCAGGTTGGGGCAGCACATCGATGAGGTGGCAACGCATTTTTAAGAGGCCTGCTTCAAATACTGCAAAAAGGCCAACCGGACCAGCTCCAATGATTATGATGTCCGTTTCGATCGTTTGATGTTGCGCCATGTAGAAAAATAAAATCTCCTGGATTGTGATTAACGTTAGGGATCAAACACCAGTCCTGTCGGTTTGGTTTTGGCTACCAGTACCTGCCCGACCTTTTCCGCCGCTGGTAATAGTCTTTTTTCGGCTGCTTTCCCATCAAATCCTTGAAACATTGGCCTGTCAGGGCCCCAAATGCGGCCAGCAGCCCGCCCATAAGCGCTGTTGCATACAACAATTGGCTGGCGGACAAGCCTTGGAAAAGTTGCCCTATTTTTTCTGCAAAAGCGCCGCCGTTGGCGGCGTTCAACAGCAGGGCATGGACGCCCCAGAGCATTGCTCCGGCAAAAAAACCAGCCAAAAAAGCACCAAAGCCCGATTGTGGAAATACAAAAGCCACGGTAAACGCAATCGGCACAATGCCCCACCACGGCAGCCCGAAGCGGCAAAGGTTGCCCAATAAAAAAATTAACAGGGTGGATAAGAAGAAGTTTTTCATCACCTAAGGGCTTGATCTTGATTGTCTATTTGGGTGAAAAGGTTTGTTGTCCCAGCAACCTGTCGCTGCTGTCTTCAGGTGTTTTCAAGAAAAGCAGGTCAAAATACTCGCCTTTTGCCCAGGTATCCGCCATATTGTCGTACCAGCGGCTTCCCGGGTTGCCCGACTGGCCGCCCGGGAACACGCCCTTGGCCTTTACCTGTTCGCCAAGTTCCACCAACATCCTCCAGGAAGGGCCATGGTTGCGGTTCACGGCATTGGGGGCGGTTTTGTGGCCGCCCGGTTTCAAATCGAGTCTGCTGAAAGCGTCGATCAGGGCTAAGTGCTTGATGGCAAAGGGCCTTGATTGGCCCCAATTAGCCTTCATGGCGGGGTTTTTCTCAAAAAAACCTTCCATTTGTTTGAATGACTCCAGCACGATATCAGTAGCTGTTTCGCGACCGGGAGTTTCTTTTATGTCAAAAAATATGCTGGAGGTATCGGTTTGCAACATTTCAATCCAGCGCCAACCATCCGGGTAAAGGATGGGTTTTTTGGCTTTTCGGATGATGTCCATCTCGTCCCAGGTGAGCGCATAGCAGGAGTCGCACCAGGCATCGAAGAGGGTCGGCGCCAGTTTGTCCGCATCGTAGCAGTAATTCCAGCTTTCAAGTTCGGCCACCATCTGTTTCTCCGCGTCGTTCAATGCCTTTTTGTCCAGCAAGCGCAGCATGGCGGGAAGCGCGTCGGCTGCGCGCTGGCTGAAGTTGTCCAACTGAATGGCTTTCATGCTGTCGAGCGTGGCATCATGCGTGTTGTTTAGCCTGTCGAATATCCTTCTGCCGCGATAGTCTTCAAAACCGCCAATGTAATAGTAGGGATAGCTTGGTGGCACGGAGTGCTGGTTGGCGGAGAAAACAAAACCCCCAGTCGGGTTCTTCATGCTGGGCACTTGGTCCCAAGGGATAAAGCTGTGCCAGGCGTTGACCCATCTGCTGCCATCTTGCACGAACCGCCCCTGTTCTTTTCCCCTGACCGGGAACTTGCCTTGCACCTGGATGGCAATATCGCCCGATTTTGAGGCAAATACAAAGTTCTGTGGCGGGGAGTCAAAGCCTTTGAGCGCTGCTTTGTAGTCGTTATAGTCCTTTCCGGCGTTGAGTGAACGGAAAACGTCAAGGGAGCTGAAATCGGGCACGTCATGTACCGTCCAGCGCAAGGCGCAATCGCGCAGCGGGCTGGCGGGATCGTCGTCGAAGGGCAAGGGGCCGAATACGGTGTACCGGACTGTGTCTTTAACACTTCGATTCCCTTTTACGCCAATTTCTTCCACCCTTATCACGACGCTGCGCTGCTCTCCGTCCAGTAAATACTTCATGCGCGTCGCATCCGCCCATTTGATGGTATAATAGTCAGACACGTCTTGCCCTACATTAGTAAGCCCCCATGCGATGTTTTCGTTGAAACCGATGATGATGCCCGGGGTACCTGGCAGGGAAACGCCGTATGCATTTGTTTCCGGGGTGTGTATCTGTACTTGGAACCACACAGAAGGCAAGCTGAGGGTAAGGTGGGGGTCGTTGGCAAGCATGGTTTTCCCGGATTTCGACTTCCCTTTGCCTAAAGCCCAGTTGTTGCTGCCAACGTTATATGGGTCCATTTCGGGTTCGTCTGGCATTTCCCCGCTGTGTCCATCGAGCAGGGCGCCAATGGTTCCCACAGCTTCGGGAGCCGGGGGGGGCAGCGTGACGCGCCAGCCTTTCCATTGCCCAGTATCTGGCACTATTGGCTGTTGTTTGGGGTTCCATAGCGGGTACAGGTAGTCGAAAGTGTCGCGCCCAAAATACTGCAAGGCATTGGAGCTTTCGATATCGTCCTGGCGGGAACAAAGCGTCTGTGCCATGGCCTTGATAACGAATGCCGACTTCAGGGGTGACCAACGCTCGGGCTCGTAGTTCAGCAATTTGAACTCGATGGGATAATCCGCCGGGCTCATCTGGTCGATCCAGGCATTGACGCCTTCTGTGTAAGCCTCTAACAAGCCAAACGACTCGGGCGATTTTTTCCAGCCCAAAAGTTCATTCTCCGCGGCGAACACCATGCCCTTGCGCCGGGCATCCCGGTCTGCCTTCAAGGTGCGTTCGCCCAAAACCTCGGAAAGCCGCCCGGAAGCTTTCCGGGTTGTGAGGTCCATCTGAAACAGCCGGTGTTGCGCTGTGATGTAGCCCTGGACGCGCAGTGCATCAGAAATGTTTTCGGCAAAAATGTGCGGGACGAGCAGGTCGTCGTACACGACTTTCACAGGGGCGCTGAGCCCCGGTATCGCCCCGTCTTGGAATTTTGTGCCGGTCACCGGTTCCCCGTTTTGCCAAAAGCCGCTGAAGGGATTGAAGAAATCGCCAAGGGGCGGCAATTCCTTTCCATTCACAGAGCGCTGGCTGGATAAAAACCAAACCAGGCAGGTGGTGGCAACAAGTGCAGTTAAGAAGCGAAACAAGCGCATCAGGTTGATTTTGAATGAAGTATCTTACGATGAAGGTAAAACGGCCTGCCGAAAATTTGTAGGAATACCCTCCCAATAATTTAAAAAACAAGGAGAAGCCAGTGCTTTCCGAAAAGGCCTTCAAAAAATTTTCAAAAAAAATATCGCAAAAACTTGCTTGCGGTGCCTAAAAATCCCTTAAAATTGCAGCAAGTAGTTTTTGTGTTTATTTGTTTGGGTTAGAATCCCTCGCTGCTAAAAGCGAGGGATTTCTTTTTTTGGGCTGAAATCAAAGCAAAAAGGCTGCTTTATCAGGGCAAGCCGGGGTAACAGACCCTACGTGCCTCATAAAGCAGCCTCATGCAGATTGAATGTGGCGGATGGCAGTAAAGTTACAGCCGCCCCAAGGCGCCAGCCAAAGCGGTGAACTGGAAAGGCCAAGCTACCCAAACCCATTCCGGCGCATACCACAGCAATGCCACCATGACGACTGAGCTGGCGATAAATATCATCCAGTCGCGGCTGCGGTTCATGGTAAATTCTTCATTGTTCTTCATATTGTATCAGATTTGACGGCGGCAAATGTAATAACGATTCCCAAAATCTGGCAAACCTAAGGCCATATTTGTAGCCCTTCCAAATTATCCGCGCCAGCAACCAAGATACTCTCCCTTATTTAGCCCCAAATTCGTTTCTTTGCCCCGCCCATCTCTCATCTCTCATCTCTCATAGCAATGGTTCAAGTTTTCGTCACCGGAGGCACCTTCGACAAAGAATACAACGAAATCACCGGGGAGCTCTATTTCAAGAATACCCATTTGAACGAAATGTTCGATCGTGGCCGCTGCGAGGTCAACCTCGACATCAAAACCCTGATGATGATAGATTCGCTTGAAATGCGTGACGAAGACAGGGCCATCATCGTGTACAATTGCACGAAAACACCGGCCACGCGCATCTTGCTGACCCACGGCACCGACAGGATGGTGGACACCGCACGCCTGTTGGCACAGTCGAACATACCGGACAAAACAATCGTGCTAACGGGCGCCATGATCCCCTATGCTTTCGGCACGTCTTCCGACGGCTTTTTCAACCTCGGCAGTGCACTGGCTTTTGCCCAGGTATTGCCCCCTGGCGTTTATGTGGTGATGAATGGCCGGTATTTCCCCTGGAACCGGGTGCGCAAAAACCGCCAAACCGGCACCTTCGAGGAAGTTGACCCAGACAGCCTGGCCGGGGAGGGTTGAGTTATTTGGGCGCCAAAAAATCGAGCCGCCCCCCAAATATCAGCGCATAGATGCCAGCAGCCGATATTATGGCAACAATGCTGATGGCCATGACATAAAAATACCGCTTGGGCACCTTTGAGCGCTCAACGGCCTCCGACAAGAGCGCGACAAGCAGCACCGCCGATACCACAGCACCGACACAGAGCGTTAATAGTGTCGCCACATAGTCGTTGAAGAGCCATAGCAGCAACCAAAGGATCAGTTGCAGCAAAAAAATTTCTCCCAGCGATAGTTTGGCCAGTTTGTTCATAAACGAATTTACAATTATAGTCAACGCAAAGCGGTTATGAAAATCGTGATCGCATAATCATTTGAAAATCAGTTGTTTTTAATCAATCAAATCATACAAATCACTTTAATCAGGGTTATACCTGCAAACAAAACATTATTATTGATGAGAAACACCAATTGCTTTATCCTGCTGCTGTTTATTTTTTCAAGCCCCCTGGTTGCGCAGCAGCCCTCACCAAAAGAAGAATGGCCCGCCGGCACCGAGGCAGAGTATGAGCGGCAATATCAGGAACGCATCAAAAAAGACAAACTAAATGGGACGTACATCCCCAAAAACCTGGAAGAAGCCATGCTGGAGCTGGATAAACGCATCATGCCCGACTCTAAGGCAAAGCTCAAGGCAATCCCGGAAGACCAGGTTTGCGAAGTTATGCACAACCGCCTTGGTCAATGGATCATCCTGAACTGGGGCTTCTACGGAGGTTCCCGGCTTTCCCATTACATCAAAAGTGCCGGCATCACTTTCCCCGACGACATGGCCGACTTCCTGATCCTGGCCTATCACCGGCGGCTCAACGACAAACCGGTGGGCATCCGCGAGCTGGCGACCGAATTCAAGGCCAAGCGCAAGAAGGAATTTGAAGACCGAAAGAAAAAGGGAAAGGTGATACAAGAGACTGTGACGAAAAAAAACAGGTGAGATTTCCATATCAGCAATAAAACGGTACTTTTGTTAAAAATTTAACATTAATCATCTGGCTCATCGCTCTAAAAAATGGATAATCCGGAAATTGACCACCTTGACCGCCAAATTCTCGCCAAACTGGTGGAAGACGGCAAAACGCCCTATACTGACATTGCTAAACAGCTGTTCGTTTCCAGTGGCACCATCCATGTGCGGATGAAAAAGATGGAGAACCTCGGTATCGTCCTCGGCTCGAGCCTAAGGCTCGACTACTACAAGCTCGGGTACACCGTGACCGCTTTTTTAGGGGTTTACCTCGACAAGAGCTCCCTGTACGACGAGGTGGCAGAGCAGCTCAAGCAGGTGCCGGAAGTCGTAGAGGCCAATTATATCACAGGCGCATACAGCATTTTGGTCAAGTTGATCTGCCGCGACACCAACCATTTGCACATGGTGCTGCGGGAGAAGATTCAGCCTATCGCGGGCATCCAGCGCACCGAAACCTTCATTTCGCTGGAAGATACCATTGGGCGCAGGGTCAATTTTTTGGAAGCGGGATAGCGCCGCCCAAATTCGCGGAAAATGCAACAAAGCCTATTCCTATTCCTGCTATTTGCAAGCACATGGTGGCCAGTGCCAAACCTCGCACAATCGCCTGCCCTACCCTACAGCGGCCTTAGGGTCGCCCTGTTCGACGTAAAAATCTTGAACATCCGCGGCAAAACCGTTTCCCTGAAATGCCGCATGGCCAACACTGGGCGGGAAAGCGTGGGCGGGAATAAAAACACGGGTGAAACATTGGTCGAATTGGATACCATCAACCTTCCGCCACGCTTATGGGGGCACGAAAGCGAACTTGCCGATGCCGCAAGGAATGAAATCCCAAGGCTCGGAACCGGCGAAATCTCGGGCCCGATTTGGTTGAAGGTGACAGTACGCCCTCCCCCAGCGCCCACCGACGGCGAATGCCCTGACCTCGCGATCGACACAGCCTATATTTACAGATATTCAGACAATGAGATAACGATCCGCTATGTATTGGCCAATATCGGGAACGCAGCCGTTGAAGTGGCTAGCAGTGTGTTCAATTTGGGCATTAACTTGTATTTTATCGGCGGAAACAAGCTCACAAGGGGCGCCGTCCCTGCAGGCAATACAAAGGTTTTGCAGGGGAGCGAAACCCTGACCGGCTGGCTAAAGGCCGGCCAAAGGCTTCGCGGAGAAATTGTAATTGATTTGAAAAACAGGACCAAGTTTGCGCCGAACATCCTGATCGAACTGGCGCCACCGCCTAACCTGCGGGAATGCGACCGCACCAACAATACCCGTGCGGTCGCAGTCAAATACTGATGGGGCGGCCGCAAAACCGCTTGCTTTTGCTGCGCCATGATGGAGGTTTTATCCCAAATCAGCCTTAGGTTTGCCCTTTCAAAACCACACAACTCAACAATTGCCCGACAATGCGACTATTCATCTCAATGCTGCTGGCGACAGTAACGGCCACAGCACTTGCACAAAACACAGAACTGTTCTTCCCCCGCAATTTTGAAGCCTCTTACAACAAGGGCATCCGCGCGAAAGATGGTAAACCTGGGCCAAACTACTGGCAAAACAGCAGCGACTACAAAATAGCGGTAGCGCTTGACCCCAAAGAACACGAAGTGGAGGGGTTCCAGGAAACTACTTATCACAACAACAGCCCCGACACCCTGAAGATGATCAGGGTGAAGCTCCAGCACGACCTGTACAAAAAAGGCGGCCAGCGCGCCGACGACATCGACCCGAAAGACCTAACCGACGGGGTGGAAATAAACAAGCTGGAGATAAACGGCGTTGCGGTGGCCAAAGACAAGCAGCGCCGGCACGACAGCTTCCTCGACATCCGCCTGCCAGCGCCATTGGCCCCGAAATCGTCGCTGAAAATGACAGTCGCCTGGGAATTCACCATGCCCAAAGACCCCGGCGCCACCCGCGAGTGTGTCTGCGCGCCAGGCACCTATTTCATCCCCTATTTTTATCCACAGATCGCTGTTTACGACGACCTCCACGGCTGGGCCGACGCGCCCTACAACGGCTTGCAGGAGTTTTACCACGATTTTTCCAATTACGACGTGACTATAACCCTGCCCAAAGGCTACGCCGCCTGGGCCACCGGCGAATGGCAAAACGCCGCCGACATGCTGATGCCCATTATTTTGGAGCGCTGGAACAAGGCACATGGCAGCAACGATATCATCCAGATATTCTCCGCCGAAGAGATAAAATCAGGCAAAGTGTTCCAAAAAGCCAAAAAGAACGTCTTCCACTTTATTGCTGCCGATGTGCCCGACTTCACCTTTGCTGTCAGCAACCAATACAACTGGGACGCCACATCCGTCGTGGTGGACGACAGGACAGGCCGTCGGAGCTTCATCTCGGCGGTGTACGACAGCGAATCAAAGGATTTCAAAAAAGTTGCCCGCATCGCCGCCGATGGTGTGCGGCTGATGAGCACCTACCTGCCCGGATACCCTTTTCCTTACCCTTGCCTCACCATCTTCAACGGCAACGACGGCATGGAATACCCCATGATGGTAAACGATGCCAGCACCAGCGACGAAGGGGTAATGGGCCTTACCATACACGAATCCGCCCATACCTACTTCCCTTTTATGATGGGCATCAACGAACAATACTATGCCTGGATGGACGAAGGCTGGGCCAATTTTTTCGAACATTTCACCAGTGATTCGCTCTCCCGCACCAAGGGCCAAATCTGGGGCGGCGGCTTTGGCAACGACTGGGATGTGCCGCCTATGGTGCCCTCAAAAAACATCAACGGCAACACCTACTGGTTCGAATCCTACACCCGCCCGCAGTTGGCCTACACCCAACTCCTCGACCACCTTGGATACGAAACCTTCCACAAGTGCATGACGGCTTATATGGACCGCTGGAAAAGCAAGCACCCTGGACCTTACGAGTTTTTCAACACCTTCAATGACGTGTCCGGCCAAAACCTGAACTGGTTCTGGAAGCCCTGGTTTTTTGAGTTTGGCTACCCCGACCTGGCCATCAGCTCCGTGGCGAGGCTCGACCATGCCAGCGGCAGCAGCCAGCAAGTGGTGTACGTTGACAACAAGGGAAATATCCCGGTGCCGATACACCTTACCCTGTATTACACCGACGGAAGCATAGAAACTAAGCATGAAACGGCCGGGATTTGGAAAGACCAAGGGCGAAAGACTGCCCAATTTGAAACAACCGTCGGGAAAACCTTGAAAAAAGTAACCCTGGGCGGGAAAACAATCCCGGATGTGCGCCCAAAAGACAACAACTGGGCCCAACCATAAATTATGGAAAACATTTTTTTGAGCGCCGAATGGCGCAAACTGTTGATGGCCAACTATGTGGTGCCGCCCGCTTATTTGGACCTGTACGTGCCGCCAGGGACCGAGCTCGACTATTGGGAGGGCAAATGCTACGTCAGCCTGGTCGGCTTTATGTTTGTGGACACCGCCGTGAAGGGCCTGCGCGTTCCCCTGCACACCGATTTTGAGGAAATAAACTTGCGCTTTTACGTCAGGCGAAAAGATGGGAAGAATTGGCGGCGCGGCGTGGTTTTTATCAAGGAGATCGTGCCAAAGCCCGCGATAGCCTGGGTTGCCAACACCTTTTACGGGGAGCATTACACCACGAGGCTGATGCAACATGGCTGGGAACACAATAGCGTGCCAAACCGGACAAGCTATGCCTGGAAGCCCTTTTTCGGGGGCAATTGGTGCAAAATGACAGCAGAACACCGTGCCGATGCCCGGCCAATCGCCGCAGGCAGCGAAGCGGAGTTCATCACCGAGCATTATTGGGGGTATGCCAAGCACAAGCGGCGCAAACGCACCGTAGAATACGAGGTGCGGCACCCGCGCTGGGACGTTTACGAGGTGAACAAGTTCAAGCTGGAGGGCTCCACGATAGACGAATACGGCCCCATTTTTTCCAAAATTTTGGCGGGCGAGCCCAGTTCGGTATTTTTGGCAGAGGGGAGCGCAGTGGAGATTATGGGAGGAAAGATGTTAGAAATTTAAGTGTCTTTGCCTTCATGAACCCTCCCAAACCAAAGCATTGAAAAGCCCCTGCCGCCACCGCGAACTGTGTCGATAAACAAGCGCTTTTTGCAGAAAAATCTTCCATGATCCACCAAAAAACGCGACATTTGGTCAACTTTTTTCAAACATCAACCATTCAAAACGTACTGAGACCATGGCAAAATTAACCGGATTTTCGCGCTTGCTCATCACATTGGCCATTGTGGCTGGCGTGTACTTTGGCGTGCGCTACTTATTTCCAAACCTGGGAAAATCGAGCGATTCCAGCAGCCCTGCCCCAACCGAGCAAACGAACAGCACCACACCAGGGCAAAACAGCGCCGGCACAACCACGAGCAGCACCTGGGGCAAATCGGGCGCTTCCTTTACCCCGGCCCCGTTCAACTACACCGCGCCGGAGCCCGTCGGCGGAAAGCTGAAAGGTGTCGTCGAGCTCGGCGCTACCGGATTCAACTCCTTCATCGTCAGGATAGACGCGCAGAAAAATTGGAAACTTGTAAAGGCCGAGTTCGGGGTGAGCCTCGTGAAAGAGGGCCTCGCCACCGATGAAGACGTTAAAAGCGGCCTGAAGCGCTACATCGCCGACATGGCGGGCTTCGGCGTCGGCGCCCGCGACATCCATTTCGTGGTGAGCAGCGGCGCGCAAAAAGAAGAGATCATGCCCAAAATAAACGCAGCCCTGAAAGCGATGGGATACGTGGTCAATGTTGTGACCCCGCAGCAAGAAGCCCGCTATGCCCTGAAAGCCACCTTGCCGCCTGCGTATTCCAGCCGCGCATTTATTGTCGATATCGGTTCGGGCAACACCAAAATATCCTGGAACCCCAATGGCGCCATCGAACTTCCCGGGGCAAAATACTACCAAAACAACATCTCTGCTGAGGCCGTCGCCAGCGAAGTGAAAAGCAAAGCCAGCCAGGTGCCTGCAAACCTGCGCCAAACCTGCTTTATCATCGGCGGGGTGCCATACGAATTGGCCAAACAATCCCGCAACAGCAAAGAGCGCTACACCGTGCTGAAAGCGCCAGCCGACTACAAGGCCGACGGCGCCAAACAGGAGGCCGGCCTGAACATCTATTCTTCCATCGCCGAGGCCACCGGCTGCAAGCAGTTTGTGTTCGACTGGGACGCGAACTTCACCATCGGGTTCCTGTTGGGCTTGTAGGCTCGCCACTGCGGGCGCAGCGTTGCGCAGAGGGCTCACGGAGTTTATTCATGAATTGTCTTTCCCTCTGCGCAACTCCGCGCCCTCTGTGGTGAGAAAAAACGCTGCGGTGAAAAGACGCTGCGCAACTATCGCCGCGCATAAACCTCAACCCAGACAACGCCTTTCTTTTTCCGCCAAACCAGCCTCCAATCCCGTGACAGCGCCTCAAAATCAGCCTCAGAAAAGTCGTTGAACACATTGGAGGCCATCACAAACTGGTTTTTGCTGAAATCCTTTTCGGAAAACCGGCGCATATCCCCGTTCAACATCAAATCTTCTCCCGTATTGACATTGGGAAAGGCGGTGCCAACTTGCGCAAAATCAATGTTTTTTGATTCCAAATACTGTACAGCTTCTGCGCGCAAGCTTTGGTAAGGCCAGTGCGCCAGGGTGCTGTCCCAGCCCATAGAAATGCCACGGGGATAGGACCACAGGTTCCCGCTTGCGAGGCTGAGCACCAGCACGAACAGTAGCATAGGTTTCAAACGCCATTTCCTTTCCGCTGAAATATTTGCAACCATTTGAAAAACAAACAGGTGCATCGCCAAAAAAGCGGGGAGCAAATACCGATGGGCCGACAAATTTTGGTACAGCAAGGCGGAAGGCAAGCTAAAGGTAAACAAGCATAGCAGCAGCGTGGCAAATGTGTGCCTTGCCCAGGCCCACCGCTCGTTTTTCGATTGGTCGTACCGCAATGCCCGTATTGCCAAGCCCAGGAAAAGCAACAGCTCCCCTACCCTGCCGAAATCGAGCCAGCGCCAGCCCAACACTGCGATATTCTTTAAAAACTCCTGAGGGCCAACCAGCTTGAATGCCGAAGCCCAGGGCGAACCGGGATGATAACCGAGCCAGCCCGTGGCCATCCAATGCCAAGAGAGGAACCAGGCCGCGAAAGCAAAACCCGGCAGAAAAGGGAGGGCGTTTCCCCAAAACTTCCTGGCTGAAAATCCCTTGGATAAGGGCAGCACAGCACCCCACAAGAGCAATGCCCCAGCTGTCATCATGCCCCGCATGCTGATGGCGCACAAGCCAAGGACACCCCAAAAAACCCAATATCTCCGCTGTTCGACAATGCCGGCCATGGCGCACAAAAAGCTGGCAACCAACACGATGTCTGGGCTGACCAACACGCTTTGCCCTAATAAAACAGGGTCCAGCAGGCAAATGGCGAGCAGCCATGCGCCCATGGAACCGCCCCCTATACGATGCCCCAAGCGCCACAGCATGAACACGGTGAGCAGCAAAAAAGGGAGCATGGCGAAATGGCACACAGGTAGCGACTTGCCAAAAACCGTCCAAAGAATCGCCAGGAAATACCCGAAAACAGGCGGGTGCCCGGAATCTATTTCGCTTGGCAGGGGCTGCCAGCACAACCCGTTCTCGTAAAAAAAATGCGCGTGCTTGGAGCCTAATTGAATGGTGTCCCAAAAGAAGGGGTCGTGCCGCGACACCCAGGTAAGGGCGGTCGCGCCAAGGCAATAAAAAACAAGTATGAGATGTTGCTTGCGGATGGTAAGGATTTTTGAGCGCCAAAGGTCGCAAACAAGCCTATCCTAATGCAATTTTGCTTCCACCAACTTCAAAAATTCCGCCCGGGTCGCCGATTTGAGGAATTCGCCGGTGAAGGCAGAAGTGGTCGTGACGGAGTTCTGCTGCTGCACGCCGCGCATCATCATGCACATGTGCTGCGCTTCGATCACCACCGCCACGCCTAAGGGCATCAGGGTTTCTTGTATGACGTCGCGCACCTCCAGCGTGAGACGCTCCTGCACCTGTAAGCGCCTGGCGAACACATCCACCACACGGGGAAGCTTGCTCAGGCCGACGATATGACCATTGGGGATGTAGGCGATATGTGCCTTGCCGAAGAATGGCAGCATATGATGCTCGCACATGGAGTAAAGCTCTATGTCCTTCACGATCACCATTTCGCTGTAGTCCTCTTTGAACATGGCAGACCGGAGGATGGCAGCTGCGTCCTGTGCGTAACCTTGCGTGAGGAATTGCATGGCCTTGGCGGCACGTTGTGGTGTTTTTTGCAAGCCCTCTCTGGCCGCATCCTCTCCGATCCCTGAAATAATTTCCTGAAAATTGGCCTTGAGCCGCTCGGTGAGCGCGGGGTCGTATTGTTCCGATTTTTTATACGGCATGTTCAGTCGTTCAGCAAGTTTACGGTACAGCGGAAAAAATCAAGGAACCGGGCCGAAAAACCATCGCTGAAGAGCCAGCAGCCGCTACAAAGGCTCGCCGTAATATTCCGCGTAAATGGTCTCCGTTTCCCAGAGTTTGATGGCATGGAGCTGGCAATCGTAAGGTTTCAAGCCGGCTTCCAAGCGTTTCCAGATGAGCAGAACAAGGTTTTCGGTAGTTGGTTGCATCCCTTTGGGAATAAATTCCACATCCAGGTTTAGGTTGCTGTGGTCCAGGTGCTCCACAACCTCGTCTTTGATGATGGTGCTGAGCTTTTTCACATCTATAATAAAGCCCGTATGCGGGTCAGGCCTGCCTTTCACGGTTACGTGCAGGGTATAGTTATGGCCGTGCCAGTTCTTGTTGCTGCATTTGCCAAAAACTTCACGGTTTTGTTCCTCCGTCCAGTCTGCCACCCAAAGCTTGTGGGCGGCATTGAATTTTTCTATTCTTGTGATATAGACCATGCGAAAAGTAGCGGTGTGCAGGCGGATTATTTGCGATTTAAAAAAAACGGCTGCAAAAGTAGGGGGAAATGTTGTTTATTTGGGTTGAAAATTGCGGATAAAAAGGGGCAAACGCTCGCTTTATCCCGCTGGTTCCCTATTTGATCTAAAAAATCAGCCCAAGCGACGGCATACCGCGTTTTTTGCAGCGGTATTCCAAAAAATGAAAAAGACCCGAAGCTTTTTAGACAACACGTACGAGATACTGAGCAAGCGGCCTGTGTACCACGGGCTGTTCTGGCTGGCCTTGTTCGGGCTGATGCGCTGGATCGACGAATACGAGGGCGTGGAGCTTTGGTTCGCCTTGGGAAACGAAACCATCCAGCTGCTGTTCTATGTCGTACTGGTTTATTGGAACCTCTTGTACCTGATCCCCAATTATTTGGCACGGTTTGCCTTCATGTACTTTGGGCTTTTGTTGGCCTCATGTGCCATAGTCACCCCCATCGAAGTCTTGGTGCTTTACCTCAAATATGGCGGGCTCGAATACGCCGAGCAGGAATTTTACAGGGGCAACCTGGTCAGCCACCAAGTGCTGATATTCTGGGGCAACGTATTGGTCATGCTGGTCTCTACGGTGCTGCGCGTGGTCATGGACTGGTGGCGCTATCAAAACGAGAAACAGGCACTCGTCACCCAAACCGTTCAGTCGGAACTGCGGTTCCTGAAAAGCCAGATCAACCCCCATTTCCTGTTCAATACCCTAAACAACCTGTACGCCCTGACCCTGAAAAAAAGCGACAAAGCACCGGAGATCGTGCTGAAACTATCAGAGATCATGCGGTACATGCTGTACGAGTGCAACGAAAAACAAGTTCCGTTGAGCAAGGAAATACAGTACATTTACAACTACCTCGACCTTGAACGGCTCCGGCAGCCCAAAGATGCCGACATCCGGTTCGTGGTGGAAGGACATATAAGCGACCAGATGGTGGCGCCCTTGCTGTTTGTCCCTTTTTTGGAAAACAGCTTCAAACACGGTCTCAACCATACGGTAAACGGGGCCGGATTCGTTCGGCTTAAGCTGAGCGTGCAAAAAGACGAGCTCGAATTTTTCATCGAAAACAGCAAGGTGGAACATATCCCCAAACAAAACCACGCGCGGAGCGGCGGCATCGGCCTGGCCAACGTCCGCCAAAGGCTCCAAATGCTGTACCCCGAGAGCCACACGCTGGAAGTCGCGGATGAGCCAAACCGCTATGCCGTGACGCTCCTTTTGAAAATTATCACATTATCGAATTAGCACATTATCACACTAAAAATCATGCTAAAAGTAATCATTGTTGACGACGAACCGCTTGCCCTCGACGTGCTGGAAACCTACATCAACCAGATGCCACAACTGAGCCTGGTGCAGCGCTGCTCCAACGCACTGGAAGCCAACGAAGCGCTCAAAGCCCATGATGTCGATTTGATGTTCCTCGACATCCAGATGCCGCAGCTCACCGGCGTGGACTTTGTTAAAACCCTGAACAACCCGCCGATGATCGTTTTCACGACGGCGTACCCGAATTATGCCATACAGGGCTTTGACCTGAACGCACTGGATTACCTGCTCAAGCCGATCTCTCTGGACCGGTTCATGAAAGCGGTGAACAAGGCCATTGAACAGGCAGAGCTCGCCAATCAGGAGCAGGCGCCGGCCGTGGCAACAGCACTCAACGACGGCCTTGACTTCTTCTTTGTCAAGGCCGACAAAAAATTGGTCAAGGTCAATTTTGAGGACATCATCTACATCGAAGGCCTGAAAGACTATGTGATCATCCGCCTGCTCTCAGGCCGCGTGATCACCCTGCAAACCATGAAAAGCCTGGAAGACCGCCTGCCGCGAAGCAAATTCAAGCGCATACACCGTTCGTACATCGTTGCACTCGACAAGATCATGGCCATTGAGGGCAACATGGTGGAAGTTCAGGAAAAAGAACGGCCCAAACTCCTGCCCATCGGCAAGAATTATCGAGACGATTTGTTGACGTTGATTGAGAAGAATCGGCTATAAATTTCCCGTTTCTGCGATTTTTCTTCCTGTCAGCAAAGTTTTTTCAGCCGTAATCTCAAGATTGCGTATTTTTCGCCCGATTTTTCTCCACAAGGCCATTTCAGAGTAGGAAGAGATAATCTGTTCTTTAATCAACTTGCAGCTATGCGCATCCAGTTCAGCCTTTCTTGTCAGAAAGGCACCGTTATTCCAATCAATTACCAGTCCGAAATCTCGAACTGGGTTTTTACTGTTTTGTCCAATTCGGGTGCCGAGCTGTCTATGTGGGTACAGCAACTTGGATTTGATCTGTCGTCTAAGACCTTCAAGCTTTTCACTTTTAGCCCCTTGGCCATTTATCCATACGAAATGGACCAGGTTCGGCAAGAGTTCAAGCTCCTGGGAAACCAGGTGAAGCTCGGCCTTTCCATCGCGATCAGCCCTGCGTTCGAGCAGCAATTGGTCAACCTTTTCCGGCAAGTGCCCCTTCAATTGGGCACATTGGACGGCCATCCAGCCCATTTTGAGGTGAAGCACTGGCAGGTAATGACGCCACCGACGTTCAAGGAAACCATGACGTTCAAGGCCGTTTCTCCCATTTCAGTCACCACCATTGAGGAGGCAAAGTCGGCCAACCCTTATGTGCTGCCCGACAATGTTGAGTACGACATAAGCTTCTTCAACCATATCGTGCGCCGTTTCAAGGCCGCCAACCAATATCGGTCCCTGGCCGGACTAAAGCTCCTCGACCCGGCCTTTCCCATGCAGTTCAAGCTTCACGGAATTGCCAAATCCCGCCTGATCCACCTCAAGGCCAATGCGGAAAACATCCAGCAACTGCGCGGCTTTTCCTACGAATTTGAGGTGAGCATGCCCACACCGGTCATGGAATTTTGCTACCATGCAGGCTTTGGCGAGTTCCCCCACCTGGGCTTTGGATATGTTGACATTAAATAACGCGCTATGAAAAGGTTTTTTTGGCCGACTATAGCACTCTTTTCCGCCTTAATGGTATCCTGCGAAAGCGATGCCGGGAAAAACAAGCCGCTTATCTATGGTTACTGGGCGATGGAGAAAGCTTTTCGCGATTCTAAGGAAACTACCCTCCTCAACGATGTCTATTTCCGTTTCGACTCCACAGGCACTATGGCCACCAACCTGCCCAACACGGCCGAGGGCAGCACCGAGTATGAATTGAAGGACAACCTGATCCTGCAGAAAGCGCCAAATCCCATTGAATATAGCATTATCGCCGTTACCGATTCAACCCTGATGTTGGCGCTGAACATCCGCGAGACACCATTTGAGTTTCACCTCAAAAAGACGACACCGCCCGTGCCAGCGCCTGCGGAAAGCACAGAAGGCCAATAGCCTTAGCGGCACGATTTCAAATATGTGCCTGTCTCCCAGTCAAAATGATACCGTGTCACCATGTTGGCCGGCACCGCCCTGTCCACCATCTCGTCTTTCTGGGTGCCTTGCATCACCAAGTCGAAATCCCACCAGCCTGATTCCGTTTCCATGTTCGTGATGAAATGAATGGACTTGTCAAAGGCATAAGCCCTGTCAGGATCATCCTCAAACGCCGCCAAATTGTCCTCATGCACGGCAAAGTTGAACACTTTTTGAAAATTTTCCAGTTCGTAATAGGTGACGTACTCGCCGAAAAAACCATGGTCAAGCCAGCTCATCTGCAAGCGCAGGCACCAGGTGGTGCTGCCAAACTGTACCAGCCCGCTTTCGGCGTTCAGCCCGAAGCCGCCTTGTGTGGTAAAATGTTTGGCGAACTTGACGATCTGCCAGCGCCCTTCGCCAATATCGTCAAAAACCGCTGCGCTCACCTGCGCCCCACAGGTAGGGCAATCCACAATAAAGCCATTTTCGTACGGCAAAGTCTCGAACAAGGCAAGGGCCAGGCCCACACCGTTCGCATTGATGTACATGATCGTGTCCAAAGCGGTATGCACAAAGCCATCACTCGACACATTGGACGACAGCAGGTCGCTGAAGCTCAAGGGCCTCCAAAGCACCTCCTCCTTGTTCGAAATAGAATCAGAATCGAACAGGCGGATCAGCAACATCTCGCGGTCGTTCAGGTCAAAAGGCTCGGTTATTTCCACTTGCGACAGTCCGGCCTGGCAAGCAGCAAGGAAAATCAAGGAGGGAAACAGCAGTTTTTTTCGAGAAAAAAAGTCGGCGGAAAATTGGATCATAAAAATTTGAACATCAATATTTTAAATGGCAAAGAAAGGCCATATTGAGGGATTCTTTTTGCTAAGGAAAACTCCCTTCCCAAAAAAATATTTTAAAAATAGATCGAAAATAATTTGGCGGCATCGTTCGGAACCCCACAACTTTGCGGCAGTTCTTTAAACAAATCGTCTCCGTCAAAACGAGACAGACTTATCCAGAAAGGCAGAGGGACCGGCCCGTTGAAGCCTTGGCAACCTGACCACATTTCGCGCAAATGGGGTTAAGGTGCCAATTCCGTTTTCGAGAGATCGAAAGCAGATAAGTCGGAAGGCTGACGCCAATTTCCCTGCGCAAGAAATTGTCCCTTCCGGCTTGCCGGAGGGGATTTTTTATCTCCCTCCCCAGCAAGCAGCACACAACACCCGGCAACAGGCTTTTTCGGTAAGTTTTTTTAGGTTTCACCATAAAAAACGCTGAAAAAATGCAAGAAATCACTAGAATCTTACACGCATTGCCCATCGACCCGCTCACGGGGTCTATCTCAACCCCCATCTACCAAACGGCTACTTTCGTACAAGACGCGCCGGGCGAGCACAAGGGCTTCGACTACGCCCGATCCAACAACCCTACCCGACAAGTGCTGGAAAGCCTCATCGCGCAGTTAGAGCGCGGAAAACGCGGCCTTGCCTTCGCCTCCGGGCTCGCAGCCATCGACTGTGTGCTGAAACTGCTCAAAGCCGGCGACGAGATCGTTGCCGTGGACGACATTTACGGCGGGTCCTTCCGGCTTTTCACCCATGTTTATGAAAAATTTGGGGTCAAAGTGCGTTATGTGGACACCACCGAAGCCAACAATATCTTGCCCTTGCTTTCCGGCAAAACACGACTGGTGTGGCTCGAAACACCCACCAACCCCACCCTCAAAATCTCCGACATTGAAGCCATCTCCAGGCTGGCACATGCCGCAGGGGCGCTGTTGGTGGTGGACAACACTTTTGCCAGCCCGGCCCTGCAAACGCCCCTCGCCCTTGGGGCCGATATCGTCATACACTCCGCAACCAAATACCTTGCCGGGCATTCCGACGTCATCGCCGGCCTGCTGGCGGTTAAAGACGAGGCGCTGGGCGAGCAGCTCAAGTTCATCCAGAACGCCAGCGGCGGAATACTGGGCCCTTGGGACAGTTGGCTGACTATCCGGGGCATCGAAACATTGCCGCTGCGCATAGAGGCGCACTCGCGCAATGGCCTGGCGGTCGCAAGGGCATTGGAACAACATGAGGCCATTGAAGCGGTCTATTATCCTGGTTTGGCCAGCCACAAAAACCACGAGACAGCTGCGCGGCAACAACGGCTCTTTGGCGGTGTGCTTTCCTTCCGCTTGAAAAACGACACAGAAGCCGCAGCGCGCGCCTTCGCGGCCAGCACGAAACTGTTCAAGCTGGCAGAAAGCCTGGGTGGCGTGAAAAGCCTGCTGTGTCACCCCGCTACGATGACCCACAAAAGCATCCCTGCGGAGAAACGGGCAGAAAACGGCATCACGGATTCCCTGATCCGCTTGTCTTGCGGCATCGAGGCAAGCGAGGACCTGGTGCAGGACGTGCTGCGGGCCTTGGATGCCGTGTTGCAGCTTGAGCACCAGCCTTTGGAAAGCGCACTGGCCTGAGCTATTTTATATTCGCAACACTGCAAAATTGTTCCCATGAAAATAGGACTATTCGGTTTCGGTTGCGTGGGCCAGGGCTTGTGGCAAGTGATGCACGAGACCAAAGGCTTGCGCGCCGAAATCAAAAAAATATGCATCAAAGACCTAAAAAAAGCCAGGTCTTTGCCGACAAATTATTTCACGACCCAGGCCGCCGACATACTCGACGACCCAGAAATCGACATCGTGGTAGAGCTGATCGACGATGCAGAGGCCGCTTTTGGCATCGTGTCCAAAGCCTTGGCCAACGGGAAAGCCGTCGTGTCGGCCAACAAAAAAATGATCGCGCACCGCCTGCCGGAACTGCATTTGCTCCAGCAGCAAACAGGCGCCCCCTTTTTATACGAGGGTGCCTGCTGTGCCAGCATCCCCATCATCAGGAACCTGGAGGAATATTACGACAACGACCTGCTCACATCGGTGGAAGGCATATTCAACGGCACGACCAATTTCATCCTGAGCAAGATTTTTGAAGAGAACCTATCCTTTGCCAAGGCGTTGAAGTATGCCCAGGAACGGGGATTTGCGGAAAGCGACCCTACCCTGGATGTGGAAGGCTTCGACCCAAAGTACAAGCTTTGCATCTTGCTGCTGCACGCATTCGGGGTGTTCGTGAAACCGGAGAGGGTGTTTCATTTGGGCATCCAGCGGATCAATGAGTTCGACACAGAGTTTGCCCGGAAACGCGGCGGCGGCCTCAAGCTGCTGGCCCGGTGTTATCGGCAAAACGACCAGGTGGGCGCATACTGTATCCCGAAATTCGTGCACAAAGGCCACCAATACGCTGCCGTGCACAATGAATACAATGCCGTGATGCTCGAAAGCGCGTTTTCCGAGCAACAGTTGTTCGTGGGCAAAGGCGCGGGCGACAAGGCGACGGGCTGCGCCGTGCTTTCCGACATCTCCGCCTTGCGCTACCAATACAAATACGAGTACCGAAAGCTTGCGCAAAATGGCGCCACCTTCAATACCAGTGATAGCGAATTGGAGCTTTATGTGCGGTTCGAGCGCGAAGGGCAGGTGCCAGAAGGCGACTTTACAGAGATTTCGGAGCGCTATGTTGCCGGAAAAACGCGGTACTGGATCGGAAAAATCAAATTAGACCAGCTGCAGGCATCCCGATGGGTGGGCGACAAAGGCGTGAGCATAATCGAAGTTTAGGAAAATTTGGCTTGGTTATTGATTAAAAAGCCCATAAGTTTGCACCTGATATTATTATGAAACATCAGACTACCTGTTTCCTGGCATGTTGTTGCTGTTGTCCCCTCCGCTGGAAAGGGCCAATGCAGGTATTTTGGGTGTGAACCGGTTTCATGATTGACAATTCAACGCACCCACACCAAGCACCCTTTCCCGTGTCGCACAGGAAAGGGTGCTTGGTTTTTACGGCTTTACAAAACATGACAGATTTATGAAAAACTCCCTCGATCATTTTTTTCAGCGATTGGACGCGCAGCATTTGCAGCCCAGCCAAAGGATACCCCCGAAAGCGGAGTCCCAGAAATTAGCCGACGGGCTGTTCTTGTTCCTGTTCCCGATGCTGAGCGAAGAGCCGAAGCCGGCAAGGGTGCAGCACGCCCTGCTGCGCCACGAGCTGATGAAATTGCTGTACCCCTTGTTGGAAGACAACAACGAGCCCGTCGCGACCATCGTCAACGGTTTTTTTGAGCAATTGCCGGAAATCTACGAAGCGCTCATGGACGATGCCCAGGCCATCCTGCAATTTGACCCGGCTGCTACCTGCATCGAAGAGGTGATCGCTACCTACCCAGGCTTTTACGCCATCGCCAACTACCGCATTTCCAACCTGTTGCAGCGCTTGGGCGCCCCCCTGCTGCCCCGCGTTTTCGCGGAATACGTGCACGGGAAAACCGGCATCGACATACACCCCGGCGCGACCATCGGCCGCTCCTTCTTTATCGATCACGGCACGGGCGTCGTCATCGGGGCCACCACGGTCATCGGCGACAACGTGAAGATATACCAGGGGGTCACACTGGGTGCCTTGCAGGTGGACAAGTCCTTAGCTAATGTGAAGCGGCACCCAACCATTGAGGACAACTGCGTCTTGTACGCCAACAGCACCATTTTGGGCGGAAAAACCGTCGTTGGGCACGACTCCGTTATCGGCGGCAACTCCTGGCTAACCGAAAGCGTGCCGCCCTACTCCGTGGTGATCCACCAGGCCAGCGTGCGTGTGCGCACCCGCCCGTTCGACGAGCCCGTAAATTTTGTCATTTAACACAACAATCACATTTTCAATAATTTATCAAATATGAAAGCGAACAACATTCTCGATACCATCGGCAACACGCCACATGTGCGCATCAACCGGCTTTTCGGCGACAGCCATGAAGTCTGGATCAAGCTGGAGCGCTCCAACCCGGGCGGCAGCATCAAAGACCGGATTGCCCTGTCCATGATAGAAGACGCCGAAAAGAAGGGGCTGCTCCGCCCTGGCAGCGTCATCGTGGAACCTACCAGCGGCAACACGGGCATCGGCCTGGCCATGGTGGCAGCGGTGAAGGGCTACCCCCTTGTGCTGGTTATGCCGGAAAGCATGAGCGTGGAACGCCGCCGCCTGATGGCTGCTTACGGGGCCACATTCGACCTCACACCCAGGGAGAAAGGCATGAAAGGGGCCATCGAGCGCGCCGGGCAACTTTTGGAAGAGATACCCAACTCCTGGATGCCGCAACAGTTTGAAAACGAGGCGAATATTGCCGTGCACAGGGCAACCACCGCCCAAGAGATATTGCAGGACTTCCCGGAAGGGATCGACTACCTTATCACCGGCGTAGGCACCGGGGGGCATATCACGGCTGTTGCAGAGGTTCTGAAAAAATCATTTCCCAAACTGCAGGTTTTTGCGGTTGAACCGGCCCTCAGCCCGGTCATTTCCGGCGGAGCGCCCGGCCCCCACCCCATCCAGGGCATTGGCGCGGGGTTTATCCCCCAGAACCTGCATACCGATGTGTTGGACGGGGTCATCAAGGTGCAAAAAGAGGACGCGTTTGAATACGCCAAGCGCGCCGTTTTGGAGGAGGGCATCTTTGGGGGCATCTCTTCGGGGGCGACTTTGGCCGCCATTGCCCAAAAGCTGGCGGAAATCCCGGCAGGCGCGCGCGTGCTCGGGTTCAACTATGACACCGGGGAGCGCTACCTGTCCATCGAAGGCCTGTATGAATGGGAAAATGCACAGCGGGAAGCCAGTGTCGCTCCGGTATAGCGCACCTTAAAGTTTCACCGCTACCGATGCGGAAAAGCTCCTGCCGTCGGAAGGCCATATTCCAGGCCCTGGGTAAAAAGTGGGGCGTTTGGTAAAGTACTGCTTGTCCAGGATATTGCTCAGGCTAAACCGGAATACAAGGTTCCTGTGCCGGAATGTTGTGTTGAAATCGAGCAGCCCGTATGCCGGCACCTCCCCTACTGCACCGTTGGCAGTCGGCTCCTTTGTGTTGAAGGGGTCGGAAAAAGTGCTGCCGGTATAGCTGTATAGGAAGGAGGCGCTCCATTGATCGTACCGGATGTTGAAGCCGTTCCTGCTGATGCAATTGGGGGCGCTTTCCAGCTTGTTCCCTTTTATGCTGCGGTTTTCCCTGCTGTTGGCGCGCAGGGAATCGCCGAGGTATTTTCCGTCAAAAATAGCGGTAGAGCTAAAAATGCTCGCGTGCCAAGAGTCGGATATGTCAAATTTGTACTGGACGAACATTTCCAGGCCATTGGTGCGGGAATCGCCAATATTGGTTCTATACAACAGAAAAGTGTCAACATCGGCGTTGTAACGGGCGATACTGCCAAGGCGGTTGTTGTATCGCAGGGAAAACGCGCTGACATCCCAATCCCAGTAGCCTGTCTTCCCCCGCCAACCCAGCTCTACATTGTATCCGAAAGCATCCTTCAGGTTTTTGTCAGATTGTTCGTAAGCGCTGCCCGGCACCATATCTTTGAAGATCACTGGCCGGTAAGCTTGCGACCATCCGCCGTAAAGCATTTGGTTGGCGCCGGTGACAAACTCCGCGTTCAATCCCAAAAGCGGGAAATTGTGCACAATCCTGTCGGGCCAAAGCGTCGGGTTGTAATACGCCGTTCTGCCTGTGAGTGCAGATTCTCCCAGTTCATAGCGGATGCCGGGGCTGAGGGAAAACCGATCGCTGAGCTGGAACCTGTTTTCCATGGAAATGGCAATGTTGCTGCTTCTCAGGCGCATGTCGCGGCCCCAGCCAGAGGCATCGATGCTCAAGTCATAACCTAGCCCGGTACTGCCTTTGCCTTGTTGCCGGCGGTGAAGGTCGTTGTTGAAATATTGCGCGCCAACAGAAAGGATGTTTTTTTGACCCCAGAGTTGGTAGTTGTGCAACAATTTCAGCTCGCTGGTGCGGCTATGGTAGTTGTCGATGTCCACCTGGCGATGGTTGTATGCGCCTGTACCGTTAACGATGGTATCTGGCACGTTGGCCAAACGGTCGAACATGACGCTGCTGCGCTGCCCAAGCGTGGCGGAAGCCGTCCAACGGAGCGTCGTCTGTTTGCCTATCTTCCAGTTGGCTGTTACGGATGGCAGCCAGATTTCTGGGCTGTAATAGTTCCTTGACCTTGTCGCCTGCCGGGGATTTGCCTCGAACATGGCATCGGTCAGTTGCCCCGGCAATTGATACAGGTACCGGGATCGCAGCAAGCTTGCGTTTATGGAAAATTTGGTGGAACAGTGGTAGTCCAGCACGATCCCTTCCCCATTGTAGTCAGATTTTCCGTTTTCGCGATAGCCATCGGAAACGCGCCTGCTGTAATAGGCATAGTACTGAAGCTTGCCGATCTTTCCGCCGATGGCGTTAAAGGTGCTCACCAAACCGAAAGACCCTGCTGAATTCACGGTTTCCAAGCCAATGGCACGGGTAGTGTCGGGTTGTTTGAGCTTGTAGTTCAACATGCCGCCAAACTGTGCCCCATATTGCAGGGCGCCCGTGCCGCGCACCAGCTCAATTTCGCCGATGGCTTCCATGGGAAGGCTGAAATGGCTGGCGGGATAGCCGTAGATGTCGGTATTGGTGAGCACGCCATTTGTCCTGATGTTGAACTCCCAGCCGCGGTGCGGGTCGAGGCCGCGCGTGCTGATATTGGTCTGGTTGCCGGAACCGTCCATGTCGTACACAAAAACGCCGGGGACTTTCGCAAAAATCTGGCGCGGCGTTTTTTCCGCGATGTTGGCGTCCAGGTTCTGGAGCACGACGACTTCGTTCTTTTTCCCCGACCACAGGAAGCCATTGTCGGTCTTGGGCAATTTTGAAAGGTTTTCCCGGACGAGCTTTATGCTGATTTCGGGCAAAGCGTGCGTTTTCAGGCTGTCGGCGGTTTGGCTGATGGCCTGGCTGGCTATCAGGGCGAAAACTGCGGCAAACTTGGTCTTTCTGAATAAAAAACAGTCAAATAACATTTTGCGAAAATACGAACACATATGGAAGGGAAAACTTAAGAACTTATTAGAAATCAAAAAAATAGGCTATTGCGTAAAATAATGTCCCACTTCCGTATAACCATATCATATTTCAACCGATATTTGCCCACGAAAAGTTTATCTAATCCGACTGTTACCTATTTCAACATTGGGCAAAAAATCTTGCACGATATTTGCCCAGTTCTCAATCCGTATAATTTCAACAAATTTCCCTGCAGCATGAAAATTTTTCAACACTTCAAGCTCCTGCCATTTTTGATGGTCCTGGGAGGGCTTTTCCTTGTCCCATCCTGTAAAGACGTAAAAGTTGACATCATATCACAGGATTCGAATGCCCACAGCTACGACAACAATGTCTTTTTAGAGTGGAACAATGCCTTTATGGAGATCGAGCGCTATGCTCCAGGCTACCGCCCAGGCCCCGCGCCGCGCGCATTGGCCTATCTTGGCCTGTCAGCTTATGAGTGCGTTGTTGCCGGCATCCCGGAGAACAAGTCGCTGGCGCCCAATTTCCCAGGGCTGAACCTGCCTCAGATCGACCCGAGCAACAACTATTACTGGCCTGCAGTCGTGAACGCCTCTTACCAATATTTGATGGAGCGCTTCTTCTACCACATGGAGAACTCCCGGCCACAAGAGTTTGCGCTCATCAACAGCACCTTTACCAAGCTGCACGACAAGTATGCTGCCTTGACGGATGCCAATGTCCTGGAGCGCTCCGAGCAATTAGGCCGCTCTGTTGCCGCAGCAGTTTACCAATGGGAAACTTCCGACACCGAAGGCCACAATGCGTTTTTGAACCCGCAGCCAATCAGCTACCTACCGCCAGCTGGCCCTGGCAAGTGGAGCCCCACTTTCCCGGACCACAGCAGGGCGATGTTCCCAAATTGGGGCAAGGTCCGCCGCTTCGCCATGTCTGACGCAGATATGGTGCCAAAGCCTCCAATACCATACAGCGAAAACGAAAACTCACTCTATTGGACACAAGGCATGGAAGTGTACAACACGGTGAACAACATCAAAAGCGGCGGGCCGGGGGCTTATGAGGGCAAATGGATCGCCGAGTTCTGGAGCGACGACATGTTGAACGTAACCTTTTCCCCGCCTACCCGTTTGATTGCCATTCTCAATCAAGTTGTAGCCGCAGAGGATTTGGACCTTGCTGAATGTGCCGAAGTGTATGCCAAAATGGGGATGGCCATTAGCGACAACGGCGTGGCGATCTGGCATGCGAAATACCTGTACAATATTGAGCGCCCTGTAACTTATATCAGGAATGTTATTTCCCAAAAATATCCTCAGGCGGCCAACTGGACAACTACCTTGAACCACCCTTATGGCGGCCCACAAGGCTTCACCCCAGCATTTCCGGCCTACCCTTCCGGCCATTCAGGCTTCGGTGGCGCTGGCGCCAAGATATTATCCTCTTTCTTTGAATTCACGCCAAAGCACCCCGGAACCTATACCTTCACCGATTTTTGCCATGAAGGGCGCACCGAGTTTATTGGCACACCGCGCACCTTCAACTCTTTCAAAGACTTGGGCGTAGAAGATGCCATCTCCCGCATCCCGCTGGGCGTTCACTGGCGCATGGACTGCGACGAAGGCTTGCGCATTGGCGAGCTTGCAGCGCAGCGCGTGCTGGAACTGCCTTGGAAAAAATAGGATAATTTGGCAATGTGATAATTCGATAATTAAAAAGGCCATTTCGCACTTGCGAAATGGCCTTTTTAATTATCGGGATAGTGGTGTCACAAAATCCTGGCGCGTTCAAGCAGCAGGTCGGTTTCTTCTATGATGATCTTGCGCCCGCGCACGATGATGGCGCGCTCGTCTTTCAATGCCTTCAGTTGGCGTATCAGGTTTTCGGTGGCGGTGCCGATGTAGGATGCGAGGTCTTCCCGGGTGAAATTCAGCACCATAACGTACTGGGGGTGCTCGTTAAATTTTTCGTTGAGCACCAACAGCGCGAGCGCTACCCTTTCGGCCACGGGCTTTTGCGCGAATGCGCTGATCTTGTTCGCAAACACGCGGAACTCATGGCCCAGGTAATAGAGGAAAGCCGCATTTAAGGCTGTGGATTCTTGCAAATAGCGCTCAAAATGATACCTGGGGATACAATCAATCGTGCAATCGTCGATGGCCTCCACGAATACAGGGCTCGGCTCGTCGCAGACGATGGACCGGTAACCGAAAACCTCGTCTTTACCCAAGAAATACAGGATGTGCTCGTTGCCCTCGTTGTTGATGATAAAGACTTTTGCCCTGCCTTTCCTGATGATGTACAAGCCCTTTGGGTAGCTGCCTTCGCTGTATATCAGGGTCTTCTTTTTATAGGTTTGTGATTGGGAATGGGCTTGCAATTCGCCCCAAACAGTACTGGGGATGCGCTCCCAAAAAGGCGTGGGCTTGAAGTAATATTTGCGGAGCTCTTCCTGTTGTTGTTTGTCCATCACGGGCTATTTCGCTAGAATGGGGCAAAACTATCCGAAAAATCGCAATTATTCGAGCGCGAGCAGCCCTTTTGCCCTGTTGTCGTCGAATGAACCCTGGGATGGGAACCTAAGAAACCTTACTTTTGCAGCCAAGCTAATTCCCCAACCTTGCAGCAGGCTCCTTTGCCACTGTACAAAGTCCCTACCCTACCATATATGCTCGAATTCATAGAAACAAACAAAAAAATCACCTGGCTTGCCATCGTGCTGCTGTTCACGCTGTTGATGCTGCTGTTGGTACGGCTCCTCTTTCACAATATCAACAAACGGGCAGAGAAACGCGGAAGCAAGAACATATCGACCTACCGCTCCATCAACCGGATACTGAACGTTTTTTTCGGGATATTGGGGCTGGGCCTGGCGAGCTATACCCTTTTTGACGGCGACAAGTATGAAGTCATCAACAAAAACATTGAACGGATTATTTGGATCGGGGTCGTTGCCGTGGGCACTTTGATCGCTGCTGCCCTTACAAAAAGCTATTTTAGGCGCAAGATCGCAGAATCGTTGGAGTCTGATGTGCAAGACCCCACTACCTACAAGTACCTCAGCTCGCTGGTCACCATCTTTATTTACATCGTCGGCATCAGCCTGGCGGCATATGCCTTCCCATCCTTGAGGTTTTTGGCCCAGTCTGCCATGACGGGCGCCGGTGTGGCAGCCTTAGTAATCGGTGTGGCTTCTCAGGAAGCTATCTCAAACTTAGTGAGCGGCGCTTTCATCGTGGCCTTCAAGCCATTTCAAATCGGCCATACAGTCCAAATCGGCTCAAATATCAAAGGCGTGGTGGAAGACCTGACCTTGCGCCATACCGTGATCCGCGATTTCCAGAACAGAAGGGTCGTCATCCCGAACGCCATCGTCAACAAAGAGTACGTCACTAACTTCAATTTGGGCGAAACCAAGGTATGTGAGTGGCTGGAAGTTGGCATCAGCTACAATTCCGATGTTGACCTGGCCATCGCCATCATCCGCGAAGCCGCCGAAAGCCACCCCATGATCATCGACAACCGCACGCCGGAGGAAATCGAGGAGGGGAAACCCATGGTAGATGTCCGGGTAGTTGCCTGGACCGACAGCGCCGTCAACCTGCGGGCCTACCTTTGGGCCGACAACAACAGCGACGGGGTGCTGATGCGGCACCAGCTCTTAAAATTGGTGAAAGAAAAATTTGATGCGCAAGGCATTGAAATACCGTTCCCGCATCGAGTGCTTGTCCAAAAGACAGTGGAGGGTTCACCCGCCATAGCTTCAGCGAAGGAAGGCCAGCCGAAAGCAAACAACAAAAATGAATGAGCGTTCCATCCTCCACCTCGATCTCGACGCATTTTTCGTCGCGGTAGAATGCCTGCGCAACGACAGCCTGCGCGGCAAACCGCTCATCATTGGCGGCAGCAGCAACCGGGGCGTGGTGGCATCGTGCAGCTACGAGGCGCGGTCATTCGGTGTGCGCTCAGCCATGCCCATGCGCCAGGCGCTGCTCTTGTGCCCCGATGCCATAGTGCTGAAAGGCGACATGGAAGCGTATTCCAAACATTCCAGCTTGGTGCGAGAAGTCGTCGAAGAACAAGCGCCCCTGTTCGAGCAGGCCTCCATCGACGAGTTCTACCTCGACCTGACAGGCATGGACAAGCATTTCGGCTGCTGGAAATGGAGCAACGAGCTCCGCGCGCGCATCATCCGCGAAACGGGGCTGCCCCTGTCTTTCGGGCTGTCGGTCAACAAGACCGTATCAAAAGTGGGCGCGGGCGAAGTGAAGCCCAACGGCACAAAACTGGTGCCCGCCGGTGAGGAAAAGCAGTTCCTCGCACCGCTGCCCGTGGGAAAAATCCCGCTAATAGGTCGAGAAACCGAACGCCGCCTCGCGCTCATGGGCGTGCGCACCTGCAAGACACTCAGCGAAGTGCCGCCCCGGCTGCTCGAACGGGAATTCGGCAAGCCTGGCCTCATTATGTGGAAAAAAGCCAATGGCGAAGACAACAGCCCGGTGGTGCCTTACCGCGAGCAGGACTCCATCTCCAGCGAGCGCACCTTCCACAGCGACACCATCGACATGCGCTTCCTGCACGATGAAATACGGCGGCAAACTGCCCAACTGGCCTACGAACTGCGCGCCTTGAACAAACTCACCGCCTGCGTCACCGTAAAACTGCGCTACGCCGATTTCAACACCTTCAGCAAACAAGCCAAAATCCCCTACACCGCCCAGGATAGCACCCTCACTGAGTACAGCATCTCGCTCTTCGACCGCCTCTACGAACGCCGCCAGGCCATACGGCTCGTGGGCGTGCGCTTCAGCATGCTCACTCCGGGCTCTAACCAGCTCAACCTGTTCGACAACACCGAAAAAGAAGGACGACTGTTAGAAGCGATGGACAAGATTCGGGACAGGTTCGGGAAAGGGGCAATCAAACGCTTTTGAGTGCGGAGTGCGGAATGCGGAGTGCGGAGTGCGGAATGCGGAGTGCGGAGTGCGGAATGCGGAGTGCGGAATGCGGAATGCGGAATGCGGAGTGCGGAATTTGCACAACTTGAGTGGGTCTTTCTTTGCAACC
>CAZULM010000050.1:0-40263 GCA_964621185.1 uncultured Saprospiraceae bacterium | reverse complement strand
TTCAGCACCAGAGAGCCTTGCTGCAGATCGACGCTGCCGCCCACCGTCAGGTCGGCGTTCAGCGTCACGTTGCCGTTCGTTTGGCTGACAACAAAAGTGTCGAGCAAAGCGCCATTGGCAGAAAAGATAAGGGATACGTTGCCCGTGCCGTCAAGTATCAAGTCAGCCCCTGCACTTCCAGCAATAGAGGCTTGGGCGGCGTTCAGTACGATGCCATTCAGGGTCAGTTTTTTGTTGGAAAGCACCAATTGCCCAGTCTGAAGTTTCAAGGTATCAGACACCAGGAGGTTGCCGCCGAGTTTCAGGCTGTCGCCCGGACTGGCCAAATTTACCGTCAGGTTGGCTATGGCGCCAATGTCGGTTTCCGATCCGGTGGTTTGGGTGGATCCTGAATACACCAGGTTGATGGATGAGGCAGTCTGGATCAGGCTGGTATCTGCCAAGAAGGAACCGCCAGCCAATTGGATGGTAGCGCCGGCATCGAGCATTAGCGAGCCCGTGTTGGCCAGGGAAAAATTTCCGGCAGTTATTTTCAATTCGTTTTGCAGGTGCAAGTCTGCACCCAAAACCAGAGAGGTGCTGCTGGTTTCCAGGAGGTCAACGACCACATTCCCTGTAGCCACGATCGTTCCGTTGGCGCCAACAACAATCTTTTTGACGATCAAATCGCCCGTCCCGGCAACCGTGCCCGCAGTGAGGATCAATTGTTGGTTGGCGCTTTGCAGCGTACCCAACAATGTAACGAGCGCAAGTTGGTTGTTGACCGTGACATCAACGTCCATGGTCACCGTTACGCCCAGCTCAATGATTATTTGGTCGGCAGCGGTAATATTCGTTCCGGGAGCGTTCCCGCCCCAGGTAAGCGCGCTGCTCCAATTGCCCGATGCGACAGCGGTAAAGGTTGTCGCAGACAGTAAGTGCGGCACAAAAAACAGCATCAATGCTAACATCAGGTTTCTCGGTCGTCGAAGGGATGAACAGTTTGTCATAGATTGAAATTTAAAAGATTAGAAAATTTGCAAATCGGTTTGGCAATGTCGGATGCCAATTTCAGTACTGGTGCCAGGAAGTTTCAATGAACAGGCAAGCGCCCGGCCAGAGGAGGGAAGGCCGGCGCTTATTTAGAAGATGTATGGCAAATTTGGAGCAAAATCCGTACCAATAAAGGGAAGGTTACGGGAATGGGCGCATTTGGGGATTAATCGGCCAAGCTCGCTTAGGGAGTGGCGCGTTGGGAAAAATCAGCCTATAAAAGCCAAAATCCTACAAATTCAGCAGTTTTCTGTATTGTTCAGCAACGGTCGTGCCTTTTTGCATGGCAGTTTGAACATCAGCCCTGGCCTGTTCCATGTTGCCCAGGTAATAATGGCACCGAGAGCGGTTCAAATAGTACAAACCTTGCGGGTTGATGCTGATGGCTCTGTCAAAATCTGCCAAGGCTTCCGGGTATTTTTGGAACTGGTTGTACAAAATGGTGCCGCGGTTGTTGAGCATGAACTCGTTGTCCGGGTCGAGGCTCAATGCCCGGTTGAAATCGGCAAAGGCATCCTCAAAGCGGTTGAGCTTCATGTAGATCGAGCCCCTTACCCGATACCCGGGTTCCCAGGAATAGCTCCCGGCAAGTGCAATGTTGCAGTCCTCCAAACCCTGCCTGTACAGAGCTTCAGCCTCTTTGGAATGTGCGGGCTGAAGCGCAAGCTTGTAATTATAGTTTGCCCTGTTGGTCCTGGCTTCCGGCACGTTGGGATAGTGGGACAGCACGTCGCTCCAAAGCGTGGCGCTGTTCTCCCATACTTTCGTCCGCTGAAAAGTCAAGGGGCCGAAGGAGAGGGCAAGCAGCGCTGGGACTGCCCACAAAAACTGCTTAGGCAATTTTTGGCAGTAAGCGTACAGCCATGAACTGCTTAAAAAGGCTAGGCCGATATACGGCACATAGGTGTACCGCTCCGAAACAATCGTGCTGCCGAAAGACACCAGCTGCGATACAAGCAACAGGTTTATCAAATAAAACAAAATGCCAAAAACCAGCAGCTTGCTTTTTCGGTTGGCCCATACCCAAACAAACAAGGCAAGCAAGGCCACCGGGGCTGCATATACCTGCCATCCCAAATCTCCCACCGGCGGGTACGGGTGAAAAGCAGAAAGCGGATAAGGCACCACGAACCGAACCAGGTAAACTAGCAAAACATAGCTGGCAAAAACGGGCCGCAACCAAATCGGGAAGCGCTCCAGGCTTTGCACGGCCACAGGCGATTGTATCTGGAAGGTGATAACGGCAAACAACAGGGCAAGCGCTAAAAAAGGCAGCTTCTCCAGGAAGGCTTTTTGCGTGTCCCCCCTACCCTTCCAATAATCGAGCAGCAACAGCACAAAAGGCAACACAATAGCAGCAGGTTTGGACAATAGCGACAGGGTAAAAAAAACAAAGCAAGCCCACAGCGCCCGCCGCGTCCCGTTTTCCAAATACTTCCAGTATTGTATTAGCGCCAACAAAAAAAAGCAGGTGTACAGCACATCCTTCCGTTCAGAAATCCAGGCTACCGATTCGACGTGCATCGGGTGAATGGCAAAAACAAGGGCTGTCAGCCAGGCTACCCAGACATTTTTTTCTGAAATCTTATAAATGAAAAAAAAGACCAACGCGGTGTTCAGCAAATGCAGCAGGTAGTTCCAAAGCAGGTAGGAAAACGGTTCCTGCTTTGATATCTGATAATTCAGGGCCAGCGTCGAAACGGTAAGCGGGTGGTAATTGGAGGCTACCGGTTGACTAAAAATGCCCTTCCAATCGGGGCCCTGAAGCAGCGCGTTCTCAACCACGTACTGCTCGTCGTCCCAATTCGTGAAGCCGTTTTTCAGCATCGGGTACAAGCATACCGCAGTTATGCCAATCAGGAGCAGTACCCACGGAATCAACACAGGCTTGTCGCTTGTTAGGGCGCTTTTCGTGGGGCCAGCCTTTGCGCTCGGCTTTTTGATTTTTTTGCGCATTGTTTTTCGGCAATTGGAAAGTATTGCTCGCCGAAAAGTAAGCAGATATATGGTGGTTTCTGGAAGTTTTTTTTGAGTTTAATTGGGTGGTGGCACCACAATCAAGGCATGGCCTCAATTTTGTTGAATTTTTTTTGACAACTCGTTAAACAAAATAGGGCCTCGAGGGGTTTTCTTTTAAATTTTCGCAAACGGAATAAACAAAACGACGCGCATGAGGCCAAAACCTACTAAAATAGCAGTGATCGGTTCGGGCTTTGCTGGCCTTTCAACGGCTTGCCACCTGGCAAAACAGGGCTTTGAAGTGACAATCTTTGAAAAAAACGACAGCATCGGCGGTCGCGCCCGGCAGTTCAAGGCCGAAGGCTTCACGTTCGACATGGGACCAAGCTGGTACTGGATGCCCGATGTTTTTGAAGGCTTCCTCCGGGAATTCGGGCACGAAGTCAGCGATTTTTTTGAGCTGAAGCAGCTCGACCCCGGGTTTGTCATAAATTTTCAAAACCAGGAAAGTATCAGCGTGCCGGCAGCGCTGCCTGAGATTTACCAGGTCTTTGAGGCGCTTGAGCCGGGCAGTGCCGCCAAATTGACCACCTTTCTCAAAGAAGCCGAATACAAGTACAGCGTCGGGATGCGCGACTTAGTGTACCAGCCCGGACTGAGCCTTTGGGAGTTTATGGATTGGCGCCTGTTGAAGAGCCTGTTCGGCATGGGCGTTTTCCAGTCGTTCAGCGCCTATGCCCGCCAATATTTCAAGCACCCGCAACTGTTGCAGCTCATGGAATTCCCCATGCTGTTCCTTGGGGCTATGCCCAAGGATACACCGGCGCTGTACAGCCTGATGAACTACGCCGCACTGAGCCAGGGCACCTGGTACCCGATAGGCGGCATGTACAAAATGGTGGAGGCTATGGAAAAAGTGGCCCTGGGTCTCGGAGTGCGCATAAAAACTGGAACAGAAGTCGAAAAAATCGAGGTGATACAGGACATGGCCACCGGCTTGCGCACGAGCGCGGGTTTTTTCCAGGCCGATTATGTGGTGGGCGCTGCCGACTACCACCATGTGGAACAGCACCTGCTTCCCGATTCCAGCAAGCAATACGACGAAGCTTACTGGGGTTCAAGGGTGATGGCCCCTTCTTCGCTGATTTTTTACCTCGGCATCGACAAAAAACTTGACAGGCTCCAGCACCACAACCTTTTCTTCGATGCCGATTTCGAAGGCCATGCCGAGGCCATCTACAAAAACCCGGAATACCCGGAACAGCCGCTCTTTTACCTCTGTTGCCCCTCAAAAACCGACACTTCGGTAGCGCCGGAAGGCAAGGAGAACCTCTTCCTGCTGATCCCCCTGGCCCCCGGGCTGGAAGACAGCCCGTCTCTCCGTGAAGCCATGTTCAACAAGGTTATGGCCCGACTGGAAGCGCATTGCGGTCAGCCGATACATCCAAACATCGTTTTTCAACGTAGTTATTCCCTGAATGATTTTCGGGAAGATTACAATGCCTTCAAAGGCAATGCTTACGGACTTGCGAACACCTTGTTCCAAACGGCCATTTTCAAGCCAAAGATGAAAAGCCCAAAGGTGCAAAACTTGTACTACGCTGGCCAGCTGACCACGCCCGGGCCAGGGGTGCCACCATCGATCATTTCCGGAGCGGTGGTTTCAAAGCTTATCCAGAAAGCATCCCAGAAAATCCATTCACCGCAACCAGCTTAATGTTTCAATATGAAATCCACCTATGACGCCGTTTCAAAAAAAACAAGCAAACTGGTCACAAACCAGTACAGCACCAGTTTTTCACTGGGTATTTTCATGCTCGACCGCAGTATCCACAATCCTATCTACGCTATCTATGGGTTCGTCCGCCTCGCCGACGAGATTGTTGACAGCTTCCACGGATACGATAAGGAACAGCTATTGGCAAAGCTGAGGCAACAAACTTATGAGGCCATCGAATCTGGGATATCCCTCAACCCGATACTGAACAGCTTCCAGGAAGTCGTCAACCGGTACAACATCGAGCGCGAGCTCATCGACACTTTTTTGGGCAGCATGGAAATGGACCTGGAAAAGCGGGAATACGACGCCAGGGAATACAACAAGTACATCCTCGGCTCGGCAGAGGTGGTGGGGCTGATGTGCCTGCGCGTTTTTACCAATGGCGATAGCGAAAACTATGAGCGCCTGAAGCCATCTGCCATGCGCCTGGGCGCGGCTTTCCAAAAGGTGAACTTCCTGCGCGACTTGCAAGCCGATTTTGAAGGGTTGGGACGAACCTATTTCCCGGGCGTGCGCTTCGACAGCTTCGACGAAGACCAGAAGCGCCAGATCGAAGCCGAGATCCAGGAAGATTTCCAGCAGGCATTGGTCGGAATCCGCCAATTGCCAAGGGTAGCGCGGTTGGGCGTGTACACAGCCTATGTCTATTACACAGCCCTTTTCCAAAAAATAAAGGCTATTTCAGCCAGCAGGATCATGCAGGAGCGGATCCGGATATCGAACTTCAAAAAGTTGTGGCTTACCTGCGGGTGCATGGTCAATGCCTCTTTGAACCGGTATTAAAGTGGAAAAAGCAAGCATATTTTGGTTCCGCCGCGATTTGAGGCTTTTCGACAACGCCGGGCTTTTCGCTGCCCTTTCGGGGCCGCATCTGGTTTTGCCCGTTTTTGTTTTTGACAAAGATATCCTCGATGGCCTTGAAGACAAAAGTGACAGGCGGGTACTGTTCATCCACCAGGAAATAGCCCGGTTGAAAGAAAGCATCGAGGCTGAAGGAGGCTGCATGGAAGTGCTGTATGGCCATCCTGTCGATGCCTTTGAACGCCTTTGTGAAAAATATTCTGTCGCAGCTGTTTACTGCAACCGCGATTACGAGCCTTATGCACGAACGCGCGACCGGCAAATCGCGCAGTTCCTGGAAAAAAGGGGGATCGCATTCCACAACAGCAAAGACCAGGTAATATTCGAAAAAGACGAGGTGTTGAAAGAAGACGGAGCCCCCTATACGGTTTTTACACCTTACAGCAGGCGGTGGAAAGCCCAGCTTGCGGCAAAAGGCATCCCGAACTACCCCTCAGAGGAACAGCCTGTCCGTTGGCATCGGGCGACCCCAACAGAGATGCCCGAGCTTGACAGCATGGGGTTTCAAAAAGCCCCATTTGATTTTCCAGGCAAGAAACTCGACGATAAACTGGCCACTAACTATGCCGAAACCCGCAACCTGCCCGCCATCAGGGGCACAAGCCAGTTGGGCCTGCACCTGCGCTTCGGCGCCATCAGCATCAGGCAACTGGCAGCGCAAGCCCTGAAAACCAGCGAAACCTTCCTGAACGAACTGATCTGGCGCGAGTTTTTCCAGATGATCCTGTGGCATTTCCCACAAGTGGTAACCGAAAGCTTCAAGCCCCAATACGACCGCATCGCCTGGCGCGACGACCTCGAAGATTTCCAAGCCTGGTGCGAGGGACGCACAGGATACCCGCTCGTGGACGCGGGCATGCGGGAACTGAACGCTACCGGCTTCATGCACAACCGCGTGCGCATGGTGGCGGCCAGCTTCCTTACCAAGCACTTGCTCATCGACTGGCGCTGGGGAGAAGCCTACTTTGCCGCCAAGCTGCTCGACTTCGAGCTGGCCAGCAACAACGGCAACTGGCAATGGGCGGCAGGCTGCGGTTGCGACGCAGCACCGTACTTTCGCATCTTTAACCCCGAAAGCCAGGCAAATAAGTTTGACCCTAAAGAACAATACATCAAAAAATGGGTTCCTGAAATCGGAAGCCCAGATTACCCGGCGCCCATCGTGGAACATACCTTTGCCAGGGAGCGGGCGCTGGAAACGTACAAGCAAGCATTGTCAAAAACAGGGTTTAACGCATAGGCACATAGGGACATAGAGCACATAGTTTTGAAACTATTTCCCCAAAACCTTTGTGTTAAAAAAATCATTACACCATGATCATCCAATCAATCCTCATTGTTCTGCTCACCGCCATCGGCATGGAAGGCGTTGCCTGGTTCACCCATAAATACGTCATGCATGGGCTGTTGTGGTACTTCCACCGCGACCACCATCACCGCGACAACGAAGGGTTCTTCGAAAAGAATGACTTTTTCTTCCTGATTTTCGCCGTACCGGGCATATTGCTCTCGTACCTGGGCGCACAAGACGGGATTGGCGACCCGAAGCTGTGGATCGGTGTCGGCATCACTGTGTATGGCTTTGCCTATTTTTTGGTGCACGACATCTTCATCCACCAGCGCTTCAAGCTCTTCAGGAACGCCAACCACCCCTACTTCAAGGCGATCCGCCGCGCGCACAAGATGCACCACAAACACCTCGGCAAAGAAGACGGGGAGTGTTTCGGCATGTTGTGGGTGCCTTGGAAATACTACCGGGAGGCCTTTAAAAGTCAATAAACACGCCAGAGAAAATGCCCGAATCATACACCTATTTGTTGGTCGACATGGGCGCCCTGTCGATCCCCTTACTGTTCAGCTTTCACCCCAAACTGCGCTTCGACAAAACGTGGCGGGCGTTCTTCCCTGCCTGCTTTGCCGTGGGTCTGTTGTTCGTGCTGTGGGACGTATGGTTCACCGACATGGGCGTCTGGGGCTTCACGCCGCGTTACCTGACAGGCGTGTATGTGGCCAACTTGCCCCTGGAGGAGATACTTTTCTTCTTATGCATCCCCTACGCATGTACCTTCACTTACCATTGCCTGAAAGTGCTGCTGAAACAGGACTATTTACGGGAATATTCCTCAAAAATCGCCCTTTTATTGGCAGCTACCCTGCTTATTTTGGGCTTGCTGCATCTCGACAACTGGTACACATCCCTCACTTTCCTGGCAACGGCAACGGTGCTTTTTGTCCATGTTCAGGTGTTAAAAAGCCAGTACCTCGGTTATTATTTCCTCACATACCTGCTGATCACCCCATTCTTCCTGCTGACCAACGGCATCCTTACCGGAACCGGTTTGGACCAGCCAGTAGTCTGGTACAACAATGCCGAGAACATGGGCATCAGGGCTGGCACCATCCCGGTGGAAGATTTCGCGTACGGGTTCCTGCTCTTGCTGATGGTGGTGACAGGATATGAAATTGGCTTGGACACCTACAGGGAGCGAAGTGCAGCCATTTCCCAAAATCGCTTGCTTTAAGAGCGCAGAACGCTTTGGCTAAAGCGCCCTTGCATTGTCTCAAAGATATAAAATACAGCAAATCGCCCTGCATTCTGGCAATGCGCCCTTACAGCACATTCGCCAACTGTTCCTTGATCTTTTCCAGTTCGTCCTTCATCTGCACCACCACGCGCTGGATGTCCGAATCGTAAGCCTTGGCGCCGAGGGTGTTGATCTCTCGGCCAATTTCCTGCGAGATAAAGTTGAGCGTACGCCCGATAGCGTCTTCTTTTTTGTCCATCTGCTCCAAAAAGTACTTGCAGTGCTGCTCCAAGCGGCTTTTTTCTTCCGACATGTCCATTTTTTCGAGGTAAAACAGCACTTCTTGTTCGAAGCGGTTTTGGTCCAGGTTGTCTTTGCCCAACAGCTCGTCAAAGTTGTTGCGCATGCGCTCGCGCATCCGCGCGAAGCGCTCGGTTTCAAAAGGCGTTACCTCGAGCAGGAGCGACAGGATATTGGCGATGCGCTGGCGAAGGTCGGCCTCCAGGACAATGCCCTCTTGGCGGCGAAAACTTTTCAACTGGCCGAGAGCCGCATCAAGCACCTTGCACACTACGACCCATTCGTCTTCGTCCATTTCACCGGAAGGTGTCGCTACCACGTTTGGGATGCGCAACAAGGCGCCGAGCATGTCTTCGTTGCGGATGCCCAATTCCTGGGTAAGCCGGCTGAGCTCCCGGTGGTAGCCCCGGAACAGCGACTCGTTGAGGCTGACGTTGGCAGCCCCATCAGAATTTTGCACTTCGATCATTAGGTCGATTTTTCCGCGCTCGGCATGGTCGGTCACCAGCTTGCGCAGTTCCAGTTCTTTTTCCCGGTAATCGCCCGGAAGCCTGAGCTTTACGTCGGTAACCTTTGAATTCAGCGCCCTGACTTCCACGATGATTGTTTTTTCACCGAAACTGCCTTGCGTCCGCCCATAACCTGTCATTGAGAGAAGCATACTAATTCTTTTTTTCTAAAATTACCCCAAAATAGCCTTTTGTAGCGGCGACAAAGGTAGAAAAACCGGGAAGTATGGCAGTATGTGTAATTTTTTTTGCCAGATTGTTTGTAAAGTGTTGAATTTGAGCGAGTTTGCAGCGCCAAATAAAACAACCCGATTTCAAGCCATACAGATTGATACCGTTAGCGCTTTTTTTTAATTAAAGGCTTGGTGGGGCGAAAAAATGTGCGAACTTTGCCCCTCGTTTTGAAGAAGTACACCTATTTTTCTATAATTCATTCAAAATCAACGAAATAAAACATGAGAAAGGCTGACCTTGTGAATGCTATTTCCGAAAAGACCGGCATTGCCAAAGTTGATGTACTGGTAGCGCTCGAAGAACTTTTCAAGGAAATCAAGTCCACGATGACAGGTGGCGAAAACGTTTATATCCGCGGATTCGGGTCTTTTGTGATAAAAAAACGCGCCACGAAAGTGGGCCGTAACATCAAGAAGGGCAAGTCTATCGTTATACCGGAGCATTATATCCCTTCGTTCAAGCCTGCAAAAGTATTCAACGAGCAAGTGAAAACGAACGTGCATTCGCTTCCAGACGACGAAGGAGAAGATTGACCGGCAGCCGTTTGAATTCCTTTTCAGCCTTACATTTTTATTTCGACCCCATTGCCAAAAGTTTGACCAACAATGAATAGAGCGCAGATTTGGGCACTTCTGGCAGCATCAGCCTTGTTTCTTGGCCTGTATTTCGGATTCGACACACGCCCAGGCAAACACAAAGCAGTGGAACGCACGCGCGCCTTACAAGGTGAGCAGACCAGCTTTGAATCGCTGTTGGATGCTGCGACCGATGCCTTGCAAGGTGAACAAAAAAGCGCCCTTGCCGCTTTGGAGGCAAAACTCGAAGCTGCAACAAATGATGCAGAAAAAGTGTTGATACTGAAGCGTATCTCTGCTTTTTGGTACCAAAGCAACCAATTACCCGTGGCAGGAGGCATCGCCGAACAAGTCGCAAACCTGGAAAACGCCGATTCTTCCTGGTCTGTCGCCGGCGGCACCTTCTTTACCGCACTGGCAAATGCCCAGGATCCGGCCATTCGCGACTACTGCGCCCAACACGCGGTAGCCGCCTTCGAGAACGCCGCTTCGCTGGCGCCGGAAAAAGTAGAGCACCGGGTCAACCTGGCATTGGTTTGGGCCGAAAACCCCAACCCCGAAAACCCCATGCAGGCCGTTATGATCCTGCGCGACCTGGAAAAAGAACACCCGGAGAACCCATCCGTGTACAATGCTTTGGGCAGATTAGCCATCAAAACCGGCCAGTGGCAAAAAGCAGTTGAACGATTGGAAAAATCTTGGAGCCTCAATAAAAACAACCCCAATACCCCCTGCCTGCTGGCACGTGCCTACCAAGGTTTGGGAAACAACGACAAAGCAAACGAGTTTGCCGCCCTTTGCAAAGGCCGGTAAAACTCATAACTCATAACTTTCATAACTTCAGCGCGATATGCCTTGCGGAAAAAAACGTAAAAGACACAAAATAGCCACCCACAAACGCAAAAAGCGTTTGCGGAAGAACCGTCACAAGAAGAAGCGTTAATCACTGACCCACAGGCACTTGGCGTTCTGTCATCAATGTGCCAGGGTTTGCGATTGGCCCGACCGTCGAGCACTGCAAAACTTTCCGGAAGCCTCGCTGCTGCCGGAAAGTTTTCGTGTTATCGGAAAATTCTGACGATTGAACACTCCTCCTAAGCAGGTGGCAGTCAATATTTGGCAAGCAAAAAAGATCCTTTTGCCCTTTCGACCAATTCCCGCTGCGATTTTGTCCTCCCCAGCAACTTCGAATCAGCCTTCCTTGCCAAAATCACCGCTGCTACACCCGATTGTCAGGAGCCTCATGCTGTCCGCTTCCGATACCTCCGACGGGGCGCAGCCTCGCCCTATCCTGACATCTTGTAGGTGATTGCTCCTTTTGTTAAGTTGCTTTCAGCTATTGCGTTACCCCTTTTTTGCCAACAGACGTCTGTGCTTGTTGCAAAACACATTTATACCCACGTGGATAAAGAACTAATCATCAACGCCTCCGAATCGGGCGTTGAACTTGCGCTCCTCGAAGGAGGCAAACTGGCAGAGTTGCACCACCAAAAAATCAACAACAATTTCACGGTAGGTGATATCTTCATCGGGAAGATCCGAAAAATGATGCCCGGCCTCAATGCCGCATTCGTCGACATCGGCCATAGAAAAGACGCATTCCTGCACTACACCGACCTGGGGCCAAAGCTCCGCTCGCTCATCAAATGGTCGAACGGGGTCATAAACGGCAGCATCAATACCCACAAGCTCGACAATTTCAAATACGAAGAGGACATTGTAAAAACAGGCAAGGTCGATCAAGTGCTCAACAAGCGCTGGCCGGTGCTGGTACAAATCCTCAAGGAGCCGATTTCCACCAAAGGCCCCAGGCTCACCTGCGAAGTGAACCTGCCCGGCCGCTACATGGTCATCACACCGTTTTCCGACAGCGTCTCGGTTTCCAAAAAAATAGCCAGCGGTGAAGAGCGCAAACGGCTCCATACCCTGGCCGAAAGCATCAAGCCAAAAAACTTTGGCCTCATCATCCGCACCGCCGCTGAAGGGCGCAAGGTGCAGGAATTGCACGAGGAGTTGATGCACCTTTTGGGCAAATGGGAGGAAGTTTTCAAACAGCTGAAAGCCGAAACACCGCCTGCCAAGCTCCTGAGCGAATTAGACAAGACTGGCAGCGTGCTGCGCGACCTGCTCACCGACAGCTTCAGCAAGATCGTGGTGAACGACAAGGAAATGTACGCCGACATCCGCGCCTACCTGCAAAACATCAGCCCGGAACAAGTGGGCATCGTGCAGCTTTACAATGGCAGCAAGCCTATTTTCGAAGCGTACGGCGTAACCCGACAGGTGAAAGCCTCGTTTGGGAAAAATGCCACCATGAGCAGCGGTGCCTACCTCGTGATCGAAAAGACGGAAGCCATGCACGTCATCGACGTGAACAGCGGCCATAAAATGTCGTCGGCTGACGTAGAACAGACCATCTTCGGCGTAAACCTCGAAGCCGCTGAAGAAATCGCCCGGCAGATCAGGCTCCGCGACATCGGTGGGCTCATCATCGTCGATTTCATCGACATGAAAAACCAGGAACACCGGCGCCAGATCGCCAAAGCTATGGAGGATTTCATGCGCAAAGACCGCTCTCAACACACCATCTTGCCCCTGTCGAAGTTCGGTCTGATGCAGATCACCCGCGAGCGCGCAAGACCGGAAATCACCGTGAACACTGCGGAAATGTGCCCCTCCTGCAATGGCTCGGGCCAGGTAAACCCAACCATCCTGCTCACCGACGATATCGAACGCGACCTGGAATCCATCATGCAGTCGCGGCCAAAAACAAAGCTGAGCTTGCACGTGCACCCTTACTTGGAGGCTTTCCTCACAAAAGGCTTTTTCAGCCATCGCTGGAACTGGTTCCTCAAGTTCAACAAATGGATCAAGATCGTGGCAGAGCCCGATTACCACTTGTCAACTTACAAGTTCTTTGACGGGAACGAGGACGAGATCAGGTTGGATGCTTGAAAAAGGGGTTTCAGGTTTCAGGTTTCGGGTTGGCGCTGCTTATTATTTGGCATTAATTAATAAAAAAGACTCAAAACATCAAAATCCTAAGGATTAATGCCAAACAAATACCAAGAGCAGCCACAACCCGAAACCTGAAACCCAAAACCCAAAACCCTCTTACCGAATAATTACCTTCGAATTGCTGCGATACGTCGCGCTCTCCAATTGGATCATATACAAGCCGGCGGGCAGGTGCTGGACATCAAAGGTCGTCACCTGACCAGGAGCCAAAGCTTTCAAGCTTTTCTGCATCACTACGCGGCCATCCGGGCTGACCATCGACAATTGCACTTGACCTTCAATTCCCTGTGGCACAGTGACGTACACAAAGTCGCTGGCAGGGTTGGGCTGCACCAACATGGGCAACTGCAGCGCTTTTGGCTCATGTGTTGCGACCGTGAGTGGCTCCACTATAACGCCGCGTTGTTCAGCGCGGTCGCAAGCGGTGATGCCGTTCGATGTGACACAGGCTTCTGTGTCATAGTTGAGCATGTCCATAACATCCACTTCATCGACAACCCAGTAACCTCCCGTTGGCCCAGTATTGTCGTCGGTGCCGAAGCGGAAACGGAAGGCCATCTGCTTTCCTGCATATTGGCTCATGTCGAAGTAAGACTGTACCCAGCCATTGGAGTTGCCGGAGAAGCCATAGTGGTTTGGGAAGGCAAAGGTGCCGTAAGCTACTTTGAGCGGGTAGCCATTACGGAAGGTGACAGCATCCGTCACGCGTTTCCAAACCTGATTGGCAGCACCCAGGTCTATGAACTCCAGGAAGCCGGCATCGGCGCTCGGCTCCGTGTCATATTTGTGCCAAAAACGAAGCACAGGGTTGGCGCCAGTCACGGTAAACTGTTGGTTCGGATCCAGCGGCTCCAGCACGAAATCGGTTTCAGCGGTGGTGGAGGCAGGTGCCGTCCAGGCTGCCACGCCAGAGTGCACATCGTCGCTCTGCATATAGAAGGTTGTAAAGTCAACCGGGTCTTTGGAGTACGACACCCAATTGTCTTCCGTGTCCATAATATCGCTGTAATAGCGCTGTGAACCTGCATTCGGGTCAGATTTAGCTGTGTACGTGAGGGTAATCACTTGCAAGTTCGCCATGGTACCGAGGTTCCAAACCACCATGTTCCCATTGACCGTGCCGCCGTTAGAGGCGCTCACCAAAGTAAGGCCGGCGGGGAGCTCGTCCGTGACCACCACGTTTGGCGCATCTTCGCCACGGTGATTGGTAACGGTGATGACAAACTCGGCATTGCCGCCAGGCTGGATGGTAGGCGTGGTCGTGATTTTTTTGATTTTCAACTCTTTCACACAAGTCGGTATTGGGTCGAAGTTTTCTATGCCGTCCGTTCCGACGGTCGAAAGCCCCTGCGAAGCGAAATATCCAAGGCCGCGGCGCGCGAATACGGTAGAAATAAGGCAGGTGTCTGCGCCGCCGTATTTGATTTTATCGGCAAGCATGATGGCATCCCTGCCATCCTGGAAGCCTGGGCTGCAGGGCTGCATCTTCATGCCGTCCATCACCAGTTGCAACGCGCGGGAATTCCCGCTGTTCGGGTTGTTGATATCCGCATCATAGCCGTATTTCTCTACCATCGCCCAGTACAAGTCCCAGATCATGGAGTTCCAAACTTCTCCCAAGGCGTGTACTTGGGGGTTCTCGGCCACTGCGTTATACGTCAATGGGTTGACGCTCATATCGGTAGAATAAGGATATCGGCGAATACCGTTGCCATCGGCAGTTTGGCGGTAAACAAAAGTGCCGACGCCCCTTTTCGTGGGGCCGGTGTCGCCGGGGCGCACTGTGGTCACCAGCGAGAAAAAATCGCTCCAGCCTTCGCCCATCTGTTCGGCGTTGCCCAGGCAACCGGCATTGCTCGGCCCTCCCGTCAGGCGGTTCGAGATGCCGTGCCCATATTCGTGGGCAATGATGAGGTTGTCAAAATCTCCATCCACCTCTGCTGGCCCACCACCGGAGGAAGGCGTAACCAACGAAATGTTCAAGCCATTGCCGGCGTGCTGCCGCAACAAATCACAATCGATTTTTTTCATCCAAACCGTAGGGATGGTCACCTGGGCGCCCACTGCGCCGGCGCCCATGCCCGTCATTGGCGGCGCGCCGTGGTCGCAGATGATACAGGCCATCGCCCCAGCTTGCTGGATGGTCAGCGCCTTGAAGCCGAATTCGCACTCGCCCCGGTCAATCATGACGATCTTTCCGGTAACATTGTTGTTCGGTGGCTCGCAGCCGACTGTCGGTTCAATGCCGTCGTTGACAAAAACAACGTCTGAAGTGTAAGGGGTGCTGGTGACAGGCGCTCCCCAGCCGCCCTGGCCGCCATAATAAGAGCCGGATACGATGGCAGGGGCATTTACTTTGACTATGCCGCCGCCCGTGGTGTTCCAAACGTACATCTGCATACGGCCTGAACCGCCATCGGCTGGTGTCGAAAAATTGGCGTTGTTGGTGCCGCTGCCGTCCAGCGCTTGCGCCGAAACGGCATCGTTTCCTACGCCGCCATTCCCATAGTTGTTCACCTGGAAGTTGCCCGCTGCCTCGTTGAAACCATAGCGGTACGTGATGTCGTGCATCTTGTTGTTCATATAGAACAAGTTGGTAATAGCAGCCAGCTTGTTCACTTCCGGCTCCGCGAGCGGGTCATAGGGAAAATCAAAATTGAGCGACGCGCCGCCATTGGCAGACTCTGCCTCTGAACCGGTGTTGTCGTTGGCGCTGTCGTCGAATGCCCAGACATTGTTGCCACGGGTGTAGGTATATTCCGGGCCGGCAGCTCCGTCCGTATCCAGCCAGCCATAAGGCGAAGCCGCAAGGTCTGCTGGGTTGGTGACGATCGAGCGTGTACCGTGGCCTGGGCTTCCCGTTGGCAGCGCGAATACGTTATAGGTCTCGTCCATCAACAAGGCCACGGCGGATTTTTGTCCTGCGCCTGGCTTGGCAACCGGTGCGCCAGCGTGGCCTGGGCAGTCGTCAGCATGGTGCAGCGAAGCGGCGTCGCAATATTGCGTATGGTTGATCTTGTCCAAAACAAGGCCTGTAACAGCATCCACGCGGATATTCCACATATCGGATGTGTTTGCCTGGTCTATGACCATTGTCCACGAGAGGCGTGCCGTGCCGTCTGCCTGCTTGGTGTAGCAAGCCGAAACAGGGATGTCGCTCTTGGAAATGGAACCGCCCTGGAAGACCCAATTGCGCTCGTTGACCTTGTTGCGCAGGGGTGGGACAGGGAAACCGTTGAAACCGATGTTTGCCATAGCCATTTCCAATGCCTTGGATGCGCTCAGTGAGGGCAAGGTCGTGTTCGCCATGCGCTGAAGATCGTGCACAAAGCGGTGCCCAACATGGTAAACTTTGCCATCGGGCGTGACGGTTAAGCCGATCAAGGCGTTGAATACCGGGATGCCCTGCTGTTGCTGCTGCACCCAGACATGCGTTACGCCATTGTGCTTCGTGACGTATTCATCCGTGACCCGGATGTCGGCCACGTCCTGCTGTGTCAGGTTCAAGGCGTTGTATTGGCCTTGAAGGTATGCCAGCGCATTTTCACGCGCAGTCCTGCTGCTCTGCGCAAAGCCGCTGCCGTAAATAACAAGCAGCATGGTGGCCAAAAGGAATAAACGGGTGTGTAATAGTTGTCGGATCATGTGCCGAAGAGTAAGGTTTGGTTAAAAAATGCCTTTTCAAGCCAAGTTTAAGGTGAAAAGGTTGTCAAAGGTAACAAGCTGCTAACTGCCAAAACCCCTTGCGCAAAAAAATGTCAGAAATAGCCAAGTTCAAACCCTTGTCGGGCTATGGCACTTTTTCTACCTTTGCGCATCCTGCCGCCGGAATTGGGATTTTCCACCAAACTTCAAACTTTTTTGCTTGTGCCCGAAGTAAAACTTTTCTCCTGCTCAGCCTCCAAGGAGCTCTCAAAACACATTGCCAGCTACTACGATACCCCCCTCGGCGACACCTCCTTAGCCCGGTTCAGCGACGGCGAGATGCAGACCATCATCAACGAGAGCGTCCGGGGTTCCTACACGTTTTTCATACAAAGCACCTGCCAGCCCCACGACAACCTGATAGAGCTGCTATTGTGGATCGATACTGCCAAAAGGGCCTCTGCGGGCTACATCACAGCAGTAGTGCCCTATTTCGGCTATGCCCGCCAAGACCGCAAAGACAAGCCCCGCGTGCCGATCAGCGCTAAATTAGTGGCCAACCTGATCACCGCCGCCGGCGCCAACCGCATCATGACCATGGACTTGCACGCCGACCAGGTCCAAGGATTCTTCGACATCCCGGTTGACCACCTGCGCTCGGAGGCCATTTACATACCGTATTTGGAGGGACAAGACCTGTCAAGCACCATTTTCGCCAGCCCCGACGTGGGCGGGGTGAAGCGCGCCAGGATATATGCAATGCACTTCGGCTGCGAGTTAGTGATCTGCGACAAATACCGCACAAAAGCCAATGAGGTGGCAGCCATGACAGTGATCGGCGACGTCACGGGCGCTGATGTTATCCTGGTGGACGACTTGGTGGACACCGCCGGCACGCTCTGCAAGGCTGCTGATGCACTCATCGAAAAAGGCGCCAAATCCGTGCGCGCAATCTGTACGCACCCGGTGCTTTCGGGAAAGGCGTACGAGAACATCGAAAAATCGCAGTTGTCGGAGCTGATCGTCTGTGACACCATCCCTTGCAAGCCCTCTCCCAAAATCAAAGTGCTGTCAACCGCCAGCCTTTTTGCCAGGGCAATCCGCAATACGGTGGAGCACCGGAGCATAGCGGCGCTGTTTCATTAAAGGCGGAAAACCCAGAAAAACCGCCGCTCCCTTGGATTTTACCGCCGCTCCGTAAATATGGTTTGCGCGGTAGAACGCTGTGCAGTTACCTTCGACGCAGTTTTCTCATAGTATGTTTTGATTTTCCTACTGCTTCCTTCTTGGCGGTAGGATTTTTTTTAAATCCCGCGTCCCTTCTTCAACGGCCCTCGCCATAATTCGGTTAATGGCACCAGGCGCGACACCTCATGATGTCGCGCCGGGTGCGGACGGCTTGAATGTCCAGCTTCCTCTCCACGCGGTTTTCCCAGCAATGCAGGTTTTGCCAGCATCCTATTGCAACAAAGCACGCTTTGGTCCTGCACTTGAGCATTGTCCTTTATCCCTTACCTTTGCCGCATGTCTGACAATAAGCGAAGTATTATCCTGGCATTTGCCATGCTCCTCCTCTGCTTTTGCTGCTTTGGCCAAGTAAAAAGCAGTGCCTATAGAATCATGCTCAACGGCTTGCTCAGCCATACCGTGCCAGAGATCGGTGTGCAACAGGCATCAAGAGAAAAATCCAGCTTTGTTTTTTTGGACGCGCGCGAGCCGAAAGAGTTTGCGGTGAGCCATATTCAGGGAGCCATACCCGTCGGTTACGATCATTTCGACTGGCAGCAAGTGGCGGCCCTGCCAAAGAACCAGCCCCTCGTTGTTTACTGTTCCGTTGGCTACCGCAGCGAAAAAATCAGTGAAAAACTGCGACAAGCGGGGTTTACCAATGTCTCAAACCTGTACGGCGGCATATTTGAATGGGTGAACCAGGGGATGCCCGTGGTAGATGCACAGGGCGAGACGAAAAACGTGCACGCCTACGACCGCACTTGGGGCCTGTGGCTGAACAAAGGCCGTAAAGTTTACCGTTAAAACAAAAATCAATAGTCAGATATGCATACCCAATTAATGTGCATGGTGATTTCTTTTTTCCTGGCCTTCACACATGCCACTGCCCAATCGGCCAATGGCGATTTCCCTGCCTCCTGGCAAGGCGACTGGAAAGGCACGCTGGAGATTTTCAACGGCAAAGGGAAAGTGCAATCGGTAGAAATGACCGTGGAAATACACAAGATCGACAGCTCTGCGGAAGGGCGATACACCTTCGGGCTGGTGTATGGCTCCAAAGAACAGGACTGGCGGCCTTACGAATTGGTGCCGGTAAAGCCCGAGCTCGGCATGTGGAAGGTTGACGAAAAGAACTCCATTGTCATGGAAAGCTATCTGTACGGGCCCAAGTTGTTGTGCCTGTTTACCGTACAGAACAACCGCATCTTCTGCACTTATGAAAAGGTTGACGAGCAGACAATGGTATTCGAGGTCATGGCCGGGCCGGAAACGGCCGTCAGCACCACGGGCAACACAAAACAGGGTGAGGAAGATATTCCAGAAGTTAAATCTTTCCCGTTCAGCGTATTCCAGCGGGCTACTTTGAAACGCACTTAGACGTGTAGAGCCCTATTGGACGTAGCGGCCAGGCAAGCTTCTTTGAAAGCTTCAGTGTAAGTTGGATGTGCGTGGCTCATACGCGCAGCGTCTTCCGCCGATGCCCGGAATTCCATCAGGGCAACGCCCTCCGCAATCATATCCGCAGCACGGGCGCCTACGATGTGGACACCTAAAATCTCGTCTGTCTCTTTGTGCGCCAGCACTTTTGCCATGCCGTCCAGGTCCATGCTCGCGCGGGCGCGCCCGAGGGCGCGGAAGGGAAATTTCCCGGGCTTGTACGGGATGCCCTTGGTTTTCAGCTCCTCCTCGGTGTAGCCTACCGCAGCCACTTCAGGCCAGGTATATACCACGCCGGGAATCAGGTTGTAGTGGATATGCGGTTTTTGGCCGGCCATTACCTCCGCGACAAAAACGCCTTCTTCCTCGGCTTTATGGGCCAGCATGGGGCCTTGTATGACGTCGCCGATGGCATATACCCCCGGCACGCTGGTTTGCAGCTGGGCATCCACGGGGATGCGGCCTTTTTCGTCCAAGGTGATGCCGATCTTGTCTATGCCAAGGTTGTCGGTGTAGGGCTTTCTGCCGATGGCCACCAGGCAATAGTCCACATCCCAGCTTATGGTTTTGGATTCGTCGTCGCGGCTGGCAGCGACCACCTTAACCTTGGTTTTTGACGGTGTCACGGTGGTCACGGCATGGCGAAGGTGGAAGCTTACGCCGAGGGTTTTCATGCTTTTCATCAGTTCGCGGCTGCAGTCTGCGTCCATGCCGGCAATGATGCGGTCGAGGTATTCCACCACGTGCACCTGGGTGCCTAAGCGGGCATATACGCTGCCCAGTTCGAGGCCGATGACCCCGCCGCCGATCACGACCATGCTGCCCGGCACCTTTTCGATGTTCAGGGCTTCGGTGCTGGTGATGACCCTTTTTTTGTCGTAGTTGAAATTTGCCGGCACGATGGGCTTTGAGCCGGTGGCGATGATCACGCGGGCGGTTTCGATCTCCTGGCTGCTGTTGTTGCCGGCAGTGATTTTTATGCGGTTGGAGTTTATGAACGAGCCGTGGCCATGATAGACGTCCACTTTGTTTTTCTTCATCAGGAACTCTACCCCCTTGTTGTTGTCGGAAACCACCTCATTTTTCCGGCGGATCATTTGGGGGAGGTTTACCTTCAGGTCTTTGAGCTCGATGCCATGCGTTTTGAAGCTGTGTTCGGCGTTGTGGTAATGCTCCGAAGAATCGAGCAAGGCTTTCGAGGGGATGCAGCCAACGTTGAGGCAGGTGCCGCCCAACACGGAGTAGCGCTCGATGATGGCCACCTTAAAGCCCAACTGGGCGCAACGGATGGCGGCCACATAACCTCCGGGGCCGGAGCCGATGACGGTAACGTCGTATGTCATTAATTATCGGTTGTTACGGTTATTGTTGTCGAAAAGGCTCAAGGTTGGTCTTTATTCGGGCCTTTGCCTTTGAACCGCTTTTTGTTGCGGTTCGATTTTTTGTTGTTGCCCTGGTTTTGGCTGGGCTGTGTGTTTTGGTTGCCTTCGCCCCGCTGCGGGTTTTCGGCCTTGGGCGCATCTTGCTTCGGGGGCCGGTTGTCGGGCCGTTGTTGCGGGTTGTTTTCCGGCTTGCCTTGTTGCGGGCGGTTGTCGGGCTTCCGATTGCGGTCGTCGCGCCGCTTGGGCTGGTTCCGTCCGCGGATAACATCGTCTTGGGCCGCTTTTTCCACGGCGGCGGCGGCGGACTGGGATATGTCCCGGTTTCGGTTTTTCTTCTTTTTCTTTTTCTTCCTTTGTTCCAACGGTAGCTGGATCACATCGTGTACGTTCTCGAAGTCCGGTTCGATTTCATCTGGCTCATCGTTCTCGACGATGGGCGCCATGGCCAGTATATCCTCCAGGCTGCCAGGCAACTGTCCACTTTTTATCATGCCGATGGCTTCCCAAATCTGGTCCACGTGAATGGCGTAGAGCTTTCCCCGGTCTTCGGCATAGGTGTAGTACATCAAGCGCTTGAAGACGTCCGTTTTGATGAGTATGGCCATACCAGCGGCTGTTTTCAGCCTTTCTGCACGGTCTGGGAAGTCTTCCAGGGCATCGATGTAGGTGTCCAGCTCATAATTGAGGCAGCATTTCAGCCGCCCGCACATGCCGGAAAGCTTGGTCTGGTTGATGGCCAGGTTTTGATAGCGGGCAGCAGCGGTATTCACGCTCTTGAATTCTGTGAGCCAGGTGGAGCAGCAGAGCTCGCGGCCACAGTTGCCCAAGCCGCCGATACGGGCCGACTCCTGTCGGGCGCCGATCTGCCGCATCTCGATCTTCACCCTGAAATCGCGGGCATAGTGCCGGATAAGTTCTCGGAAATCGACCCGGCCATCGGCGGTGTAGTAAAATGTGCACTTGCGGCCATCGCCTTGAAATTCTACGTCGCCGATCTTCATGTTGAGGCCGAGGTTGCGGGCAATCACCCTGGCCCTGATCAGCAGGTGTTTCTCCTCCTGCCGCACCTCGTCAAGTCGCTCCAAATCCCGCTCGTGGGCCTTGCGCACCACCGCCCCGAGCCGGGCATCGCTGCGCACGCGCTTGCGCTTCATTTGCAGCCGCACCAGGTCGCCGCTGAGCGAAACGGTGCCGACATCATAACCGCCGGAACTGGACTCGACGATCACCCAATCGCCCGTGGTAGCACGGGTAAAGGGAGGGTTTTTGTAAAAATCCTTGCGCGACCCGTTTTTGAAACTTACTTCAACGGTATCGAAAGGCGTCGCATCCTGGATGCCCTGCGCAGTGATCCAATCATAGGAATTGTGGCGGTTGCAACCACCGGAGGCACACCCGCCGTTGCTCCTGCAGCCGCCCGGAGTACTATCTTTGCCTGTGGAACAGGAACATCCTACACATCCCATTTTGTCGTTGATTTAATGTTTAGAGGGTTTCGGGTTTCAGGTTTCGGGCGAAGTTTGGCTTTTTGGGTAGGACTAAGTCATTCATCATTCACCATTCATCATTATTCCAAACTGTTCAAAGTGGTGCGCTATGTGCTTGTGGTGGTTGATCTCCCATTCCGACTTGTTCAGGTTGCTGAAATAGGCGTGGGTAGGGGTGGCACTGGGATTGAGCGCAAAGAAAGCGTAAAAATTGTCGATTTCAGCATAAAGCGCTTCGATTGCTTCCGAAAGCGATGAAAATTGCAGCGGAGGCAAACCCTCTTCGGGCATAAAAGCGGCCTTAAATTCGCGGGGCATCGCCCATTCCGGCGCCAACATGCGTTGTTTTGCCCGTTCTGCCTTTTCAAAAGGGATGGCGAGTGGCACGGTTTTTTTGCCGTTGGAGAACCTGATGGTCTCGGCCAAATGCTCCACCATGTGCTGTGCAGTCATGGCGCCCCAAGCCGGGGCGCTGTCTTCGCGCAAGTGCTGAAGGCAGCTTTGTATGACGGATTTATTGAAAAGTGAGGTTTGAACCATGTTGTTTTTTTTAAAAGCTCGATCGTTGGGAAGAAGACGCTGCCATCAGCTTGCAGACATGATCACCACGATGCCGATGGCTAAGCAAGCGATGGCTGTGATGGCAAAATAGCGCTGCAGTTCCGGCCTGAATAGGCGCATGACCCCGCCCATGATGATGCTGGGCAATGCCATCCCCAAAAATACGGCGCCAATGACTTTTTGACCCATTTTGCCATCATTGAACTGCCAAGCCACGGCGTATGCGCCGATGCCGACCACAATGGTTAACAACAACACCAGGCCAAAGTTTGTCCAGGAAAAGGGCCTTGTGCGCATCATGTTCCTTTTAGAATTCGGTTCATTTGAATGGAAGAGTCCAGGAACAGGATTTTTGGGTTGGCGTTCCGCTCCACATAAAAAATATTGTCGTTGAAAAGGGTGGCCAGTTTGCCCACCTTGTCAAAATCGAGCACTTTGGCCATATTCTGGGCGGTGGCTAGCTCGGCAGGCCGGAGCCGGAGCTGGGTGTTTTCAGTTGTTATGAGGGCCATCATCTCTCGCAGGAAATGCAGGCCGTACATGAGGAATTGCTTTTGGTTCTCGCGGCCAAGCTTGGCGAAATCATCGGTCCACTGCACCAGTTCCACGGCATTGCCGCGCCAGCAGCGGCGCAGCCAGTCGAGAAAAGCGGCGGCGTTGTCGTTCTCTGCCGATTCTGCAGCGGCAATTGCCGCGCCGTAATCGCCGCCGGCCAAAAACGCGATCTGCCGGGCGCGCTCGGGGTCGAGCTGCTGGTGCTTTTGAAGGCCCTCCGCCACCTGTTCGTCGCTCAGGAGGTCTGTTTTTACCAGTTGGCAGCGGGAGAGGATGGTGTTGAGTATCTGGTCCTGATTTTCGGCGGCGAGCAGGAAAATGGTCTGCTCTGGCGGCTCTTCTATCAGCTTCAACAGCCTGTTGCCCTCTTTGCCCAAGTATTCGGGCAGCCACATCAGCAGTATCTTGTACTTGCCCTCAAAAGTTTTGAGGCTCAGCTTTTTGATGATGGCGTTACATTCTTCTTTGTTGATATTGCCCTGCTTGTTCTCGGCGCCGAGCCGCTGCAGCCAGTCATTGGCGCCGGCGTAGGGGCTTTCGGCAAGAAATTTGCGCCATTCCTTCAAAAAATCGGTGCTGACGACATTCGTGCCGACCGTCGGGAAGGAGAAATGTATGTCGGGATGAACGAAGGCCGCTGATTTGCGGCAGGCCGGGCATTCCCCGCAAGCGCCCAGGGTGGCGGGGCTTTTGCGCTCGCATTGCAACAGTTGGGCAAATGCCAGCGCCAATGCCAGGTTGCCGCTCCCTGTGTTGCCCAGGAAAAGCAGCGCATGTGGCACCTGCTCGCTGGCAGCGAGGTCCAACAAAAAGGACTTTACCCTTTCCTGGCCGATGATGTCTTCGAAGTTCACCCCGCGAAGGTAAGCTTCCGGGCAGGAGCCGCCCGCAACTTTTTCCAGAAAAATAAGTTTCAAAACTACAAACCAGCACCTACACATGAAAGTATCCGTTTTCCGCCGCGCCCATTTCAACGCCGCCCACCGCCTGCACAACCCCAACTGGAGCGATGAAAAGAACAGCAGCGTCTTTGGCGTGTGCAACAACCCGAACTACCACGGGCACAACTATGAACTGGAAGTGAAAGTGACCGGCGAGGTTGACCCCGAAACGGGCATGGTGCTGGACTTGTCGTGGTTGGCCACGCTGATAAAAACCGAGATCGAAAACCGATTCGACCACAAAAACCTCAACCTGGACGTCGAAGAGTTTAAGGACTTGATCCCCTCGGCAGAAAACATCTGCTTAGTGACCTGGAAAATACTGCGGGCGCAGCTGCCGGAAAAGTTTGACCTGGCGGTGCGGCTTTACGAGACTCCGCGGAATTTTGTGGAGGTAGGGTGAAAGGGGGAGTAGCAAGGGGCAAAAGGCAAGGGGCAAAAGGCAAATGGGCAAAAGGCCTGATGCCGACGAGCGTTTGCAGCGCATACTTCTGGATACTTGGAATGCCTAAGCCTGAAAAGGCCTCGGAGAGGCCTAACCTTTGTAGAACCGATGATGAAGATATGTCAACGGTTCCAGCGGAACGGTACCTTTTCTGCTTAGATACCGCTCCGCTGGAACCGTGGAGAATAATCTTTACCCATAAAAACAGGTGCCACAAGACATTCGCTCCAGGGCGCGATTATACCTCACACCGCTTGGTTTTGTGCATACCGATCTTTGTAATCAATTGAAAATCAATTGAATCAATCATAATGAATCACAAAAATCAGGCGAATCATAGTATAATTACCACAATCTCCTACTCCCTAACGCTTGTCCAAAGACATCGCCTGGAACGTGTCCCCATGCTTGTCTTCCAGCGAAATGACGTAGTTGCCTACCGGCAGATTCTGGATAGAATAGGAATTGTTGCTGTTCCGGGCATCGAAGCGCGCCATCAAGCGGCCGTCGAGGGCAAATACGCGGATGGCAGCCACGTTTTCGGCGTTTTGCAGGGAGAAAAAGTCCGTGACGGGGTTGGGGTACAGCTTCACGTTGGCGGCAGGAAGCTCGTTCAAGCTGGAGCTTTGGTTGAAAAGGTAAACCCCGATCAGGGAATCGGCGGGGTTGCCCAGGTTTGTCAGCTTCACGTGGACGATGCCCGCGCAGGGATAACCGTTGTTGTAAAAATGCACCAGCATAGCCCCGGTGGTGTTGGGTTCCATCCCGAATTCCATCGCATCGAGCGAACGCGACCAGCAGACGTTGGGGTCGCAAACCGCCGTCTCGCAGCTATCGGAGAGCTCGATGACCCGCCGCTCCCAGCGCATGTTCAAGGTGCTGTTGGTAAGGTTTGTGATGTGCGCGTCAACTGGAACGTCGCCTTGTTCTACCGGTGCCGAAGCGCTGGCCGGCTGCGGCGTAAGCAAAAATGCAGACTGGGCATTTGCAAAGGTGATTGTGAGGGAAAAAACCAAAAAGGTGAGGAAAAGATTTTTCATGCTTGAAATGTCTTTGAATAGCAGGTTTGTTTATTTTTTACAAAGATAACGCAAAGCTCCCAATCCCCTACCTAAATTTGTTCGTCTGGCAGCAATTGTAGCTGAACGGACAATATTAGCAAAAACTGATGATGAAAAAAACGGGGGCTTTAATCTTGATATGCTGCGCAGCAGGCCTGCTCGCCCATGCGCAATTGCCGAACGGCGCCAATGCCCCGAACTTCGTGGCCACCGATATCAGCGGCCAGGCGCACAACCTGTACGAAGTGCTGGCCACCAACAAGATCGTGCTGCTGGAAGTCAGCGCCACCTGGTGCCCGCCTTGCTGGGCCTACCACCAGAGCAAAGCCATGCAAAATTTTTACGCGGCGCATGGCCCCGCCGGCGACGACAAGGCCAGGGTATTCTGGATAGAAGGCGACCCGAACACCAACCTGGCCTGCCTCTACGGTCAGGCAGGCTGCAACAACAGCTCTCCCGGCAACTACGTGGAAGGCACCCCCTACCCCATCATCAACAGCTCGGCCATTGCCAATGCATTCCAGGTCAACTACTACCCTACCATCTTTGTGATCTGCCCCAACAAGAAAGCTTATGAAATAGACCCGCTCTCGGCTGCCGATTTGTGGGAAAAAGCCCAGGTCTGCCCCGTGGCCTACGGCAGCAACAACGCCGGCATTTTTGCCCACGACCCCGGCTACAACTTCCCCGAAATCTGCGGGGCCGTGGCCTTGGAGCCGTCTTTCGTGTTGACAAATCTCGGATCGGCGCCCCTGACCTCCGCCAATATCCAATTGAAATGGAACGGTTCGGTCATCGAGACCATCGACTGGCAGGGCAATCTGCCCACCTACGGCGAAGCGCCCATCCAGTTCGACAGTTACCCCATCAATGTGCCGGGCGTGTTGAACACCATCATCAGCAGCATCAACAACAACGCGGGCGATGACGACTTCACCAATAACTATAAAAACAACAGCTATTCCATCGCCAAGCACTTCGAGAACACCAAGATCGTGTTGAAAATCAAGACGGACGATTACGGCAGGGAAACCTACTGGGAGCTGCGCGACGAGAACGGCGCCGTGCTCGACCGCGGGGGCAACCAATTGGTGGGGCCGGACGGCGGTGGAGCGTTCCCGCTGGGCGTAGGCCCCGGGCCCGGCGCTTATGCCAACAACGCACTCATAAAAGACACCTTGATCCTTCCCGCTGGAGGCTGCTACTCCATCCATTTCGTCGATGCTTTCGGCGACGGTATGTGCTGCAACTACGGCAACGGATATTACAAGCTGTACAACATTGACAACCCGGTGACGCCCATCATGGTCGGCGGGCAGTTCGAGGACTACGACCGCCATGCGTTCGAAGCCGGCGCCTTGACCAGCAACGCCGAAGCCTTTGCCGCCCCCCTTGATTTCGAGGTTTTCCCCAACCCTGCGTCGGAAATGCTGTACCTTGAATATTCGGCAGAAACCAGTGCTGCCCTGCACCTTCAACTGTTCAACGCCCTGAGCCAAACTGTGCTGGAACGCCGAACGGAAAGGCTGCCCATGGGCGATCATTCCCTGGAAATCCCCTTGGGCGGCATCCCGGACGGGCTTTATTTTCTGGTGCTCAACCAGGGATCGGGAAGACCTGCTGCCGTGAAGAAAGTGGTGATACGGCGGTAAAAGACTATGTGAACTACTGTGTGCTATGTGGTAAAAACCCTAAGTGGCAAATCCAATATTCCGCTTCAGGCCAACAAACTTCGCCCGCTTCACCGCCGATTTTTTGAACACCCTGCCGAATACCTCCTCCGTCAGTTCCTGCCAATCGCGCTTGGTCATGCCCAGCAGTTCCGGGTGCGGCTCAAAGGCAGGTTCCTTGTGCCGCTCCGAAAAGCGGTTCCAGGGGCACACGTCCTGGCACACGTCGCAGCCGAACATCCAGCCGTCCATTTGCTGCTTGAATTCGCCGGGAATTTCGTCGCGCAGCTCGATGGTGAGATAAGAGATGCACTTGCTGGCGTCCAAAAAATAGCCTTCGGGCGCAATAGCCTGCGTGGGACAGGCATCGATGCAGCGCCGGCAAGTGCCGCAGTGGTCGCGGATGGGGTCGTCGTAAAGCAGCGGCAGATCGCAAATTATTTCAGCGAGAAAGAAAAAGGAGCCGCGTTTGGGGTTGATGGTCAGGGTGTTGCGGCCGTTCCAGCCCAGGCCGGCCCGCTGTGCCCACTCGCGCTCCATGACCGGGGCAGAATCGACGAAGCAGCGCCCGTTCACCTCGCCGATCTCGGTTTGGATGAATTGCAGCAGCGACTTCAGGCGATCCTTCACCACGAAATGGTAGTCTTCCCCGTAGGCGTAGGTGGCGATTTTGGGCGCTTCCGGGTCGGTCTGTTTTTGCTCGGTGAAGTAGTTGAACGTCAGGCAGATAAGCGTCTTCGCGCCTGGCACCAGCAAAGTCGGGTCCACCCGCATGTCGAAATGGTTGGCCATGTAGCCCATGCTGCCATGAGCGCCCTTGGAAAGCCATTCCTCCAGGCGCTTCGCTGCCGCGTCGAGGCGTTCGGCGCGGGCGAAGCCGACGAACTCGAAGCCCAGGCGATGGGCTTCGGCGCGGATGAGGGTGGTGTGTTGTTGGGAATTGTTCACGGCTAAAGGTAGGCCGAATGATGGTCTGCTAATTCGCCATTTTAGGCCAAAAACAAAAAAAAACAGGGCGCTTAATGCTTGGAGCAGCTACCTTTCCCCTAAACTAGAAGGTATCCCGGTTTATAGCCAACGCAAAGAGGTTGTGAAAATTGAAGGTTGTTAATCTATTGAAAATCAATTTTTCAGCATCCATCAAATCCACCCAAGTCCTGGAATAATTTATATCACCAAAAATATTTCTACTTATGTCAATCAACACAAAACTACTTGCCTTTGCACTGCTGTTTTCGGCTTGCAAGCCCCCACACAACCCAGAAGTCTGCCTGCGGAATGGCACCAACCACGACATAAACTTCTGGACCTATGATGGCGGCCATTTCCGGTCAGTCGGTGATCACTATTGCAGCGAAAGCGGGCAAGGCGCCTATTCATGGCGGGCAGACTACCCGACGAAGGACAACAGCACGGATTTGTTCGCAATCTGGAGCGGAAGCTTCGAGGTAGGAGACGAAGACAAGAATTTCTATTTTACCGAAAATGAAGGGACGATCACTTACGATTTCAGGGACATGATGATTGGCCCCTATCAATTTTCGTGCAAGACAATCACCTTGGCTGGAAATGATACCCTAAGCGTCCAACTGGATACCATTTCCGGCACGCTGTCAAAAGGCAGCCCAATAACCCACTTGAACCTCAGCATTGCACCTTTCTATACGGGCGAACTTGTTTTCAGCAATGACATTTACAATTTTGTGGGTGTTGGCGGTGGCATTGGCCAAAAAGACCCGTTTAAGTACATCGGGTTTACCATAGAGCAAAGTAGCTCGGGAGGTACTGTGGTAAAAAAATCTTGTGTGGGTACAAAATTGTAAACAAGGGCTATAGACATTGGCGCCCCGCTGGGGCTTGTTCTTTAGTGCTTCGTCCGGTGAATCCCATCTGAATTGGGGGCTGGGGGGGCAGCGGCGACGGGAGGCCAACACTATGCAGCGGGCAAATTTCAAAAATTGCTGGATGGCCTTGGCGGGTTGGATTTTCCCGTTACATTTGTTGCACAAACAGCGCCCCAAATATGAACTGGTATCCTTGTTTGAATAAGTTTGGGGGTTTGTTGCGGGCAGCGATCCGTTTGGCGGGTTGCTGGATAGGTTGGGAAGTTGTACGTATTGGCTGCTTACCCGCAACGGACGACTAAGTGAAAAATTGAAAGTTACTTAGTCGTTAGTTGCGGGTAATCCGTAGTTAGCACCGATGGTAAATATATAAACGAGCAGACATGAAAAAATCAACTTTTACCCTCCTGTTTTCCCTCTCCATCTACTGGCTGGCGGCTCAATGTCCAACAGGTACCATCGTGTTTTCCACGCAAGGGCAGATTGACAGTTTCCCCATCAACTACCCGAATTGCTCCGAAATGAATGGGAATGTCACCATTTCAGGAAGCGGGATCGTTCGGTTGGACAGTTTGCATTCCCTGAGAAAAATGCGGGGTGTATGGATTAAGCAAACTGGGTTGGCGGATTTGAGTGGATTTGACAATCTCGATTCTATCAAAGGGTGTCTGAGGGTTGTGGACAACCCCGTGTTGACCAGTTTTACAGGGTTGGAAAAATTAAAATATGTAGGCAATTGCTCTATATATTTCCCACCAAACGGGGCTTTGGAATACGGAATGTATATTTTTGGAAATCCGCTGTTGGTTTCTTTGTCCAGCTTGGGGAATTTGAGAAGAATTGAAGGCTCATTGGAAATTATTAGTAATGCAGCTTTGTCATCTCTCGACGGGCTGGATTCATTGAATACACTGGGGGGGTGCCTTTCAATTGAGTACAACCCTGAGTTGACAACCCTTGAGCCTTTGTCGCAAATTCGCGCACTTGGCTCTAACGGTATCGATGACTCAGAATGGCAGCTTACTATCATTGCCAATGACAAATTGACTACGCTTAAAGGCCTGGACAGCATTCCTTTGTCTATTTCTTTGCCGGTTTACATTCAATCTTGCTGGCTTCTTGCCACTTGCGAAGTGCTGAGTATCTGCCAATTTATACAAAAAGGCGGCCCTGCCACCATTTCCGACAACGCCGCCGGCTGCAACAGCGTCCCCGAAGTCGAAGCCGCTTGCGCCGTGCCGACCCACGAATTTTTTTCAGAAAAAATCAAACTCACGCCCAACCCCGCCACTAATTTCCTGCAAATTCAACTCAACGACCCCGAAAAGTGGGAAATCAACCTATTCGACCTGCAGGGCAGGCGGGTGTTTCAGCAGATGGTCTCCGGAGATCAAATAATTGGATTAAAAGACTGGCCTTCAGGCATTTACACGCTGCGAGCAGTTTCTGGCGAGCGAGTTTTTGCAGGGAAAATCGTGAAGCAGTAATCGAAATGCAGTCTTGCGACGATGAGCCTTGAATAAAAATGATGCTAACAATCCACTGCCTATTATGCCTCCTAAACGTCGGCACGTCGGCAGTGGTAACGTTATCCCCAACTAAAAAATAAAAATAAATAAACAAAAAATAATAAAATCACAAACCAAAACAAACAAAAAATATAATAAAAACAAACCACCCCAAACCACGTTTACCCAATTGATGAAATTCTTTTGCTACATTTTCAGCCTGTACTTTCTGGCATTAAGCGTAGTGCCATGCACCGACATTCACGCAACGAATGGCTCGGCAAGTGCTGAATTGGCAAGCATTTCAACCGACAATCACTCCGATTGTCCGCACGAGAACGGACAGGATTTTTGCTCTCCGTTCTGCGTTTGCAGTTGTTGCGCCCACGTTTTGTCGGTCGCAAAACCGCACAAATGGAATTTCCAGCCGCCAATCATTCCCGACTTCAAGGAGAAAAGTAATTTTTACTACTCCAAAGATTGGCAGAGCGAGTACCTCAATTCCATTTTCCGCCCTCCCAAAGTTTAGATTTCAACAAAAAAAAATCCGGTGTGGCTTCGCCGCACCCCGCCAAAAGGCGGTGGCCCTGCCACCGCTTTTCGGCGTTTTGTTCATTCTAAACTAACTTTCAATGCTTGATAAAATCATTCTTTTCAGCATAAAGAATAAGTTCGTCGTCGGCTTGTTCACGCTGGCGTTGGTCGTCTGGGGCATCTTTTCGCTGTCCCGATTGCCCATCGACGCACTGCCAGACATCACCAACAATCAGGTGCAAATCATCACTTCCTCGCCCACGCTGGCGGCGCAGGAAGTCGAAAAATTCATCACTTACCCCATCGAACAGGCGGTAAAACCCATCCCCAAAATCGTCGAGCTCCGCTCCATCAGCCGTTTCGGGTTGAGCGTCGTGACCGTCGTTTTTGAGGAAGAAGTGGACATTTTTTGGGCGAGAACCCAAATTTCCGAACGCCTCAAAGAAGCCGAAGCCAACATCCCCGCAGGCATGGGAACGCCCGAAATGGCGCCCATCAGCACGGGTTTGGGCGAGATTTACCAATATGTCGTGTTCCCGAGGCCCGGTTTCGAGGACAAATTCAACGCCATGGACTTGCGCACCGTGCAGGACTGGATTATCAAACCCCAACTCATCGGCACGAAAGGCGTGGCGGAGGTCAACACCCTCGGCGGCATGCTCAAACAGTACGAAATCGCCGTCCAGCCCGACAAGTTGCGGAGCATGAACACCACCATGCCCGACATCCTCGAAGCCCTCGAGCACAACAACGAGAACACCGGCGGGGCGTACATCGACAAAAAACCCAACGCCTATTTCATCCGGGGCATCGGCATGGTGGGCGGCATGGACGACATCCAAAAAATAGTCGTCAAAAACCACAACGGCATCCCCATCCTCGTTCGGGACGTAGCGGAGGTGCGCTTCGGCAGTTCCATCCGATACGGCGCAACGACGAAGGACGGCAAAGGCGAAGCCGTCAGCGGCATGGTGCTCATGCTCAAAGGCTCGAACAGCGCAGAGGTCGTCGGTTTGGTCAAGGAAAAAATGGAGCAAATCCGAAAATCCCTGCCCGAGGGCGTGGACGTGGAGCCGTTCCTCGACCGCACGAAATTGGTCAACAACGCCATCGGCACCGTCCAGACGAACCTCCTCGAAGGCGCGCTCATCGTCGTTTTCATCCTCATTTTGTTGCTCGGAAACCTGCGGGCGGGCTTGGTCGTGGCTTCGGTCATCCCGCTTTCGTTGCTTTTTGCGGTCAGTTTGATGCAGTTTTTCGGCGTGAGCGGCAATCTCATGTCGCTCGGCGCCATCGACTTCGGGCTGATTGTCGATGGGGCGGTCATCATCGTCGAAGCCATCGTCCACAGGTTGCAGCACAGCCCGGCGGGCAAACTCAACGCCTCCGAAATGGACGGCGTGGTGAAAAAAGAAGCCCACAAACTCATGTCCTCCGCCGCCTTCGGGCAGTTGATTATCCTCATCGTTTACCTCCCGATTTTGGCATTGGTCGGCATCGAGGGCAAGATGTTCCGCCCAATGGCGCAGACCGTTTCGTTCGCCATTTTAGGGGCGTGCATTTTGTCGCTGACCTACGTTCCGATGATGTCTGCCCTCTTTTTGAGCAAAAAAACGGGGCATACGCAGAACATTTCCGACCGCATCATTGCCTTTTGCTATCGGTTTTACCAACCGATTTTGGAGGGCGCATTGAAAATGAAGGGCTTGGTCGTCGGCATTGCCGTGGCGTTTTTTGCCGTTTCGATGCTGGTTTTCAACCAATTGGGCGGCGAGTTCATCCCCGAACTTGACGAGGGCGATTTTGCTTTGGAAGCCCGCATCCCGCCCGGCGGTTCGTTGTCTCAGACGGTGGAGAGTTTCGGGAAAGTGGAAAAAGTGCTGCTGGAAAATTTCCCGGAAGTGAATGAAGTTGTTTCCAAAATCGGTTCCGCTGAAATCCCCACCGACCCCATGCCCATAGAAGCGGCGGATGTCATGGTGATAATGAAAGACCGAAAAGAATGGACTTCGGCAAAGACCAAAGCCGAACTGATTGAAAAAATGGAGGCAAAAGTGAACGACGTGCCGGGCGTGACCATTGAGTTTTCCCAACCAATTCAGATGCGTTTCAACGAACTGATGACGGGGGTAAAAAGCGATGTCGCCATTAAGATTTTCGGCGAAGACTCCGACCTGTTGGCGGGTTTTGCCGAACAGGTTTTGCCAATGGTTCAAAGCGTCGAAGGCGTTCAGGATGCAAAAGCCGAAGCCGTTTCCGGTTTGCCGCAAATCACGGTCAGGTACAACAAGGACAAACTGGCTTTGTACGGTTTGAACGTCGGCGACTTAAATCAAGTCGTCCGAACGGGTTTTGCGGGCGAAAAAGCGGGCGTGGTTTACGAGGGCGAAAAACGTTTCGACCTCGTCGTGCGCCTCCAAAACGACAGTCGGCAGGACATTGGCAACCTCAAAAACCTCTACGTTTCGCTCCCGTCGGGCAGCCAAATCCCATTGGAACAAGTCGCTAACATCCAATTTGAGCCGGGTCCTATTCAGGTCAGCCGGGAGGACGGCAAGCGCCGCATCGTCATCGGTTTCAACGTCCGCGGGCGCGACGTGAAAAGCGTCGTGACCGAAATTCAGGCAAATCTGGACGCAAAACTCAAAATGCCGCCCGGCTACTTCACGACCTACGGCGGGCAGTTCCAAAACCTCGTCGAGGCGAACAAACGGCTTTCCATTGCCGTCCCCGTCGCCCTCGCCCTGATTTTCGTCCTCCTGTTTTTCACCTTCGGCAGCATCAAACAATCGCTCCTGATTTTCACCGCCATCCCGCTTTCGGCAATCGGCGGCGTGTTCGCGCTCTGGCTGCGCGGGATGCCGTTCTCGATTTCGGCGGGCGTGGGTTTCATCGCCCTTTTTGGCGTGGCGGTTTTGAACGGCATCGTGCTGATTGGCTATTTCAACCAACTGAAAAACGAGGGCATGACCGACGTTTTGCAGCGCATCCGCGAGGGCACGAAAGTCCGTTTGCGCCCCGTCATCATGACGGCTTCGGTCGCGTCGCTCGGCTTTTTGCCCATGGCATTGAGCACCGGGGCGGGCGCGGAGGTGCAAAAACCGCTGGCAACGGTCGTCATTGGCGGCTTGATTACCGCCACGCTTTTGACGCTCATCGTGCTGCCGATTTTGTATTTCCTTTTTGAAAAAGGGATAAAAAGCGGGGGCAAAAAAGCCCTGCCGATTGCCGCCGTGCTGGCGTTGTGTTTTTGTTTTTCGTTAAAAACAACTGCCCAAACGCCGATGCTCACGCTGCCCGAAGCCTTGGAAATGGCGGTCAAAAACAACGCGCTTTTGAAAGCGAACGCCTTTGAAATCCAGTCGCACGAAGCCCTGCAACGGGCGGCGGGCATGTTTCCAAAAACAGATTTCGGCGCACAATTGGGGCAGAACAACAGCCGCCGTTTCGACGAAAACTTCTCCGTTTCGCAGGAAATCCCGAACCCGGCGACGCTCAAAGCGAGGCGCAATCTGGCTGCCAAAGCGACGGGCGTCGCCCAATCGCAACTCGCCATTTCCCGAAGCGAACTGACCTACAATGTCCGCCAATCGTGGTTTCAAATCCAATATCTGACGGCGTTGGAAACGGTTTTGCTGCGGGAAGACAGCCTGTTGCGGCAGTTCGTTCGGGCGGCTTCCCTGAAATTCAAAACGGGCGAAAGCACCCTTTTGGAAAAGACGACCGCCGAGACCCGCCAGCAAAATTTGCTGCAAAACATCGCCCAAACCCAAGTTTTGATTGAAACGGAAAAATCCGCCCTCCGGCAATGGCTCAACCTTCCGGGGGATTTTTCAATCCAAAAATCGGCGTTTTCGGCGAGCGATTTTTCCCAAATTTTGGACTCGAACCTCGTGCGGAACAACCCGCAAATGCTCTTTGTCCAAAACCAAATCGCCCTCGCCGAAGCCGAAAAACGCTTGGCGAACGCCGAGCGGCTGCCCGATTTCAGGGCTGGATATTTCATCCAGTCCATCGCCGGGGCGCAGGAAGTGGACGGGCAGGTGGTCAACTACAATGCTGCACCCCGTTTTCAGGGCGTTCAGTTGGGCATCAGCGTTCCGATTTTCGGGTCAAAAGGCTATCGGGCGAAAAGCGCCGCCGCCGCCTTGCAAGTTTTGGCGCAGCAAAAGCACGGCGAGTACGTCCAGACGCAGTTGCAAAACCAGTTGCGGCAACAAGCCGGGCAATTTGTTTTTTGGAAAAACAACGTGGCGCACTACCAAAACACGGCGTTGCCGAACGCAAAATCCATTGTCGAGAACGCCTCGAAAGCCTATTTCGGAGGCGACATCGGCTATGTCGAGTACGCGCAGGCATTGCAGACCAATCTGGAAATCCAACGCTCTTATTTGGAGGCGGTCAACAGCCTCAACCAGACGGTGGTTTCCGTTCAATTTCTTATCAATCAATGAGTTGCACGACGTTTACTAAACTTTCAAAGTTTAGTAAACGTAGCCTTTCGTTGATTTCAACTTTTCAATAAAAATGAACAAGAATCTAAAAATATACGTCGGCATCGCCGCAGCCGCAATCCTCGGCACAATCCTGTATTTCGCCTTGCGCACGCCCCACGTCCACGCCGAAGGCGACGGTCACGACCACGGCACGGGCGAAAAAACCGAAGCCGCTCACGCCGAAGGCGAAAACACAATGGTCAAAGAAGTCCACCTCAACGAGGCGCAGTACAAAACGACCGGACTGGTTTTGGGCGGTTTTGAAAAGAAAAACCTCTCGGAGGTCATCAACGCCAACGGCTACACCAAACTGCCGCCGCAAAACCAGGCGCAGGTGAGCGCCCAACTCCCCGGGGTGGTCCAAAGCATCAAAGTCATCGAAGGGCAAGCCGTGCGGGCGGGGCAGGTGCTGGCGACGGTGCAGAGCATGGCGTACAACAACCTGCGCCTCGAACGGGAAAAACTCAACCAAGAACTGACCGCTTCGCAGTCCAGTTTGGAGTTTTTGCGGCTCGAATTTGCCCGCCAAAAAGAACTCTCCGACGAAAACGTGAACGCCAAAAAGGTCTTCCAAAAAGTCAGTTCCGACCTGCAAATGGAGGAGTCGAAAATCAAAACGCTGCAAAGCCAAATCGCCATTTTGGGGCAAAACATTGAGATTGGCGGCAATTCCGCGTCGCCAATCATCAATATTGTCGCCCCGATTGGCGGCAACATCACGGACATCAACGTGACCATCGGGGCGGCGGCGGAGGTCGGCAAACCGCTTTTCTCAATCGTGGACAACTCGAAAATGCACGTTGATTTGCTGGTGTACGAAAAGGATTTGTTCAAGGTGAAAACGGGTCAAAACGTCCGCTTCATTTTGACGAATCAGGACGGCTCGGAGGTGCGGGGCAAGATTTTCAGCATCGGCAAATCGTTCGAGAACGAGACGAAATCGGTCGCCGTCCACGCCGATATTTTGAACGAACGGCAGATGCTCATCCCCGGAATGTACGTCAATGCGCTGGTGGACGTGGGCGCAAACACGGTGGATGCGCTACCGATTGAGGCAATCATCAAAGCCGAGGGGCGGGAATTTGTGTTCGTTTTGGAAGAGGAAAAGGACGGCGAGTTTCACTTCCAGCGCATTGAAGTGAAAACGGGGACTTCGCAACTCGGCTATGTCCAAACGACTTTTTTGCAGCCCGTCGAAACGGCGAAAAACATCGTCGTCAAAGGGGCTTATTACCTGCAATCGCACCTGACGAAATCGGAAGGCGGCGGTGGGCATGAGCATTGATTTTTTAGGAAAAAACAACCGGGTTGCCGCTGTTTGGAAAGGCGGCGGCAGCCTTTTTACTCAACCATTTCAATCCTTTTTTATGAAAAACTCAATCATTTTTCACAAGACCAATCTGGTCATGCTCGCGCTGGCGAGCCTCGCTGTTTTCTTCGCCTGCAAGGACAAAACCGAAGAAGGGCGGGCGGTGGATTGCAGCAAGGTGAGCGGCGCGACCTACACGTCCAATTCGGGCAAGATGCAAGCCATTGTCGCCAACAAGTGCGGCACTTCCGGTTGCCATGCGGCGGGCGGCGACGGCTCGCAGCATTGGACGTATTCGGCGGAATACGACAGCCTCGCTCCGCATCTCGACCATATGTACGAAGGCGTGATTTTGGAAAAAGAAATGCCCCCGGTGGGCGCAACGCCGCTCACCGAGGACGAGTTGGACTTGATTCAATGTTGGAAAAATGCGGGGTTTCCGAAATGAAACTACTCGACAACCTGAAACAGCAAGCCCGGCACTTGAAAAACGAGTGCCGGGCATTGCTCATCGCCTACCGTGACCCCCGAACGCCGTGGCTGGCACGGAGCGTGGCAGCCTTCACGGTCGCTTATTTGCTTTCGCCGATTGATTTGATACCCGATTTCATCCCGGTCTTGGGCATCCTCGACGACCTGATTTTGGTGCCGTGGCTCATCCGGCTGTCCATTCGGCTCATCCCCGCCGAGGTCATGGCAGATGCCCGGCAAAAAGCCCTCGATGCGCCCGTTTCGGGCAAAAACAACTGGCTTTTTGGCGGCGCAATCATTGCTTTGTGGCTTTTGGCTATTTTTTTTACAGTAAAATTTTTCCTGAAATAATCGTAAAATGAAACAGTATCAACTCTTCGCACTCATCTCCATGCTTTTTGCGGGACTGACCTCCGTGATTGCAAAAGCGGGCTTGAAAAACGTCAGCGGCGACGCAGGTTTAGCGGTCAGGACTTCCTTTGTTTTTGTGCTGATTTGGTTGAACACCATTGCGTTCAACCATGTGAAAGATTTTTCCAGCCTCACGAAAAAGGACATGATGCTGCTCGGCATTTCGGGCTTGACGACCACGTTGAGTTGGATTTTTTATTACAAAGCCATCAAAATCGGCAATGTTTCGGAGGTGGCATTGATTGACAAGGCGAGCATTTTAATCACCCTGACTTTATCTTTTTTATTGCTGAACGAACAATTTACTTTGAAGATAGCCATCGGCGCACTGATGATTATGGGTGGGCTATTGGTTTTAACTATCAAATAAATGCAACACCAACACAAATACGACGCAGCCGGCAAACAACTTTGCTGCACCCAAGAAGAAAAAATATACACCCAAGCCAACGCCCAAAACTTGCTGAAAGAACAGCACAGCGACGACGACGGGCATGAGCACGACCACTCGCACCACGACGGCGACGGGCATGGCGTTTGGCGGCAGTACTTGCCCGCAATCGTCAGTTTGACCATGCTTTTGCTCGGCATTGCATTGGACGAATACATCCAGCCCGATTTTTTCAAAGGCTGGATGCGGTTGGCTTTTTACGTCGTCGCTTATTTGCCCGTCGGTTTTCCGGTGATGCGGGAGGCGTTCGGGGCGGTTGTGAAAGGCGAGTTTTTCACGGAATTTACGCTCATGGTGTTGGCGACGGTCGGCGCTTATGCCATTGGCGAATACCCGGAAGGCGTGGCGGTGATGCTGTTTTATGCCATTGGCGAACTGTTCCAATCGGCGGCGGTCAACCGGGCAAAAAGCAACATCAAGGCACTACTGGACGTGCGCCCGGCTTTTGCCAACCTGTTGAAAAATGGGAATTATCAATCCGTCAAGCCCGAAACCGTTGAAATCGGCGACATCATCCAAGTCCGTTCGGGCGAAAAAGTGCCGCTCGACAGCGAGATGATTTCCGAAAACAGTAGTTTCAACACGGCGGCGTTGACGGGCGAAAGCAAGCCGAAAACCATTGAAAAAGGTGAAACGGTGCTGGCTGGAATGTTGAATTTGGATAAGGTCATCGAACTGAAAGTGACGAAAAAATTTGCGGACAGTTCGCTCGCCCGCATTCTCGACATGGTTCAAAACGCCACCGCTCGCAAAGCCCAAACAGAACTTTTGATAAGGCGATTTGCAAAAATCTATACGCCGATTGTGTTCTTTTTGGCGGTTGCGCTGGTCGTGGTGCCGTATTTTTTGGTGGGCAATTATGTGTTCAATGAATGGCTTTATCGGGCGTTGGTTTTTCTGGTAATTTCTTGTCCGTGCGCTTTGGTGATTTCCATTCCGTTGGGCTATTTCGGCGGCATCGGTGCGGCTTCGAGGCACGGCATTTTGTTCAAAGGCTCGAATTATTTGGACTTGATGACGAAGGTGAACACCGTTGTCATGGATAAAACAGGGACTTTGACGGAGGGCGTTTTTCAGGTTCAGGAGGTGGTCAGTTTGGGCATGGACAAAGATGAGATGCTCAAAATTTTGGCGGCTTTGGAACGCCAATCCACGCACCCGATAGCGAAAGCGATTGCTGAATTTACCAAAAACGAAGCCTCGCCATTTCAGGCAACCGAGGTCGAGGAAATTTCGGGGCATGGTTTAAAAGGCGTGGTCAACGGGAAAACGGTTTTGGCTGGGAACACCAAATTGCTCAACAAATTCAACATCGTTTTTGATAAAAAGATAGATGAAATCGTGGAAACGATAGTCGTGGTAGCCATTGAAAATCAATATGTTGGCTACGTTTTGATAGCCGATAAAATAAAGGAAGATGCCGCCGAAGCCATAAAAGCGATGCACCAAAACGGCGTGACGAAAGTCGTCATGTTGAGCGGCGATAAAAACGCAATCACCCAAAAAGTGGCGCAAAGCATCGGGATTGACACGGCTTTCGGCGACCTCTTGCCCGAAGGCAAAGTCCAAAAAGTAGAGGAACTGAAACAGGATAAAACCAAAGTCATTGCCTTTGTCGGCGACGGCATCAATGATGCGCCCGTTTTGGCTTTGAGCGATGTGGGCATTGCAATGGGCGCAATGGGCAGCGATGCGGCGATTGAAACGGCAAATGTGGTCATTCAGACAGACCAGCCTTCCAAAATTGCCACCGCCATTAAAATTGGAAAGGCGACCCGGCGCATCGTAATCCAGAATATCGGTTTAGCGTTTTCCGTCAAAGTAGTAGTTTTGCTTCTGGGTGCAGGGGGTTTGGCGACGATGTGGGAGGCGGTTTTTGCGGACGTTGGCGTGGCTCTTTTGGCGATACTCAATGCGGTGCGGATACAGAAGATGAAATTTTAAAGCCCGACCTGACAAATAAAATAAAAAGGGGATAACAACGCACCAACCCCATTAAGTTAAGCCCCGCCCCCCCCGCCGCCGCACCATT
>CAZULM010000049.1:9942-40371 GCA_964621185.1 uncultured Saprospiraceae bacterium | reverse complement strand
CTCAAATTTGACGAATGGATCATCCTTTCCGAAGCCGCGGCACAAGTGGTGGTGTCGCCGCCGCTGGCCAAACGCCCGGAAGTGCTGCTGCGCGGCAAAACGGTAGTGGTAAAATTTGACCCAGCCGAGCAGTTTCGGGAAAACACCACCTACACCATCAATTTCGGCACCGCGGTAAAAGACCTGCACGAAAGCAACCCAGCAAAAGACCTGCGCTTCGTCTTTTCCACCGGCGATTTTATCGACAGCCTCAGCCTGCGGGGCAGGGCCGCGGACGCGTTTACCAGCGAACCCGTCGAAAACGTGGCTGTCATGCTCTACGACGACATGCGCGACAGCGTGGTGCGCAAAGAGCGGCCCTACTACTTTTCCCGTACCGACAAAACAGGCAATTTCGAGATTGGGAATGTAAAGGCAGGCCGCTTCAAGCTCGTCGCTGTGGAAGACCTCGACCAAAACCTGCGCTGGGATGGGGAGCGCGAGCGCATCGGCTTTTTAGACAGCACATTGGTGATGGGCGATTCCATGAAGGAACCGACCCATATCCTGCTTTTCAATAACCCCGCAAGGTTCAGGGTCGCGGAAAAGAATACGAACTCATTTGGCGTGGTCCGCTTGAAATTTACCAGCAGCACAGACTCGGCGACCGTGTCGGCAGCGCCCGTCGACGGCTTAAAGCTCTTGTTGGAAAAAATGCAGGATTCCATGCTCGTATGGTACGACCTTGCCTCCCCCGCAGCCTGGAACCTGTACGTCAACCAAGACACCATTCTAGTGAAGGAGCGCTCGCGCGAAGATTTTCTTTCAAAGCGCAGCCTGCAGTTTGCAGGCGATGCGCCTGCCGTTGCACCAGGCGGGCGGAAGCAGCAGCAAGCCGCACCAGCGCCTACAGTGCCCAGCACCAAAACCGTGTCGCAAAACCCAGGGAAACCAGCCTTGTTTGTGTTCAATTATCCCATAGCAAGCGCAGATACCGCAAAATGGATATTGCGCGCCGACAGCGTTCGAGTATTCAATTTCAACATAAAAACTGACAGCCTGACCCCCCGGCAATGTACCCTCGATCACCCCTGGTCGCTCGGGAAAACCTATAAACTGGAAATATTGCCCGGCGCCGTGACAGATTTCTGGGGGCAGGGCAACCAGGACACCCTGCGGCGGATACTGGGCGTCCCGAACGAAAAACAGCTGGGCAGCCTGAACCTGAGCGTCGAAGATATGCGCCCAGGTGTTCCATACATCGTTCAGCTGCTCAACGGCTCAAAGGTGGAAGAAAGCCGTGCCTTTACGCCAGAAAGCGCAACGAAGAAACTGACATTCGCCAGACTGGACGTCGCCACCTACACCGCCCGCCTGATCGAAGACAGCAACGGCAACGGGAAATGGGATACCGGCGATTATTGGAAGCACCGGCAACCGGAAACCGTTGCGACAAAAAAGCTGGAAGCCCTGCGCGCCAACTGGGAGCTGGAAGCTTCCATTTCGCTGATGCCGGAAAGTGGAAGGGGGCAAGAGGCAAGGGGCAAGTAGGCAAGGGGCAAACATGAGTCATCCCGAATTTTCGAAAGTATAAAAAGTTATGGAAAAGTGCAGTATTTGTTTATACTTATTGGTCAGACCGCGAAAAGCGGTCAGACCAAGGGTCATCGTCTGACCGCTTTTCGCGGTCTGACGAATAGGTGTTGACAATTTTTACCCTAAAAGGGCTACTGCGGCATTCTTTATTTGAAATGCCCATCAAAATTCGGGATGACTCATGTTTGCCATTTGCCCTTTGCCTATTTGCCAACTTGCCCCTTGCCAACTTGCCCTTTGCCAACTTGCCCTTTGCCAACTTGCCCACTTGTGACTTTCCACCGCCTTAACGTCTAATTAACGATTTGAAAGAAATACGGGCCGATGTGCGCAACTATGCCGCTTTTTTATTCCCTTTGCAGCTCATCCAAGCCCTTCGTTGCTTTCAAACAAAGTAGAAGTTGTCACTCCTTACAAAGCGAAAAACAAAGGAATATTCAGATTCTGAATTGATCTCCCTGTATCTGGAGGATCAGAATACGACGTATTTCACATTGTTGTACCGCAGGTATGCCGGGAAAGTGTTTGCCAAGTGCATATCCATGCTTAGCGACGAGGGGCTGGCGCGCGATGCGACCCAAGACATTTTCATCAAGGTGTTGCTCAACCTCGGCAAGTTTACAGAACAATCTTCATTTTCAACGTGGGTGTATTCTATCACCTATAACTTTTGCATCGATATCATCCGGAAGAAAAAGAAAAACATCTTGATTTTCTCCGAAGACGTCGGCAAATTCAACGCTTCTGTCGAGGTGGAAATTCCCGACAGTGTGATCCTGGAAATGGAAACCCAGCGCCTCAACAAAGTGATGGAGCTGATGCCCCCGGGAGACAAAGCTATATTGAACATGAAGTACATCGACGAGATGCAGATAAAGGAAATTGCCCTGGTGCTCGACAAAACGGAAAGCGCCATAAAAATGCAGATCATGCGGGCAAAGGCAAAAGCGCAGGCAATATATGAAGAGGAGTACGGGACGGCGCCGATTGGCCAATAAAACGTTGAAGTTCAAGACTTAATCACCAAGTCCTCAAAAGCTTGGATAAAAACAAACCGATTTTTTTCAATCCTTCGCCCCGTCGGCGAAAAAACTACATCCGCTATGAACAACAACCTTAAAAAGTTGCAAGAGGAGCGGGAGGCCATGTTGCCACCAGAGCTGGAAGAACGCGTATCGTCCCATTTGGGCACGATGGCGTATTTTGGCAATCTCATCGAGCTGTTCGTCCCAAATGCCCTCCAAGTGGTGGTACGCATGGTGGGCGGCGAGGACTTGCCCTGTCTGAAGCGGCCCAAAAGGCGCGAAACGCCCAACATCGACTGGCGGACGCCACCGGCTCCCGAGGGCCCGAAAATTAATCCTGCCGGCACCTGATCGCCCTTTTAATCAACCTTCTTCCTGTTAAAGCAATCTTCTACAAGTCGAATAATATGGGTAATTTTCAAGACGGCCCGATAGGCCAGTTATTCGCGCAGTTTTCTGCATTTTTCCCAAAGTTCATCGGTGCTATTTCCATCCTTTTCATTGGATGGCTTATTTCCCGCACCATAGGCAAAATATTGAGCAAGGTGCTCGCAACAATCGGCGTCGACCGCTTGGCGGAGATGTTCCAGGACATCGACTTTGTTCAAAGGGCGGGCGGCATGCGCGCGCAACTGTCCGACCTGCTGGCCAAAGGGGTTTATTACATGCTGATGCTGATCTTTATCATCGCGGCAACAGAGGTCCTGGGCGTAGCGGCGATCACGCAGCTGTTCACCGATTTGATGAACTACCTGCCTTCGCTGCTCACGGCGGCGGTGGTCATGCTCCTGGGTATTTTTGCTGCCGATGTTGTCCAGAACTTAGTGCTTACGCTCTGCAAATCGCTGGGCATCGCGTCGGCAAAAATGATCGCGTCCATCGTGTTCTACTTTATCTTTGTCACCATTGCAGTAAGCGCCCTGGCACAGGCAAAGATCAACACCGATTTTATTTCCTCCAACCTCACCGCTATTGTCGGCGCGGTGGCCCTGGCCTTTGCCTTTGGATATGGGATGGCCTCCAAAGACTTGATTTCCAATTACCTGGCAGGCTACTACAACAAAAACAAAATCCGGGTAGGCGATGATGTCAGGATAATCGGCGTGCGGGGAAAAGTGGTGATGATGGACGCCACTTCGCTCATCCTGCAAACGCCCGAGCGCGCCATCATCATCCCGCTCAACAAATTGGCCACAGAAAAGGTGGAGGTCTTCTACCCCGACCCACAGGAAGAGAATTTGCTTGAGGAGGGTTAATCACACAGCAACATTTTTCAACAAAACAATTCATACACCATGAAATTAGCCCTGCTACTTGCCGCTACTCTGGTAGTACTTAGCATCAACACATCACTCAACGCTCAAGAGGCTCCGGCAAGCCCGGCTGCCCCGAAAAAAGATACCAGCACCTGGAAATTTGGCGGCGGCTTCGGACTCGACCTGGCTGGCCTTGGCATCGTCAACCCGCAGCTCAGCGCGGGCGGCAACCGCCTCGGCTTCGGCGGCTTGATCAATGTTTTTGCCAACAACAAGCTTGAAAAAACATATTGGAACAACGATGTCGCGCTGCAACTGGCAGCACAGCGCATCGGCGGTTCCGACAAGCCGTTCCAAAAAAACCTCGACGTGCTGCGCCTCGGCTCGCGCTATGGGTACGACATTTTGCTCAAAAAACTGTTCGTCGCCATCGACCTGAGCGCCGAAACCCAATTCCTGCCCACTTATGTCGGCAACAGCATCAAAGGCGACGAGAAAGACCTGCTGTCTGAATTTGCCTCGCCCTTGCGCCTCGCCATCGCGCCCGGCCTCGACTACAAGCCCAACGATCACCTGTCGTTCTTTTTTGCGCCCGCCAGCTACCGCCTTACCTATGTCGCCAACGACTCCCTGGCGGCCTTGACCGGGCAACCGCTCGGCAACGAAATCGGGAAAAACTCCCGCAACCAGCTGGGCTACACCATGAAAGCGCAGTACGTCAACAAGTTCCTGAAAGATCGCGTGGCATTTTCTTCGAAACTGGGCTGGTTTGCCGACTACACCAAGAACCTGAACGGCAATGTGCTTTGGCAGAACAGCATGAGCCTCAGCATCTTCAAGGGCCTGGCGCTGGAACTTTTTGGCGACATGTTCTACGACCACTTTACCCAGGTCGCTGTAAAAGATATCCCGGAAGGCACTGCTTCCGCCGACGTGGCGCCTTACCTGGGCCTGAAACCCAGCTATACGGGCGGGTTTTTGTTGAAGTACAATGTGATATTTTAGTTTGCCACGCTTCCCCGTCCACCCAAGCATCGCTGCTGCCAAAACCATTTCTACGGAGGTTTATACAAGCGCCGCAGTGCTGGAGGAGGCCAAAGAGAAAATCTTTGCGCCTTCCTGGCAGTATATTGGCCACGCGGGCCAGGCGCCTGAGCCTGGGTGCCAGCAGCCTTTTATGCTGCTCGACGGCTTTTTGAGCGAGCCATTGCTGCTTGTGCGGGATAAGGAATCAAACATGCGCTGTTTGTCGAACGTATGCACGCACCGGGGGAATTTGTTGGCCGACAAGCCTTGCAAATCAAGCCAGTTGCGCTGCAAATATCACGGGCGGGTGTTCGGTTTGGACGGGAAGTTCCAGTTCATGCCGGAGTTCAAGGAAGTGGAAAATTTCCCGACGGAAGCCGACGATTTGAAGCAGTTGCCGGTATTTCAGGTGGGGAGCCTGCTCTTCAGTTCCTTAGTGCCGGAGCTCCCTGCCGAACAGTTTTTCGGCGACATGATAGCGCGGATCGGCTGGCTGCCCCTGGGCGAGATGCGGCATCGGCCCGACCTTTCGGCGGTTTACCAGGTAGAAGCCAATTGGGCGCTGTATTGCGAGAATTACCTCGAAGGCTTCCACATCCCATTCGTGCACGGCGGCTTGAGCGCTGTGCTGGATTACGGGAGCTATACCACGGAATTGTTCCGGCACGCCAGTTTGCAGCTGGGGATAGGGAAAAAGGGCGATGCCTGCTTCGAAGCCCCGCCCGGATCGCCCGATCATAGCAAGAACGTAGCGGGTTATTATTTCTGGGTATTCCCCAACATGATGTTCAACTTTTATCCTTGGGGGCTGTCGTTCAACTTAGTGGAGCCAACGGGCGTGAACACCTGCCGCGTGAGGTTCGAGGTGTTTGTGTTTGACGAAAGCAAGCTCGGCACTGGGGCCGGGGCCGGTCTGAACCAGGTGGAACTGGAAGACGAGGAAGTGGTGCAAAACGTGCAGAAAGGCATCCGCTCGCGCTTTTACGGCCATGGTCGGTATTCGGTGCTTCGGGAGCAAGGGACGCACCATTTTCACCGTTTGTTGAGCGAAGCTCTGGGGTGATAAAAACTGCCTACCGCTCCGTTGGCTTCCCTTTTGCCAGCCAGTCGTTCATGCCCCCCGAATACTCATAAACCTGTTTGAAGCCCATTTGCTGCAACTGCGGGAGAGCCTTGCCGCTGCGCCCGCCCGCTGCGCAATAGATGATCACCGGTTTTGCCTTGTCCAGTTGTTCAATCTGGTTTTTGAAATCAGGGCTGTTGTAGTTGATCGGCCTTGCCCCGGCGATTTTTCCAGTCGCTTGCAGTTCGGCCGGCGTGCGCAGGTCCACCAACTGGATGCCGGGGTCTGTTTTCAGCAGTTGTTCCGTTTGCGTGGCATCGATATGGTTTTGTACTTTCGCGTTTTGGGCGCAAGAAACCAAGGGCAGCAATATGCTGAGGTACAGTAGGTATTTCATGGTGATAAATTATTTTAAAATTGAACACCACAAAGTTGGGCAAAGTTTATCAAACTGCGCTCAAATACCAGGTTTCTTGCCAGCTCTTCCGGTTTTGGCGACTTTCCAGCAACAGCGCGTTTCATGGAAAGCCACAGCCCGGTTTCACTTTTTAAAGACTATCCATTCATGCGTTTGTTTCACCTCCTGATTGTCTTTTTATTTTCAACCTTGGCCATTTCGGCAACGGGCCAAGGCTACAACCTCATCCCCAGCCCGGAATTTGTTGAAGCCCAACCCGGCATCTTTACCATAGACAAATTGATCGTCGCGGCGCAGCCGCGGGAATTTTCCCCTTGGCAGGAATGGCTCAGGCGCAACAACATCACGCTGAACCAAGCGGGCAAAAACCCGGCGACAACTGATTTCAGGGAAATCCGATACACCGTAGATGCCGGCATCAGCCCGGAAGGCTACGAACTGCGCATCTCCCCGCAAGTGCTGGAAATCCGGGCCGCCGCCGATGCCGGCTTTTTGTACGGCGAACAAACCCTCATCCAACTGGCAGAACAAAACGCCAACCGTTTCCTGCCCTGCATGAACGTGCGCGACCAGCCGCGTTTTGCCTGGCGTGGGATGCACCTCGACGAAAGTCGCCACTTCATGGGCAAAACATTCGTCAAAAAGTACATCGACTGGCTTTTTGCCCTGAAAATGAACGTGTTCCACTGGCACCTCACCGATGCACAGGGCTGGCGTATCGAAATAAAAAAATACCCGAAGCTCACATCCGTGGCCGCCTGGCGCCCTGAGCGGCCTGGCTTGCTCAACAGCGAGGCCGACACCGCCCGTCTGGGTGAGCCCATGACCTACGGCGGGTTTTACAGCCAGGAAGATGTTCGGGAAATCGTAGCCTATGCCGCCAAGCGCAACATCACCATCGTCCCGGAAATCGAGATGCCGGGCCATACAACCGCCGCCTTGGTGGCCTACCCGGAATTTTCCTGCACCGGCGGCCCGTTTCCCATGCCGGGTGGCGCAAAAAACTGCCCATACCCCAATTTTTGTGTGGGCAACGAAAAGACCTATATGTTCTTAGAACAAGTGCTGACGGAGGTCATGGCGCTTTTCCCCTCGCCCTACATCCATATCGGGGGCGATGAGGTGGAGCGCAGCCAGTGGGCAAGCTGCGCCAAGTGCCAGGCCCGCAAAGCCGCGCTCGGGCTCGAAAACGAAGCGCAACTGCAAGTCTATTTCACCAAGCGCATCGAAAGCTTCCTCCTGAAAAAAGGCCGCCGCCTCATGGGCTGGGACGAGATCATGGAAGGGGGCGACCTAACGCCCTCCGCCGGCGTGATGGTTTGGCGCGGCGAAACCCTTGCCAATGAAGCCACCGCCGCCGGCCATGAAGTGGTGATCGCGCACAACTACTATTTCGACCTCTATCAGGGCAACCCGGAGTTTGAGCCGGTGACTTACGGGTACTTGCCCCTGGAACAAGTATATACCTATGAACCTGTGCCGGCCAGTTTTTCGCCCGATCAACAGCAAAAAGTGCTCGGTGTGGAAGGCTGCCTCTGGACGGAGAACGTGTATGACACCGACAAAGCGGAATACATGCTTTTCCCGCGCTTGCTCGCGCTGGCAGAAGTGGCCTGGACAAGCCCCGCCCAGCGCAACTGGTCGCAGTTCCAGCGCCGCATCCCGGCCATGCTCGATTGGCTCGACCAACACAAAACCAAGTACGCGACCAGCGTTTTCGACCCTAACATAAAGGTCGTTTCGGATCCGTACCACCATAATTTGCAATGCGAGATCAAACAGCAAGTGCCTTTTGGGAAAATCCACTACACCCTCGACGGCCAGGAGCCGGGCACAGACGCGCTGGTGTATGACCACCCATTCCCCTTAGACAAAGCTTGTACCGTTAAGGCTGCGGTTATTTTCCCCAATGGAAAAAAGAGCAAAACCCTGTCCATAAAATTCAACCCGTCTTTGGCCAGCAAAAAACCTTTCACCTTAGCCAATTTGCCCGAAAAGAAATACAACGGCGACACGCCAGCCGCCCTTACCGACGGCTTAGATGGCAGCAACGCTTTCCACGACGGGAATTGGTGCGGTTTCTATGGCCACGATTTTGACATGACCATCGACCTGGATTCCTTGCGGGAACTGCAGTCGCTCAGCCTGCACTGGCTCGAGGCCGAGAACAGCTGGATATACCTGCCGGAAGAAATGTGGGTGGAAGTTTCTGCCGACAAGGCAACGTGGGCAGGCGCAGGCACCCTTTTAAAAAGCGAGATCGCTGGGGCCAGCACTGAGCGCATCAAGCCAGTTTCTATCTCGTTGAAAGGCCGGCAAGCGCGTTATGTGCGGGTTTTTGCCAAAAACAAAGGGCAGCACCCGGTTTATGCAGATGGGAAATGCTGGTTGTTTGTTGATGAGGTGCGGGTAGATTGAACATGATGTGAAACCCACGCCATCCCGCCCCAAACCAAAGCCGCCACCCTTGCATCGTGCAAAAAATTGTTCGCAAGCCCGTGCAGGAAAAACGTCAGCAGCCCCAGGCTTGTCAGCAAGGCCATGCGCCTGGTGCTGGGGCTTTGCGCCCGAACAGCCCTGCTGAAACCCTTCCACAAGCTGCCGCACACCAATGCCAGCCACAGCGCCAGCCCCGGCCAGCCCAGCTCCGCGCCCGCTTGCCAGTATTCCGAATGGGCGCCCCCGCCCCGGCCATAAGTATCGGGGCCGCGGCCAGGCAGAGGTTCTTGCAGGCTTATCCTGGTCATTTTTTCGGGCTGCTGAAACGGCAGGTATCGGAACTGGAAAGTGCCGGGGCCATACCCGGTGAGCGGCTCGGAGGCGAGCATGGAGGCGGCGCAGTGCCAGCGGTTCAGGCGTTCCAGCACTGAAACGTCAGCAGTGCTTGCATCCAGTGTTTTTATTGCCCCAATCGCCAGGATGAGCACAGCGGCACAAAATGCGCCGACAGTCAGGTATTGGTTCGTTTTGCGAAAATAAAACCCAGCAAATACGGCCGCGGCAATACCAAAAGACAACAGGGCGGCCCTGCTTGTCGATACCAAAAGCGCGAAAAAAAAGACGGCAATAGCACTGTTTTGCACCCATTTTTTTTGAAAAAAACGCCCGAACGCATCTTTGCCCTCCCATTCAATTTTGCCATAAAAAAACAATATCGCCAACACCGCCGCGTACATGGTATGGTCGGGGAAAAAGGGCATTGGCGCCAACAAGGCCTGGTCGGCCCGAAAATCGTACAGGCTGTGGTGCAGTATGGAGTAGCATGAAACGCCCAACATAGAGGCTAAGAAGTATGGCAAGGCCCGCTGCCACAAGCTTGGCCAAAGCAACATGCCAAAGCCAAACACCCAAATATGGCCTGCTTCTACCAGCCAGTATTTCAGGGAAACGATTGGCATGGTGGAAATAGCGGCGGCAATGCCCATCCAGCCAATCCAAGCCGCGAACCAAGAACTTCCATGTATCAAAAATCTGGAAGGTCTGCGCAGCGATGCCAAGGCTAAACCGAGCCCGAGCATCAGTATCAACGGCTCGCTCGGCAGCACAAGGTTCCAGGCGCCAAAACTGAGGTCTATCGACCAGGGCAGTAGTACAAACAGCAGGATATAGCCCTTCTCCAACAATGGGGGCGGTGCATCGTTGTCGGTAAAAGCGCTCACTTTATTTCCGCCGCGATTTTGGCTGCCAAGGCCGCCAGTTCTTCCGGCGACGTGGTCACCTTGGCCTGCCCGCTGAAGCGCACGTCTTCGAGGCTGTTGAAGGGGATGAGGTGCACGTGCGTGTGCCGCACCTCGTCGCCGATGACCACCACGCTGATGCGCTTGCAGGGCACGACTTTTTTCAGGGCTTTGGCCACGATTTTGGAGAACAGCCACAAGCCCGCGTAGAGCTCGTCTTCTACGTCGAAGATATAGTCGATCTCCTGCTTGGTGATGCAGAGGGTGTGGCCAAGCGCTTGCGGGCGCACGTCGAGGAAAGCGAGGTACTTGTCTGTTTCGGCAATTTTGTGGCAAGGTATCTCGCCGTTTACGATGCGGGTGAAAATGGAAGCCATGATGGGTGGTATAGGACGTGAAGTTTGGTGGAAAACTGCTGCAAGTTTAAACAAACTCCCGATTTATCCGATACTTTTGGGCATGTTCCACCAATTGCTTGCACAACCTTTGCTCTGATGACCTGGCCAGCCGCCCTACACGCTTTCCGCGCCTACATGCTGCTCGAACGCTCGCTCAGCGCCAACACTATTGAAGCGTATCTCAATGACGTGCAGCGTTTTGTGCAGTACGTAGAAATGGCCAAACCGGAGCTTGGGCCCATAGGCGTTCGCCAGGACGACGTGGAACAGTTCATATTTTGGGTCAACGGTCTCGGCCTCGAAGGCAGCAGCCAGGCGAGGCTGATTTCGGGATTGCGGGCTTTTTACAAATTCCTGATGGTAGAAGATTTGATCGAAGACGACCCCACGGAGATGTTAGAAAGCCCAAGGTTGCGGCGAAAAATACCGGAAGTGCTGTCGTACCGCGAGATTCAGGCGATGCTCGACACAATCGACCTCTCGCAGCCCAACGGCCCGCGCAACCGCGCCATCATCGAGGTGCTGTACGCCTGCGGGCTGCGGGTGAGCGAACTGGTGGCCCTGCGCATCACCAACCTTTTCCTGGACGTCGGTTTTGTAAAAGTGTTGGGCAAAAACGACAAGGAACGCTTAGTGCCAATCGGCCCCGAAGCCGTAAAACACCTGCGCATCTACCTGGAGAAAGTGCGCAACCTGGCTCCAAAAATCAAAAAAGAGGATGAAAACATCGTGTTCCTCAACCGCCGGGGCGGGCGCCTCAGCCGCGTCATGGTTTTCCTCATCGTGAAGGAACTGGCTGAATTGGCCGGGGTGAAAAAAAACATCAGCCCACACACCTTCCGACATTCATTCGCCACGCATCTGGTGGAGGGCGGCGCCGATTTGAAGGCAGTGCAGGACATGCTGGGCCATGAAAGCATCATCACCACGGAGATTTACACGCACCTTGATTCGGAGTACTTGAAGGAAACAATCTATATGTATCATCCGAGGATTAAGGTGGTTTTCCCGCCGTAGCCTTGGCGAAAGCGCGTGGACGGCAGTCGGTTGACACATCTTGTTTTTGCCCAATTGGTTTGAGTGTATTAAACCGTCTCCGCACTCCAAGCCAAAAGTGCTGATACACAAAAGCCAATGCTGCAGACCCATGCTGTATCAACCGTCAGCCATGCCCACCAGCCACTGCTTATACCTCGCGCCGTTGGCCATTGGTTTACGCACAGTGAATCAAATGTTTACGGTATTGGTCATGCACAAAACCTGGCGGCGCGAGGTGTAAAATCGGACGAGCCCTCCATGTTGACGATCGTTTCCCCGTTGGTTAGGCGGTTCGAGCACCACCTTCGGCAAGGTGGATGTCGAGCAAGATGAGCTCTGGCTGCGGGTTGTTTTTCAGCCATAGCACCGCTGATTCGACGCTGTCGAGCCGATTGAGCACGCGCGTTTCGGGCGCTATTTCCAGCAGCAGTTTTTCCGAGCGGCGGGCGGCGCGTTTTCGTCTTCGATAATCAGCAGCTTTATAATTTTTTCAAGATCAGGGCGGCCACTTCCTTTGCTTTCGCCAGGTTGTCGTGCGGCTTGTCCTGGTGTTCCAGGGCGATGTTGATCACATTTTTGCCCTTTTTGACCAAGAGCGTGAGCGTGCTGGTGCTCCAAACAGCGTCATCGCCAAGGTCTTTAACGTCTTCTTCGTAGGTGCTGCGGCGGTCGCGGCGCAACATGGCCATTTGCTGGGTGGCGTGGACGTCGGAGGTGTAGTCGTACAGTTGCACTACGAGCCGGTTGGAGGGGTTGAGGTAAGTGGCCCCTTCTTTCTCGTTGTTGCTTTCCCGTTCTTTCCAGTCCGGTTTTTGCCAAGTGCGGAGGCAAAAAACCTGGTCGGGCAGCGAGCGGCTGTTCAGGGTGCTGGAATCGGGGTTGAATTGGAATATCTGGGCGACCTCGGCATCGGTAACGAGGTCGCAGCCATAGTTCTTCCAGGAATCCCTTTTTACGTATTCCGGCTCAGAATTGGTTGCTTCTTGTTTGCAAGCGGCAAAAAAGATCAGCAGGCAGGCAAATGGCAAGAGTATTTTCATGAGCAGCAGGAATAAGTACTGTTTGGATATTTTTCTTTGTCGCACAAAGATAGCACACCCGAAGCTCCTTTTTGCGACAATTCGAGGCAGAAAAAGGGATATTAAGGCATTCAAATGCCTGTTTCCATCTAAAAATACCCTTGGCCGATGGGCAACATTATTTTCTTTTGATCTTTGCAAGATTCAACAAACAGCGTTTGACAAAAATATTTTTTTGCACATTTGCCCTGCCCTTTCTTTTAAAGGCGCGCATTGACTGCTGAAAATCGCATTTCAACACCTTTTTCAAACTAACTCAACCGAGACAATTATGGCAGAAACGCCTACCACGCAGAAGTCTGGGAAATTCCCTTCCAGTATCAAGTACATCATCGGGAACGAAGCGGCGGAACGCTTCAACTACTATGGCCTGCGGGCTATCCTGACCACATTTATGGTGGCGCAATTTTACAACCCCACGGGCTCTACCGACCCGGCAGTGGTACAGGCCGCCGAGGCGACCGCCAACGCCAAAACCCACGACTTTGTGGCCATGACTTATCTGCTGCCGATGTTTGGCGGCATGGTGGCTGACTGGTTCTGGGGCAAGTACAAGACCATACTTTGGCTTTCGATGGTGTATGCCTGCGGCAGCGTGATGGTAGCCCTCTCTGTCGATAGCGAGGTCATGTTCACCACCTCGCTGATGCTCATCGCCCTGGGCGCGGGCGGCATCAAGCCTTGTGTTTCGGCTAACGTGGGCGACCAGTTCGACGAGTCGAATTCGCACCTGATCTCAAAGGCATTCGACGCGTTCTATGCTTCCATCAATGCGGGTTCAGTACTCTCTATCTTGCTCATCCCTTACCTGAAGTCGCACTATGGCCCTACGGTGGCGTTTGGCGTGCCCGCCATTGCGATGGGCATCGCGGTCTTTTTCTTCTGGGCAGGCAGGAACCAGTACCGCCGCATCCCGCCGCCGAAATTCGACATGAACAAGATGGTCATCCTCGCCACCGCGTTCTTCTCGCTGGTAGCCAGCTATATCTATTTCGACAAGATGCTCCACAGGGGCGTTGGGCCTGTGCTGGGCGCTTGGCTGGTGCTGGTGCTTATCCTGGCCTTTATCTTTAAAAAGCAGTGGTTTGCGAAGCCGGGCAATTTTGTGGGCATCAATTTGTACGCGCTCACCAATGGCGGTTTTGCGGCCGCAGCCAAGGAATACGGCGACGAGGCGGTTTCGGGCATTAAAGCCGTTTGGCGCGTGCTGGCCGTGTTTGCCTTTATCCCGGTTTTCTGGGCCCTCTGGGACCAAAGCCAGTCGGAATGGGTGGTACAGGCCACGAAGATGGACCTGAACTGGCTGGGCATCAAATGGGAGGCTGAGCAGATTTCCTTTGTGAACGCGGCGTTTATCCTGCTGTTCATCCCGCTTTTCTCCTTCGTCATTTTCCCGGCATTCAACAAGATGGGCCTGAAAGTGACGCCGTTGCGCAAGATCGGCGTCGGTTTCGTGCTCACCGCCCTGTCGTTTGTCATCATCGCCATCATCCAAAGTTGGATCGACGCTGGCGAGACGCCGAACATCTACTGGCAGATCATCGCATTCGTGGTGCTCACGGCGGGCGAGGTGCTCATCTCCATCACCGGGCTTGAATATGCTTACACCCAGTCGCCGCCTTCCATGAAATCGACCATCATGGCTTGCTGGCTCATCACGGTGACGCTGGGCAACCTGCTGGTTTCCGTTATCCAGAACAACATCAAGGACGGCGGCTTCTTCGCCCAGTTCCACGGGCAGGATTTCTTCTGGCTGTTTGTGGGCATCTGCAGCTTCACGGCATTGTTGTTCATGATTGTGTCGCCACGTATTAAAGAGCGCTCTTACATCGTTTAATAAGCAAAGATAGACACGCGGCATGGGGGTTCCCCAAACCCGCGCTTCCATTTTCCTCCCGTTGGCCCCGCTCGCTTCGTGCTTGCGGGGTCTTTTTTTGGCAAAAACAAGCCTAATTGCGCTCTTTGCCTTTCAATTTTGGGACTTGGATTACCTTTGAAGCCACAACAACACCTTTAAGATAATGTATCGCAAATTTCTACCACTGATCCCGTTTTTCGCCCTCTTGACCATTTTCACGACCAAAATGGCGGCGCAAACAGTCACCTGCCAGTACACCATCATCATGGCCGACACCTACGGCGACGGCTGGAATGGCGGCATCCTGACGGTCAAAACCGGCAACCAGACCACCCAGTTCACCTTGGCCACCGGCTACGCCGATACCATGACGTTCGATGTCTTCAACGGCCTACCCCTGACCTTCACCTGGGCAGCGGGCGCTTTTCTGGGAGAAGTTTCGTATAAAATACTCGACAATGTCGGCAGTGTTGTGTCCCAGGCTGCTTCACCCTTGATGCCCCCGAGCGGCACCTTGTACAGCGGCACCGGGGCTTGCGTCACCTGCTCGCCGCCGCTCAATTTCAAAGTGGACAACGTGTGGGACACTTACGTCAAACTGGCCTGGAAAGCCAACCCCGGCAGCCCCAACCCCGCCGTGCGCTGGAGGGTCATCTACGGCTTGCAGGGCTTCAACCTGCCGGCCGGGGAAGGTGATACTTTGACGACCACCATCCCGAAAGCTACCATCACGGGATTGCAGAAAAAAACCTGGTACGATGCCTATATCCAGCAGGACTGCGATACGATTGGCGGCTTGAGTGTGGTTTCGGGGCCTATTTCCTTTGAAACCTATTGGACGAAAGATGTGGGCATCATCGGCGTGGTTAGCCCGAAATCGGGCTGCGACCTGGGCCTCGACACAGTCCGTATCCTGTTGAAAAACTTCGGCGCCGCACCCCAATCGCTCATAAACATGCGCTATACCGTGAACGGGGAGGAAGTCAACATTTCAAAGCCCGACGACGGGGTTTATACCGATGTGCTGGGGAAAGACAGCATAGAGGTGTTCGAATTTGAAACGGAATACGACTTTTCGGCGCCCGGCGAATACGTGATCGTGGCCTACACCAAATTCACGGGCGACCAGGACGTGCACAACGATACCTTTACCTATTACCTCAACAACCGCTTGCTTTCCCCCTACAACCAGAACTTTGAAAAATGGAACGGGGGCTGGACGGTCAGCGCCGATGGCACGGGAGCGGCCAGTTTTGAATTTGGCGCCCCCAACAAGACCAGCATCCCCGCTGCCGCCAGCGGACAAAACGCCTGGGTGACCAGCCTCATTGACGAATACAACGCGAACGAACTTTCTTACCTAGAATCGCCATGCTTCGATTTCTCGCAGCTCACCGTGAACCCGGCCATTTCATTCTCCATCGTCCGCGACCTGGAGAGCGAGTATGACGGTGCCTGGCTCGAAGCAAGCGTGAACGGCGGCAATACCTGGACGAAAATCGGCAACACCAACGAAGGCATCAATTGGTACAATGAAAACATCGTGCAAGGCACCGAAGTTGGGCCATCCTGGTCGGGCAACAGCGGCGGCTGGCAAACGGCCAGGCATACCCTCAACGGCGTGGCCGGCCAAAGCGATGTGCGCCTGCGCTTCGTCGTCGCTTCCGATGTAACGGTGCAAGGGGGCGGGCTCGGCATCGACGATGTGCGGATCTTCCCCGCTTTCAACAAAGACCTGGCCGGCACGGGCGTGGTGATAATGAGCCAAACAGACCAATGCGGGCTTGAAAACGAACCCGTAACCTTCACCTTTGTCAACGTCGGGGCGCAAACCCAAAGCAACTTCCAGGTGGCATATTCCGTGAACGGCGGCACCCCCGTCGTAGAAACCGTGTCTGGCCCCATTGCGCCCGATCAAATCCGCAGCCATACCTTCAATGCCAAATTTGACAGTCGCGACAAGGTTTCCGTGGTCAAGTGCTGGACAAAATTGTCGGGCGAATTTGCCCCTGCCAACGACACGGCCACCCTCACCATCGATCACCGCCCGCTGCCCACACCATTCAGCGAGAATTTTGAGTCACAGATGATCCCAACAGGCTGGATAACCAACGGTTTCGTGACCAATGCCCACGGCAACACTTCCTACGTGCTGGCTGAAAACCTATACTCCTTCAACCCGGAGTTTGAGCACATACTGCCGCGCTATGGCGTTATCAGCGACAACGATTCGCTTTCCTTCCAGTATCGGATCGTCAACTTTTCCGGCGGAAACCCTACCATCCTGGCGCTCGGCACCAAGTTTGAGCTGCAAGTTTCTACCGACTGTGGGCAAACCTTCCAGACCATAAACACCATCAACAGCCTGAACCACACGCCCACGGCGGTGCTGCGCACGCGCAAAGTCGGCTTGGCCGCCTATTCCGGCCAATCCATCATCATCCGCTTCTTAGGCACCTGGACTTCCGGCGATTTCTATTTCGACCTCGACAACGTGAACCTGCTGTCTTGCCCAGCGGATATGGCGCTCACCGCAACTGTCACCCATGCCGCGCCAGGCCAGAGCAACGGCGCTGCCACCGTGAACGTCGGCCTGGGCAACCCGCCCTATACCTACAACTGGAGCAATGGGGCAACGACGGCGACGGTCGGCAACCTTGCCACAGGGGCTTACACCGTCACTGTCCAGGATGCCTATGGCTGTTCCGATTTCTTTGAATTCAGCGTTGGCAGCACCGCCGCACAAGAAATTGAGGGCTTGACTTCTATTTCCCTGCGCCCGAACCCGACCACCGGCCAGGCCGTTTTTGTGGCCGAATTCAGCCGCAGCGTGGGCGATGCGCGCATGCAGGTGCTCAACATGCTGGGACAATCGGTGTGGGAAGCGCATGTTTCCAACACCAGCTTGTTCTCGGAAAGGATCGACTTGACGCTGCTGCCGAGCGGGATGTACCTGGTGCAGTTGGTGGTTGATGGGGCGGTGCTGACGAAGAAGTTGGTGAAGCAGTAGTGGATTGTTTTCCTACTGCGACAAACACCCCTTCACATCCTTCCCCGGCTTCGTTTGCCCTACAGGATTGGAGCCTTGGGCATTGACCCAGCCGCTGACATTGCCTTTTGTCGGGCAGGGCGATTTTGGCCCGCCACAGGTCATTACCTGTATCTTGATGTCGGTGCCTGTTTTGCCCGTGTTCAGCCAATCGTCCTGGTTGAAGCAAATCGTGGCGCTGGTGGCCGAGAAAGGCTGAAACGCGCCCTGCGATAGCTGGTTGGCAACAATTGAATCGGGCGAAACCTTGAAGTCGCCGCCGCCGAACATCAAAAAATACTGGGCGTTGGCAGGTTGGCCTTCCGGCACCGTCCAGTTGGCGCTGATCGTGCATTTTTTGTTCTTGCACAGCATCGAGTCAACGGTGATGGTAGAAGCCTGTATGGTCTGTACGGGCAATCGGCAAGTTTGGGTCGGGATGTTGAGCGGGCCCAAGTCGCCGATGGTGATCCTGACCGTGTCTCTGTTGGTCGTCACCAGGGTGCCGTCTTGCCCCAGCACATCGTCGTAGGCGAAGGCATACATGGACGGGCCCAGGGCTGCGTGTATGGCTTCGGAGTAGAGGCTGTACCAGGGGCCGTTATTTTGGGCGCCGGGCGGGTTGAGCGGGTTGGGCTTATAGAAACTGTTGCGGTGCGCCGGGAACCAGGCTTTGGAAAAAGTGTCTTGCTTGGCAGTGGGCAGCAAGCCCACGGAAAAGGCCGACGTCAGGAACTTGACGACGATGCTGCGCACGGTCTTGTTGGGCGTGCTCAATTCGCCGGAGCCAGGGGCGAACATGTTGTGGCTCGTCACCTTGCTCATGTCAAAAGTTTCCGTCATTGGGGGGCCGGTGCTTTTGGCCGGCTTGTTGGTAAAAACAAACTGGTTGCTCCGGTTGATGGTGCCAGAAAAATAATAAGCACCCGGGTCTTGCTTAAAAGTCTTTTTATATTTTTCAAACACTTCCATGCCCTCGGCAGTCAATTCCTGGCAGTCGATAACGACCGTATTTCTCTTGTAAAAGCTTATCAGGCTTTCAAGGTAGTTGAAACCGCTTGCGTCTGACAAATAATTGGGGTTGAAGCCCGGCGCGACCGATGGCGCGGCGATGCGCAGGATAATGCTCCCCGTCGGGTCGGTCACGGTGCATTTTTTCCAGCTTTTGTCCTTCGTTTTATCGCCATCCGCCAAGGTTTTGCTGATGATGCGCAACAGGGTGGTGCGCGGCGTGTCGAGCGGTGCGCCCGAATGTTGCGTGTTGCTCAAGGTGTTGAGGTGCATGGGGATGGCAAAAAAATCGACGGCGGTGGGGTTGATGTAGAACGTTGCGGTGCTGTCGTAGGTGTATTCGAACTTGTCGAACAGGTAGTTGAAGCTCGGGTCGTCGGGATTGCTGATGTCGGGCTCCTGGAACACAAACCCGGCAGTATCTTTCACCGTCGTCATGCACAAGGGGTTGTTGATCGACACCATGGCGCGGCCGCTTTGCAGGGTGGGGATCATCAGCAGCACTGTTTCGCTGGTTTTTGACTGCTGCATGGTATCGAGCAGTATGGTGAAATCGGAGGCATTGTTGTTGGCCGCGATGGGCGCCAGTTTCCCGATGTAGGCGCCGTTGGAGCGGGTAAAGGTCAAGGCGCAGTTCTTGGGCTTTGCCTCAATCGTTTTCCCGGTAAAAATGATGAAGGTTTTGGCCCTGTTGCCCGATTCCGCCGCCTCGTTCTTTATTTCGAGCGGGAAAAAACTGGGCGCTTTGGAAGGTTGCAGGGCAGTCTTTTGCGCAGTGAGGGAGAGGGGGAAGCCGGCAAATATGGACAATAGGGGCAGGAGGGTGTTGCGTAATTTCATTGGTCGCTTGTTTGTAAAAATCCAAATATAGGGAGGATTTTGCAAATCCAAAACTATTGCACCCCTCAGTCCACCTCAAACGCTAGAGGGTACTGATTAAGCTATTGCGCTTTCTGAATGTATTGAAAAATCCAATTTTGTCCTTTTTTTTGAGGTAAAAAGGGCTGAATTTTGTGGCGAATAAACAAGAAACGCAAAAATCAAACCTGAAACACTGATGCTCAAAAAATTCAAAAGCAGAACCGAATTGGCCAAGGAACTTGGAATTCACCCAAAAACGCTTAGCAACTACATGAAAACCTTAGGTATTAAATGGGGCAAAAAGCTGATGCCGCCCTATATCTGGGAGATGGTTGTTCGCGCATTGGACGATAATAGCAAGCCTCCGGGGAATAGTGGCACATGATCATATCTTTTCCCATTTTTTCAGATCTTTTCATTTGTTTAGTTACGTATTATGTATTGACATTTGTGAATACATTTTTCAAATGCTTATACTCAGACGTAGGCTAAATTAAGGAGAGAAACCTAATCCTCCATAATAAGATTTAAGGCGCAATGTCGAAAGCGTTACGTAGACCTAAACTTTAAATTTGCAACTATGAAAAAGATTCTTTCAACTACATGTCTTTTGGCAACCCTCATTTTAGGAGGGTGTCAGAAGGAAGAAACTAAATTACAACCTCAAGTTGTGTCCTCAAAAATGCTTGCCGCTATTGATAGGTCAGACTGCATTGATTGTCAATGTAAAGCCCCAAATGGCGCAACTCTCCCGTGTTCAGAGCTTGCAAATTGGCAAGCCTATACAGCCGATTATGTGCCTGGCCTTGATCCAGATGATCCAAACATTCCAGAAGGCCCTAAATGGAAATATATTACCCAAGATTGCCCAAGGACTTCAGATGGGAAACCACAAATCAAATGTGTGAAAAAGCGAAATGGCGATTGCAGTAAGGCATTTGACTGCCTTGAATGTGGAAACTGCGATGTTATGTAAAGCCTTGAACTTATAGCCTCCCGTATCAAAGCATTTGTAATAATGGCTAATAAAAATTGGAAATTAATTTGGTTCTGATGGAATAACTTGAATAAAGGAGCTCTTTCAGAACCAAATTCCAGTTATTAACACATTAAAATATAATATTTATGGCAAATCGAATTGCTTTTAGTACTATTTTGTGTATTTCTATTTTCAGCTGTCAGGATAAAAAAATCAAATCCTTTCCAGTTGATGCCATTAAAAAGACTCAGCAGTTTACAGAAAAATATACAATTCATTTTGATTCGCTTCGAATTCCAAATCCCTTTGCTAACGAGCCCTTCGGAAACTATACAACGTGTTATCTTCACAATGATACGGCTCTCCTTGTCTTGGAAAACTGCGCAAATAAACAATTCAACATTTTCAACTTGAGCGATTTTTCATCCTTTTCAAAAAATGAAGAAAATCTGGTTTGCGGGCAGTCACATAGTATATGCTTTTCATCGCCCAACCATTTTTATAAACTCAAGGCAAACGGAGATTTATTGGAATACAAAGATGGCAAGCATATATTGATTGATAATTTCACAAAAAACGCTCAATTACAATACTTGGGGCTATGGGCAGGGGGGTATTTGGATTATTCTAATAATATTTATTTGTTAAGCGATAGCACAATAATGATCCCATTAGATGTAAACCCTGACTTGAAAAAAAGAGAATTTTCCAAGTATGACTATGGATACCCAATTACTGGGGTTTACAACATAAATACAAAAAAAATATCATGTGAAGGTCTTACTTATCCAAAATTCTTTTTTGAAAATAATTATGGATTATTGACAAAAATTGAGCAATATTATTTTAAAGGGAATTTTTTATATTCATTTGTTCCTATCCCCGAAATTTGGAAATACAACCGCGAAAGCAAAGCACTTGATCGTTATTTGGTAAAAAGCATTTTTGACACTGTTGCTACATCTAAGTTGTCATTCAAACGCAGCCCAAAAACAAAAGATCTTCTATTTCAACATTTTAAAGTAAGTCCTTATTATTCACATCTCATTTATAATCCATATTGTCGACTGTTTTACAGATTTTATGCGCTTCCGCTTGCTGAGCGGTCGGCCGATGGGTTGTTCTCAACGTATAAAGACCGACGGTATTCCGTAATGGTGCTTGATGAGGAGTTCAACCTTTTGGCCGAGTCATTTTTGCCTGAAGGCTGCTTTTTCATTTATTTTGCTGTTCCGGCAAAAGATGGTTTTTACATCAACTATGGCCCTTTTATTGATACTAAACGACATGGGATCAAAACGCTCCGTATTCAACTATTTGCTGTTCAATAGTGTGTTCATGCTCACTTTCTGTAGCATTGTGAATGGGCAAGCAACCTTTGACCGTTACCAATCCTTCGTATTGGGTGTTGATTCAAGCGTAAATATAAGCAATTATGATAAAACTTACATTGTACACTTCAATTTCTGTACTGCGCCTAAATATTGTGGCCAAAATTTAATAAAACTTATTGAAAGGAATAAAGGCAAACAGATACTCATTTTATGTGATGATACTAAGAATAAATATCTGCAGAAATTGAAAAACAATTCTTATCGGTTAGTACAAGTAGATTTTCTACAAATGGATCGACATGGCCTTTTTTCGGTTTATAACATTGAAATAACAAAGAAACGAAAGGTTAAAAAATTAATATGACGCAGATTCAAAAATCCGTCCCCAGCCCAATATGCACCATCGGCTCCTGTATCACCCTCGATTCTATGCCCCAGGAATAATCGGCCCGCAGGTACATGCCGAACAGCAGCGCCCGCGCCCCAACGCCATAGCCCGCCACCACTGGGTCGCGGAAATAATTCACTTTCATGGTGACGATGGGCGGTTTGCCGGTAGGCCCTTTCTGTAAGTAAACCACGTTGATGGGGTTGGTGCCGCTGTACGGGCTGATGCCCTGCCAGGCGGTGCCCAAGTCGAAGAAGCCCACGATTTGGAAATTGCGCCAGAAATTGCCCATGGTGGGCTTGTTGGAGAAATATTTGAAGATGGGGACGCGCAATTCGGTGTTGAACAGCATGTAGGAATTGCCGTTGCGTATGTTCTGCTTGAAGCCGCGCAGGTTGACGGCGGGCGACTGGTAGGCAAAGCCGTCGTCGTCGGGCAACTGGATGGATTCGTTGAACTTGGGCAGCACCCAGTTGTCGATGCCGCCGAGGATGTACAGCATCTTTTCCGAGCCAAAGGAGGTGGCCCCCGCCAGGCGCATCGCAATCTGGGAGCGCCGGTCGATCATCTGGTAATGCCGCGCGTCGATGCCAACGATGGTCATAAAGCCTTTGTTGAGCTCGAGGCTCAGGTCGGGCTTGGTGTTCAGGCTGAAGCGCTTGACCACATCGGTGAATATTTTGGCGCGGGTGCCCGTCTTGAAATTGAGGTCGATGTCAACCGTGTTGTCGAACACGGCGGCTAAGCGCACGGAAGCCCGCTGTTCTGCCCGGTCGGCTTTTTCCAGGGTATAGGGGTCGGAGCTTTGTGCCCGCACCTTGTCTTCCCGCAGGCCGAAGGTGCCGCGCAGGCTGGTGAACACGTCGAGCGGGTAGCTGAGCTCGTACTGGCCCAGCAAGGTGGTGCTGCGCTCCTGATATTCGGGCGAGAGGTTGGGCGGGTAGGGTTGGGGCCTGTCCACGCTGTTCACCAAGGTGCGGCGATAGATCACGTAGCGCTTGTCGAGGCGCTTTTTCTTGTCGGCAAACCACAGGTAATACTCTGTGCCGTTGAAGGTGATGGGCAGGCGGAAGCCGGCTTCCACCACATAATTTTCCAAAAGGTCTTTGAAATTGGCCCGCAGCAGCACCCCTGGGGGCGGTATGTTCAGGCGGCTCTCCTTGCCCTCGTACAGTTCCAGCCCATCGAACATCCGGTTGTTGTCCATGTTGGTGGAAATGTAGTCGGTGCGGAAGCGCAGCCGGTAGGGGATGATCTTGAAGGGATAGAACTTGACCACGGAATTGTCTTTCCCGATGTCGAACAAGGGCCTGGAACTGCGGCTGGAGCGTCGCGGCGCCAGGGGAATGGAGTCGGCGTTCATCGTTTCCCGCTTGTTGTCGGTTTTCCCCATCTCTACCACGGTGGGCTTGTTGGGCTCCGGGGTCGGTGCAGGCGGGTGGCTTGGAGCCGCTTGCAGGTGTTCCGGCACCTGGAACAACAAGCCAGGGTTTATGAAGCGCAGGGTGTCGGGCGTGGGGAAATACCGCGTCGTGTCTTGTTTTTCGATGATTTGGCTGGGGTCTTCGATGGGGGGCTGTGGGGGCAGGGGCTGTCCGCTGGCACGGAGCAGTTGCTCGCGCCAGCGCGTGGTGCGGGCCAGCACTCCGGCTGTCGGGTCAATTTTCCGGGTGTAGAAATATGTTTTTTTATCGCGGTAAATGCCTTCTACCATCTTGCCGCTGCGGGGCGCGCTGTGCTGCTGGTTGATGCTTCGGTCGTAATTGGTCAGGTTCCAGGTGACCGGCCGTTTTTTCGTCACGGGCGATATCTTGATGCTGTCAATCTGGGTGGAGTCGATGTTTTTCAGCACGGTGTCGAGGGGGGCGAGGTAGGTAAGCACCCTTGCTAAGGGCCATTCGACAGGCTGTGACATGTCGAGCGCTTTCACTTCCGCGCCGTCTTTCAGGTAAACAGTGGCCTGGTAGTAAGCGGTGAATGGCTCCAGCTTCCCGGCCTGTCGGTTCACGATGCCGCTGGCGTCGCTGGTGTAGGCGAAATGGCTGCTGTCGATGCCGATGCCGAGGCGCTCGTCGGAGAACGGGTTATCGGTGAGCCGCACCAATTCCGGGCTTCGGCTTTCCAGGTCGTAGAGGAAAATGTCGAACTGGCCGACGGGCAGGATGGTGTCGAGCCGTTGGGTGCTGAGGGTATCGGCAATGCGGTTGCTGCTGAATATCAGGCATTTGCGGCCATCGATGGTCAGCACGGAAGCGTCGAGGTCGTCCCAGAAATCGTTGGTGATGCGGTCGGTCTGGCGGGTGACGGTGCGATAGATGAACAGGTCGGAATAGCCTTTCACGGCAGCGGAGAGGGCGATTTCGCCGGTGCTGATAAAGTCCATACTGAACACGCGCTGAAACTCCGGTGAGAGGTTGCTGCGCTCTGTTTTGCCCGTGGTGGGATCGATCAGGGCTAAGCGCGGCACGTCGCGGCGCTCGTACAGCACAGCCAGCCTTTGGTTGTCGGGGTTCCAGGCTATTTGGGGGTAGTTGTAATCGGTGGCTTGCAGGGCGTTGCGTGCGCCGCCTTTCATGATGCGCTTTCGTTTACCGGTCTTGATGTCGTAAACATACACCTTCCATTTGCCGATGTCGTTGCTCACCCAGGCCAAGCGTTTCCCGTCGGGGCTCATTTTGACGTGGTAGAGCGGGAGTTTTTTCCGGTTCTTCACGGTGATTTTCCCGCTGTCGTCGGGCTTTTTCAGGCTCTTGGCTTCTTCGCTGTACCGTTTGCGGAAATAATCGAGCATGGAGTCGGTGGTGCGGCGGTAGCCGTTGCCGAGCACGTAGAAAAAGCCGTTGTCAACGCTGCGGTTGATGCGGGTAAGGTACAGCAGGTTGCTGATGGTGCCGCGCCCGAAGTGCAGGCCGATGTAGTACCAGAAAGCTTGCCCGGCGAAGCGCGGGTGTTCCCGCACGAGCTTGTCGAAGCTGCGGTAGCGGCCCGATTGCAGCAGGTCGCGCAGACGGTTGTCGTCTTCGGCGGTCCATTCTTCGCCGCAGTAGGCCGTTAGGCCGTTGGTGTACCAGGCGGGCAGGTTGAGCAGCACGGCGTTGGACACGATTTCCTGCAAGTTTGCGCCGAAGAGCATGGAGTTCAGCAGCACGCCCGCTACGCCCTCGCGGATCTGTGCGCGCAGGTGGCGGTGGTTGCCGTCGAAATAAACGAATATTTTGTTGCCCACCACTTTGGTTTCGCCCGATTGCAGCAGGAACACGTCGTCTTCGCCGATATTGCTCTGTTTGAGGTCGCTGAGGTCGCTGAACACGAGCATCTCGATCTTTTCGGTGGGCTGGTGCTCCAGCAGTTGCTGCACGATGGGGAAGTCGTATTCGGCGAGTTGCAGGGCCGATTGGGCCACGTTGCGGGCGTCGCCGTACCAGTAGGTGATCAGGTTGGGGGTTTCGTACAGGCTCCATTCGTCGAATTGGTGGTGGTATTGCACCCTGTTTTTTCCGAAAATGACCTGCGAGGTTGTTTGCGCCACCGTTTGGGCAGCGCCAAGGAGCGCACAAAAAGTAAAAAAGAATGCAATTCTCATAGCCGCGTGGTGTTTGCTGGCAATTTAGGGGGAATATTTCAATATTTCAGGGTGAATTTGGTGGCTTCATTCCTGCTAATGTACACGGAATCAACAGAAGAATATAGCCAACGCAAAGTGGTTGTGAGAATGGAATGTCTGTAATCTATTGAAAATCACCCTTTCAGCATCCATCAATCCTTCAAATCCACCCAAATCCAGGTATAATTTTCATGTTATTCTGATTTTCAGTAAAAGTGAAGGTTTCTGCGGACATTACAATGCCATTACTGGCAAAACGCATTTGGAACGGGAAACATTTTCCAAACTCCTTATCCAAATTGGTTTTTATCACGCCAACAAGGTTACGCAGCCCAAATCTTCGGAGGGCTTTACTTGGCACGGGGCAGATATACTATGATTCGCCTGATTTTTGTGATTGAGTAAGATTGATTCAACTGATGTTCAATTGATTACAAAGACCGGCATGCACAAAACCAAGCGGCGTGAGGTATTAAATAAAAGTAACGCTTTTTCGCTAACTTGCAACGTTTTCCAACAACCGGTTCTCTTTCTGCTAACAAAAAAACGCAGTTGTCTTGAGGGCTATATTCCGTTTGGTATTCATCAGGCTGGCAATATTTTGCTGCTGTCATGATTTGGCAGCACAGGATGCTGTGTCTCCTGAAACAATATCGGCCAATTTGCGGCGCTGCGACTGGCTTAGCCGTATTGGTGAACCGGACAGCAGCCTCCGGCTGTCGCAAACCACCCTCCAATACGCCAAAAAGCTTGGCCAGCCAGCCTGGGTTGCCGAAGTTCAGTTGGAGCGCATCCGCCATTTCAGCGCCTATCAGATGAAAGACTCTTTGGCGCAATGCCTCGACCCGCTCGTGGAATATTCCCAAAACAATGCGTTGCCAAAAGTACAGGCGGAGGCGCTTTTTTTCAAGGCCAGGCACCTGCTCGATTTGGAGCGCTTCTCCGAAGCGCTGCAAGCCTGCGAAGAGGCCAACGACATCGCCCGAGGGTTTGGCGACAAACGGCTTTCCGCCCTGGGCCTGCTCTGCAAAGGGATTGTGATGCGTACCACGCTCAACGACACCCGGCCACCGGTCCCTTATTTTTACCAGGCCTTGGAATTGTTTCAAGCGCTCAAAGATACGGGCAACATCATCAGGGCAGCTGCCTTGATCACCAGTGGTGAAGAGGATGCCCATAAGGTCGAAGCCCTTATCCAGATGGCGAGCGATTTGAGCGAGCGGTACCGGAACGACCCGAGCCGCATGAGCTTCCTGAACTTCAAGGCGGCAAGCGTGCCGGAAACAGAAGCCCTCGCCCTGCTGCAGGAAGCCTTAGAAATCAGCCAACGGCTCCGGATTCCCAACATGGTGCAGCACCTGCATTTCCAATTGTTGGGGCGATATATCACCCTAAAACAATTCGACAAGGCTTTGGAAAGCCTCGACCTTGCCAAAGCGGCCAACCCAGAGAACCTGCCCTCAGATTTGAACCTTTACTATTATGAAATTTACCGGGCCAAGGGCGATTTCGCCCTGGCGGTCCAATACATGGAAAAACACCGGGAGCTGGAAAACGAGACGAAACTGAAGCAAACCCGGTCGCTCGTGGCAGAGTGGGAAACCCGGATGAACATGCGGGAAACAGAATGGAAATTGGAGCAAGAGCAAAAAGAAGTGGCCAACCAACGCACGCTGGGCTTGTTGCTGGCACTTGTGCTGTTGCTCACACTCATCGCAGGGGGAATTTCGGTCAGGGCATATTATCGGCAAAAAAAAGCCCGGCAAAAACTCGCGCTGCAAAACCAAACCATCAGCCGCCAGGCAGAAGAACTGCAATCGCTGGAGCGCCTCAAATCCCGCTTCTTTGCCAACGTGAGCCACGAACTGCGCACCCCGCTCTCCTTGCTGCTGGGCCCGGTAAACAAGCTCCTGAAAGCAGGCCATTGGCAAGGAACCGACTTGAAACTCCTCCAGATGATCCAAAACAACGGCAAACAGCTGCTGAGCCTTGTGAACGAAATACTCGACCTGTCGAAGCTGGAAAGCGGGCGGCTGGAAATAAACGAAACCCCCGTCAATTGGCTCGAATGGCTGCAACCCAGCATTTCGCAGTTCAGCTCCTTTGGCGACAGCGAATCCGTCAAGCTGCATTTCGACTTTCAGGCCGACCCCGCGCTGAACGTGCGCATCGATGTCCGGAAATGCGAGAAAATACTCCACAACTTTTTGTCGAACGCCATGAAATTCACGCCCGTGGGCGGACACGTGAGCCTGGTAGCCACGGACGAGGGCGACACTTTGCTGCTCCGACTGAGCGACACCGGCCCGGGCATACACCCCGACGACCTGCCTTATGTTTTCGACCGCTTTTACCAGTCGAAATTGCCCGACGCGCCCGCGCAGGGCGGCACTGGCATAGGCTTGTCGCTTTGCCGCGAGCTGGCCGAGCTGATGCAGGGAACGGTTTGGGCAGAAAGCCAATTCGGAAAGGGCAGCACCTTTTATTTCCGCTTGCCTAAAAAAGTGGCGGAAGCAGGGTCGGTCAGCGCGAAAGAAAATAATTACAGCAATTCAAAAGCCGAAAACCTTGGATTGCAAGAAATCGCCCCAGCTTTGTCTCATGCCGGCGACAAAGCCGCTGGCGCCACAAAAGCCGCCCAAATCCTGATCGTAGAAGACAACCTGGAGCTGCGCGAGTTCTTGAAAATCACTTTGGCCAACTACCAGGTTTCGGTGGCCGAAAATGGCAAGGCCGCTGTCGAGCTGCTGAGCGCCCAAAAGGAAGCGGGTGCGGGCGGAACATCCGTGCCCGATTTGATCATTTCCGACCTGATGATGCCCGTGATGGACGGGTTCCAATTGCTCGAATGGCTCAAAAGCAAAGACGCGTTCCGGCATGTCCCGTTCATCATGCTCACGGCACGGGCTGATATTCAAGTCAAACTGCGGGCATTGCGCATCGGCGTGGATGATTACCTCACCAAGCCATTTGTGGAAGATGAATTGCAGGCACGGGTGGCCAACTTGCTGGAGCATCATTTTGCGCGGATGCGCCATTATTCCGCATCATCAAACAATGGGCGGCCTTTGCCGGCGCCGGAGAAGCCTCTCATTTCCGAGGTAAATGCCCAATGGCTGAAGGAAGTGGAGCAGCTGTTTTTCCAAAAGCTCGACGATAGGCAGTTCAATATTTCGTGGGTTGCCGCTGAAATGTACCTCAGCGAGCGGCAGTTCCGCCGTCGCCTGCAACAGCTCACGGGGCTTTCGCCCAACCATTACCTCCGGGAAATACGCTTGCATAAGGCAAAAGAATTACTGCACCGTGGGAAATACGCTACGGTTAAAGAAACAGGCGCCGCTGTCGGGTTCTCTGACCCAAAATATTTCTCCCAACTGTTCCAGGAAAGATTTGGCTCGATGCCTTCCGATCTGCTGGCCTGATTTGCCTAAAATACGCCTCTTCCCTGATTTTCCATGAAAAATGTCCGTTTCCCCCGCCTAATTTGTCCGTTTAGTACTAAAATTTCACGCCACTTTTGTGCATCCTTCTATTGAATACACAGCGGTCAATTTCTTAATCGCTTGACAGTAGCCCCCCCCCTTTCTGGCATTGTCGATCGCTGTCAGCTAGCTGCAATTTTCCATTTACTGATTACGCCAATTCGTCCGCCCCGCACGGGTCGGAAAGGGTTCTCATTTGGTTTCACCAATATAAAAAGTAAAATCGATATGAAAAATTTAACAATTCCGAGTATCCCAAAAACAGCCAGTTTCTTGATGACCCTGGCGTTTTTGACAGTACTAAACCAGGCGGCGGCACAAACGTATTCCAGCCCTGGCACCTATACATTTAACGTGACTTCAACCGGCACTTACCAACTAACGGTCAACGGCGCTGCCGGTGGCGCTGCACCTGCCGGTCGCGGCGCCCAGGTGGTCGGCAAATACAACCTTGTTTCAGGCGACGTCCTCACCATTACCGTTGGGGAAAAAGGCGATATCTGTACTTGTTCTACCAACACCGGCAGCGGCGGCGGCGGCTCGGCTGTGGTGCTCAACAACGCCCATGTGCTCATCGCTGCCGGGGCCGGCGGTGGTAGCGGCCTTGGCGAAGCGGGCAAGAACGCCGTGGTGACCAACATTACCGTGCCGCCTTGCACCGGCGGCGTCGATTGTGGCGGCATTGGCGGGCGAGGCGCCGGTGGCGGCGGTTTCAACAACGACGGCGGCCAGGGCTGGTTCAATACGGGCAACAACGGCGGCCAAAAAGGCACGCTCACCGGCGGCGGCGGCGACAGCAACCCAGGCTTCCCGATCTGCAACGATGGCCCTACTTCCGGTGCCGGGCAATCTGGCTGGGGCGGCGGCGGTGGCGCCGGTTGCGGCTCGTCGGGCGGCGGCGGCGGTGGTTACAAAGGTGGCACAGGCGCCTCGGTGAGTGGTGGCAGGGGCGGTTTCGGTGGATCCTCATACCTTAATATTTCAGTAGCTGGCGGTGTGTTTGTTTCCGCAAACGGCGCATTCAGCACTGCGCATGGCTCCGTGTCGCTGCAGCAACTGACGGGAGGTTGCGCCGATACCGATGGTGATGGGGTTTGCAACGAAATCGACAATTGCCCCACCACAGCAAACTCAAACCAGGCAGATTCTGACGGCGACGGCGTAGGAAATGCTTGCGACGGCTGCCCGAACGACCCGAACAAGGTTGCCCCGGGCGCTTGCGGCTGCGGCGTGGCCGACACCGATTCTGACGGCGACGGCACGCCCAACTGCAACGACGGCTGCCCGAACGACCCGAACAAGGTTGCCCCGGGCGCTTGCGGCTGCGGC
>CAZULM010000049.1:0-9842 GCA_964621185.1 uncultured Saprospiraceae bacterium | reverse complement strand
GTGGCCGACACCGATTCTGACGGCGACGGCACCCCCAACTGCAACGACAGCTGTCCGAACGACCCGGACAAGGTTGCCCCGGGTGTTTGCGGCTGCGGCGTGGCCGACACGGACACCGACGGCGACGGCACCGCCGACTGCAACGACGCTTGCCCTGAAGACCCCAACAAGGTTGCCCCGGGCCAATGCGGCTGCGGCGTGGCAGATACGGACAACGATGGAGATGGCATTGCAAACTGCAACGACAACTGCATCAACACCTCAAACCCCAACCAGGCTGACGCCGACAACGACGGCATGGGCAATGCCTGCGACGCCTGCCCGAACGATGCCGACGGCGATGGCGTGTGCGGCAACATCGACAATTGCCCTGCCGTTGCCAACGCCAACCAAGCTGACCTCGACCAGGACGGCATCGGGGATGCCTGCGACGGCACGCTCAGCGTTTGTAGTGCCCTTGACGGGATGGTGGCCGCTATTCAAGCCAGCAACATTTCGAGTGGCCTGAAGAATGCCCTTAATTCAAAGTTGAACAATGCAAAGGCCAAGTACCAACAGGGCAACAACAACGCTGCCACCAATATGCTCAACGCCTTTATCAACCAGGTGCAGGCACAATCGGGCAACGGCATCCCCGTCGATTTCGCCAATACCTTGATTGCCAATGCGCAGGCGATCATCAATGCGATAAACAGCGGCAACAGCAACTGCACAGGTGGCCAGGGCCGGATTGAAAACAATGACAATAGTGCAGCAAGTTTAGATGGCTATAAATCCCTGGAATTGTTCCCCAACCCGGCCAGCACTTCCATCACTGTTGTGCTGCAAGGACTTGAAAACCAGGCGGATGTATTTGTGTGCAACCAGTTAGGAAAGGTAGTTTTGCAAACCCTGATTCCTGAAGGCACGTTCAGCCGGAAGATCGACCTTGACGACCAACATTTTCCCAGCGGGATGTATTGGGTACAGGTGACAGACGGCAACGGCTTGCGGCTTGCGAAGCGGTTTGTGGTGGCAAAATAGATATACTATGATTCGCCAGATTTTTGTGTTTGAGTAAGATTGATTCAAATGATATTCAATTGATTACAAAGAACGGCATGCACAAAACCAAGCGGCGTGAGGTATGGATATTGTTCGGCGGGCGACTTTGGCTGCCCGCCGATTTTTTGTCGGAAACTTGCTCTATTGCCGCGTCTGGCAAATGACCCATAAGAATATAATTACGGTAGGAATTTGCCGGGCGCTGAAAAGCGTTCGGCATTTTTTTGAATAAAAAAATTAGCAATTCCCCGACCTTTTGCACCTCTAAATACCAATTCGCTTCAAATCCCCTTAGCTTCACCCGCTGAAAAAAGCCCAATGGAAATTGGCTTGCGAAAACCACTCAAGTCAAATCCTGTAATATCAATTTAATCGATCCTATAAATCCAGCAAATCACTAAATCATTGGTATAAAAAGCTTCCCGATATGAAAATTCGCCTACTCACCCTGCTCACACTAGCCTTTTCTGCCTTCTCCGCCACAGCCCAGCAATACATAGACATGATCGAGGCCGGCACCTACCCCATCACCGCCATCCAGCAAGCCGCCAAAGCGCATTTCGACATCGTTGGGCGGGGCCAGGGCAGCGGCTACAAACAGTTCAAGCGCTGGGAATACGTGGCCATGATGGAATTGGACGAGAATGGCGTGAAAATCCCCAATGCGGAACTGGCGCAGCGCGCGCGCCAATACCGCGAGGAAACAGCAGCAAAAGGCAGCTCCGCCGCGAATTGGAAGCAACTTGGCCCCACCTACTACAACGCCACTTCCGGCTGGAACCCCGGCGTCGGCCGCGTCACCTCCATCGGCATCGAAGCCGCCAACCCCAACCACATCATCGTCGGCAGCCCTACCGGCGGCGTCTGGAAATCGCTCAATGCCGGGAACAGCTGGACGCCGCTGACCGACAATTACAGCACCGTCGATGTGTATGCCCTCGAAATATCGCCCTACAACAACCAGCAATACCTCTGGGGCAGCACCTCTGGCCGCATTTTCCGCAGCCTTGATGGTGGCACAACCTGGCAGACAACGGGCAATGTCACGGGCAGCGGGCGTGTCAGCCGCATCCAGTACCACCCCACCGACCCCAATGTAGTGTACGCCGTGTCGGAATCGAGCGGCTTGTTCCGCTCCACAAATAGCGGCGGCAGTTGGACGGCCGTGACGGGTCTGAGCGGCGTGCCGGGCTACGACGTGGAGTTCAAGCCCGGCGACCCGAATACCATTTATTTTTCAGGTGTAAACGTGTACCGCTCCACCAATGGCGGCACATCCTTCACACAGGTCACCGGGTTCGGCACGGCCAGCAACAACTACAAAATGATGGGTGTTTCGCCTGCAAACCCTGATTTCTTGTACGTGCTGGAATCCAACGGAGGCCGCTTCGGCGCATTTTACAAATCTACCGACAGCGGGGCAACATTTACCAAACTTGTTGATGGCGCGGATATCAACTATTTCGGCTACAGCTCCACGGGCGACGACGACAAAGGCCAGGCGCCCCGCGATATGGACGTGGCCGTGAGTCCGTCCAATGCCAATGAGGTGCATATTGCGGGCATCCATACCTGGAAATCGACCAATGGCGGCGCCAGCTTTTCGCTCACCTCCTATTGGGTGCCCAGCACCGCCCAGTCGCTCGGCGTGGGCTACAACCACGCCGATATCGACATCCTGAAATTTGTCGGGAACACCCTTTACGTGGGCTCCGACGGCGGCATATTTACCAGCACGAACGGGGCAGCTTCCTTTACGAACAAAACTGTGGGACTGGGCATACGGGAGTTTTACAAGATCGGCGTGTCGAAAACCGACCCCAACGTGGTGTCGGGCGGCGCTCAGGACAACGGCACCAGCGTCATGCGCGGCGCCAACCGCCAGTGGGTCGATTGGTTAGGCGCCGACGGCATGGAAACTTTTGTGGACTGGAACAACCCCAACATCCTGTACGGCACCTCCCAGAACGGCTCCATGTACCGCTCGTCCAACCAGGGAAACACCCGCACCTCCATCGCCAAGCCCGACCCGGATGAGGATGGCGCCTGGGTAACGCCCTTTGAGCAAGACCCGCAGGTTGCGTCCACCATATATGTGGCATTTGCCGACGTGTGGAAAAGCGCCAACAGTGGCAACAGCTGGACGAAAATCTCCGATTTTGCCAACGGGAACATGAGCCAGATGAAATTGGCGCCCTCCGACAACCAGCGAATTTATGTTTCACGCGGTTCCTCCCTGTTCACCACGGCCAATGGCGGCACGGCTTGGACAAGCACCCCCAAAACATGGGGCAGCAGCAATATCAGCTACATTTCCGTGCACCCGACCAACCCGCTGCGCCTGCTGATCGTGACCTCCTCCTCCGTTTATCACTCTACAGACGCGGGCAATACCTGGACGACCATCAGCGCCGGCTTGCCCTCCGGCACCAAATACTGCGCAAGCTGGGAAAACACCGGTAAAAACGGCATCTACGTCGGCGGATTCGGCTTTATCTCCTATACCAACGACGACCTCGCCGGCCAATGGGTTGGCTATTTCGACGGGCTGCCCAACTGCCGGGTGTACGAATTGGAGCCAAACTATGTGTCGAACACCCTGTTCGCCTGCACCTATGGCCGTGGCCTTTGGGAATCGCCATTGTTCCAGCCACTGCCCCCTGTTGCTGCCTTCAGTGCCGACCAGCGCATAGGCTGCCACGAACTGACCGTTGCCTTCAGCGACAATTCCACATTGGGGCCCAGCGCCTGGGAATGGACTTTCCAGGGTGGCACACCCGCAACCTCCACGGAACAAAATCCGGTGGTCACCTTTAACGGAAGCGGCATTTTTGCGGTCACGCTGAAAGTTTCCAACAGCGCCGGCGCGAATACCCTCCAGCAAACAGGCTATATTACCCTGATCGGCGCCGCTGCGCCAACGGTATCCGATGTGTCGCGCTGCGACGCTGGCGATGTGAGCTTCCAGGCTGCGCCCCAGCCAGGGGCACAAATCAACTGGTATGCCAATGCCACCGACAATACGCCCTTGTTCACGGGCGATGTTTTTAGCGCCAACCTTGCCCAAACAAGCAGCTTTTATGCAGCCGCCAGCACAGGTTTCCAGGAAAGCCACCAAGTGGGGCCAGTTGACAACAGCATCGGCGGCGGCGGCGACCATGCCGGCAACCAATACCTGATACTCGATGCCAGCAAGGTTTTCCGCTTGAAATCGGCCAAAGTCTATGCTGTTGGGGCAAAAAACCGCACGTTCCAGTTGCGCGATGCCAACAGCAATGTGCTCGCCCAAAAAACAGTATTCGTGGAGGCGGGCGAAAGCCGTGTCGCCCTCGACATGGACGTCCCCCCAGGCAACGACCTGCAACTCTTCTGCCCCAGCGGCGCCAACCTGTACCGCAACAACGCCGGCGTCAATTACCCTTACACCGTAGCCGACCTGGTTACGATCAAAAATTCCAGTGCCGGACTCGATTATTACTACTATCTGTATGATATCGAAGTGGAAACCTCCCTTGTCTGCGAAAGCGACCGCGTCCTGGTGACTGCAACCGTGAACACGGCTCCCGATGCTGCGACGGTCGCTGCTGCAGGCCCTACAACCATCTGTGCGGGCGGGGTCGTCCAGCTTAGCGTAGAAAACGTCTGCTCGGATTGCACGGTGCATTGGTCGAACGGGGAAACTGGGCCGAGCATTATTGTCAGTGACGAAGGGGATTACAGCGCCACCTTGCGCAATCAATGTGGCGACAGCCCGGCATCCAACATCATCGCAGTGGCGGTAGAAACCATACCAGATGCCCCGGTATTGACAACCCTTGGCAGCTCTACACTTTGCCCCGGCGATACCCTCGAAATTACAACAGAAGTACCTTGCCAGGGTTGCGCCTTGTTATGGTCAACAGGCGAGCATGATGCAACAATTGCAGTTTCCACGGCGGGCGCCTACACCGCAAGCCTGAGCAATTTGTGCGGTGAAAGCCCTGTGTCCATCCCCGTCGTCGTCGAAGCCGAGATACTGCCGGAAGCGGCCAGTATTGTGGCTGATGCGGCTACGTCCTTCTGTGCCGGCGCCTCGGTGCTGCTGACGGCGGTAAATGTATGCCCCAGCTGCACGGTACAATGGTCGAACGGAGAAACTGGCGCCAGCATCACCGTGTCAACGCAAGGCGATTATTCTGCCAGCACCCATAATGTGTGCGGGGAAAGCGAAGCCTCGAATATCATTTCAGTTGAGGTAAGCACCGTGCCGGCAATGCCGCTCGTGGAAGCCAACGGCCCCACTTCGATCTGCTCGGGCGACGCGGTATTGCTGGTTATCGAAAATGCTTGCCCAGGCTGCACCATCTTGTGGTCTAATGGGGCTACCGAACCAAATATCAGCATTTCCAGCCCTGGAACCTACACTGCCACCATGGGCAACACCTGTGGCGAAAGCCTCGCTTCCGTGCCGGTTGATGTGGTTGTCGATAGTTTGCCGGTGGCTACTACCATATCCGCAGCAGGCCCTACTGCGTTTTGCGCCGGCGAAATGCTGGAGCTTAGGGCAGATATGGTTTGCCCAGGCTGCACGGTAACTTGGTCCGATGGTTCCAACGGGCACAGCATATTCGTCACCGCCAGCGGCGACTACACAGCAGTTTTGGGCAATGGCTGTGGCAACAGCGAGGCATCAAACACCATCACCGTTGAGGTAGGCACCGTGCCGGAAACACCCGTTGTAAGCGCCTCTGGCAACACCGTGCTTTGCGAAGGCGCTTCGATAGAACTGGCGCTCGACAATCCGTGCGCGGGTTGTACTTACCTCTGGTCGACCGGTGCGGAAAGCCCCGGCATTACCGTATCCAGTGCTGGCACCTACATCCTGGTGCTCGCCAATGGCTGCGGCGAAAGCCCTGCTTCTACGCCCATTACGACAACCGAGGCGACGGTGCCTGGTGCGACCACGATTATGGCATCAGGCTCTACCTTGCTCTGTCCCGGAGCATCCGTGATGCTCGTGGCGGATGATGTTTGCGACAATTGCACGGTACACTGGTCGAGCGGAGAAACAGGCGTAAGCCTTTTGGTGTCCACCGAGGGCACTTACAATGCCAGCCTGAGCAACGGCTGCGGCGTAGGCCCGGAGTCGAACTCGATAAGCGTCAGCACGGCCGCCCTGCCCGATGCCCCGGCGATAAGCGCTGCGGGGGCAACAACGTGCTGCGCGGGTGATTTTGTAGCACTGAGCGCAGCAGATGTATGCCCTGGTTGTACGGTACATTGGTCGAACGGGGAGACGGGGCACAGTATCCTTGCAGGTTCTTCGGGCATTTATTCCGCCCGCTTCAACAATGCCTGCGGCGATGGGCCGGCCTCCAACACCATCGAATTGACTGTACTCCCGCCATACCTCCCAACCGTTGTGCTGGCAGATTCCTGCTATTTGAGCGCGCCCGATGGCAGCGATTACCAGTGGTTCCTGGATGGGGCGGCCATTCCGGGCGCTACCGGGCAAAGCTGGGCGGCCTTGATTGATGGGGCGTACACCGTAGCCATGACCGGCCCGGATGGTTGCGCGGGCACCTCATTGGCGGTGCAGGCCGAGGCATGTGCCAGCAGCGGCACCCACGACCTTGAGGGCAGCCTGTCGGTACAGGTATATCCCAATCCGGCAAAAGACAAGCTGTTCCTGAATATCCGTTCTTCGCAAGCGGCGGGCATCAGGTTCGAGCTGTTCTCCACAGATGGCCGGTTTGTGGCCCAGTTGTTCAAAGGCGATATTGCCGCGGGCAGTCAAACCCTTAACCTTGTTCTGCCCGATATTCCCGTAGGCATGTACCGCTATCGTTTGGCGACGGAGAAAGGAAGTGTTCGGGGGAGTGTGGTGGTGATGCGGAGATAGGGCGCTTAAAAATCAGCCTTTGGCGCAGCGAAAGCATTTGAACGCCCCCAATGCCATAAGATGCCGATCGATGGGTAGGAATCCAAGTCGTAAGCGTCGAGCATGAAAATATTGTGGGCAAGCTCTATCCAGATGTTTTTTACAAGCCGTCTTTCGACGGAAACACCAAAGTTCGGCACTGATTGCCCGCGCTTTTTCATCACTCCTTCCGTGCCTGGGTTTTGAGACATAAAGTGATTGCCCCTGTAATACCCCAACTCAACGGATATTGCCCATCGTGGTTTTGCCCCACGGGGCGCCAATGCGTAGTAACGCGCAAAACCACCGCCCAGCCAGGTCTGTACGACGGGCAGGTCGTCCGCTTTCGACCAAAAGACACGATTTTGCAGGCCAACAAAGAGCCGTTTCGATAGCCCCACTGCCCCCCTTTGATTGCAGGCAAACAACCAAAAACGATCCCCTTTAGGTTCATTCCAGCCCGGGTTTCCATTGAAGGTAGCACCCAGCAGGAACTGTTTCCCCAAATAACTTTTTTTTTGCGCAAATGCTGGCATTGCGAAAAAGCAGGTAACGGCAAAGGCTGCGATGAGTAATAGGGATCGAGGCATTGTTTGAATGTTTGGAAGTTACTTCATGTATATTATTCTATGCGCAATTTTACCTTGTTCGTTCTCAATAAGGAGAAAAAAGGTGCCGGTATAGGGCAACTGCATTGTTAGTTCACCACTTATTTGCTGCTGGAGTAATTGGTTCCCTGAAATATCGCAAAGCGTTAATCGGCCACATGTAGCGGTAGTATTCAACTGGATTAATCCAGAAAGAGTAGGGTTAGGGCTAACATTGATTGATAAAGTTACGGGCAGGTTATTCACTTGAGACATCCCCTGTTTGAAACCAAGCTTCATAATAAAATCGAACTCTGCTGAAGCCGAGCCAATCACATATAGGGTTGAATCATCGGAAAATACAGCATCATGTATGCCAAGCCCAAAAAGATTGGGGATGCTATCAAAATACCAAGCCCAATTGGCTTCACCATCTGCTTGATTGAATTGGCCAATATAAATTTGACTCTTGCTGGTATCCGTGGGGTATTGATAGCCGAAAACATAGATTTTTTCCCCACCTAGTAGGATACGTTGCCCTCCATGAAAGCCTGTAATGCCCAAGTTTTTATTGAAAAGCGATGCTCCATCGGGAGCGAGCTTGATTAGTTTATTGTCATAACCTGAAAAAAAAATGTTGTTATCTTCATCTGCTGCAAGGGACTGAATGTCATTGTTTTCGAGGTCAAAATCTTTTTTCCAAACAAGTTGGCCGCTTGTCCGGTCAAATTTTAAGATACTGCAAGCCCCTAAAAAATTCGTTAGCGACAAGACAGCATTTCCTTCTTGATCTAAAACCGAAGCGTAAGAAATAAAAGGAGCTATTGAAGCGGGAAGGAGGAATGGCTGGTTTTGCCGAACTATGTTGCCTTGACGATCGAAAACGAAATATCCAATCGCTGAGTTAATTGTAGGCCCAAAAAAATTAAACAAAGAATAACTTACTAACAATTCATCCCCATTTTCCGAAATGCTATAGATTGAATTGGAAGAATAGTTGTTGAAAATCATGGATCGCCTCCAAATCGTAGCACCAGAAGGCGCAATTTTTGAAAAAATCATGGAATCACTACTGGCATTGGAGCCCCCAAAATAAAAATGCTTGTCCACGTCACTATAATGCGAACATTCAAGATATTCGAATGCTTGAACCGGCAAATCGCCGAGCAAGCTGCCTTCTGAATCGATTATGCGTAAAAAAGAACTTAAGGCATCTTCATCCGTCACCGAAACACCTATTTTCCCTTCAAAGTAGTGGATATTCGAGGACAAAACGTTGGATTTGTCTGAAAGCAGCGTAGTCCAAACCCGTTCAATTGATTGCGAAAGCACAGAAAACGGCAAGAGCAGGCAGAAGAGAAGCACTAAAACATGTTTTTTCTTCATATTTTGGAAGTTTGATTCAAAGATAAGCTATCCTGATGGAGTACATCAGGATAGCGTCAATTTTATTTTAGGGCTTTACTGTTTCCCACGAAGTGTATGATGAAATTTTGTTGTCCCAAGCAGCATAAATATTAAGAAATGGAGTGAATACATTTCCCTTTACAGTAATGGTGGTGGGAAACGGAGCATTGGGGTTAGGGATAGGTTTTTTATAGTGCCATTTGTCCCATGCAACCAAGTGCCCATATTTGTAACCAAAAATGCAAGTCATTATGTCTGGCTTCCAGGAAGACAACTTGTTATTATTCCACAATATCCTTGGTTCTGAAACTGTATTGCCTCCAAACTTTACATGAGCAGGAAGGTCTGCTTGAACATAGCCTTGCCAAAAATATACAGCAAAGCACAAGAAATCTGGACTATTATCATCGCTTAGTTCTGTTTGAAGTAGATATTTTTTAATATCTTCATACCATTCGGGGATAGTATCCATAGAAGTCTCACTGATTTGATTTAACCCAGCACTATCTGCAATAAACGCAAGTCGTTCAGATAACCTGATAGCCTTTGTAGTTTTAAATCCGCGTGAATCTCCCCACTGGGTATAGGCAGCTTTAGTAGAAAAGGAAAAGTGTTCATGCAGCACTTGGGTTTGTGTCGGCTCAATGACGACATGTTCATACACACCTGCTCCTGTTAAATTTGCTTGATAGGCTTCCTCTGAAGCAACAACGTTATCGATGTAATAGACGTGTATGACTTCTCCACCATCGCGCAGGTCAGCTTCTGTGTTTTTCAATTGGTTATCCATAAAAGTGGAATTATCCAAAATTTCCTTCGAGCACTTTAAAGTGAAAAAGGCAAGGATCAACGTAACCGTCCGAGCAACTACCCCTCCTTGTTTTTCCAGTTAAAAGGTAAAAGGT
>CAZULM010000048.1:0-42856 GCA_964621185.1 uncultured Saprospiraceae bacterium | reverse complement strand
CTCCGCATTCCGCATTCCGCATTCCGCATTCCGCAATCTCAAGCATGGTCTGTTCCCCTTCGCCGATCACGACCAAGTCGGCGCCGGTGTTGAGGTATTCGTGGATGTTGTGGGTGACATCGGGCCCGCCCAGCACGACAAGGGTATTTTGCAGGGTTTCCTGGTTTCGGATGAACCGCACAATTTCGATGACGTTGAGCTTGGTCATCAAATTGGTGTACAGGGCAACGATGGGTGGCCTGGAATGGAGCAGGTATTCCTTTAATTGATCTTTTGTAGCAAACGTGGTGTCAAACACCTCGTTTTCTATGCCGTGCTTGTCGAGCCAGGCCGAAAGGTACAGCAGCCCCAACGGCGGGTAGGGCTTCATGATTTCCTGCTCTTTCGGGTCTTCGTGCAGGAAATAACCGTGGGTGAAAAGTACCTTTGTCATATTATGCAAGGATTCTGGTGATTTGCGAGATTTTCAGGATGGATCATATTGATTATTAAAGATTTACCTCCTGTGGTTTTCGCAAACCATTTTCCGTTGGTTATATCAGGGCCAAAACTAGGGTGTCAATTTAAACTCTTCGGCTTAATCGCAGTCAATGTAACAAACAAACAAAGAATGAGATCAATTTATACCTTTTTCCTGCTGATTTCAATGGGCATGCCCTTTTTAAACGCCCAGCCTATCCTCAAACCTTTTATCGGGGTGGACAGCCTGCCGGGCGACAATGTGCCGATTTGCCCGATACCCTTGTACCTGGGCTCTTTCGACAACTCCGGCCTGAAAAAAGGCGACACCATACCCGATTTCCAACTGTTCAGCCCCGATGGCTCGGCCTTTCATATTTCCGAAAAACTGGCCCTGGGAAAACCCGTTTTGCTGGTCAATGGCAGCTACACCTGCCCGGTGTTCCGGGGCAAGGTGCCGGCCCTCAACCAAATCGTGGCGGCCTACAGCGACCAGGTGACCGTCTGTGTGATCTATACCGTAGAAGCGCATCCCGACATCGACATCAGCCCCTATTTCGGCACCGTCAACACCAGCGCTGCCAACATCAACGCCGGCATCTTGTACCGCCAGCCGACTACTTACGGCGAGCGCCTGGCAGTGGTGAACGACATGCTCCAGGCCATGAGTATCAACGCGCCAGTCTATGTGGACGGCCCCTGCAACCTGTGGTGGTCGGTTTTTGGCCCCGCGCCGAACAATGCGTACTTGATTGATCCAAATGGCATCGTGGTCGCCAAACATGGCTGGTTCAATCGGGCGCCGGATGACATGACCTGCGACATCAAGCGCTATTTCGACCCCAACGCAAGCTGTGGCAGCACGGGCGGCCAAACCGGTATGTTTTCCTTCAACCTTGTCAACGACACCATCGCTTACGGCTTGCCCGGCGAAACCGTATATGTGCAGGCAGCGCTGAAAAACCCGACGGCTTACCCGGTAAACATCGAAGTGAAGCGCATGATCGAGAACGTTCCGGCAGGCTGGTCCACGGCTATGTGCATCGACATCTGCTACGCCCCCTCGGTGGACTACACTACCATTCAAGTGCCGGCAAACAGCACGCAGTTGTTCATCATGGACTTTTTCACCGACCCGCTCCTGCCGGGCAAGGGCATGGCGCAGATCGGGTTCCGGAATTTGCAGGCGCTGAACAACAAGTTTTCCAGCCGGATGTATGCCTCAACCGAACAGGTGAGCAGTGCCGCAAGCACGCCAGGGGCAGACCTTTTGGCAACAGTGTTTCCGCAGCCAGCCAAAGATATTGCCTGGATAAAGTTGCCGGATGGCTTTTCAGGTAAGGGGGCTTTGTTGCAGCTATTCGACCTGAATGGGCGGGTGTTGCGGCAATTGACTGTCAATGACCAGGTTGTAGCGTTGGAACGCGGCGATCTGGCAGCAGGGCTTTATACTTTTCAAATAGATGGCCTGGGTGCTGGCCGAGTGGTTTTTTTCTAACCCATAGACACATAGATTTTAGGATACAAACTCAAACTATACCTCACACCGCTTGGTTTTGTGCATGCCGAGCATTGTAATCAATTGAACATCAGTTGAATGTACTATGTGTCCTATGTCCCTATGTGCCTATGTGTTAAAAAACTACGCCTTTCCCAATAGAAAACAATGATCGGCTCCCCAGGCCAGCCACCTTGGGCAGCAATGCCTTTCCAGGAAACCCAAGACGCGCAATCCCCTTGGGTATTTAGCAAAAAACGGGTCCAAATAGGAAGGGGGCAGCCAAAAACCGACGGGGTATGATTTGACTTGCATGATGCTCGAAAGGCTTGGTTGCCGGAAATGGTGGTACCAGGTTGTGACAGTGGTGTGGTGATCCAAACGCGCGTCAACAGGGCCTTTCCTAAGGCGCCGAAACGCCTCCCAAGGCTTGAATTTCAACAGGAAATAGAGCGTTTCCCAAAGGCAGAACTTTCCCATGATGACAACGGCGATTTGCCCGCCGGGTTTCAGCTTCGATCGTAAAACCGGCCAAAGTTGCGCCAGTTCCTCGGGCGAAATACAGTTCAACCCGCCAAAATTGGAGAAAATCAAATCAAAAGATTCCGCTGGCAGGTATTCAACATCCGAAAAAGCGCAAACCCAAGCGCTAACAAAGTCCGTCATCCCGCCCGCTTCGATTTTCTCCTGCGCTACCCGCACCATCTCCGGCGAAATGTCCGTTGCCAGCACCTGCCAGCCGCGCTTGCCCATCCAGACAGCATCGGCGCCGGTGCCGCAGTTGAGCTCCAGCACGTTTGGGGTTCCTGGCACGTGTTTCTCCAAAAGTTTCCATACCAATTCACGCTGGAGCCGGCCCACGGCAGTTTCCGTAAAAGTGGCATCGTACGCACCAGCGAGGGCAGAAAAGCCGGGTTCTTTGTTCATTTCACAAAGTTGATCGCTCCAACTGCCGCAAGCGCCAGGCATCCAGCGCCGCAGCCGGTGCATAATACAATGCCTTGAACGCTTTCCGGAAATTGCCATTGCCGCCTTTCAACAGTTTAACCCACTCGTTCAAGCCCTGCCGCAGGCGAAAGCGCTTGTGCACCAGGCGGTGCAGCCGGCGGTAGTAAGCAGGCTGGAATGTGCTGGGGTACATCATGTCGAGGTCGTCGGAAACGGTCCAGTTCTGTTTTTCGCCCAACAATCCTTTCACTTTTTCGTAGAATTTCGTGCCGGGCAGAGGGTAGGAAACGGATATGCCGATGTCGTGCGGCTGCAATTCCTCCACCAATTTTATGGTGGCCTCGATATCGCTTTTTGTTTCGCCCAAATAACCGAACTGCAGGAAGAAGCATACTTCTATCCCCTTCTCTTTCAACAACTTGGTGGCTTCTCGGATTTCCTCCACCTTGGTGCCCTTATCCATCGCGTCCAGTATCTTCTGCGAACCGCTTTCGGCGCCTACCCAAGCTTGCCGCAAGCCCGAAGCCGTCAGCGCGCCTATGGTGTCTTCTTTCAACAACAGGTCCACACGGCTTTGTATCTTGTAACTGAATTTCAGGTTCTTTTCCTGAACGATGTCGCGGAAGCGCTGCACCCAGCCCGGTTTCAGCCCAAAGATATCGTCGGCCATCCAGAACTGCCGCACCCCGTGTTTTTCGATCAGCATTTCGATTTCCCCCGCCACCCGTTCCGGACTGCGGGAATTGTAGCGGTTGCCGTAAATGGGCTTGGCGCACCAGTTGCACTTGTAGGGGCAGCCGCGGGTGGTGGCTAAGTTGAGGGTAAAATGGCCGTGCTTGCGCATCCATATTTCGCGGTAGGCAGCCATGTCCACCAGGTCCCATGCCGGGTCGGGCAGTTCGTCGAGGCCTTGCAGCACGGGCCTTGGCGCGTTGCGGACAGCGCCGTTTGCCGTGACAATGCCCAGGATTTGAGAAAAATCGGTGCTGCCCGCTTCAATGGCTGCCAGCAGTTCCCGCAAGGTGATTTCCCCTTCGCCTAAGATAACAAAATCGGCGCCTTCGGCTAAGTATGCCTCGGCATGGTCGCTGCTGTCGCTACTGTTCACGATGACCGTGCAGCCATGCTCCTTGCCCCATTTGGCGATATGGAAAGCAGCCTCGCGCATGCGGGTGAGGCACATCTTGGTGAGGTAGTTGAAGCCGTCGTCGTAAATGACCAAGAAATCGGGCTTCGACTGGGCCAGCACAGGCAGGATTTCTTCCGCCGATTCCCTCAAGCCCGTATCGAACAGTTCCACCTCATACCCATTTTCACGCATGAACGCCGCCGCGTACAGGGTGCCGTAAGGCGGGTAAGGCTGCGCTGTTTTCCACTGTTTTTCGTCGAAACGATAAAAGTAGGAATGTGTGAAAAGGATTTTGGCCATGGTCAGCCCTTTTTTGCCTCCAACGTGAGGGAGAGCATCACGTTGTCGTTGATGAGCTTGTTTTTGGCGGTGCCGAGTATGCCGGATTGGAAGTTGACCCCCCATTCGGTGCGGTTGATGGGGAAGGTGGGCGATTCGGCTTTCAACTTGTCGCCTTCGATGTGCAGGGTGACGGGGATGTTCACCGGCTTGGTCTTGCCTTTCATGGTGAGTTCGCCCACGATGAGCCAGTTGAAGGCGGGGTTGTTGCTGGGCAGCACCTGCTGGATAACGAATTCAGCTTTGGGGAATTTTTCCGCCTCAAAAAAATCGGAGTCGCGCAGGTGCGATTCCAAGTCGCGGCGCTCGCCTGCATCTTTGATGTCGGAAACAGAAATCGAATGCATGTCGATGGTGACCTTGCCGCTGATCAAACGGCCTTGGTTGACCAGGAGCTCGCCTTTTTCCACGTTGATGGTGCCGTTGTGGCCGTCGCCCATCGCTTTTTTGCCTTCCCAGTTGATGGTGCCTTCCGTGACCAGGAAGGTGGCTGCACCGGCTGTCGGAACGGCGACCTCCTGGATGGTGTCGGGTTTGGCAGCGGTGTCGGCGGCTGCGACTTTGGGGTCGTTTTTACAGGAAAAAAATACAAGTAAGGCCAAAAAGCTGGTGCAGGTGCTAATGGTATGTTGCAACATTGGAGGGAATATACACAAATTAACTATTCAGGTGAAAAACGCCGCAAACCTACAAGAATGCCTTGAAAAAAAACGTCCCTTCCCCACATAACAATAAGTTTTGCGAGGAAGGGTCGGGTTAAGAACGGGAATTGGCCAGGAAAACCCGTTAACTGAATTTAAAAGTCAACGAGGTCTTTCCACGCCTTCAATTTGTAACGGTACAGGGTGTCTTTTATTACTTGCAGGCGCTCCTGGATTTTCTCTTGTTTTTGAGCGTCCATCCAGGCATCAACCGAATCGAATGTGCTTGCAAACTCCTTTCCCAAGTCTTTAATTACTTTCCAAAGCCCTTTCAAGCTGATGGCGGCGTTTGCGCCGGCTTTGTGAGAGTTTTCAACGTAATACTGGGCAAACTTGTCCAAATCAGCCTGGATGCCGGGCAAATAGGCCTCCAGGTCCTGTCCCTTGATTTTTTTCCCGGTCCTAACTTTGGATTCCAGGCCATGGATCATCAGGTCAACGCCGTCTTTCACTTTGAGGTAATGGCTTTGGGCTACCTTGAATTCCGGCGCTGTGGGGTTCCATTCCAATTGGATGGTGCGCCCAAAATCTTCGGCAGTCTTTTTTATGGTACCGAGTGTTGGAAACTGATCGGCGAAATTTTGGGCAGGCAGTGGATTCGACAGTAGGGCTATTGCCGCAAGCGAAGTGAAAATTTTGCAAATGGTCTTCATAAATAATTTATCATTTAAACGTGAAAGAAAATGGATAGTACATAGAGCTGGAGATGTCCTCGTCCCACCAAGGATTGTAAACACCAAACTTGATATGTAAATTCTTTGTACCTGCCATCGGCATCCCCAACTCGCTGTAGGGGATGAACAAATCATATTTTGTGAACTTGGACACATTGTATAAAACAGTCGAAACCGCTTTGTTGCCATCTTTGTCTTCGGAGGTTGCGACAGTGTTGGTGGCGGTTTTGTAAGCACTGTTCGACGAATCTTTCAACGGCTTTTTGTTTTCATCGTAAAGCCAAGCGGTAATTTTCAGCTTGCTCGATTTCATGTTCCTTGCTGTGAAATCTATGTAGAAAGCCATGCCATTTTTCCCTTCCTTGTTTTTGACATTGTGTTCTACGGAAAAGTCGCCAAACGTGACTGCGGCGGTGTTTTCCAGGTTGTTCCACCCGCGCAACACGGCAGTTTCCCGATTTTCCCTTGCCGGGTGGCTCTCCGTTTCGCTCTGGGGCAACACTTTGAGCCACCTGATGACATCCTGTTGGTTTGCCTGGAGCCGTTTCAATATCTCTCCCGTCAGTTCATCTGCTTCCAACTCCCTATCGTGCGGCTTCTTTCCCAATATTACGTTGTGGCCACGCACAATGTGGCTCATTTCATGCACCAGGATTCCGGTGATTATCCAGGTAAACTTGTTGTCCCGAAAAAAGCTCATGCCCCCTTCGGAATAATCAGAAATAAGCTTGCCTTGCTGGTTTTTCATTTCCTGCGAGCTGGGCTTTGAAGCGCTCCTTATTGAAACCCAATCGGAAACCCCTGTGATGTTTTTCAAGTTGTTCACAAATGTTGGGTTGTAGTAAATGATGAATGCGGAGGGGTCGGATTCTGCCTGAAAGTTGTTTACGTTGGATGCGGGCAAAAGTTTGATGGGTTGAGTTTGCGGCAATCCCAAAAGTTCGGTGCTGATCTTTTTGGAAAGGACATTTAGGTAATAGTGATCCTCTTCCGAGCCCAAATTCGCCAGTTCGATGGCAGTAACTTGGAGAACGTTTTCGACAACCTCGCCACCAGCGGCGCACTTGAATTTTTGCTGGGCGGAAAGGGGGAGGATAACCTGTAAACAAAAAAGATAAACTGGGATGAGCTTTAAAATTGGTTTCATAGATAAGTGCCACCTCTGTTTTCGCATTTCCGTGGCGCGCATTGCGTCAAGGCGAATCCTTGAAATCTGGTGCAATATTTCAGGTATTTTATAATATGAACATAGTGGTTTTCAGTTAGGTAGAAAAAATAATTAATTTGTTGGCAAAACCACTGCCCTTAGTGCTCGCATGACATTTGTTCAATTCGATCATCCCAATTTCCTCCCCCTGTAAAAAGCCATGCCGCCCTTCTCGGCACGGGTATTTCACTACCCAGGCCCTTGATCGCTTTCCAAAGCACTTCGTTGAACTCCCTCTCCGACCACCTTCTACCATCTACCGTACTTCCCAAACGCCCACCAGCCCACCAAACAGAACACGACGGCAGCAATGGCGGTGGCTTGCACCCCTGTCGGGTCTTCCGAACTCCTGCCCAGCAGCAACAGCGAGGGGAATACGAGGTTTGCCACCGAAATGCCGATTTTCATGGTAAGCGCGGTGATGCCGAAATACATGCCCGTCATTTGCTGGCCGCTCCGCTTTTCCTCGCGTGCTGCCTCGTCGCCTACGATGGCGTTGGGCAATATCCCGAAAACAGCTAATGGCCCTGCGGCCGCAACTGCCAGCCCATAAAGCAGCAATTCCTTATCAAGCGGGATGCTGGGCGCGAAGGCCGTTGTAAGGAATATAACCCCAAAAACAAGATAGGCCGCTAACATCATGCTTTTTTTGCCAAACCTGTTTGTCAGCCAATTTACCGGCAGATACAACAAAAAGCTGCTGGCAAAACTGATCAATGAAAAGGTAAAAGCCATGCTTTTGTCCAATCCCAGGAGCAGCGTCGTGTAAAACCCTATGCCGAGCTGAATGAAAGTCAGGGATAGCCAGTACAACAAAAAGGACAATAGAAACCAGCGGAAACTCCCGTTTCGGAAAACGCTGCGTATTGCCGCCCGAATGCCGTGCTCGCTGCTCGATTGACGGGCATAGCGATGCTCATTCAGAAACAAGGCAGGCAACATCATGCAGGCCATCGCCAAGCCCTGAAGCAGCAAAATCACCAACTGGAAGGCTTCCACCGACGATTTGCCCAAGCCTTCAAAAACGCCTTGCAAGGCATAGGCGCTATTGCCAGCCACAAATCCCAAGGCCCAGGCTACCGAAACGATCGTGCTGATCTTCAAGCGCTGCCCGGCTGTATGGCCGAGCTCTGCCATCAGCGCGTTGTATGGGATCACATAAAAAGCAAAGAAAAAATAGTACAGGGTGATCACCAGGGCTAACCACATAAAATTGCCCGCATTTTCTGCACTCGACAGGGGAAAAAACACCAGCGCCCCAAACAAGGCAAAGGGTACAGCCCCGCGCAGCATAAACCAGCGCCGTTTCCCTACACGGGCCTGCTTGCGGTCGCTCCAGTTGGCCACTAATGGATCCAGGATGCCGTCAACGATGCGCCCGCCCGCGCTCACAATACCGATGAGGGTAAGCACCCCCAGTACTGGCCCCTGGTGCATAAAGGCAGGAAAAATGGGCTGCCCTTGCTCGGGCGGCATGTAAAAATACACCAGCAAATTGCCCACCGCAAAGCTCGCCAGCGACCAGCCAAACTGACCCAGGGCAAACAGGATAAGTACGGAAAGGGGCGCCTGCATGGGAAGCAGGTGCTGGGATGGGGCTTTGCGCCCGGCTTTGCGAAGGGCCATGAATTATGAATGATGAATGATGAATGATGCACGGCGGTTGTTTTCAGATTTGATTATGATTTTCAGCACTTTAGGCCAAAATTTTTTAGGGAAGAAATAACCTGGCTAAATTTAAAGGACATTTGATAACGGCCAAACATGCTGAAAAACCAATACCAAACAAGAGCAAAAATGATGGGCATTAATCACCAATCATCCAATCACCAATCACCAGCCCCCAGGCAAATGTACTTTTTTGTACCACCAAGCACCGCCATTTTTTTACCTTTGCGCCCATTCAAAAAAATAAATTTGATCTTGATGAAAAATCTATTGCTCCCGCTGATCGCTGCACTGCTTTTTGCCGCTTGTCAGAACGCCTCGACCCCTGCCACTACTACTGAAAATGCAGATGCGCCAGCCGCTATCACCATCGACCCTGCCCAACTAAAATCCTCGGCCTCAAAAGCGAAGGATTTGCTCCAAGCCATGAACGACTTCAATTCAGAATTGACTGAAGCTTCAAAAAACATGACCGAGGCCCAGAAAAACGAAGTCGAAGCCATCCGCAGCCAGTTGAATGACGTGCTAAGCAAACAGGAAATGATGGCAAAAGGCCTTGAATCAGCCGACAATACTGGTGGTAAAGAAAGCGCCGACCTAACCAGTTCCGCGGTCCCAACACCCGGCGTCGTGCAAGACTACATGGAATCCATCGAGCGTTACGACCAGTTTCTGGCCGACCTGAAAGCGCAATTGGAGGCTGTAAAAAGCGGAAAATCAAAAGGCCAATAATGGATATCACCCAGCAAGGTTACGTTCGTACGGATGTCACGCCGAACGGGGTAGCGCATATCATTTTTTACCATCCGGCCCACAACAGCCTGCCCAGCAAGCTGTTGCATGAACTTGTGTTTGCCTTTGAGGCTGCAAGTGTGAATCCAGATGTTAAAATCGTGGTGCTGCGCAGCGCCGAACACAAAACCTTTTGTGCCGGCGCCAGCTTCGATGAACTGATGTCTATCCATGACCTTGAAACAGGGCATACCTTTTTCTCGGGTTTTGGCAACGTGATCAATGCCATGCGTGCCTGCTCAAAAATAGTGATCGGGCGCGTGCATGGGAAATCAGTGGGCGGCGGCGTAGGACTCGCCTCCGCCACTGATTTTTGCCTGGCCACCAAATGGGCCACCTTCAGGCTCAGCGAACTGGCTGTCGGTTTCGGGCCCTTCGTGATCGGCCCCGCCGTAGAACGGAAAGTAGGGGTCGCCGCCTTCACACAACTGTCGCTCACACCCGACGAATGGCGCAGCGCCGACTGGGGAAAGGCGCACAACCTGTACCAGGAAGCCTTCGAAACCGAAGAACAAATGGATGGTTACCTGGAAATGCTCTGTGAAAAGTTATGCGCCTACAGCCCTGATGCGCTTGCAGAACTTAAGCGCGTGTTTTGGCAAGGCACCGAACACTGGGGCACACTCCTCTCCGAACGCGCTGCCATCAGCGGCCGGCTGTCTTTGACCGAATACGCCAAAAACGCCATCGAAGCGTTTAAAAAAGGTTGATCGTTGTTGGTTGTTCGTTGATCGTTTACATTTGCTCGATTGCTGTTTGGTTGCTATGCTTCACCATTAAGGTATGGTGGACAAATATCCAAACAGACTATCCGCATATTGTACCCCAAGAGCAATGCGATTGAATGAAATTGAGTGTTAATGTAGTGGTCGGACGGCGAAAAGCCGTCAGACCACGTGAGGCCTCGTCTGACGGCTTTTCGCCGTCCGACGAGTAAGTAAACGGGAACGCCTTTCGATAAACAAGATCAACTATTTTAGGGTGAAGCCGTTGGGGTACAATATGCGGATAGTCAGTATATCCAATTGCGTAACAATATTTTTCCTTCCGGAAGAATGGCCAAACAGTAATCGAGCAAATGTAAACGAACAACCAACAACGAACAACCAACAACGTTCAACTATAAGCTACCAACAAACTCATCAAACAAATACCGCGCATCATGCGGGCCGGGGCTGGCCTCCGGGTGGTACTGTACGCTGAACGCCGGGTAGTTTTTCAGCCGTATCCCTTCAATGGTATTGTCGTTCAGATTCAGGTGTGTGGCTTCCACCACGCTGGGAGAATCGTACACCGCCTGTTCCAGCACACCAAAGCCGTGGTTTTGGCTGGTTATTTCACCGCGGCCGGTAAGCAGGTTTTTTACCGGGTGGTTGAGGCCGCGGTGGCCGTGGTGCAGTTTGTAGGTGGGGAGCCCAACCGCCTGGGCCAGGATTTGCTGCCCCAGGCAAATACCGAACAACGGCTTGCCGGAAGCCAGCATTTGCCTGGTCGTTTCCACCGCATACGGCATGGAAGCCGGGTCGCCGGGGCCGTTTGACAGGAAAAAACCGTCGGGGTTCCAGGCAGCGACTTCTTTAAAACTGGTTTTGGCCGGGAACACCTGCAAGTAACAGTTGCGCTCGTCAAAACAGCGCAGGATGTTCTTTTTTACGCCAAAGTCCATCACCGCGACGCGCTTCTTTGCTTCCGGGTTCCCAATAAAATAAGCTTCTTTGGCAGTCACCACGCTGGATAGCTCCAGCCCGGCCATGCTGGGCGTGTCTTTCAAGCGCTTTTGAAGCGCCGCCACGTCATCTGTTTCGGAAGAGATGATGCAGTTCATCGCACCGCGCTCGCGTATGTGCTGCACGATGGCGCGGGTGTCCACGTCGCAAATCGCGACCAAGTTTTCCGCCTCGAAGTATTCCTGGATGGTCTGATCGGCCGTGGCACGGCTGTACGGGACATTGAAGTTGCGGCAAACAAAACCTGCAATCTTCACCCCTCCGCTCTCCACTTCAACCTTTTTAATACCGTAGTTGCCAATATGTACATTGGTCGCCACCAGCACTTGCCCGGTGTATGAAGGGTCGGTGAAAATTTCCTGGTAGCCGGTCATTCCGGTGTTGAAGCATATTTCCCCGGTCGTGGTGCCGCGCTTGCCTGCGGCGGTGCCGTGAAATACAGTTCCATCTTCGAGCAGTAGAATGGCTTTCAATGTTCAAGCAGATAAATTGGTGAAAAACGGGATGTTACCCGAAAGGCGATTGCCGCGCAAAGGTCGCTTTTGAAACGCAATTTCCCAAATGAAACGCCGCTGCTTGTTCACGTTTTTTAAACAGCGCGCATCAAAGACAGGGGCAAAACAGGCATCCCAGCTTGAACGGCCCTCCAACCTTTCTGTTTTTTTTCACCAAATTAAAACATCCAACATGAAACAATTCACAATTATGTTGCTGGCAGGCTTGCTCATCGCCTCCTGCCAAGTGCAAGGCCCAAAAGGCAAAGCAGAAGTGATCCCACCCAAAGCCAGTCCGGGAGAACTGATGCTGATCCAAAACCTGGGCGTAAAAAGCGAAAAGGGCCTTGAGGTGCTTTTCGACAAAACCGGGGCCGCTGTAGTCGGGACGCTCGATTCCAACGGGTTAAAAGTGCTGGCGCCAAATATTCCAGCCGGTAAGGTCAAATTGCGCGTGCTCGAAAACGGGCGCGAAATACTGGCTACCGAGGTAGAAATATTGGCTACCAAAGCCCTGCAAATGGTGATGCAGATGGACGCGAACGGCAAAATCACCACCCTTTCCAAACAAGCCTACAGCGGCGGATTCGACCAGGGCTTTGCCCATGCCAGCCGCCAGCTTTCCTACGACCTTGTAAACGAAAAAGGCCAGGTGCTTTTCTCCGCTTCAGTTGCTTATCCGGCTACCGAGCGAAAAGAAGTGTTTGAAAAACCCGAAGGCAACAACATCCGCAACACCGACGAAAAAGCGCAAAACGTGGTGTTCCCGCTGAAAATTCCCAACATCGAAGGCGCTACCAAGATACGGCTTTACGATTCGGGCGGCGAAGATCTCAGCCAGTCAGCCGCAAGGGCAAAACGCAAACTGATACAGGAAATCAGCATCCGTTAACTTCAAAAAAAAACAGCCAATTATGAAAAACTTGATAACGCTGCTTGCCCTGCTGGCAGCAAGCATTCAACCCGGTGTCGCCCAGGTGAACATCCAGGCCAATGGTAGCATGAACTACGCCACCATTCTCTCCAACGGCACATCTGCCACCAAGTACGACATCGTGTTCGTCGGCGACGGCTTCCGTTCCACGGAACAAACCCTTTTCAACCAAAAAGTGGACGAAGCCGTTCAGGCCATGCAAAACCTGACGCCGTACCGCGAAACGATGTGCTCCTTCAATATCTGGCGCGTGAACGTCGTTTCCACAGAATCTGGCATCGACCATCCAGCAGACGGCATTTTCAAAAACACCGAGCTCGACTGCCGCTACGGCAACCCCGCCATCGGCCAGGCCGAACGCTGCATCCAGTCGGACTCGCCGGCCAAATGCTACGAAGCCGCCGGGTACGCCCCGGCTTATGACGCGGTTTTTGTGTTAGTCAACGACACCCAATGGGGCGGCTGTGCCGGCGGGTTGGTGTTCTCATCCATCTCCCCAAACTTTTCGCAAATCATCACCCATGAGTTGGGACACAAAGTAGGCGGCCTTGCCGATGAATACGACTGTTACGTATGCGACGGCAGCGATGCCGGAAGGATGTACACCGGCGGCGAACCATCGCAGGTCAACCTGACCATCAACACCAACCGCGCCACCACCAAATGGGGCGACCTGATCGCCCCAACTACGCCCATTCCCACCACCAGCGGCGCCACGACTGTTGGGCTGTGGGCCGGCGGAGGCTACTATGGCGCCGGCATTTACCGCCCCCAGCAAACCTGCCAGATGAAAAGCTCCAGCCAGCCGTTCTGTGCTGTCTGCCACCGTAGGATGCGGGATGTCATGGACGACCGCTGCACCTTGTGCGAACTGCGGCCCTGGTTCTGCTTCGACAGGTTTATCTATGTACCTTGGTACGAGCGCCTGCGCTGGCGCATACCCTGGCCCTGGCCTCCTTGCCTGAGTTGCCCGCCCGACCGGCCTGATTTTTCGGATGTGGTATTTGAGGTTCGCTTCGACGAGAAATTCCTGGAAGGCAGCGAGTTGGTGGTAAAAGACGAGAACGGAGAGGTGCTGGCCAGAGGCGCTGTGCAAAAAAACGGCGAGCCACTGGTGGTGACATTTAAAGGCAACCGGTTCAAAGCTTATAACCTGGAGTTTGAATCGGGCAAGCCACAGGCGGAGAAGATAACGTTGAACCCGAAGATTACGGCGAGGGTGCAGTAGCATCAACTGGCAGGTAAAATGCCCAGGCAAATTTTCCAGGACATGTTGGGAACCTAATCATCCTAACATGTCCTTTTTGTTTGTGCAGAAGCCCCAAAATGGCCTGGCAAATACAGCTGGATTCAGCGCTGGTATTGCGCACATTTCGAGATAATTGTAGCCCCGGTGCAAGGCTGAACCTTCACCAATTTTCCGTACTTTTGTAGCCAAAAGATCAACTGATGGGACTCCAGGACAAATATATCAACCCGTTCACGGACTTTGGCTTCAAAAAGTTGTTCGGCTCCGAGCCGAACAAAGAGCTTTTGATCGATTTTCTGAACCAGGTATTACCCGGAAGGCATAAGGTGAAAGACTTGAGCTACGCACGTACCGAACAGCTCGGCAGTACCGAAACAGACCGCAAGGCAATCTTCGACCTGTACTGCATAAGCGAAAAAGGAGAGCGATTCATCGTAGAGATGCAGAAGGCAAAACAGAATTTTTTTAAAGACCGGAGTGTGTTCTATTCCTCCTTTCCGATCCAGGAACAGGGGAGAAAAGGGGACTGGAGCTACGAACTGGCAGCCGTGTACTTGGTAGGTATCCTGGACTTTACCTTTTCCGAGGACGAACCTGAACAGGAGGTACGCCACGAAGTTCAGCTGAAAGACCAAAAATGTCGGGTGTTTTACGACAAACTGACCTATATCTACCTGGAAATGCCCAATTTCAATAAAAAGGAGGAGGAACTGCAAGGCAACTTCGACAAGTGGATGTTTGTTCTGAAACATCTTCCATACCTGCAAAACCGGCCGCAGGCACTGCAAGACCGGATATTCAAAAAACTTTTTGAGGCCGCAGAAATCGCAAAATTCACACCCGAGGAAAAAAACAAGTACGAAGAGAGCTTGAAATATTACCGCGATTTGAAAAATGTGGTGGACACTTCCTTCGATGAAGGGAAAGCTGAGGGCTTAGCCGAAGGGAAAGCCCAGATCGCCCGCCAGATGAAGTACGAAGGCGAATCAATAGAAAAGATCGTGCGGCTTACAGGTCTGTCCCAAAAGGAAATTGAAAAGCTGTAAAATGCAAAACCAAGCTTCCGTTTGCTTTTTCCTTCACCTTACCACCGTCACATCCCCCTTCTTCAGCAGCACCGTCCCGTCCAGCATCCGCACCCGGGCATACCACACGTAAACCCCCGGCAGCACCGGCCTGCCCCGATAACTGCCGTCCCAGCCCGCAGCCTCGTCGTTCACCGAAAGGTATTCCCGCGCAAACAGCAGCTCGCCCCAGCGGTCGTATATCATGAAAAGCTCCACCGCCCCCACTAAGCTGGGGTCGCCATACACCGTGAAGCGCTCGTTCTGCCCGTCAGCATTCGGCGAAAATATCTGGGGGATGTACAGCCCCTCACCCTTGCGCACCAGTATGAGCAGGCTGCCGATGGCCGTACAGCCCTCGGCATCGGTCAGCAGCAGGGTATAGAGCGTGCTGTCGCTGGCCGTCACCACAGGGGCCGGGCAGGCTGTGCAGCTCAGGCCATCCGGCGGCGACCAGGAATAGCTGAACACGCCCGCCTGGTTGACGGCGACCGGTATCGGGTACGTTTGGCCAACTTCCAACGTCTGTGCCGGGCCCAGATCCACTGCCAGCAGCGGCGGGTCGCTAAGCTGTAAGCCATAGGAAGAGGTGCAGCCCAGGATGTCGGTCACGGTGACCGTTTGCGGCCCCGCCGAAAGGCCGTCGAACAGGCCCGACGTGCCAAAAGGGCCCTGGTTCAGGCTGTAGCGCAGCGGCGGGGCGCCGCCCGTTATGCCCGCCAGCCCGACCGTGCCGTCACTGCCGCCATGACAGCTCGGGTCTGTCGTTTCCCAGGCCGCTTGTATCGGTGGCGACACCTTCAGCTCGGCGCTGCTGCTGCCGGTGCAGCCGTTGGCATCCGTCACCGTCACGCTGTAAACGCCTGGCAGCGACACGCTTATGGTCGCGTTGCTCTCCCCTCCCGACCATTGTGTGGCGCTGAAGCTGGCCACGCTGAGGTTGCCTGTACTGCCCGGACAGATCAAGGTGTCGCCTGAAATGGCCGGCGCTGGCGGCACATGCAGCCCCAAGGTCAGCGTCACCGTGCTGTCGCAGCCCTCCGGGGTCTGGAAAAGGGCGCTGTACGTGCCGGGTTGGCCCAGGCTGGCCCCGTCAAAAAGGTAGCTCCCGCCCGGGCAAATGGCCCCCGACAAGCTGGATGCCACTGTTGGGCGCACCGTGAGGCCCAGCAGCACCACGCTGTCGCAGCCCGCTGCTGTTTGCAAAAGCACCGCGTACTGGCCGGTTGCCGAAAACTGCTGCGTCCCCACGGTGTAGCTTTCCCCGGCACAGATGGCCACATTTTGGGCAACCGTGTCAGGCGGGGCTATCGACAAGGTGAGCCGGGCCGCCGTCAGGCAGCCGTTCAGCATGAGCGTGTCCCGGTAAATGCCCACTTGTTGGTAGGTCGTGCCGAGCCAGTTGACTGACCGACCGCTGCAGACACTGGTGTCCAAAGCGAGCGAGGGGTAGAAAAAGCTGAGCGACAGGCAATGCAGCGAATCGCAGCCGTTGGCCGCCGTCAGGCTGAGGCAAAGGGTGGTGTCTTGTGTGAAGCTTTGGCCGTTCCAGTTGAATGCCTGGCCTGCGCACTGTTGGGCGGATGACTGCCCCTGGCTGCCCTGTTTGGCAGTCACTTCGATGCTGTCGGCATAGCTGCAGCCGTTGGCGTCGGTATAGGCCGCCCAGTACAGCCCGGCGCTACCGACCGTAAAAGTGGCGCCGCTGCTGCCATCTTGCCAAACCGAGGCGCCGGGGGCCTGCAATACCAGCGCCGCGCCGCTGCACAGCGATGTGTCCTGTCCCAGCGTGAATACCGGCAAGGGCAATACCGCGACCGACACTTCGGCCGTATCGGCCGGGCAGGGGCCGTTGTCCACAACGTAGGTGTAGGTGGCGGGCATGTCCAAAAGGGGCGAGAAGATTCCAGCCCCGGCAGCGGTGGCCGACCAGGCGCCGCCGCCGGCGCTGCCCGGCGCCAGCATCTGGAAGGGCGCGGCATCGGCACAGGCGGCAAGAGCGGTGTCCTGGCCTGCAGACAGCAGGGTCGGCACCGTCAAATAGGCATAGGCCGTATCGCGGCGGCCACCGGAGCAGAAAGCGAGCACTTCCACCGTGCGCGGGCCGGGCGTCTTCGGGACTGCGTCGTTGTGCCATGCCAGTGTGCGCAGCACGGCCTGAAAATCCGCGTTGGAAACGGGGACGGCAGTATTGCTTGCGCTGACGAGCGTCAGCCAGCCGCTCCCCTGCCCCGACACGCTCACCGAGCCGGCGCCCGTGGCTGTGAGGTATTCCAGCGGCTGGTCGGGCGCGGGCGCCAGCAGCCGCACCCGCATGGAGTCGGTGTGGTAGCCGGAGTACCAGGTGGCATCGGTATCGGCGAGGGCTACCATGTTCCCAGTGCAGAGGACTGGGGCTTGCCAGTCGCTGCCCGTTGCGCCGGAGGAGTCGTCGGCATCGAGGTCGAGGGAGAGGCTGCAATTGGAGGCGAGGAATTCGGTGGTAGATGCAGCGCCAAAAAAAACATGCGGCGTTTCGCAAAGAAAGGTAGTTGTTTGGGCAACCGGATCAATTTCATAAACAGCATTGACAGAATCTACGGTGCTACCATTCAACAAATAATTAGACGTTGTTATATACGTTTTTGTAGAATCACATGAAGTTGAAAAACTTACTATCCCATAAGCTTCAACATTAACAATCGGATATTGATAAACAACATGCGTTGCAGATGGATTATATGGATCGATCTGAATAAGTTGGTTGCCAACAGAAGTCCCGTACATTATGCCGTCTCGGAAAGTTAAGTCTCCAGAAAGCTGAAATGGTATAGCACCGAAATAATCTACCAAACCGGTATTTGTATCATAAGTGTTCAAATCAGGGCCTGTCCATAAAACTCCATTCCCATCACAAACAAATGAATTTCCTACAGAATAATTAAGATCGCACAAGACAACAACAGCGCTATCTTGAAAATTAAGCCGCCCAATTTGATAAAATGGAAAACTATTGTTTGTAATTGACACGTAAAAATTTCCGTCAGGGCAAGCCGCCAAATCTTGCACTCCCATTCCTGGTGTCAATTTTATTGGAAAAATAATTGAATCTGTACACGTGGCAATATTGAACAAGCCAAAATATACAATATTGAGTGGGGCGCTTTGCAAGTCTGGCCTGACGTAATAAATGGATTGAGTGAATGAAAAACACCAACAAAAAAGGAAAGCAGGAGTAAGAAGCAGTTTCTTCACGGGATGAGGGTTGTGTAGATAAAAGAAAAGGGATATTGACAAATGGGGCCCCATTTGTCAATATCGCAGGATTCCAACAAACTAAAGTTTTACCGCTCGGAGCAATTGTTGTCCAAAAGGGCTTTGAACAAAAATGGTAAACAAGCCTGATTGTGCAGGAATATTGGGAATATAGATTTCGCTAAATCCTTCTGGAATATCCTGACTGATTGCACTTGTTTGAATACCCTGGCCATCTATAACTATTATCTTCGCGGCACAGGAATGAGGCACCTTAATCAAAACTTTTGCAGGTTCAGACAGCAAGTTTGAACCAATTAATTTAGCAGAAAAGCCGCTCCCTGGCCGAATCGAATCATCGATTTCAAATTGGTATTTAGATTTGCCCCACCTTTTTAGCAGTAAATTGAGGCCCAACGGTTGTAAATGAAAGCTGCCCTTAATATTTTGTATGTCTCTCTTTGCCCGTATCTTAACGTAAAACAAAACGCTGTTATCCGGGATGTCCACACCATCTAATTCCATGTTGAACCAGGCAAATTTTATTGCAGTGCCATTATGCTCTAATGATTTCGCCGTTACCGCAAACTCTTCCGACAAGTCACCGTTTTCAATTGAAACTACTTCAAAATCTTCCAAATTAGCGATCAACTCGATCAAAATATCAGAAGACCTTTCAATTGACTCAACACTTATCGGGATGGTTGCGACTTGATTGGCCTTCATGGAGTTTTCTGGGACATACAGCTTTGCCTTATCGCTTGCGTCTTCGATTTGAACAGAACGGTCGTCATTTGTGTCTGGGGCAAACGAATTGCCACAATCGGTACAAGTTCCATTTAAATCGCCCCTTTTTACACCCCAGAAATCTGTGGTTGTGACATTGAGCCCACCGTTAAGCGGGTCATAGATGCAATCCAAAAAGTTTGGGATATTCGGTGCTCCCGGGCTTTGGACAAAGGCGCCTGGCGGTGCTGTCGCATAAGGGGCAAAGCGCCATGGAAGCCAATTGGCGCCATATTGCGGCTCAGATGGCGGCAAGGGGCTATTCAAGACGCATAAATTCATCAGCAGGTGATCGAAGCTCGTGACATAGCCATCCCCATTGAAATCGGCAGCCAAGAACATCGCATTGGTAATGGGCGCCTGTCCTAGGATGAAATAATATGGGAACAGCTCCAAATCTGATTGCGAAATGCCGCAGCACAGGTCTGTCGCATTTGTTTTTGACGGGGTTATGCGATAGTTTGTGTAGTACAGCCCTTCGGTCCCAGTTTGACTTGCTTGAGAGAACTCATAAAATCCAAATGGAAAAAAAACGGACTCCGAGGGGATGCCAGGAAAACAGGGCAAGGTGGCAGGGGTAACTTTGCTCACCGTAACATTAGGGATTGCATCACTCACCGCAAAATGCCCGTCACAGGGAAAATCGGCAAACCCTAAGGGCTTTATTATGTTGCCGCGCAATATAACTCCATCTGGGGTGCCTGAATTAGTTGATGCAACAATTTGACTGGTAACCCCATTGTTCCTTACCCAACCGCTGATATTTACGGAATAGATTTCTCCAGGTAGTGCTCTGAAACGCACTACTACAAACGGTGTATTTGGAGCTTGGTAAGGTTTGGGATTGGGCAACATAAATGGAGGGCCGGAGAAGTAAGCAAGGCTGATTTCATTGGCAATATTATATGACCTATCTAATGCCGCAAATCCACCATGGAAAACTGTTGGATGCTGGGCACTTTCATTGTTAAGACATACATTGGTGCCTGAAACTGAAACAGTGATTCCCATTCTATCGGCAAAATTGGGAATGTTTCCATCAACAGGGGAGCTTTCCCAATTTATTGTACAGCTTGTAACACCAGTACTCTGATCAAAAATAGGAGCTAATACATTAAATTTGCCAACACCTTGAGCGGTTCCAAAAATCCATGAAAATAACATTAATAAAACCAGCGCAAGTGTGTGTGTGTGTGTGTGACAACGACCGTGCCACATTTTGAGGAATAGTTTCATTGTGTTCGTGTTTTTAAAGTATTAAGAAAGGGGGTGAATATCGTGCCGCGCTGCCTGAGCCCCGGCGCTGCGGCCTGACAAATGTAGGGGATGTTTTCCATGTTTATATTGGGGGAAAGGTTAAAGTCTGGCCCTGTCTTTTTTTGAAAGCGTAGAAATTTTTTTCTAGTTATCTCCAATCCGGAAAAGTTTGTGACCTTTCAAAAAATCAATTGGAATTGGCCACAAAAATCCCAACCTTGCAGCCACAATTACCACCGACCCAATGCAACACCCTTCACTACAAGACCGCCTCTTCGAAATCATCCTTAGCCGCTACCCCCGCCGCGCCGATGCCGTGGAGGATTTGTGCGACCTGCTCAACTTAGCCAAAGACCCGGTCTATCGCCGCCTCCGTGGCGATACCTTCCTGCCGCCGGAGGAACTGAGCCTGCTGGCACAGAAATACGGCATCTCCCTCGATGCCCTCGTCACGGGCAGCAGCGACAACGTTGTCTGCAATTTCAGCGCCTTCTCCCGGCGGGTCAAGGACTTTTCGGACTACCTCTCGGGCTTCAACTATGAATTTGAACAGATCCACCGCTTGCCCAACGCCCACCTGTACTACGCTTCGGCAGAGCTCCCGGTGTTCACCTACAACCTGTTCCCGGAACTCATCTCCTTCAAGCTGTACATCTGGGGGCGCACCACCTGGAACCTCGAATTCCTCCGCGACCGGCAGTTCTCGCTCGACCTGGTGACCCCGCCCGTGATCCGCCTGAGCCAGGAACTGCTGGGCCACTACATCCGGCTGAACAGCACCGAGCTCTGGACTACCCAGATCATGGACAACACACTGGCCCAGATCGAATACCACCTCTACTCCGGCGGCTTCCGTGACCCGCAGGAGGCTATCCTGCTGGTGGACAAGCTGCTGGAATGGACGTCACATGCAAAGGCCATGGCCAGCGCCGGGAAAAAATTCAACGTGGGCGAAAAAGCCGAGCTCGGGCGCGGCGACTTCAACATCTTTTACAACGAGATGGTCTATACCAACATCACAGCGCTCATCACCTCGGATGTGGGCAGGATGGTTTTCTCCGCATTTTGCACGCCAAATTTCCTCAAAAGCACCGATGCACGGCTCTGCGACTATTCCGAAGAATGGTTCAAGAGCATCAACGCCAAATCGTCGCGGTTCAGCGGAGAGGCTGAAAAGCTGCGGGAGTGGTACTTCCGGGAAATAGCGCAAAAGATCGAGCGGCGCAAGCAGCGGCTGCTGGCCACGATTGAAGGTTGACGATTTGCACGACCTTTGAACTGTTGATTATACGGGCTTTTCAAGTACCCCCAACCCAAACAACGCATAATCATACTTCACCGGGTCAGCAGGGTCAAAAGCTTGGAGATTTTCGGTCAGTTCCAGTACTGCCTTCCAATCGGTTTGCGGCCGTTTCAGCAAGCCTAAATGCCGTGCCACCCGCTCTACGTGCACATCCAGCGGGATCAACAATTGGGCAGGGGAAATGCCTGTCCAAAGCCCAAAATCAACACCCGTGTCGTCTTTTCGCACCATCCAGCGCAGAAACATGTTCAGGCGCTTGCAGGTAGAGCCGCGCGCGGGCGTGGCTACGTGCTTGCGGGTGCGTGCCGGCGCGTCGGGGTGTGCGAAAAAATCGTCGTGAAAGCCGCGGAGAGCATTTTCCACGGTTTTGTCGGATGATGCAAGGTGCCTAGAAAAGGCGGTTTCTAAAGATTCGTTTTGCCGATAGAATTGTTGCAAAAACTCAAGGAACCACAGGGTATCCGTGGCTTGGAACGTGCGGTGCTTGAAGTCGAGGAAGCGCTTTCGGTCGATTTCTTCGTGGTTGCGGATAAAGTCGCAGGGCGCGTTGTCCATCAGCTCGGCCAAACGAGCGGCGCTCTGGATAATGGTTTTCCGCTGCCCCCAGGCCAGGGTAGCCGCCCAAAAGCCCATGATCTCACGGTCTTGCAGGCCCGAAAAGCGGTGCGGTATCGAAATGGGGTCGCTTTCGATGAACCGGGGGGTGTTGTAGCGGCAAACGGCTTCGTCGAGGAATGCTTTCATGTCACACAGTTATCACCCGAAGCGGCCCCCAGCGCAGCAGCATTTCCAGCCCCAGGAGGCAGAACGCAGCGTTGAGGAACCAAAAAAACAGTTCCGTAGTACGCTTGAGGGAAACTTTGCTCACTTTGGTCTTTTCAAGGCTTTCGATTTCGTCGTATATGCCTTTCAAGTCTTCTGCGGTACGGGCTCGGTAGAATTTCCCGTTTGTCGTGTTCGCGATCTCTATCAGCAATTGCGTGTCAAAGGCCATTTCCCTTTGCGCGAAGGCAAAGCTGCCGTCGCTGTTCTGGTAGCTGGGCGACAACACCAGCCCTTCGCTGCCCACACCGATGGTATAGACCCGTACGCCCAGCGACTTGGCGATGCTGGCTGCGGTGAGCGGCCCCATATCGCCGGCATTTTGTTCCCCGTCGGTCAGGAGCAGCACGATCTTGCTTTTGGAATCGCTTTTGTCGAGGTGCTGCACGGCGGTGGCGATGCCCATGCCGATGGCAGTGCCGTCGGGCAAGCGGCCGGCCTGGAGGTTGTTGACGAAGGCTTGCAGGATGCGGCGGTCGTTGGTGAGCGGGCATTGCGTGAAGGCGCCGCCGGAAAAAGCGACCAGGCCCAGCCGGTCGTAAGGCCGGCGGCTGATGAAGCTGACGGCCATTTCCTTGGCCACGCTCAGGCGGTCGGGGCTGAAATCCTTTGACAACATGCTCGGTGACACGTCCATGACCAGCATGATGTCGATGGACTCGGCTTCGACGGTGTCTTCATGCCACAAGAGCTGTGGGCGGGCCATGGCGACGATGAGCAGGGCAAGCGTTATCCAGCGCAGCATTTGTATCCAGTTGCGGGCATATACCACCCAGGTTTTGATGCCCCGCATGGCCTGCAAGCGCGACACTTGCAGCGTGACGTGCCGCTTGCGCGTGTTGCGCCTGTACTGGAGCATCAGCAAGGGCAACAGCAGGAGCAATAGCAGCCAATATGGTTGGGCAAAGGTCATGGCAGATGCGTTGTTAGAGCGGTTCGTAGTTGCCGCTGGGAGGCTTGTGGGGCGTTTTTTTGCTTGGGGCAGCAGTTGGCACTTCTTGTTTTTTCAGAAAACCGGGGCTGAGCAGGGTTCTGGCTTTTTCCACAATCGCTTCGTGCGACGATTCTTCGGGCTGGGTTTGGGCGTACTTAACCATGTCTGTCTGGTTCAAAATATCGCGCAGCAGGGCCAACTGTGTTGCCGGGAAACTGCTTTTTTTCAACAAGGGCAATATCTCCAGGGTTGTCGATTCGAGGGCGGCAACGCGGTACGTCCCTTCAAGGTATTCCCGCACGATCAAGCTCAGTTCCGCATAGTGCTCTTTGGCCTGGCCTTTTTTCCAAAGCTGGGCTTGTTGGAGCGCGTCTAATTTCTGCAGCGCCGTTTCCCGAGGGGAAAGAGGCGGTGGCGCCGCCGTGGGGATAGGCAATTGGATAGGTTTTGGCCGCCGGTTTATTTTTCGGAAATACCACACCGCAAACCCTACCAATGCCAGCGCCCCGGCGCCCCAAGGCCAGTAGTCCATCCAGGAAGCCGGCTCCCGATAGATGTCGCGCATGGGCGCCATGTCGTTGATGTCATTTCCCGGCGTTGGGAAAACCGATAGGCTTAAGCTATTGGTAGCCAATGGTTTTCCGGCAGATAATAGCACAGTCAATGGCGGCAATTCTATTTGGGCGCTGTCGAAAGCGATCAGCTTGAACTGTTGCACCCATTGTTCCCCGCTTTTGCGCCAATCGGACTTGGAGAGGATGTTGGCCGGCGGGAAATAGGCCTGCCAGGGCACAAAATCAACTGCCTTGGGCTTGGCATTGATGCCGGAAACGATGACATACAAAGCGATGGTATCGCCGGTCTCCACGCGCTCGGGTTTGATGGAAGCAAAGGCTTTTCCCTGGGCATTGCCGCGTTGAACACCTATCAACAAGAGGCAAAGGAACAATGGAACATTGCACCTTATTATTGACGACCAATATTTGCCAAGCCGGTCAGCCATGCGAAATCGTATTGGAGCGTTTGGAAAAAAACTTGAGCAGGGCGTTCACATACGACTGGTGGGTGCCGACGCTCAGGAAGTCGGCCCCGGCTTTTCGGAACAGGGACTGTGTGGCAGCGGTATGGGCTTCGAAGGAATGCCAATACTGGTGCCGCAATTTCAAATTGGTGGTGTCCACCCAAATCTGCTCGCCTGTCTCTGCGTCGGCCACGCGCAGCACCCCCACATCGGGCAGGTCGCGCTCCAGGGGGTCCCAGCAGTGGATGCCGATGAGGTCGTGCTGCCTTGCCAGTACCCGCAGCGCTTCGTCGTAGCCCTCGGCCAAAAAATCGGACAGCAAGAAACAGACGCAGCGCTTCTTGACGCCGTTGGAAATGTAGCGCAGGGCCTTGGCCATCTCTGTTTTTCGGCCTTTGGGCTGTATGCTCAGCACCTCTCGGATGATGCGCAGGATATGCTCCCGGCCTTTTTGGGGCGGAATGTACAGCTCCACGCGGTCGGAGAACAGCATCACGCCCACTTTGTCGTTGTTGGCGATGGCAGAAAAGGCCAGCACGGCGCATACCTCGGTCAGATACTCGGCCTTGAACTGGGTATGGCTGCCAAATACCGCCGACCCGCTCACGTCAACCACCAACATGACGGTGTTTTCCCTTTCTTCCTCAAAAACCTTGACAAACGGCTCTCCTGTCCGCGCCGTCACGTTCCAGTCGATGGTTCGCACGTCGTCGCCGGGAGAATAGGGCCGAACCTCGCTGAACGACATGCCCTTGCCCTTGAACGCGCTCTGGTAGCCGCCCGTGAACAAGCTGCTGCTCAGGCCCCGCGACTTGATCTCGATGCGGCGCACTTTTTTGAGCAATTCGGCGGTCGTTGTTTGTTGCATGCCGGTCGTTGTTTGTTGGATTCAAGGAATAACAATCGTCCCTAAAACCCTGGCAATCACGTCTTCCTGGCGGATGTTTTCTGCTTCTGCCTCGAAGGTTAGGCCGATGCGGTGGCGCAGCACGTCGGGGCAGGTGGCGCGCACGTCGTCGGGGGTCACGAAGGCGCGTTGGTTGAGGAATGCCATGGCGCGGGCGGCTTTGGAAAGGGCGATGGTGGCGCGTGGCGAGGCGCCGTATTGGAGCAGCGGCGCCAGGTCGGCCATGCCGAACTGGGCGGGGTTGCGCGTGGCGAAAACGATCTCCAGGATGTACTGTTCCACTTTTTCGTCGAGATACACCTTTTTCACGGCATCGCGGGCTTGAAGCAGGGTTTTGACGCTCAGTACTTTTTGCACTTCCGGCTCGTCGTCGTTGAGGTTGCGGCGCAGGATGCTGCGCTCTTCCTCCAGGCTGGGGTATCCGATTTTTACTTTTAGCAGAAAGCGGTCAGCTTGTGCTTCGGGCAAGGGGTAGGTGCCTTCCTGTTCCAGGGGGTTTTGGGTGGCCAATACTAAGAACGGTTCAGGTAGCTTGAAGGTTTGGTTCCCGATGGTCACCTGTCGCTCCTGCATGGCTTCCAGCAGGGCGCTCTGCACTTTGGCGGGCGCGCGGTTGATCTCGTCGGCCAGCACGAAATTGGCGAATATGGGGCCCTGGCGCACGGTGAACTCGGCCAGGGTGGGGTTGTAAATGGTGGTGCCGATCACGTCGGCGGGCAGCAGGTCGGGGGTGAACTGGATGCGGCTGAACCTGGCGTCCACGGCTTCGGCCAGGGTTTTGATGGCCAGGGTTTTGGCCAGGCCAGGCATGCCTTCGAGCAGGATATGCCCTTTGGTCAGGAGCCCGATCAGCAGCCTGTCGAGCATGTTTTCCTGCCCGACGATCACTTTGGCGGCTACGGCTTTCAATTTTTCAAGGAATGCGCTTTCTTCCTGGATCAGGCGGTTCAGCGCTTCCATATTCGCGGGTTGCGGCATTGAAGGAGGGTGTTAGATGGACAATAAATGCTTGAACGCAGGAAAGGTAGGCCTTATTCCTGCAGCCAGGCAATTTTTCCGGTTTGGACGGTGCTTCCCCCGACCTTTATCTGAATGAAATACAAGCCAGGAGCGATTTTGGGCGCAAAACTGTTTTCCCCGGAAACTACAGGGGCTTCAAAAGCCAGTTTTCCGGTTGCGCTGTACAATAGGATCCTGCCTTCGCCGCCCTGCCAGACCAGGGAAAACCGGCCATTGGCGGGGTTGGGGAAAAGATGCGCTTTGGGTATCCCGGGCTCGTTCGCCGCAATGGTGGCTTTCCACTGGTCGTACAGGCGCTGCAGCGAGTCGATCGGCTCCATTCCCGCCGGCAGGGAGGGCACGTTGAGGTCGAGGTACAAATCGCTGGGGATGTCGGTCGGCTTAGCCACGCGGAGGAAAGCCGAGAGCGATGAGGTGCCGTTGTTGAGGCAGCGGGAATCGGCGCCCGGCACGTTGGCGCCCTGCATGGCCTGCATCAAACGGTCGGCGAGGGTGCCGCTGGCGGCTAAGAAACGCGCTTCCATGCTGTCGAGGATTTGGGGGCCGAGCAGGATATTGCCCTGGATGGCATAGTTCGCGCCCGTTTTGTGGTTCTTGTAGTTCAGGCAGGAACTGCCGGTGAATGCGGCTGCGCGCGGGTGGCCTTGCGGGTCGAGATCGACGATGCCGTATTGACGCTTGAGCGCGCCGAACACGCCTTCCGGGTCGTTTTGGCGCAGCCACAGCAGGATGTCGGCAGGGGCGAGCCCCTCCTGCATTTTCAGGCGGGCGTTGGCCTGGTTGGTGGGCAGCCAGTAGGATTGGGTGTGGATGGCGCCTTTGCCGGGCAGGATGTCGCTGATGATGATGGCGCCGCCGCTGCCGGGAAAGGAGATGTTGTCGAGGCAGCTGGCGCCGGCGCTGCCGATCTCGCCGGTAATGGTGTCTATGGCGACAATGGAAAAGGTATCCTGGGCCATTGCGTTGAGGCTAAAAAAGGCAATGGCCAGGAGAGGGAACACTGATTTCATGCAAAAAAAGTTGTAGGTCGCTGTTTATTGTTTAAACGGCATCCAGCACGGTATTCACCGTCACCTTCAGCACTTCGCCCGCAATATCCTCAAATTTTCGCTTTGAAACAGCAGTTTCGGTCAGTAATTCGATTTTAAGCTGTGCCCAGCGCCCGCGCACGAGCAGCTCGAAGTCGTCCTTCTTGATTTTCCCGTCGGCTAAAAGGGCGGCAAAGCGCTTGGTGTCCTTTTTCAGCTGGGCATGCAGCTTTTGGGCGGCTTTTTCATAATGTTCCTTGCGGCGCTTTATGAATTTGCCCACGAGGTCAACGATTTGGTTGTCGAGGCCGTCGAGGCCCTTGTCGATGGTGGTCTGTTTGTCTGGCATGAGTGGTGGGATAGCGGTGAGCGGGAACTTATTTCTTTTTGGCTTTTTCGGCATTGGTGATGGACGTCACGCTTTTTTGGGCTTGCGCGACGGCTTCCTTGACAAAATCTTTGTCTAATTTGCCGTCAGCCTTCCATTTTTCAAAAAACGGCGCGACGATGTCGGTTTTCAGGAGCCGCCATGACTCGGCGATGGTCTTGTTGCCTTTTTGGGCTTTTGCGTGCTCGTAAGCCTTGTCGATCTCGGCGAGGAGGCTGGTCGCAGCCGTTGCGTTGCTGCTGTAATTGCCTGTTGCCTTGTTCATCAGTTCGACAAGCTTTGTGCCGATGTTGCTGATGTTGTCGTAGCCGATGGGATCAAACCTGGGGGCGCAGGCAGGTGTGCTCAACAAAAATAAACCCAGGGCAAAAAGCAGCGGGCCAGCATTAAAAGGTCTCATGTGTGTGGTCGGTGTTAGAATGGGTGAATGTAGGAAAGTACAGCCGTTTTGACTTGCAAAAATAACCTTAAACGCGCAATAAACCGCTTCGGGTTCAGAATAAATTTTGGAGATTCCATTTCATTGGCTCGGGTGATTATCTTTGCAGGGCTTCAACCTAAAACACGACGAAAATGAAAAAATACCAGGATTTGGGTGGATTTGATGGATTGATGGATGCTTTACCCGCCGCAGCATTTGCGAAGGCGGGTGAAAAATTGATTTTCAAAAGATTGCAAACATTCAATTTTCAAAACCGCTTTGCGTTGGCTATTCGTTACTTCCTTTTGGCTTTTTTATTGCTCTTTTTGGGGCAATCAGCATACGCGCAGAAAAGTACAGTTTATGCCGACCTCAGGTATTATCCCATTGTTGATCGACCTGTTTATGGTGCGAGCATCGGCTATTTCCGGCAGGTTGCGCCGCGCCGGGAGTTGGGGCTGAGATTTGCCATAACCGGGAATGACCCTATCGAGCAGTATCCTTATCCATCAGACCCAGCCTTGCTTTTGGCCAATTTGGACATTACCAACCGCTGGACGCTTTCGAAGACACTCAAATCCGGGTGGTTTGCAGAGGCGGGCCTTTCAATGCTGATGATGCGGGAGCGCAGGGCGCCTTACCGTTTGGAATGTGGCACAGGCCTCACGCCTGATGAGCTTGCCAGATTAGTTGAATATGTCTCCCATTATCACCAGAATACCCGATTCTCACCTGGCCTTTCGAGTGCAATTGCTTGGGAATATGCTGTGACCAAAAAGCTTGTGCTCGGGTTGAACTGTTTGGGCAACTTGTACTTTTTGGAATCAGATAATTATTTCAATTTCTTGCTCATGCCCAGCCTGCACAGCGCCTACAGATTTTAACAAGTATGAAAAAGAAAAACGACCAGCCGATTTCCGAGGTATTGCAAGACATGATCCAGGAATACCGCCTTGGCCCGCAGCTCAACGAGTCGCGGGTGAAAACCCTGTGGAACGAATTGATGGGGAAAACTATTTCCACCTATACCTCGAATATAAGTGTGCGGAAAAACGTACTCTATCTCACCATCCTTTCCGCACCGCTGAAACATGAGCTATCTTTCGGGAAGGAAAAAATCAAAGATTTGCTGAACGGCGAACTTGGGGAAGAGTTCATTAAAGAGGTGGTGATTCGCTGAACTTATTTTACCATGCGCTTCTTTTCTGTTTTCCTAGCTTCCACCATACTGACTTTTTGCCATCGAAATCCGGAAGAAATAGCCCCGACTCCCCAGCTTGAAATGGAACAAATCGACATCCTTGCGCTGGGCGACTCCTACACCATTGGGCAGAGCGTGCCCAAACAAGCCAATTTCCCCAACCAGCTTGCCGACAGCCTGCTTCAGGAGGGCTTGAATGTGCTGCGGCCCAAAGTGATCGCACAAACCGGCTGGCGAACCGACAACCTTCAAAACGCCATCGCCGCACAATCCGCCGAAATTGGCGACAGCGTTTTCAGCCTTGTCACGCTTTGTATCGGGGTGAACAACCAATACCAAAACGCCGATTTTGATACCTACAAAGCCCAGTTTGAGCAATTGTTGCTGACTGCCATTGCCAGGGCGGGCGGCAGGAAAAACCGGGTTGTCGTGCTTTCAATCCCCGACTGGGCATACACACCTTACGGCCAGAGTTTTTCCAGCCCAACGGTAATTTCCGAAAAAATAGATGCCTATAATGCCGCCAACCAAACCATTGCAAGCAGTTTTGGCGTTCACCATGTAGATGTCACCGCAATTTCCCGGCGCGGCCTGTCTGAACCCAATTTAGTCGCAAGCGACGGACTCCACCCATCCACAGTTCAGTACAGCGCATGGGTGCATGAGATGCTGCCATTTGTACGAAAGGCCTTAAAAGATTGAAGCGAAGGGGATTTTTTCAAATAATATTGATTTTTTTGCAGCCTTGGGCAACCATTTCTTTTCATCTCCCATCAACAACACTGTAACCAGCCTCATGCAACAATTCAGCGATCAAGAATTGGTAACCGGAGTACTGAAAGGTAGCTCAGCACATCAAGCGGCGCTATATCACCAGTACAGTGTGCCGATGTTCCGTGTGTTGCTGCGCTTCTCTCGCGACAAGTCGGAGGCGGAAGACATGATGCAGGACGGGTTTGTAAGGGTGTTCAGGGACATTGCGCAGTTTAGGGGCGATGGGGCGCTGGGCGGCTGGATACGTCGGATCATGGTGAACACAGCACTGAGCCATTTGCGGAAACAGCGCGATTTTGTGAAAGATGTGCCGGATTTTACGGTTTTTGAAGCGAAGTTTCACACAGAAGAGGATTTTGGCTCCAACTTAGACGCACAGACATTGATGGGCTACCTCCAGCAACTGCCGCCGGGATACCGCGCCGTTTTTAACCTGTATGCCATTGAGGGCTTCAGCCACGAGGAAATAGCCGAGCAATTAGGCATCACCATAGGGACCAGCAAAAGCCAACTCTTTAAAGCCAGGGAATACCTCAAAAAAATTCTGGACAAATCTTTCATTTCATAATTCGCCCACAAAAAAGCCTGAAAATTATACCGATGACTGAACCGCAAGAGCTTCGCTCCATTGACGAACTTTTCAAGAACACCTTCGACAACCTGCCAGAGACACCGGCAGAATCGGGCTGGGACACCCCTTCTGAACGGGTGTGGGACCATGTGCGCCACAATATCCAGGCGCCGCGCAGCGGCTGGAGCCTGCAATCGCTGATGATCCTCACCGGTTTTGCCGTTGTGTTGGCGGTTGGTCTGTACTTTGCTTTTGGCGGTTCCGAAAACGCTGCAACCCAGCAGGAAGCGCCCGTTGTGCAAACAGAGCGCCCGACACCGCCTGAGGCGCCGGCTGCATCACCTATGCCTGAATCTGCCGATGTCGCTGCCCCGACTTCCCCTAAGCAGCGAACTGCCGGCAAGTTGGGTCATGTAAAGGCAACCACGACACAAAGCCAACCAGCAGCTCCCGTGGCCGCTGAAGAAACGCGGCCCAGCCAGGATCGTGCCTTGCAGCGCAGCCATGGCGCAGCGCCACTTCCGGGCAGCACCGAGGAAAAAGTACCCAACACCACCGAAGCGCTTAGGATTGAACGCGCCAAAGCACTGGAAAAACTTTGGAAAACGCCGCTCGATTTTTTGCCCGTGCCGAACAAAAAAAGGACAAACGATTGAAAAACAACATTTTAGCAGTGATAATGGCGCCCGTCGGAGTAATCTGGCAGGCGCTTTTTTTAACACATAGGCACATAGGGACATAGGGCACATAGTTTTTTCAACACACATACATTACCTAAAATGTGCGGTAAATTGGCAATGTCTCCCAAATCCCTATATGTCCTATGTCCCTATGTGTTAAAAAAACACGTGCCCACCAAAGCCCAGCACTTCCCTCACATACGCTTAATCCAGTATTTAATGATCTCAAGCCCTTCTCTATGCCCCAGTTGCCGCCCCAATTCAGGCATCCGAATTCCCGGGTCATCGTTTTCCATGCGGAAATACAGGATGCTCTCGGCGGGTTTGCCTGGCACGATGCCGAATTTGCGGTTGCCGCTCCCGCGGCCGGCCGCCACGGGCGGCTTGCCCACCCCCAGGCGCTCCATGCTTGTCTCTTCCACGCCCAGGAACATGCCGCTGGTGCTCGCCGGCCCATGCGGGTTGTGGCAGTGGGCGCAGTTGGCGTCTAAATAGCCCCGCGCAGCGGCGTTTAGGGTTTCAGGAGCTTCGCTTTCAGGGTTTTGAATGTTGCGGTAATCGAAAAGCGCCGGGATTTTGTGGATGTCAACATTTTCGGGCAAATTCAAACGGCCCGAGGCTTGCCAGGCCAGCAATTGGTTTTCACCGTTTTCTGTGCGATTCAATTGCCGGGCGGTGATGCCGATCGGTTCAAATTGCCCATCGTAGGAATGGCAGCCTTTGCATTGGTTGAGGTTGGGGGTAACATAGTCGATGCTTGTTTTTTTGCCGTTGGCAGCCAGCCATGTTACGGGCAGGTGCGCGCCCGCAACATCGAGAAAAGCATTGGTCTGTGCGTCGTCCCAAACATATTCCAGGGCTTTCCAGCCGCTTGCTTCTTTTAGCAGCAGGCGGGTTTCGAGGATGCGCCGCCCTTTTTCGGGATGCGCCGCATCATGCCAGTAATAGAAGTTTTTGATGATGGCGGCGCCTGTTGGGAAATCAAAGGGCCGGAAATCCTGCCAGCCGAGCTGTGTTCCTTCCGGGAGGTAGATGAAGCGTTTTTTTTCGGCATAGTCGCTGAATAGCGGCGCGTTCACTTCGTATTCAAACACATGGGGGGCTGGGGAAAGTGCGCTGAGCTTTCCGCTAAAAAAGGGGTAGTCGCTGAGCCTGGGCTTTGGGCCGGAATCCGAAAGGGTATCAGAAAAGCCTGAGCCGAGCAGCGTGAGCAGGGCCAGTATTCCCAGCGCTACCATTGGCATGGCCGTTAATGGCAAAAGCGCAAAAGTCAATTTGGTGTTGCTTGTCATATCGTTTTGCCTTAAAATGCACAATCGTGTGGCTGCTTGTCGCGGCTGATTTTCCCTTTGAACAACCCGATTTTATCTGCATGGATGTTGGCAAAAGTGCCGTTATCGTTTTCGCCCAGGCAAATCCGGTACGCTGCTTTGACGCTTCCGTTTGCGTCCAACCAATCGGGGTTTTGGATGCCGTCGTAAATGATGTGCGGTACTTTTTTGCCAAATTTCCACCAAAAAATGAAGCCCAGCTTGTTTTTCCAGGTAGGCATCCGTTTTCCCGTGGAGTAGATGTTGTCGTGGATGAAAATGGCGGAAGGGTAGGGGTTGTAATCTTTGTCCTTGATGGGGATTTCCGCGATGAAGTAGCTGACAATGGCGGTAGAAACGGTTTTGTTCTCCCAGATTTTGTTGTTGTACACTTCCACGTCGTTGGTGGCCAGTATCATTACCCCGGTTCCGGGAGGCACCTGCCCGACGATGTTCCCTTTTGGCGCAAAGTTGCGGTAGTTGTTGCGGGTAATCAGGTTGTCGTACACCTTCACGTGCCCGCCGCGCTTTTTGGGCAGGTCGGGGAGGTCGAACACCAATACGCCGCCGGTGTTGTCGAATGCCTGGTTTTTCCATACCCAGGCATTGGTCGTGTTCTCGATTTCAATGCCGGCAACGTTGTTTTTGGCTACGCAACGCGTCACCCACACGCTGTCGGACTGGCCCACGTAAATGCCGGCATCGGAAGCGCCGATGGCGGTGCAGCGCTCGATGCGCACGTTTTGGCATTGCACCGGGTACAGGGCATAGGAGCCGTTGGATGCTTTGGGCTTTCCCGTCCAGCGGGCGGTGATGTCCTGGAAAACAAGCCCCTGCACCATTTGGGTTTTGATGAGGTCGCCTTTTGCGTCTTCAATGCTAAAGTTTTCCAGCACGATGTTTTGCGCATTGGTCACTTTGATGCCTTCGGCGCCCTGAGTCTGGTTTTTGAACGACAGGATGGTATTATCCTGCCCGGCGCCGCGCACGGTCAGGTTCTTTTTGTCGTCGATCGAAAGCGTGTTGCTGAAGTGGATCGTTCCTTCGGGCAAAAGAATGGTATCCCCATCTTCCGCTAGGATGAGCTGGGTTTGGATTTGTTTTTCGAGGGCGGGTTGAGCCTGGAGGGCGGCTGCCAACAAGAAAAAAATTAGGCTTGGAAGCTGCTTTTTCATGCGGTCGTTATTTTGCCCAAACATAGCATGAAGAACGGCTTTAGTAGTTATGAAAGTGTTGGTTTTTTGGAATAAAAAAGTCTCGCACAACGCCACAACGCCAGGCCGCGCCTAGTTATGCTTGTCAATGAGTCAAACAGCGAGCCGGCATTGTGGCCTTCGTGCCGTTGTACGCGTAAGGAGCTATCAGGCAGACATCGGTTAATCGGCTTTTATAATCCGGATATTGCCGATAGCGGCACTTGTACCCGTCATGGAGGCCTCATAAAGGAAAATGTCGTCTGAGAATTTTTGGAAGCCGTTGTTTGCCATGTTTTTCCCGCTTTGCCCAAACCCGTCCTTGCCATTGTCAAACATGAAATAATTGGGCTGGTTGGGCGGTGTGACAAAACGGAATTTTCTGATGATACCCTCATGTTCGAGCAAGATGGCAACGTCGCATCCAGCCCCAATGGCCTCAAACCCGATCTCGTAGTGGCTGGCTTCGGGGTTTTGGCGCTTGAAATCGGGAGAAGGGAGCACGCTTGAACCGTGCGATTTGTCATAACTCCCATGTTCTACCCTGAAATTGACGTTGAAGGTTGTTCCCGTTCCGTTTTCGATGCCGACCAGCAAGTCGTTCCGGTCTGTTTTCCCGTCGGCCTTAGCCAATTGTTTTAGGTCCGTTTTGCCAAAAACTCCTGTCGCTTCCCCGTTTTTTCCGCCAGAAATATTGTCTGAGACGTCGATGCGGCCCGATACTGGGAAGTGGTCTGAAGTTGGGCAATCGGCGCCCAGTGCAGCGGAGGAATAGGTGAAGGCAGATTCCACTTCCATGGCTACCGGTGTTGCCGTGGTAAAAATATAGTCGAGCCGTTGCCGGAAAGCAGCTTCGCTGGCGGCGAAGGTTTTTATCAGCGGGTTTTTGGCACCGTCGTAGGTGAAACCGGGGTTTGCGGCGGCGCTGGCATGAAGCTTTCGGTAGCACTCCGCCAAACCTGCAGATTTCAGGGCTGGCAGCAGGGTTTGCCGGTATTCCTGTGTTGGCGCCCCACTTCCATCCTCTGCGATCACATTGAGGTCGCCCATCAAAATGATGCTGTCAATATCGCCGGAATTCAGCCTGCTCACCCGCCGTGAAAGTTGCTGGATATTATCTGCGCGCGCACCCTTGTCATCCGACGCTTCTCCGGACTGCGTGTGCGCAAGTATGATCAATGTTTTTTTCTGGGTGGCAGTCGGCCTTACCACGGCGCTCAGGATACCTTTCTGGCTAATGTCGTCGAACCCATGGAGGCTGTCGAACTTTTCAAATGCAGGTTCCGAAAAAGGTGTTCTGCTCAGCAGCAGCAGCCCAGAGCCCATTTCGAATACGCTGGTTTTGTTGAAAAATGAAAACGGGTATTTTGATTTCACCTGGTCGATCACGGTATTTTTGGAGGTATCCGACCATACTTCTGTAAGGCCGATCACGTCTGCTTTGGTTGCATCGCTGTTGATATGGCTTATGATCGCTTGCAGCCTTGCCTTGTCTTCGAACAGCAGGGGGGTGTCGAGAATGCCCTGGAGCGAGGCTGTCAAGCCTCCTCCGATCCCGTCAAAAAGGTGGGTGTTGTACATGAGGACGTTTATCATGGCAATTGTTTTAATTGGTAAAAAAAAGCCGGGATGCCATAGCGCTTGGCATCCCGGTGCCTGGCATTTCAGGTTACACTTCTTTGATGTACACGGTGCAAACTGCGGGGCTGGAGCCGGTGATCGAAAGCTCGAACTGCAGGTTCCCGTCCCGGAAGGTCTTGAACCCGTCGCCGGAATAGTTTTTGTCCTTGTCGTCCAGATCGTTTGCCTGGCTGAATTTGAAATAGTTTTCCTTGTTGACGGGGGTTGCGGCCATAATAAAATATTGCCTGTTCCCGGTTGTCAAGGTGAGCGTGGCGTTGCAGCCTGCACCGGCGGCCACGAAACCGATTTCGTAGTTAGTCACCTTGGGGGCGGTTCCGTCCTCAAATTTCAAGGCACTCAGGATGGATGACCCATGCGAAGAATGGTAGTTGCCATGATCCACCCTGAAATTGATATCGAATTCAAATTCAGTCCCGTTCTCGATGACCACAGCCAAGTCGTTGCGGTCGTTGTCGGTGAGGCTGGCAATGGTGTTGGCTAGGTCAGCAATGTTGAAATCTACGTTAGCATTAGCTGAAGTTGTTGGTTTGCCCATTGTTCAAAGTTTTAAACGTTAAAGAGAATAGTTTGAAAAAGCGCGATGGGCATGTATTTGCAATCCCGCTTTGTTGGTACAAAGGTGGGGACAGAAAAAGGCAGGGAAAACCACATGAAGATGTGGAAAATGGGGGCAGGGGTTCAATACCGCTTCACCGACTCAATAATATACAGCGGCCTGTTCTTTATCTCGCTGTAAATATTGGACAAGTAAATAGACATCACGTACAAGTTCAGACAGGTGAATGCGAAAAACACCGACATCAGAACCACCAGAAATGCCCAGCCGGAAAGGCTCTCCACGCGATCGCCAAAAATATCCACATTGGTGATTTTTACCTTTACGGCGTTGAACACCGCCACGGCAGCTACGAGGACAGAAGAAAGGAATATCCAAAGCAGGAGGGAACGAAGGAAGGTGGTGAAGGAAGTCACAGCCACCAAGGCCGTCCTAAATTGCTCCCCAAAGCTGGTGGACGGGTCGGGGTGCAGCGGCACCTCCACGGGGATAAATTCAGTTTTGTACCCAACCAGGGCGTAATTGGCCTTCAGGTAGCGGCTGTTCTCGCGCAACCTCAGCAGCGAGTTCAAGGCCCGCCGGCTGATGATGCGGGAATGGTGCGCCCAAGGGTCGATGCGCAATTGAGAGTACCGGCGGAGGATAAAATAAAACAAGTGGTACATGAGCCGCTGGGCCAGGGGCTGCTTGCGCTCCCGGGCGCGCAGGTACACGATGTCGAACCCCTCCTGCCCGCGCTCCCAAAGTCTGGTGACAAGTGCTGCATTTTCCGCAAAATCAAACTCAAAAATGACGGTGTAGTCGCCGTTCGCCCGATCCAAACCTGCAAGCAAAGCATTGTCGCGGCTCACCTGTGTGCTGAGGTTGAGCAGGAAAATATGTTTCCGCAAACCCTCCGGCAGCGGGCGTACCGCCTCGTCGATGCTGGCAAGCTCGCAGCAGTTGTTCACCACCACAAACTCAAAATCAGAGAACTGAGCACCCAGCTCGGCATACAAGTGCTGCAGCCAGGCGGCCAATTCCCGCACATTGCGCTGCGATTGCAGCACACCAACGATGGATATGAAGGATTGATATTGCATAAATGGTTTTTGGTTTCAGGTTTCAGGTTTTTGGTTTCAGGGTTATTGGGATAAGAACACCTTTCAAAAGCATTAATATCGTTCCATTTCTTGGTATATACCTCACGCCGCTTGGTTTTGTGCAGCCGATCTTTGTATTCAATTGAACATCAGTTGAATCAATCATACTCAATCACAAAAATCAGGCGAATCATAGTACACATGTTTCAATTTTCAGAAATCCAAGAGCAGCGCGAACCTGAATCCTGAAACCCGAAACCACGTTTTTACCCCCATTCAAAGTCACCCGTCCGTGCGGCGGCCTGCATGGATTTTACGACGGTTTCGGGCGGCAAGGTAAGCTTGCGCAACTTGGTATCCAACCATGCCCCGTCAACATTTATGATGGCGCAAACGGTGCCATCGTTGCGGGTGATTTCATGGCGAAAAGAAAAACGGGAAAAATCGGGCCGCAATTTACTGACCAGGATGTTGATAAAAAGCATGTCGCCAAGCCGCACCTCGCGCTTGAACAGTGCTTCCTCCCGAAACAGGATTGGGCCAATATTTGATTCCTGCATCAGGGTGTAGGTAAGCCCTTGCGCGTTGAAGAAATCGAGGCGGGCGGTAGCGCCGAAATCGTAGTAGGCCGAGTGCCGCAGGTGCATGTTGGCATCGAAATCGGACCAGCGGAGAGAAATTGCTTGCATTATTGAGAAAAAATTGCAGGTTTGCGTGCTTGAATGGACGGACAGGCCGTCAAAAAGTTTGAGTGTGCCGAAAAATGGAAACAAAAGTAAAGGTTTCAACGATTTACCATTGCTCCTTGGAGCGGGCCTTTAAAACCCCATTGCTGTGTGACATTTCAAAAGTGCACAAGGGCTATTTCATCATGCCAAAAGTAACGCATTGCACCGAGGATGAAAACTGGGGAGCGGTTGGTTCCGTCAAAAAAGTTTACTCGGCAAAATCCCTGACCCAAAAAGGCGGCTTTGCTTCGGTTGACAAAATACTTGAACGGATAGAAAATAAATACTGGAAATTTGAGGTAAGCGACTTCCAGTCCTGGATGTTGGGGTTTTCAAGGTTTGTGGGCGAGTGGCAGACTACGGCCATAGAACCGCAGAAAATCCTGGTCGAATACACCTATACCTTGCATTCAGGTGTTATTTGGCTTTACCCGCTCAACTGGTTGTTTGCCAAAACCTTTTGGAAAATCTACATGAAGCGGGTTTTGGAAAATGTGCGTCAAATGGCATATAACGAGGATCCCTATCAGTATCCATGAAGTAGCCCTGTTGAGGCCATTAAGCGTTGGGCAGGGCGAAAAGTTGTCAACTTTTTAAAAGTTGACAACTTTGCACCTTGCTTAAAATTTTATTCGAATCAATTGCCTGCAATCAGGCGCTTCTCTGATTTATCGGGCGGCCTCTGCGGCCGGAAAATAGGCATAGAACTACGGCTTCACCTTTTTGCTCACCACTTTTCCATTGGCGTCGATCTGTATTACTTCCATGCCAAGTTCCTGCAGGCCGGGAAGCGTTTTGCCCGCATCGCCGGCCAGGAACCAGCCCATGTTGTTGGGCTGCACGATGGCTTTGGCGGTCATTTGCACGTCTTTGAGCGACAATGACTGCACTTTGGCGCTGTACTTTTTCCAGTAATCGTCGGGCAGGTTGTACTTCACCAGTTCGCGCACGCTGCCGTTGACGGCGGCGTTGGTTTCCCACATGCCGCTCATGCCCAGCACGGTGTTCTGTTTGGTCTTGTCGAACTCGGCTTGGGTGATGGGCTTTTCGCCCACATAAGCATTTACTTCCTTGATCACTTCCTGGATGCTTTCCTTCGTCTTGTCGGTCTGCACCGGGGCCATGACGATGAAGGGGCGCTGGCCGCGGTTGTTGATGACCATGGAGCGCGATCCATAAGACCAGTGTTTGTCTTCGCGGATGTTCATGTTGATGCGGCTGGTGAAGTCGCCGCCCAGCACGTTGTTCATCTGCTCGATGGCCGTTTCGTCCATTTCGCCATAAGGCTTGGTGAGGTAGCCCGCCATGATGACGCTCTGCTGGCTTTCCGGGCGGTCGATCAGGTAAATGCGGTTTTTGGAAGCGCTTTCTTTAACGGCTGGTATTACCTTTTTCGGCACATCTCCTTTTTTCCAGGCGCCGAAGCGGCTTTCCAGTTTGGCTGTCAATTCCTCGATGGATATATCGCCCGTGACCACGATGGTGGCGTTGTTAGGGCGTATCCAGCGGGTGTAGAAGCCCTTCACGTCTTCGAGGGTGATGTTGCTCACGGTCTCTTCCTCGCCGCTGCCGGTGGTGGGCATGGCATACGGGTGGCCTTCGCCATAGAGCAGGGTGGGCATCACGCGCATGACCATTGTCTGCGGGTTTTTCTTCTCGTTCTGGATGCCGCTGACTTGCTGTGCTTGCAAGCGTTTGAAGTCAGCTTCCGGGAAGGATGGGTTCTGCACCACATCGGCCATGAGGTCGAGGCTCTGGTCGAGGCTCTGTTTGAGGCAACTGAGGTTGATGTAGGAGTAGTCGATGTCGCTGCCGGTGCCCAGGCTGGCGCCGAGCAATTGGAGTCGCTCGTTGATTTGCAGGGAGCTGAGGGTTTTGGTGCCTTCGTCGAGCATGTCCATGCCGAGCTTGGCCAGGCCCAGGGTGCCGCCGAACTTGTCGGAGCTGTAGCCTGCGTCGAGCATGATGCTGGCCGAGACCGTTGGGCTTTCGCTGCGGCGGGCAAGCACCACTTTCATGCCGTTTTTGAGGGTGGCGCGCTTGATGTCGGGGAAAATGGCAGACACTTTGTTGTCCACTTCCGGCACCTTGCTGCGGTCCACTTCATTCCCTGAAACGGAATATTCTGGGAAGGGGTCGCAGATCAGGGTGAGGTCGCCGTCAGACAGCCATTTTGTGGCGATCATTTGCACGTCTTTGGCGGTGGTTTCGTTGAACCATTTGTTGGTCGTTTTGTAAAAATCGGGGCTGCCGCCGTAAACTTCGTTCTCGGCCAGCAGGTCGCTCTTGCCACCGAAGCCGCCGATGCGCTCCAGTCCCCTGATGAAGCCGGCAAAATAGGAGGCTTTCACGCGGCGCATTTCTTCTTCGGTGGGGCCGTTTTTGAGCAGTTCGCTCAGAATTTCGCGGATGGCGGCTTCCACTTCTTCCACGGTCTTGCCTTTTTTCACGTTGGCCATCACGACAAAGCCACCGCCGATCTCGGAGGGGCCGTTGAAGGCCTGGGCGGAGGTGCAGATTTGTTTTTCATACACCAACTGCTTGTACAGGCGGCTGTTCTTGCCGGAGGCCAGTACGCTGGCGGCCATGTCGAGCGCCGCGTTTTCCTTGTTGCCCCATTCCGGGGTGTTCCAGGCGATGACCACCCTGGACTCCGGCACGCGGTCCTGGTAGTGGTAGCGCTTGCTGCCCCTGCGCTTGGCGATGTTCACTTCGGGGCGCGCGACGACGGGACCGGCGGGGATGTTGCCGAAGTATTTCAATACCTTTTCGTAGGCCACCTCTGCCGTGACGTCGCCGGCGATCACCAGCACCGCATTGGCAGCGCCGTAGTAGGTTTTGAACCACTCGTGCACGTCTTCAACAGAAGCTGCGTTGAGGTCTTCCATCTCGCCGATGACGGTATGGCCGTAGGGGTGATGTGGCGGGTACGATTCTTTTTGGAGGATGTCCCAGCCGCGGGAGTAGGGCTGGTTTTCGCCCTGGCGCTTTTCGTTCTGCACCACGCCGCGCTGCTCGTCGAGCTTGGCTTGGTCGATGGCGCCGAGGAGGTGGCCCATGCGGTCGCTTTCGAGCCACAGCACCTGGTCGAGCGCGCCGACCGGCACGTTCTGGAAATAGTTGGTGCGGTCGTCGTTGGTAGTGCCGTTGAGGTCGGTGCCGCCGATGGCTTCCAGGGCCTGGAAATAGTCGGTGTTGAAATGCTCCGAGCCGTTGAACATCAGGTGCTCGAAGAGGTGCGCGAAGCCGGATTTGCCGGGCTTTTCGTTTTTAGAGCCTACATGGTACCATACGTTGACGGCGACGATGGGGGCTTTGTGGTCTTCGTGCACGATCAGGCGCAGGCCGTTGGGCAGGGTGAATTTTTGGTATGGGACGTCTATGGCCGATGGGTCATAAACCGGCAGGTCTTGTGCGCTTGCCAGAGAGGGCAGCAAACAATAGCCCAGGAGGGCAAAAAAGAGGATTTGTTTCATGCTATGTTGTTATAGGTTAAGGAAATGGATAAAAACGCCGGCGAAGTTGCGGCATTGTTCGGGGAATGGGCCGCCTTTTGGACAAAAGCTTGGATAATATGGGCTAATGGGCGGGATTTATGCGCTATTTCGAAAAAACAAGCGTCATCCGAACTTTTTTGTGGAAAAGCGCTGATCTGGGCGTTTTTGACCCTGAGGGGCACAGCATGAACACCGCGAAGAAGCTTCCGGCATTCGTCATTGGGCGTTGCCAAATGTTGTTGAATGCGCCCTTTCAGGGCTGTTTCGGTGGTGAAGCGGGCAAAAAAAGTTTAAAAAGCTGATGACTTAGGTGGTTGATTTTGGCAGGGTATTCGAAGCTCAGGTTGTGGATTCAAGGCTGAATCCGGCCGCTTTTGCGCGGGTTGAAGCGCGTTCCAAGCTTTCAGATATTTGGTTTGCTTGAAGGTTAAGCTGCTCGAAAAAATGATCAACTTGGGCTTTGTCTGCCTTTTCCAATAGTTTTTTTGTCTTTTGCCAAAAGAGCTCTTTATCTTCGATGGAATTTAATTTGCCCCACTCAGCTTCGAGTTGGTTAAAATCTAGGATCAGTGGCAAACTGGTTATTGTTTTCATAAATCTTTCAATTTTTCACGCCAAAAATACTGTAATTCTCTGATAATACGGAGTTTTTCTAACCCCATATTGATAAATTCATCTGCGGCTTTTTTTCCGCCTGGAACGAATTCCGGGTAGGTAGCGTACCATCTCATCAGTTGTTTTATCCTTTCCTCTTCTAATTCAAGCATTGATATTTCTTCAAGGATTTGGTTTCGGGTCATAAAATGACGTTTTCAAAGTTTATTTTCGCGTTTGATTTCTTTACAAATTTATCCTCAAGTACATTAACTTTCAAATCCACCCAAATCCGGGTATAATTCATTATGCACAACAAACCTTTTGTCTTTGAAAAAACCTACAAGGCCCACATCTCCAAGGTCTGGCAAGCCATCACTGACCCGGACCAAATGAAGCACTGGTACTTCGACCTGCCGGGCTTTAAGGCCGAGCTTGGCTACCGGTTCCAGTTCTACGGGGGCACGGAGGAAAAGCAATACCTGCACCTGTGCGAAGTGACGGAAGCAGTTCCAGGGAAAAAACTGACCTACAGTTGGCGCTACGACGGCTATGCGGGCAACTCACACGTTACCTGGGAATTGTTCGAAGAAGAGGGCAAGACCAAGTTGGTGCTGACCCATGCCGGCCTTGACACATTCCCGGCAGACCAGCCCGACTTTGCGGCGAAGAATTTCGAGATGGGCTGGACGGAGATTTTGGGCGCGTCGTTGAAGGCGTTTGTTGGATAGTGATGCCGAGCTTCATGAAACATTAAAAAATCCGAGCGACCAGCCATGCGGCCTGTTTCGCCCGGATCAAGTGGGCCTTCCCTCTCCTTGCATGTAATAACCGAGCACTTCTCGTGTTAGGCAAGGTACTTTTCGTTAAAATTCAACCAAACAAAGGTAAATTCAAAATCTCTGATTATCTTGAACCATTAAAATTCACTCATTTATTAAACCCATTAATTATGAACAACTTACATTTCTCGGTTCTCGGTTCTCGGTTCTCGGTTCTCGGTTCTCGGTTCTCGGTTCTCG
>CAZULM010000047.1:39539-45862 GCA_964621185.1 uncultured Saprospiraceae bacterium | reverse complement strand
AAACCCTCTGTGAAAGCCTCTGTGCAACTCTGTGCCCTCTGTGGTGAACAAACCCCCTGTGAAAGCCTCTGTGCCCTCTCCCGTGAAAAAAACTCCGAAAAACCCTCACTCAAACTGATTCCGCACCTCAAAGCCCCCATCCTTCAAGAACTCCTCTCGTTGGAACAATTTCAGGTCCGAAGCTACCATTTCCCGCACCAGCTCGCTCAGCGGGCAGCGCGGCTCCCAGCCCAGTTTTTCGCGGGCCTTTGAGGCATCGCCCACCAACAAATCGACCTCGGCAGGCCGGAAATAGCGCGGATCAATGGAGATAACCTCATGCCCGACTTTCAGGCCAGGGTTGCTGGAAGCCGCTACGATCCCTTTCTCATCAACGCCTTTCCCGACAAATTCCAGGGTAGCGCCAAGCTCCGCAAAAGCCATTCGGCAGAATTCCCGCACCGTGGTGGTGGTGCCCGTTGCGATCACATAGTCATCTGGATCGGGCTGTTGCATCATCAGCCACATGGCCTCCACGTAGTCGCGGGCATGGCCCCAGTCGCGTTGGGCATCTAGGTTGCCGAGCCACAGTTTGTCTTGCAATCTCAAGGAGATCTTGGCGGCAGCGCGGGTGATCTTCCGGGTGACGAATGTCTCGCCCCGGATCGGGCTTTCGTGGTTGAACAAGATGCCGTTGCAGGCGAACATGTCGTAGGATTCCCGATAATTCACCACGATCCAATAAGCGTACAGCTTGGCTACGCCGTAGGGTGAGCGCGGGTAAAAGGGCGTTTTTTCCGATTGGGGCGTTTCTTGCACCAGCCCATACAGCTCGGATGTGGAAGCCTGGTAAAACCTGGTCTTTTGGGTCAGGCCCAGCAAACGGATGGCTTCCAACAGCCGCAGTGTGCCCAGTCCATCGGCGTTGGCGGTATATTCCGGTGTCTCGAAACTTACCTGGACATGGCTTTGCGCCCCAAGGTTGTAAATTTCGTCGGGTTGCACCTCCTGCACGATTCGGATGAGGTTGCTGGCATCGCTGAGGTCGCCGTAGTGCAGTATGAAGTTGCGCTTGTCCACGTGTGGGTCCTGGTACAGGTGGTCGATGCGCTCGGTATTGAAGAGGGACGAGCGGCGCTTGATGCCGTGCACCTCGTACCCTTTTTTGAGCAGCAGTTGAGCGAGGTAGGCGCCGTCCTGGCCGGTTATTCCTGTTATGAGGGCTTTTTTCATGTGCCTATGTGTTAAAAAAAACACGCTGGTGAAAATTCTTTGTATTATTTCGATTTTGAGCAAAACTCATGTTGTATCGCCACCGCAACCCGTTCCGCCGCATGTCCATCCCAAAGTTCCGGGATTTCTCCTTTCTTCCATTTCCCCTCCAGAATTGCCTGCACTTTTTCGCGCACAAGATCGGGATTTAGGTCAGGAATGAGTTCGTTGGTGCCGATTTCCACGGTAATGGGCCGCTCGGTATGTTCCCGGAAGGTCAAACAGGGTACATTCAAATAAGTTGTTTCTTCCTGCACCCCACCGGAATCGGTGAGCACGGCAGCGGCATGAGCCATCAGTTGCTGGAATTCCAAATATCCTAAGGGGGCTGTAAGATGTACTTGTTTGATGCTTTCAAGCGGCTCCATCAACCCAAATTCGCTGAGCTTCGCTTGTGTGCGCGGGTGCAGGGGAAACACGACAGCAGTATGTTCTGCTATCAATCTTATCGTTTGGACTACTGTTTCAAGCCCTCCAAGGGAATCAACGTTTGAAGGGCGGTGCATGGTAACCAGCACGTATTTTTTGGGCGCCAATTTCATGTGCCCCATAATCGGGTGTGCTGCCGCCCGTTCACGATAATACAGCAGGGAATCGATCATGCAGTTGCCCGTGAAAAAGATTTTGCCGGCAGCTGCGCCCTCCCGAAGCAGGTTCTCCATGCCTGATTTTTCCGTAACAAACAACAAATCCGAGATAGCGTCTATGATTATTCGGTTGATCTCTTCTGGCATGCGCCGGTCGCCGCTGCGCAGCCCGGCTTCTACGTGGGCAACGGGGATGCCCATTTTTGATGCCACCAGGGCGCAGGCGAGGCTGGAGTTGACATCGCCGACGACCAGTACCAGGTCGGGTTTTTCTCCTGAAACTATTGCTTCAAAAGCTAGCATGATCTGCGCCGTTTGCTGCGAATGGCTGCCGCCACTGATGCCAAGGTGATAATCAGGTTTGGGCAATTCCAACTGTTCGAAGAACACCTGGCTCATGGCCGCATCATAGTGCTGGCCCGTGTGCACAATTTTGGACACAATGCCGGGGCAGCGCTGGAAAACCCGGTGCAAGGGCGCCACCTTCATAAAATTAGGCCTTGCGCCGACGATGGAAATGATGTTCACGGCTACAGCTCGCGATTTTTAAGGTTGTGGCTGGTTGCTTCAATGACCGATTTATGGGACAGGGCATTTCGCAGGTTTTCCAGGTGTCGGGCATGGTGAAGGTCTGTTCCAAGAAAATCTATGAGCTTGTTTTTCAGCAGGATGCGGGCAGCCGCCTGTATGGCTTTGTTGTAATGGCCAGTCAGGGAAAGGATGTTTGTCTGAAATTCACAGCCCAATTGTTTCAGGTTTTCAAAATCTTCTGCGCTGTGGTAATACCGATAGCGCTCCGGGTGTGCCAGCACAGGCTTGTAGCCTTTCATCTGCAAATCGAACAAAACCTGGTGCAGGGCGGGGGAGGGCTGGTAAGAGGACATTTCGACCAGCACCCGGTTGCCGGGCAGGGTGAGCAAGGGTTCTTTGCCGATCAGTGCCATAAAGTTTTCATCGAGCATGTATTCCGCCGCTGCGCCGAAACAATCCAATACAATGCCTGCATGGTCGATGGCTTGAAACAGCTCGTCACGTTTTTTCAAAATCAGGTCCCGGGTATTGGGGTACAGGTCGGCCATCACGTGCGGGGTGGCATACAGCCGTTTGTAGCCCAAATCGATCAAGCCCCGGATAAGCATCAGCGAGGTCTCCGTATCTACTGCGCCGTCGTCGATGCCTGGCAGGATGTGGGCGTGCATGTCGGCGCCGAGGGCGGAGAAGTCGCCCAGCGCTTGCGGGTTATTGAAAAAATGTGATAATTTGATAATGCAGTGTCGGCTTGGCTATATCGGATCGTTTAGGGCCCACAATTCCGGTGGCAGTTTGGGCAGGTTTTTTAATAATTGGAAATGGAGCTTGCTTTTGGGGTTCAGGATGGCGTAGGCTGTCAGGGCCAGCAAGCGCATATCTGTCCACAACGACTGGTGCTTTTGATACCAAAGCTCCACTGCGCCTTTATAGGGGGCGATATGCTCTACATAAAACACCCTCGAATCGCGGCCTGGTACGGAAAGCAATTGCTCCTCGTCGCGAAAAACAATGCTGCCAATACCGGTGATCCCTGGCCGCACATTGTAAATAACGGCTTGTATTTCAAGCGGAAAAGCTTCAAAGTCAACTTGCATTTGCGGGCGCGGGCCTACGAGCGACATATCGCCCAGCAGCAGGTTCAGCAGCTGGGGCAGTTCGTTGATCTTCGTGCGGCGCAGCCAGGCGCCTATGGGTGTCACGCGAGGGTCGTTGCGCAGGGTGAGGCTGCCTGTGCCTATGTTTGGGCTGTCCTTCAGCATGGTGGCAAACTTCCAGATATAAAATTTTCGGTTCTTATAGCCCACTCGCGCTTGCCGGTAAAACACTTCGCCCTCCCCGGTCAGCCGCAAGGCCAGCGCAAGTGGCAGCAGCAGCGGCGACAACAAGAGAAGTCCCAGCACTGCGGCAAGAATATCGATCAGGCGTTTCATGCGAAACCCGAAGCCCAATTCCTTACATCTTCCCATCCAAATTCCTCCCTGTCTCAATATGCCTGAAACCTGGCACGTAGTGTTCCAGCGCCTTGACAATTGCCGCTTTTGTGACCGTCTCCTGGAGTAAAATGGCTTTCAATTCGGCAATCATTTCGGCAATGGCAACTTGGTTGGCAGTGTTGTTTGGCGAGCAAACAATACCTATGGCGTCGAATCGCTCCAGGTCAAGGGACTCTGTCCCGGTGTAAAATTCTTCCAGGGGCTTTTCGCCAGCGGTGTCTGATTGGAAGAAATAGACGGGCCAGGTTTGGGATTGGGGCTGAAGCAGCGCTGCTTTTTCACGCGCCTCCTGTTCTGTTTGGCATATATCCGCCTCATAGCCAAGCTTTTGGAGCAAAGCAACGGCAATCGTTGAAAACTTTTGTGCATCGCTGTCAGGGTCGAGTTTGGGGAAGAAAATTTCTCCTGAATGTCCTAACATGCAAGCCAGCAGGCATAGGTGCCCGGCCTCTTCGGGTGAGATAAAATAGCGCGCTACATCCACTGGCGCCGACAGGGGCTGCTGCTTGGCGATGCGCGCCAGGAACCCGGCGGGAAGGCTGGCGTTGGAGAAAGCGACATTGGCGAAACGGGCTGTGGTAATGTGCATGACCTTGGAATAAGCCATAATTACCTGCTCCATCAGCTTTTTACTGGCGCCCATCACGTTGGCCGGGTTGGCAGCTTTGTCGGTGCTCACGCAGAAAAAGCGTTCGGGTTTGTGTTGCAGCAGGAGGTCGAGCAAGTGCTTAGCCTTGAACACGTTGTTGTGGAGCATGGCCTCGATGGCAAGGGGGTCTTTTTCGCTGCGCACGTGCTTGTGGGCGGCAAAATTGGCCACAATGTCAAATGGGCCTTTTCTGCGCAGCAGCTTTTCAAAAACGGGGTCGCCGAAATCAACCGGGTAGGTGAGTAAGGTTGCTGGGATTTGGATGCCCAGGCCGCTGCGCAGGTCGCGCACCAGTTCCGTGAGTCCGTTCTCGTTGTTGTCCACCACGACCAGACTGGCAGGCCGATAATGCAGCAGGGCTTTGATAAAGGCGCTGCCAATGCTGCCGGCGCCGCCAATCACCAGGGCAGAACGGCCTTGTATCCGGCTAGAAAGGATTCGATCCTTAGCCTTAATTTCGGTGTTGAAAAGGCTTTCCCTGCGCTTGGTGACGCTGGCGCTGATAAACTCGTTAAGGTCGAAGCGCATGGTCTTGGACGGCTGCAATCACTTCTGCGACCTGGCTTTCTGTAAGGCCATTGTACAGGGGCAGCGTTATTTCATTTTGGTACAAATTGAAAGAGTTCGGATAGTCCTCCATCCGATACCCCAGGTTTTTGAACAGCGTGAGCATGGGCATGGGTAGGTAGTGGACATTGACCCCGATACCCCGTTCGGAAATGCGCTGGATGACGGCATCGCGCCGCGCTTCTGTCGCATCTTTGATCCGAAGCATGAATAGATGGCAGGCGCTTTGGCTGCCGTGCTCGTCGCTCAATTTGGGCAAAACAGCCTGCTCAAAATCCTTGAACCCATTTAAGTATTGTTGAAAAATGCGGGTGCGCTCGGGCAGCAGTTCGTCCTTGTAGCGCCGTATCTGCGCTAAGCCGATGGCCGCGCAGATGTCGGGCATGTTTGCTTTCAAGCCCTGTGCCACGATGTCGTATCGCCAGGCGCCGGGCTGGTTTTTTTCGAAAGCGCTCTTGGTCTGCCCGTTGAGCGCAAAAGCTTTGAGGAAAGAGCAGGTCGTTTCGTTGTCGAAGGGTTCGGGCAAGTTCAGACAGATGCCGCCGCCTTCCCCTGTGGTGATGTTCTTGACCGAATGGAACGACATCACCGTGGCATCGGCGCAGGTGCCAGCGCTGCGGCCTTTGTAGGCAGCCCCTATGGAATGAGCAGCATCTGCCAGCACCAAAATGCGGCCAAGCTGTTCCTGTTCCGGGGTGTCCGCCCGAAAAAGGGCTCTGGTTCCCGGGTCATTGACCACAGCCATGACCGCATCGTAATCGGCCATCCAGCCGCCGACATCCACCGGGATAATGGCCTTGGTGCGCGGGGTTATGGCCTTTCTCAGCTTTTCCGGGTCGATGTTAAAATCGTCGCGCACGTCCACCATCACCGCTTTCGCGCCGATGTTTAGGGCGCAAAGCGCAGTGGCGGAATAGGTATAGGCCGGCACGATCACCTCGTCGCCTGGGCCGATGCCGAACCAGCGCAGCATGAGCATGGCGCCGGAAGTCCAGGAGTTCACGCAGAGCGCTGCGGGTGCGCCTGTAAGCAGCTTCAGATCTTGTTCAAGTTGAAGCACTTTTGGCCCGGAGGTGATCCAGCCGGAGTTGATCAGGCAGTCGGTCACTTCGTCGATGACCGATTTGTTGATAAGGGGACGAGAATAAGGTACAGCCATTTTGAAATTTCACCACAGAGTTTTTTTCACCACAGAGTTTCACAGGGTTACGCAGAGGTGTCACAGAGGTGCTTTTCACCACAGAG
>CAZULM010000047.1:0-39439 GCA_964621185.1 uncultured Saprospiraceae bacterium | reverse complement strand
TTCCACAGTTACGCAGAGGTGTCACAGAGGTGCTTTTCACCACAGAGTTCCACAGTTACGCAGAGGTGTCACAGAGGTGCTTTTCACCACAGAGTTCCACAGAGTTACACAGAGTTCCACATAGGGCTGCGTTACACAGAAGTATTTTTGTAACAGACTCAAATTGCGGCGAAGCCGCATTACTCTGTGAAACCTCTGTGTAACTCTGTGTAACTCTGTGGTGAAAAACATGCTGTGGTGAAAAAAACCTGTGGTGAACATCAAGCCTGAATCAAAAAACATTGCCCGTCCAGTAATTCATACTGCTCTCCGCTCTCAGGGCAATTGGCCCGGCCATTTTCAAAGGCTAACTTGTGCCCCAGCTTGCTTACCCAGCCTGTCTGCTTGCCCGGCGCCCCGGCTACCAGCGCAAAGTCAGGCACGTCTTTCGTCACCACGGCTCCAGCGCCGACCAAGCAGTAGCGTCCGAGGGTGACACCGCAAACAATGGTGGCATTGGCGCCAACGGAAGCGCCTTTTTTTACCAGCGTGGGCTTGAATTCCGACTTTCGCTCCACAAAGCTGCGGGGGTTGAGCACGTTGGTGAACACCATGCTGGGGCCCAGGAACACCTCGTCTTCACAAGTGACCCCGGTGTATAGCGACACGTTGTTCTGCACTTTCACGCCGTTGCCGATGACCACCCCCGACGCAACGAAAACGTTTTGGCCCAGCACACAGTTTTCACCGATGACTGCGCCGTCGGAGATATGGCAAAAATGCCAAATTCGGGTGCCGGCGCCGATCCGGGCTTCAGCGTCGATAATGGCGGTAGGGTGGGAGAAGTAAGACATACTGGATTTCGGAATGTGGATTTCGGAATGCGGAATACCACGTCATTGCTTGAGACGCTTATTTCACTGCAAAGCCGTAGGCGACGTAGCGCCAGCGCTTGGGGATGAAAAAAAGCAGGCCGTCAATATTGGCTGCCAGGTTTTTCAACCATTCGGGTTTTGGCACAAAAGCGGCAAAAAAGCCTGTGGCATGGAGTTCCTTTTTCTGAAAAATGGCGAGCAAGCCTTCCATTTCCTGGAGGCTAATATACCGCCAACGGTTGCCCCAAGGCACAAATTTTTTCCGGGCGTACTGGTGGAGCCGGCTGCCGCGCAGGTTTTCGGCGAAAAAGAGGATGCCGTTGGGCTTTAACACGCGGTGGATTTCGTGGAGGGCTTTTTCAATGTTGTCGTGCCCATAATTGAAGCCAATGACCCCAAGAACCGATTTGAAAACGACGAAGTCAAAAGTATTGTCGGCATAAGCTATTGCCCTTGCATCTATCTGTTTGTATTGAATATTTAGGCCGTCCAAGTTTTGTTCCTTGCCAGTGCGGAACCTAAGTCGGATGTCCTCTACATCGCTGCAAACCATTGTAGCGCCAAACTTGTTTGCAAAAAACAAACTTGCACCCCCGCGGTTGGCGCCGACTTCAAGACCTTTTTTCCCTGAAAACCCGCCTGCTTTCACCGCCTGCTTTTCCCAAAAATCAAAGGCGCGGCTCCAGGTGACTATGTCCCATTCTACGCAATCACGATAAAATTTCCCATTCGATTTCAAAGATGCATCAATTGTTAAGGGCTTGTTTAAGATAGGCGTCCAGCATTTTTATTTGTCGTTCCCGGTTGAAGTGGGAAACAGCAGCTTTTCTTCCATTCTGGGCATACTTGAGCGCTTTTTCTTTGTTGGCTACAAAATCTTTGATGTTCTCTGCCAATTTTTCATAGTCAGCGCTTCGGTTGACCCACCCGACCTGGTGTTTCTCGGTGATTCGGGCGCCTTCGCCGTCTCCAGAAAAAAATATGGGCAAGCCCGCAGCCATTGCTTCATAGATTTTGGAAGGCACCGCCCCGTAAATATGCCGCACCAAGGCAACCAGTGCAGCATCATGGTTGCGCAAGCAATTCGGGATTTCCGAGCTCGATACCGAACCATGATAAAAAATATTAGCATTTGGGTTCCGTTCCAAAAAGGATTCGATTTTTTCCTTTTCTATGCCTGCCCCATAAATGTGAAACTCGACGCCCAGCGCTTTAAAGTCAATATGTTGGCAGATGTCGCCGATGCCTTGTGCCACCCCAAGAAGCCCTGTGTACACCAGCTTTGGTTGAGGGGAGAAAGGTTGCGCCTCGCTTGATTTCTCAGATCGCTTTGTCGGAGAAAACCTCCTTGGATCCACACCATTTCGGAACAAAAGCACACGTTTAGCGGCTTTGGCATGAATGTACTCGACTATCTCTTCAGACTGCCCGGTACAAACAAATGCATTTCGATATAAGAAAATTTCCAGTTTTTCCAATAAACTGTAAAACCAGCCTTCAGATATAGCGCCTAACTCTTTTGCGGTTCGGGGCCAGAGGTCTGAAATGTTGAAAATCATGCGGGTATTGGAGAGCTTGCACAACAACCAGGCGCTTAGGGCCAAAGTAAGCGGCGGGCTTTCTACCAGCAAGAAATTTGGCCGAAAACGCCACAGGCGGGGCAAAGCAAATAGGGCTGCCAAGCTGAAAGAGATCATGCTAAATATTCGGGGGATTGGTTTTGCTGCATTGGAAGGGTAAAGCCAGTATCGAATAGTTGTTATGTTACCATGGAGTTCTTCCGTCTTTATTTTTCCTGTATATCCTTTAAATATTCGCCCATGCGGGTAATTTGGCATTGCTGTGACCACCTCGATGTCCCAGCCACAGCCTTTCAAGCCTTTGGCCAGTTCAAATAACCTGGTTTGCGGAGCGCCGGTTTCAGGGGGGAAATATTGTGTCAAAATGGTAAGCCTTCGCTTCACTTTACCAGGGAATAAAAGTGTTTTGTCTTTCCGTTCAAGGGGCGCTGGGTTTGCGCTACATATTCGATTTTAAGGCGCAATCCCGCTTCTAAATAGGTACTCATAGCTTTTTCTATCTCCCAGACGACCTCGCGGCCAAGCGCCTGATCTGCAACCACTTCAAAAAGGAAGGTGTCGATCGCGGTTTGTTTGACTACAAATTCCTTTATAGCACCACTTGATTCCAGAATTTTGCGCGAGATATAATAAAACGTGAGCCCAGCAGCTTTTTTCCCGCTGGGGAGGATGATGACGTCATTGGTGCGGCCTGAAAGGGAGAGCAGCATGTGCTTCCCATGCCTGCCGATGCTGCCGCTATCCCCAATATCATACCGAACCATCGGGAACGCCAGGTTATGCAATGAGGTGACCACGATTCTTCCTTCCTTTCCTTCAGGGACAGGCAGATCGTTTTCGTCCAGTATTTCTATGTACAAATTTTCATCAGACAACACCCATGCGCCAAATTGGTCGGTAAAGGCGATTATGTCCAGCTCAGAGGCTCCATATTCATTGATGACAGGTATGCCAAAGGCTTTTTCCAGCAGCAGTTGGTCGTCGAGGCAACAAACCTCTGACGTTACTACGCAGGCTTTGATGCTCGAGCAGATGTGAATCAAAATTTTTTCCTTTGATACAAGGTGCCGGGCAAAAAGAACCAATGCGCTGGTGTAACCGTACAGGTATTGAAATTTGGCCACTGCAAACTTATCCAAAAATTTGTCAAATTGCGCATCGGAGAGGTCGAAAACCGGGAACCTGACGCGGTTAAAGGCCAAATCTTTGGCAAGTTCAATCCTCCTGCTCTTCCCTTCGAGCGGAATGCCATAGAAACGCGCCTGTTTTTGACGGAGTGAGAGCCCGTGCCAGGCATAGCGGTTGGCGATTAGGGCGTAAGTCATGGCATGGGCGTATTTGTCCTTGGCAAAAAAGAACGGATGGCCGCTGGAACCCGAAGTATTGCCGATATGGACCTGGGAACGTTTGAATGGGGCGCTTATTAATCCATTTAAGCCGCCTTGCAGGTCTGGTTTCCCGACAATTGGCAGGGCAGCCCAGTTGTCAGGGAAGGCATGCTTGAAAAGCTTTCGGTAAACGGGGTTGTTGTCATAGTGGTGCCGGGCTATCTCCCAGCGTTTATTGTTTTTCCACTCCAAGAAATCTCCTGCCGACAATTCCTGGATTTTGGCCAAATCCCGCTTTGCCTTGAGAACAGGAAAGCCCTTTAGCAACAAGATAATATCTAACAACACAGCGCTTTAATAATCAGGCCAAAATATTGTTGAACAAACCTGCCCAATTTTGGAGAACAATCTCGACGTCAAATTGGCTGGCTTTTAATCGTGCATTTTCGGAAAGCCGGGCTGACAAACCTGGTTCGGTCAATATGCGGCGGATTTGTGCCGAAAATTCACCAGCGGCAGGCTGTTTGGCCAGCAGTATTTCCTTTCCGTCTTCCCACAGCAGCGGGATGTTGCCCACTGCGGAAGAAACGACGGGGATGCCGCTGGCCGCCGCTTCCAGCACGGCGCTGCCAAAGCTTTCGTACTGCGTGGTGTTGAGGAATACCGAGTGTGTGCGGTAGAATTTCCCAAGCTGCCGGTGTGGGATGGGGCCTACGACCCTTATGGCATCTTCCAAGCCCTTATGAGCAATGTGCGCCCAGACTTTATCGAGGGTTCCCACATCAGGGCCGATCATGGTTAAGGTGGCGGCTGGATGGCTGCGCCGCAGCTCGCCCAAAATGTCAACGGCCAGCTCGGGGCGGTAAATATCGGCGAAGGCCCTGACCCAGAGCAGCCTGGGCGGCGAAGCGGGGGCAGGGGCGGCATAAGGGAAATGCTCCAGCGGCACGGGGTTGGGCAGGTATCGCACATCGAAGCCCATTTCTTCGAAAAACGCTTTCAGGTACAAGGAAGGCGTGATAAGGCGGCGGGCGCGGCGGAACAGCCTGGAGATGGCCTCGGGGCTGCGTTCAAAATGTTCCGGGAGCTGCCCGCCGTGCAGCACGAGCACCAATGGCTTTTCCCGGAAAGCGGCAATGCGGCCCACCAGGGGCAAAATTGTGTGGACGTTGCCGCTGAACACGTCTGCGCAGACAACCCCGGCGCGGGTTGAAAGCACGTGGAACAGGATGTCGGCGGCGCGGAGCAGCCTGGGTTCCTGGGAAGATACGAGCTTTGCGGCGATGCCTGCCTTGGGCAAATGCTCTGCCAGGATTTCGGCGGGGCCTGTGGTGCCGCGGCGGGCGGAGAGGTAGTTGCCGAGGAAGAGGGCTTTACGCTCAGGCTGTGGTTCCGGGCGTTGCACCTTGTTTGTTGTGTTGCGCAGTCGCTTTTTCTAATTTTTTGTAAAACTCAAATTGGGTTTCCAGGAATATCATAACGGCCATTACAAATAAGAACAGGGCGCCCCCATTTTCTATTGTCAGCAACGTCAAGGTGAACACAAGAGAGATGCCAGTCAATGAACGGGTGTATGCCCGCATTTCAATCGGTAAAGCTTTGAGCCGCGCATAGCCCAACAATTGCAAAAATTTCCGCCAGAACAGCATCACACCGAAAATAGCGATCACGCCACCCCCGACGATGAAACTGAGAAATTGGTTGTGCATGTTGAGTTCCATGTAGTCAACCATCATACGTGGATTGACGAACCCCCTGCCTAAAGGCGATTCAAGGAAAAAAGGGATAAAATGCTTGTATATGTACAGCCTGCTAACATTGGAAGAATGTTGGTAAATCCTGTCGTTCACATCAAACCTTGTGTTCAGGAAATTGTAACTGTCTATGAAGTCAATCGAAACGACGAAAAAAGCGGCAAAAAAGAGTCCCGCCATAATGAGGTAACATAGCTTCACTTTTCTGTCTTGCAACACCAACCATCCAGCCGACACCACAGCCATGATCAGGTTGCTCCTGCTTTCGATCAACAGGCAACAGATCGCCCCAATGCCGATGATCAGGTAGCCGAGGTTGCGCAGCGTTCCGGGATAGTCGTACAGACGGCTGGCCAAATAAATGGCTGCCACGGTGATATTCATACCCGCAATATGGTGGTTTACCGACCGATCGGTGAAAAACAGGGTGGTGTACGAGATGAAATTACCGCTGAGGATGGTTTTCCCAAGTATGTATTGCAGCCAATAAGCAAAGAAACCCGCCATGAACAGGTCAACTATCCGCAACAGCCGAAAGTTATAGAGCCTGAATGCCTGCGCCAAGCCCAAAGCCCCGATCAACAATACTATTTTCCCTGCTGAATTCGACAGGTTTTCAACCACCTGGCTGGAAAGAAATCCTGCAAGGATGGAGCCTAAATAAATGATGAGCAGGCTGTTGAAAATATGCGACCTTTTCGGTGGCGACAACCACAAGGTTATTCCGCTAAAAACTACCAGACAAAGCCCGCCTAAACTAAGGGGTATGCCAGGCACCGAATACAAGAATGACTTGACATTGACTATTTCCAAAAAAAAAGGGACGAGCAGGAACAGGAGCAAGAGCGGGCCTCTATGCTTCTGCCGCCGGAGATTGAGCTTCCTGTTATTTGGCTGTGAAATGTGGGCGCTGCCCATGGATGTCAATTTGAAAGCTCAGCTGGTTTCAGTGCGTTGCAAAGCTGCCGTGCAGTGGCCTCTACAACAAACTGTTGGGAATATCGGTGCAGGGATTCTACTTTTTGCCACCTGCCCGAATCGTTTTGCTGCAAGGCCAATATGGTGCTGGCGATTGCGAGGGCCGACCTCTTTTCGACAAAGCTGACCATAGTTTCATCTACCAGCCCTGGAATGCCACCGACCTTGGTACAAACAACAGGTAGTGAATTTGCCCCGGCCTCCCAAATACAGTGCGGGAACCCTTCATGATATGATGGCAGCACCAGGAAATCCGCCGCTTGGTACAAAGCCAAGAGCTTTTCGGAAAACGGGACAAACCCAAGCCACGAAATATAGGTTGTGACACCAACTTGTTGGGCGAGTTCTTCCAGGTGCAACCTATACGCTGATTGCACCTTGCCGACAATGGAAAGCTGGCAGCAGCTGGCCTGTTTTTTCAACAAGCCCAAGGCGTGTATGAGCTCCTCAATGCCTTTTTCCTGTACTACTCGCCCGCAAAACACCAGTTGGATCGGGTTGTTGATTTTTCGAAGGTTCAGAGGCGGAAACTGTGTTTGGCTTAGGGTGTTGGTCGGGATAAATTGGGCGTGTTTTCCACAGACTGCCCTTATTTCTCGTGTCAATTCGGGTGAATTTGCGAACAATATCCCATCTTGGCCAATAAGTTTGAATTCCTGTAGCCGTAACTGGTTCAAGGCCCATGTGAGGAACTTGGATAGGCTAACACCAACTGGAGGACGGTTTTCAAGCAAGCTCCCCACCAGCAAAAATGCCTTCAGTTTCACCCTGCATCCCTGCCAAACCACCCACTGTCTGGGCGTAATCCCCCGCACCAGCAGCACGTCATAACTCGGCGACACCTTTTGGCAAACGGCCCGGACCTGCTTTTTCCTTTGAAAATAATCCCAGCGCTTGCCGCCCATCGGCAAGGGGTGTAATTTGATGTTCGGCGCGTCAATTAGGGTGTCCTGCATAGGGGTTTGGGTGCTTGTTTCTGGCAAAAGAAGCCCGATCTCCTCAAAATGCATAGCCAATGCATTGACCCAGCAGCCGATAAATGATTGGGTGTGGATGCCCCTCCCGTCCATAAATGCGGGGGCGTGGTGGTGGATCAGGAGCTTCAAAAATGTTTAGATCAATGCCTTGTAAGCCTTGTAAATAGCGCCGCTTAAGGGTGAAAGCAGCAATAGGAGCGGAATCCCCCAACATTTTGGCTGCCGGGCCATCAGGCCAGGATATGCCGAAAGCCCAAAACACCAGGCGCGGAACCCAAGCATCGTTTTTCCGCGGATAAGGTTGCTCACGGTGTTGTCTATGCACCAATGGCGGGCAAAATTGCGCTGTACCTCTGCTCTTGTCATGCCAATGGCAGCCAGTTCCAGGTCGTTGTAAGATTGCGTCAGAACATACTTGTCGCAATACAGTTTGATGTGGCTGTACAACTGGGAATAAAAGTTTTGCCCGTGGATGCGGTACTGGAACAGCGCCTTTTTCACAAAAACAACCCTGGGGTTTTGCAGCATAAGTTTCTGGGAAAACTGCGCGTCTGGGATCACGCTCATCACGCTGCGATAGCCCCCGGCTTTTTCGTACAATTGCTTGGCGTAACAGGTGCTTACAAACTTGCCCACGTTGGTCATGGAGCCTTGAAGGACGGCCTTCAGCAGGTGGAGGCCCTGATAGATTTCCCGGCTTTCATCTGTTTCAACAGCTTGAAAGCCAATCTTTTGCAGATTTTTTTTAAGGCTTTCCGGGAAGGCTTCCTTGGCGCCCGTTATTTCGCCGTTTTCGTCTATGATGTCTATATCGGAAGAGATGAAGAGCGCTTGGTGGCTTGTTTCCTGTTCCAATATCAAGGCCGCGTAGGTTGCCAACGCGCCGGGTTTCATCACATCATCTGAGGAGAGCAAGATCATATAGTCGCCGACAGCGGTTTCGGTGGCGCGGTCGAGGTTGGGCGCGAAACCGATGTTTGCCGGGTTGCGGATGATGCGTATTCGCGGGTCGGCCAATGCTTCTACCACAGCTACGGAGTTGTCGCTGGAGTTGTTGTCGGCCACGATTATTTCAAAATGTGGCCACGATTGTTCAAGCACACTTTGAATGGTTATGCCGATATACCGGGCATAATTATAATTGGGGATGCAGACGGAAAAAAACGGATAGCTTCGGCTCATGTATGACGCAGGTAAGCCTCGAAGGCAGTTTTCGCCTCTGGTGTCCCCATATCCCACATCTCCTCGGCATGGGAAAGCAGGACCTTGCGCCCCGCATCTATCATTTTTTGGTAAACGGGTATCACGAAGAACTCCCCGCGCGTGCGCTCCTGGTCCCTGACCATTTCCTCGCCGAACGACACTAGGTCGCTTCCCCGCGAAAAATAGTACAGCCCGCTGCTGGCGTGGTCGGATATGCGCTCCTTCTCGGCCACCTGCACGACGCGCCCGCCTGCGTCGGTGCGCGCGAAGCTCCATTGCTCGCCGGGCAGATCGATGACGGAAATAATGCCGGCGCAATCGGCGGGCCGAGCATCGATGTCGGCCTGGAGCCCGCTTATGATATACGTGTCAGAAGCGGCAATGAGCAGCGGCTCCTCGCTATCTATCAGGTGCTTGGCAGCCAGCACCGTGCAGAGCTGGCCCTCGGTCACGTCCGGGATACACACGACGTGGATGCGATTTTCGGGCAAGGCGCCCTTCAAGTGTACCCCGATCAAGCTGCGCACCTGGAACATTGCCTCATGCTCCTGCAAGACCACGAAAACCAAGTCGGAAAAATCCATCGCCAACAGGTTTTCCAGCGCCCAAAACAGCATGGGCTGCCCGGCAATGCCGATCAGCGGCTTGGGCGTTTCATAGCCCCGGTCCGCAAACCTGCTGCCGCGGCCTGCCATGGGAATCACGATCTTCACGGGTTGTTGATATGGAGGCTGTTGAGCATTTTAATGCCCTGCAGGTACATCATCTTTTGCCGCTCCGGCTTGCCCTGGTGCAGCGGGGGCATCGACAAAAACAGCAGGGCTTCGATCAGCATGATGTCGGGCAAGGCATAACCAGATTCCTCCAAAGCAGCGTCAAAAAGCCGGGCGATCTCAGCGTAGCGCTCCCCGCCGAAAATGGAAACCTGAAATTTTGCTTCCCCTTGCTGTTCCAGCAAAAAAAGATCGGCCAGCATAAAATCGTAGCCGCCGCTGAGGCTGTGCCGCAGCTTGGCCATGTCGTAGCGCGGGTCGCCGTAAATGCCCTTTTGCCCAAAACTGCCGCGCGGGTCGATCAGCCTGACAAGCTGGTTGTTGAGGTCGTACAGGATGTTGGACAGGCAGAAGTCGCCGTGTATGGCCGTGGCTTCCATCGTATCGGCCAGGCGGGCGCAAGCAGTTCGGATGCCGGGGAGCAACAAGGGCAGGTTGTCGAGCACCGCCCCGTTCAGCTCGATGCGCGGCCTTGCCAACAGGTCGCGGAACATTTGGTCCTGCGCAGCCAGGTCGTCGAGGCGCTCGTTTGTTTTTTCCCAGTACAGGCATATCGCGTCGTCGGGGCCGAGCTGCCCTTTGTGGCTTTTGAGCAGCTGGTGCGCCCGCATCAGGGTCTGCAAGGCGGCTTTCCATATCTCCAGGTCGAGGTTTCCGTAGAGGTACAGTTCTGCGAGGTTGGGGTAGCCGTAGTATTCCTGTACTAGCGTTGCCGTTTGGCCATTTTCGGAAAATCCCAACACCCTGGGTGTCAGCACTTTAAGGTTTTCCGGCAATGCCAGGTACCAATGGTATTCGTCGCGGAGCTTCTCGGTTTTGGTGCTGGTTTTGTGCAGCAGCCCGCTGACGGCTTCTACCCGGATTTCGTTGAAATACCGGGTTTGCAGCAGTTCGTGCTTGGCTTTCAGGAAATGGGTGATGTGGCCAAAGTCGTACCAGCGGGAAGCGCGCACGGCGCGGATGGGGTGCCTTTGGCCGTATTTTTCCAATACCTGGCTCAGCTCTTGTGCGCCTTCCAGCAAGGCTGTTTCGCAACAGTTCGCCAAGTGCGCGGCATCCTGGAAGCCGTACAGCCCGGTGAGGGCAACGAGCCCTCCCCGGTCTGTGTTTTCTTTGTCGAAATACTGCTCCACAAGCCCGTTAGCATCACATTGGGCCAGGCACCAGTTGCGCGGGTCGTCGAAGTCATCAGAGACCAGCACGTAGTTTGGCTCGTTGGGGAAGGGTGCTGCGATATAGGTGTCGCCGAGGATTACGGTTGTTTCTGTTGCCCCGCCCAGTTTTGTCAGCCCGGCAAGCAGCGAACCCACGATGTTGCCGGTGTGCTGGAGCAGGGCAAATTCGACGTCGAGGCGCTGCTGGAAGGCCCAGGCGACGTATTGCTGGAGTTGATGGTTGCCGGCCTGTGTCACGATGACCACATGACCGGCCTTTTTTTGCGCCAGGTCGCCCAGAATCCAGCCGATGACGGGCTTGCCGTTGACGGGTATCATGGCGTTGGAGGCGCTGGTGGCGATGGGCAGGTGGGCGGCGTTGATGTCGCCGCCGCATAAGATGATGGTGCTGTGGTAGCGGTTTTTCAATTATTCCTTGTTCAGGATTTGGCCGTACAATTCGAGCAAGGCTGCCCCGGTTTTGTCGCTGCTGAATTGTCTGGCGAAGGCGCGGCCGTTTTCCGCGATGCGGGCATACAAGGCCTGGTCTTCCAGCACCTTGGCGATATGGTGCGCGGCGCTTTCCAGGTCGTTCTCGCCGAACAAAAACCCGTTTTGGCCATGTCGGATCAATTCTTCGGCGCCGCCGCCCCTGGCCGCCACTACCGGGATACCGAAGGCCATAGCTTCTATGAAGATGCGGCCAAAGGATTCAAAAGGATATGGGTGCACCAAGACTTTGATCTGATGGAACATTTCTGCTGGGTTTTGGTGCAATCCTTTGAATTCAAACCCGTTGTGCAGCCCCTGCCGCGCCTGTTCCCGGCGCAGGCTTGCCAAATAGGGATCGGTTTCGGGCGGGCATTTCCCAAAAATGGCGAAGCGGGCATCAGGCATTTTTTTTCGGAGAAGGCCCGCGATCTGGATGAACCGGGCGTGGTTTTTTATTTTGGAGCTTACATTGGCCACCATGCCGATGTATAATACGGGGCATTTTTCTCCAATTGGCGCGAGGCCTGCTTCTACCTCGACTGTGTTGTACAACACCTTTATCCTTTCGGGAGGAAAATAGGCCTCATATACTTTTTTGCAATAGAAAGAATTGGCAACCAAACCGGTTTGCAGCGCTCCCCAGTACTTTCCAAACAAACGCGGGTAGCCTTGCCCCGGCATCTCGAATATGGCATCTGACCGCATTCCCGTTATTTCCCGCAAATGCTGCACATGCGGCACGCCCGTCATTTTTGCCGCCAGCGCCCCGTCGAGCGCCATGATGGTATTGGTATGTACCAGGTCGATTTTGTGCTTTCTGATAAAACGGGCGATGCGGAACGGCGCATATAGCCAGCCGCCTTTGCTTTTATAAATCCTGTAAGCCCAAGCTTTCAGCGCCTCCCAACAACCGATGTCGGTCGTGCGGTTCCAGGCCATCATCGGCACAAAAAGAAAGGCTTGTACGAATGGCTGCAACTTCTGTTCAAACGCGGGTTCTTTTGACGGTGGCAAAGCGATAAAAACCTTGTGGCCATTTTCGTGCAGGTATTTCGTCATTTGGATCAGGCTTATTTCTGCGCCGCCGATGGCGTTCGTGGGGCTGACAAAAAGGATGTTCATCGGTAGCGCTACCACGCAATACCCTTCCAGCACCAACACATCAACCCGACCTTCTTTCAACGCCTTGTACGCAGATTCCGGCGTGCTCACGATCGGCTCCTCGTGGGCGTTGAAACTGGTGTTGACAACCGCCCCGCAGCCGCTCAGCTTGTAATACGCCTCAAGGATGCCGTAAAAACAAGGGTCGAGTTCCCGGCGCACGATTTGCGGCCTTGCGGTGCCGTCAACATGCACAACGGCCTGGAGCAGGGCCTGATATTCGGTGGCGACATCGTAGGTGATGGTCATGTAATCCGCTGCAGGGCAATCAGGGTCGTACCCTGGGAAATAACGCGAGGCCGCATGGTCGATCACCGCCGGGGCAAAAGGCATGAACTCGGTGCGGCCGAGCCGCTGGTTGAGGGTGTCGTTCACCTGTCGGTCGAAGGTGTTGAGTATGATGGATCGGCGGCCCAGCGCGCGCGGCCCCCATTCCATACTGCCCTGCCACAGCCCGACGATGCGGTTGTCGAGCAGCATTTGGGCAATTTCTGCTGCGGGGTTTTCCATTTTTCGGACACGCGCTTTTTGTTGGATGCTCGCGATGAATGCTGGCAGGCCCTTGCTGAACGATGGCCCCAGAAATGCGTGTTGAAAGCGAAATTTTTCGGTGGCTATGGTTTGATGCTTTTCGGCGAGGCTGGCCAAAACAGCGGCGCCTAACGACAGCCCGGCATCGCCCATGGCGGGCTGCACGAACAGGTTTGCCACCGCTTCCAGTTCCAGGAGCTTCTGGTTGACCCGCACGTTGGCGAACACCCCGCCGGCGAGGGCGAGCTTGACTTTTTTATGGGGGAAATGACTGTCGATCAGCGCGGCTGTATGCCGGCAGATCAGGTTTTCCGTCACTTTTTGGCAGGCATGCGCAATATCTTCCCTGCTGAAACCGGCCGACAGCTCCGAGATTTTTTCCTCCAGCGCCCGCCCGCGCCGGGCGTAGTCTAACCCGATAAACGCTTCCGAGCTGCTCAGGTTGACATTGGTTTTCCAGGATTTTGTCCGTTTTTCAGGGGGCGGGGCGAAAGGGTAGCGCAGCAGGTTTTTTTCGCCATCATAGCGGAACAATGCTTGCAAGGCATCTGCCAGCGGCGTGGGCTTCCCATACGCTGCCAAGCCGGTGATTTTTCCTTCGTGGCGATTGGGCCGGAAGCCTAAAAGCCGGGTGACAGCGCTGTAAAACTGGCCGATGGAGGCATGGTATGCATTGGTTTCAAAGGGTATTAGGCCAAGCTCGGCATCGAACCCGTAGAAGTTGAACGCGCTGCCGTCGCCATGCCCGTCGCAGGTGATGGCCAGGTCGGGGCGGAAAGGCGCGGCGTACCAGGCGCTGGCGGCGTGGCTCAGGTGGTGCTCGAAAAAGCAAACCTTTGCCTTCGAAAAGCCGGCGGCCCGGATTTCGGCCTCAAAGACGTCCTTGTTCTTTGGCCCGAACTGTCGCCCCCAAAGCCCGTAATAGGCGCCGATTCTGGAAACCAGTTCCCGCCAGCGCCGCCATGCCGTTTTTCGGAACCTGAAGCGGATTTCATGGTCGCTCAGTTCCAGGAAATTCTGGCTGCCGAAGGCAAGCACGTCAATATCGGCAGCTCCCAGCCCTGTCTGCCGGAATATGGCCGCGATGGCCTCTGCCGGCCAGCCGAAATCCTGTTTGACCCGGCTGAGTTTCTCTTCTTCGATGCAACAGGCGATCTTGCCATTGGAGATCAGTGTCGCGCTGCTGTCGTGGCCGAAGTTTATCCCGAGGATATGCACCTTATCTTTCTAAGTATTGCCGGATTTCGGCAGCCATTTTGGCCGACTGAAATTCAAGGGTTGATGCGCGGGCTGTTTCCAGGGCATTCGCGGCCAGCTTTTTGCGCCATTCGGGCTGTGCTGCCAGTTGCCGGATCGCCCCCGCGATTTCTGACGCCTCCGGCTTTACCAAAAGGCCGTTTTCGCCGTGTTTTAGGTAAAAAGGGATAGAGCCGACCGGTGTGGCGATGACCGGCGTCGAGCTCGCCATGGCCTCCCAGATCGTGCGGGGGAAGCCTTCCGACAACAGGGAGGCCATGATGTAGGCATCGGCGGCGCGGTAATAGCCCAGCAGTTCGCTGCCGGCCTTTTTTTTGCCGTGAAAGGTGATTTTGTTGCCCATGTCGCCGTTGTCGAAAATGGCGCGGATGGTATGTGCCGTGTCATCCGCAGGTTCCGACCAGCCTACAATGTCCCAGGTACAGTCTATGCCTTGTCGGTTCAGTTGGACAATGGCCTCGGCGATCAGCAGCAGCCCTTTGCCCGTTTCGATGCGCCCGGCATACAGCAGTTTGAAGGGTTTGGTGTGCCCGTATTCTTGTCGCTCGAAAAAATCGGACTGGCGCAGGGTTGTGGTGCGCACGAGCACCGATTTTTGGGCAATTTTCGCGTAGCGCTCCTGAAAGACGGCGCTGTTGGTGAACACCAGCATGTTGCGGGCCAATTCCTCCTGCCGGCTTTCGTTCCAAAAAATGTATTGCCGCACAAAACTTTCGCGCCACCAGGGCTGGCCCAGGTTGTCGAGGTGCTCGCGCATATCGCCCACCACCAGCAGGGCGTGGCGGCACAGGGAATGGGTGGCGTTGACGATAAAGGGCAGCACGGGCGTGGGCGCGCGCAGGAGCAGCAGGTCGATGCGGTGTTCTTGCACGGCCTTGGCCACTATCCGTCCGGTGCGCCGCCCAGCCAGCAGGCGGCGGGGGATGGAATGGTGCACCGACAAGGGTGCCAAAAAAACGTTTGGGGCTTCGATCAGATAGTCCATCTGCGGCATTTCATCGGGCCGCGGCTGGTGCAGGAACAGCACGAGCTGCTCGCAATGGGCAGCGATGCCTTCGAGGAAAAGGCCGAGGTAGCTGGCGGTCGCGATGCCGCCGTCGGCTACACAGGCGGGGATGTGGTAGTGGAATCCGAGGCGCATCATCTTTTTTTTCTCAAAACAGCCGCCGCCCCGGTTGAAAAAATATCGTGCAGCATCGTATCGCGGACAATGGGCAGCCGCCTGATCAGTCGGTTCAAAAGCCGGATATCGCTGGATGCAGCGCTGCTGAACGATTCGACCTCAAAGCCGGCGGCAATGGCCATGCGTTTGAATTTTTTGAAAGTTATGTCGTTCAGGTCTTTGTACCGCCGCAAATCCCGGATTTTTTGGGGCTTGCCGGCCAGCCCTGGGTACATATCGAGCACGATCGGGTTGTCTTGGGCAAGCCGGGCAAGAACCTTGCAGATGGTCTTTTCCGAAAAGAGCAGGTTTGACCAGGGCAGCTTCAGCCCTTGTTTCAAATGCGCACCGTGCTTGCTGTATATGGAGGAAAAAACCGGCACGTACAGTTGCCCGCCGTGGCGCAGCACCCGGTAAGCCTCCTGCATCACTGCTTCTGGTTCCATAAAATGCTCGAACACGTTTTCCGCCCAAACGATGTCGAAACTGGCATCGGGAAAATCCAGGGCCGTCGCGTCTTTTTCCTGAAATTCGAGGTTTAACCGTTTCTCGGCGCTGCCCAACACCTGCAGGGCTATCTGCCGGTGAAATTTTTCGGCAATGCCCAAATTGTGGGTGTTCAAGTCGATGCCAACCACCCTCCTGGCGCCGTTCAGGGCTAAAAAGCAGGTAATGCCGCCGTGCCCGCAGCCGATCTCAAGGATTTCTTTGTCGCGGATGTCGGCTTTGACGCCGTTGCGGACACAAGCCTGGAACTGCATCCGCATGGCATATTCCAAATGATAATCTTCCCCGATCAGAAGCCCGCTGGCCTTCAAGGCCCTTTTTGGGGCAGGCCATCTTTTGGACAGCTGGTACAATATGGTTTCTGCAACCCTCAACTTTGTGGATTGTTTGGGCGAATCTGAAAAAAAGCCCGGTTTGTGGAAAACTGCGGGAACAGCACCCACAGCATCGCCAAGCTTGCCAGCATAATGCCTGCCAACCCTGCCAATACCAGCATGGTCTCCGGAAGGTTGAACAAGAGGGCGACGCATGTGGCTACCGCTATGGCAAAAACGGATAACAAAACATAGGGGAACCTGATTCTTAACATCCTGCTCGCCTCCGGGAACAACACCGCAGCCATGATGAGATATGCCACTGATTGCAGCAGGATAAAACAGTAAGGCGCGAAAAAATCCAGCGTGAGCAGCGACGTGCCCACCAGCACTGCCATGCCCCAAAACGATGCTTTTGCCATCATTGACTGCCGTTGGGAAAGCTCGAATCCCGTGGTGACCTTGAAATACACCGCCTGCGCTACCGATATGCCCATGATAAACGGCACATACGGTATTCCCGCCCAGTATTTTGGGTCGATCAACCAGTGGTAAAGCCAGGGCGTGAGCAGGGCGAGTATGCCCCACAGCGCGATGATGCCGACCCAATACAAGCTGATGAGCTGCCGGAAGGTCTGCGCGGGGTCTTTGTCCGTTTTGTGAATCTGAAACTTCAGCGGCACCCACGACTGCTGCACGATGCCCACCACGAACGACAGCGGCTTGGCCATTTTTGTAGCCACCGCGTACAAGCCCGCTGTGGCAATGCCCAACTGATGGTTGATGACGAACGCGGTGAACGCCTGAATCACCTGTGCTTGCAGCTTGTGCGGCACAACGGGAAGCCCGTAGCCCAGCAAATCCCGAACTATGGCAGGGTCGAAAGATGCCCAGCGGAAATGCCGCCGCGAGTCGGCCCCATAAAGCGCCGCGCGGAACAAAGCGCCGAGCAAACCTGCCACCAAGGCGCCAGTGACACCCATTTTTTCAAACAAGACCAGCCAAACCGAGAGCCCTAAAGTGACAAATAGCACGGTTATGTTTACCAGGGCAATTTTTTTCACCCTGCGTTCGCTCCGCAAAGTGACGACGGTAAGCGCCGAGAAGTTGTCGGCCAAAAAAGTGGCCAACATCAGCCCGAATTGGGATGTAGTGAGCAGCCCCCCGAAAAAAGCGCCGTTGAACTGGGAAAACAAGGGCAGGAGCAACAGGCAAGCCAAGAGCATGGCCGCGGCTTTGAGCAGCGCGGCCTGGCTGAAATAAGCGTCCTTCCGGGCCTGCTCGTCGGTCATGGAATAATACCGGAACAATGCCCCGTCCATGCCCAGGCCGGCTAAGGGGCTGAAAAAGCCCAACACTATCGCCGACATCGCTAGTACGCCGTAGTCTTCGGGCCGGAGCTCCTGGGTGTAGAACGGCACCAGGATCAGGCCCATCAACTGTGAAAGCATCGAAGACAGGCCGTAGGTCAGGCTGTCGGAAGCCAGTTCTTTGAGTCGTTTCAGCATGTCAAAACTGCCACGATTTTTTCGGCAGCATGGCCGTGATGCGCCAACTGCTTTTCGGTGAAAGCCCGGCACTTTTCCTGGTAATTGCCGTAATTGCCTTGGATTTTCACTACTGCGCGCGCAAAGCTTTCAAGGCTGTCTGCAAACTCCGCCACACCTTCTTCCAAATACTGTTTTACCATCACGGCTTCCCAATTGGAGGCAACGACGATCATGGGCCGCCGCCAGATACAGGCTTCCATGCCGGCGCCGGAATTGTTGATGGCGATCAGGTGGTGCTCGGCAAAGGGGATAGCGGCCCTGCGGTCGAGCAACTTGATGTTGGGGCAATGTGCCATATTGGGCATGGTGTAGGCCTTCGCCAGTTCCTGGTAGTCAGCGGGATGGGGCTTGATGCTCACCAACGCCTCCGGGTGCTGGCGGGCAAACCCGACCGCCATGTCGAGCAGCAAACACACTTCTTCCAGGGGGGTGTGGGAAAAACCGGGACTGGGCAGCACCAATAACCTGGCTGGCTGTCCCGCCGAAATGCCCTTGCCGCCATGCGCTGCTTCCTGAAAAACAGCATCATAGGCGGCGTTCCCGGTTATGTCCACCGCACAGCCAGCGTTCCAGCGCTCCAGCCGCTGCTTGAAAAGGGCCGACCATATGAGGTAGCGATCTACCAACAGGCCAGTCACCTGGGCCGTGTCGCCGATAAGCCCGTGCTGGATGGCATAGGAGGGGATTCCAAGGGTTTTGCAGGCCAGCAGCACCGCATTGGCCTGGTAGCTTTCGGCTTTGAAAAGCACGACTTTTTCGGCGGCGCCGGGCAACACGCGCAACATGGTTTGGTGGAGCAAGTATGCGGGCTTGGCAAAGCGGACGATGCAGGATTTTTTGGCAGAGCCGGAAAACAGGTGCCGGGCCATTAAACGGCATTGAAACCACAAAGACTTGCAGTAGTGCCACCGGTGCACGAAAGCCTCGGTTGAAAAGGAAATTCCGGGCCACTCTCCCCGGTATTTTTGGAAAAGCTGATCATTGGTAAAAATGACCGAAAAAGGATGGTTTTTCTTTGCCATCATGCTTGCGACCGGCCTGAAATGCTTCAAATGGTTTTCTGTGATGATGACAAACAGGAATTCTGATCTGGGGAGTTGTTTCGCGGTGTGCTTGAACCGTCCGGGTATGAAAAATTTGAACGCTTCCCGGAATAGGCGACCATATTGAGGCCTTCCATTTTCCCGTTCCAGCTCAAGCCGTGTACAATACCAATATGCCTGGGCGGTCATCGGCTCTTCAAGTACAAATACTCCGCAAACTCAAAATCTACCCATTCATTTATATCCACCGACCGTTCTATGGGCATTATTTGCGCCAGACTGCGTTGGCCAATAATATCGGCCCTGGTTTCCAGTCCGCGTCGCCATGTAGCGTACACCGCGCCGTTGCGCACATAAACGTCCGGCAAATCCTGTGCGGAAAACCGCCCTGCTTCGTCCTCGAAGAATGGTTTCAAAAACTTTCCCTCCAAAGTTTTGAGCTTGAACGGATGAATCATTTGGTTGATTTTTGCCACACTTACCGCAGAATCGGCGCTTGGGTTGTCGATCAGCAGCTGAACGGTGGCATCAATATCGGTGGAAGTCCTGAGCGGTGAGCTGGGCTGTAGGAGCACTACGATGTCGAAGCGCAGTGCATTGCTTTCTATGGTTGCCAATGCATGGCGCACATAGCCAATGGCGGGCGCTGTGTCGCCTGATATCGCTGCTGGCCGGGCCAGGCAATGGATGCCTGGGTATTTTTGGCCAATGGCGCCGATGGTTGTGTCGTCGCTGCTCAGGGCAATATGGGTCAATGCGCTTGCGCCCAGTGCTTGCTGAATGGACAGGTCGGTCAACGTGGTTCCGGCAAAAGGCCGAAAGTTCTTCTGTGGCACCCGTTTCGAGCCGGCGCGGGCGGGTATGATGGCCAGGATATTCATGGCGCCTTGGGAGGGCTAAAAGATGCGACGAGCTTTTCGGCAAGGAACAGTTCCGTTTTCTCGAACGATTCACGGGTGTTGCCGCCGATATGGGGGGTGATCAGCAGGTTGTCGTGCTGCTTCGCATAGCCGATCAGTGGGGAACCCTGCCAGTCATGTTCGTTTTCTATCACATCTAAGGCTGCCCCGGCAAGCTGGCCGTTTTCTAAAAACCGTACCAATGCCGCGCTGTCAATGATGGCGCCCCTGGCGGTGTTGAGCAGGAAACTGCCTGGCTTGAACTTAGAAAACAGGGCTTCATCGAACAAATGGTGGCTTGATGGGCCGTAATTGATGTGGATGCTCAGCAAATCGACCCTGGAAACGAGGTCTTCCAGCGACGGGCAAGCCTCGACAGCCTCTAATTCAAAAGGCACAAGGTCGTAGGCCAACAAATTGCATCCAAAGGCCTGAAAATACCGGGCGCAGATTTTCCCCAGGCGGCCCATGCCGGCGATGCCCACCGTTTTCCCAAAGAGTTCTTGACCCTGGAACAGGTCGCGCGCCCAGCCTCCGGCATGAACGTGCGCTGCTGCCTGGGGTATTTTGCGCAGCAAGGCCAAGGCAAGCCCTATGGTAAGCTCTGCTGTGGCGCGTATGCTGCGGAGGAACTCCTTTTCGCCGCGCAGGCTCAAAATCTGGATGCTTTTTTCCCGGCAAGCCGCTTCGTCGATATGGTCGAGGCCGGTGGCCGGGCAGACAATGGTGTGACAGCGCAGGTTTTCCGGCAAATGCGCCGCTCCAAGCCTATGGCCGAGGCGGAACCAGACTACATCGTAGTCGGCCATTGCTTTTCCAAGGTCATTTTGATGAATATCGATCAATTCTACCTCAAAATGTTGCCGCAGCGCTGCCAGGGCTGCGGGGCTGAACGATTTTGTTTCCGCGATCAGCAACCGGGGATTCATCAAAGGTCAGGCATGGGGGTTTTGCCGCCGGGGGCGTCGTTGGTGTCCACTCGGCGGAGGAAAAGCGGGTTTTGGAATTGCTCGGCCTGGTTGATGCCCCGTTGCATGGTGAAGGCGAACTGGATGCCTGCATTTTCAAGAATAGGGCCGAGTGCCGGGCTCACTGCCGCTTTGCCGCCAAATGGATAAGAGAACGAGACGAGTTTTTGCCCACCAACCGCTTCCAGATATCGCAACGAGCCGGTTATGTCGGCGGCGGCGGCTTCCAGGGGCAGGCTGGCTAAGGGCAGGTGCGCGCTCCCGTGCGCGCCCAAGGCGCCTGCTGCGGAGAGGCGGCGCAGGTCGGATTCCCGCATATACAGATTGCGGGCAAAAGCGCTTTCGTCTGGCGCCAGGCCATCGAACAGCTGCTGTATCAAGCTGTTCTTTTCTTTTTCCGGCAACACAAAATTCAGGTAATATTTCAGCTGTTTTGCCAACGTGGCATCGTATCGGTATTGGTTTTCAAGCAATTGCGTGTCGAATGGATACCGCCCAATATCGCTGTGTTTCGCCAAAAAATCAAAAATGTCGGCATCGCGCAATTGGGTGCGCATATAATGGAGCTGGTGCACGGGCAGCACTTTTTGCAGTCGAATAGGGTCGGTCGGCACGTAGAATATACCCGGGATGCCTTTTTTGGACAAAAGGTCGAACGCGGCCATTTGCTCCCGAAGGCCGTCGTCGAAGGTAAGTACGCAGAAATTGCCGTCGGGAACCGCCTGGTTGCGAGCCCAGGTCGTTATCTCCGCTTGCGAGACAAAGCTGTATTTCAGCCCCAACGCCTCGATCTGGCGCTCCAATGCAGCTTGGGTGCAGGGGTATATGCCCGATTCGCAGGATGTTTCCCGAAAATAATGAAAATTTACGGCAAGGAGGGGCATGTCCAATTATAGCGCGAAAAGGTGTTTTCAATTTTGACCTAAAGTCGTGAAATATACTTTTTACACAGGCCTTTGCATCTCAAACCCTTTCCCCGTCTTCTGCCAACGCCGCCTGGCTTGTTCCAGGTCGCTATGGCTGCTGTACAGCCTGTCGCCGGGCAATATCTCGTGGATCAAGTTTTTGCCGGCGCTGTTGCTGACCGACTCTATGAGCAGTTCCCCGCCACTTGCGGCCACGTTCAGCCATTGGCCGTTGTTGCGGGTCACGATGCCCCATTGGAAGGGGTGGGTATGGCCATCGAGTGCTTGCGACCAGGCGCTGCGTAGGATGATTTCCTGGCCGCGCCAACGGCACCTTGCGCCGGGGTACGGCTCGTCGAAAGCACAGATGAAGCGTTCTATGTCAGCAACAGACCAGCTCCAGTCAAGCCAGCCGTGCAAGTCGGCTTTCAGGCGCGGCCAATAGGTGGAGAGGTATTCCGGCTGGGCGGCAATAGTCTTTATCTCTTTGTTTTTCAGCCATTTAAGGGTGAATTTTTGGAGGAAATCCAAGTTTTTCCCTTCATAGCACTGGATGTAGTCCAAGGGTTTCCGGCAATGGGCGGGGTAGATAAATTCTTCTTGTGCGACCACGGGGCCAGCATCAATGGCTTCTGTCATTTTGTGGAGCAGGCAGATACCTGCCCGTTGGCCGCTCATTATCTGCCAGGAAAACAGGGTGCCGCCCCTTCCCTTGGGCAAATGGGCGCCATGCAGGTTAAGCAGCCTGTCGTGCAGGGTGTTTTCGAGGAAGCCCTTGTCAAAGAACCAGGGCGCGCCGATGGAGATGGCCAGGGTTTCGCTGGGTTTTTGCAGCCATTGCTGCACCGGCAGCTTGCGGTAATCATTCGCCTGGATGATTTCAATGCCAGCCTTGGCTGCGGGCACGGACATTTTTTCAGCTTGGGCGGCATCTGCGAAAAGGGCTGTCGAAAAGCCATGGGCAGCGGCGAAAGTTGCCGTTTGGAGGCTGAGGTTGTTGGCGCCGAATAAGAAGAAGCTGGGCATTAAGGGCAAGGTTCAGGTAACGTCGAGCCCGGCATCCCGGATGTTGGCCGCATGGGCCTTAAACCTGTCGTTGGCGTACCGGGCAATGGTGACCGGGCAAACCCTGCCGCCAAAGGATAGCTTGAACTGGGCGATGCCGGCTTTGGCGGGGTCGTGGAGGTCGATGCCGCCGAGGTCGAGCGTGTGAAAACCATGTTCATGGGCGTACTTGCAAAATTCATAGACGATCCTTTTGGCGGCGCAGCCAAACACTAGGCTGCTCAAGCGCGGCTCGGTGTTTTTTTTCTTGAGGGAGAAAATCCGGCCGATGCGCAGGTAGCTTGCATGGGTATAAGCGCTCATCCCAGAAATCGGCCGGCCCTCATACAATGCTGTGAAGACCAGGCTGTTGCGCAATTCGTCTTCCGGCACCGGAAACCAGTTGCGCGCGTCTTCACAGGCTTTGTAAAATTCGAAGTAGTTGCTGAAATCCTGCGGTGTGCCGAACTTTAAACTGAGTTCTTCCATTTTGTTTGCACGGCGGACTTCATTGCGGCTCGTGGCATTGAAGTTCCCGAAAGCCTCTTCCAAACCCTTGCTCAAATCGATCAGGCAGGCGTTTTTTTGTATTGTCTCAAAATCGGGTGCTTTGCATGCGTCGTAACATACCGCAAAGGTGTAGTCGAATCTCGAAGCCAAGGCTTTGGCTTCTTGCGCTGAAAGTGTTTCCGTCAGCAGTCGGCAATAATTGAGGCCAAAAATGGAGGCAGTGAGCATTAATCTGTCAATACTGCAGCATTTTCGCAAAGGTGAGCGGAACCGCCGCCAGCACTTGCGCAATTTTTTCCCCGGCGTTCCCATTGCCGTAAATCGGGTCGGGGTCATAAAGGCCGTGCGCCATTTGTGCCAGCACCGCTTTTTGAATGTCTTGCGGCGCATGGCCCGCGTCCACCACGTTGTGCCCGCGCTCCCGCCCGGCCTGCCGCCCGCCGATGTTCACCACCGGTACGCCGAGGTAGGCCGCCTCCCGGATGCCCACGCTGGAGTTGCCCACCAAGCAGCGGCTGTTGAGGATCAGGCGCAGGAAATCTTCCGGTTCCATGTTCTTGAAAAAATGGAAGTTGGCGGCGTTGCCCAGCTCGCGGAAGGCCCGGATACCTTTGGAGGCGCCGTCAGCGCCCGCGTCCACATTGGGCCAGAACCACAGCACGGGGATGTCCAGCCCGGCCATAGCCGCCAAGGTTGCTTCAATGTGGCGCCGCGATCGTTCGTATTCGGTGGTCAGGGGGTGCTGCATTACAACGACATAGCCATTGTCTAAGTCCTGGGTCTGGCCCACGCCCCCGTATTTTTTGAAGGGGTCGAAATCTAGCCCGGGGTTTTGCAAAACCTGTTCTGAGAGGTCGATGGAAGGGCATCCGGTGACAAAGACTTGCTCTGCTTGCTCGCCCATGCGCAGCAGGCGTTCGCGGGCTTTTTGTGTGGCAACTAAATGGATATCAGCGAGCTTCGTGACGGCATGTCGTACTTTTTCATCGATATTGCCCGTCACCTCGCCGCCCTGCACGTGGGCCAGCGGGATGTTCATGTAGGCGGCGGAAACGGCGGTGGCCATGGTCTCGAATCGGTCGGCCACCGTGACCACCACATCGGGCATCAGGTTGTCAAAAACGGTAGAGAGCTCAAGGATGCCGATGCCCGTGGTCTTGGCTGCTGCGGTGAGGTTTTCGCCCTCCAGCACGTTGAACACCCTGGCGGCGATGGGGAAGCCGTCTTTTTCGATGTAATTGATGGCAGCGCCGTAGCGGTCGAGCAGGGCAGAAGCGGCCACTACCAATTGCAGCTCCAGAGCAGGGTGTGCCTGAATGGCCAGCAAGGCTGTCTTGATCCTGCTGTAGGAAGGTCGGGCGGTGACGACGACGCAAACTTTTCGGCGGCTCATTGCAGGTCTTCTTCGCGAAGGAAATCGTAGCGGTTCAGCGGTCGGGCGAGTTTTTTCCCCAATATTTCCGCGAAACGGTTTGCGGGGATGCCCATGCCGGCGGGCTTTTTGGATTCCAGGTCGTCAAAGGAAATGGGATGCCCGGCAGGCAGGTCTTTGTTGAGGGCCAGCGATTTTCCGAACATGGTTTTCATAGCTCCATACGCGCTGATGTCTTGTTTGTCAACGGGGTGCGTGCGGGCAGTTTCGATTTGGCGGACGCCCTGCACCAGGGTTTTCACCTGTGCGGGCGTGAGGGATGCAGGCGCATCGGGGCCGAACATTTTTTTGTCAAAAACGATGTGGAATTCAAGTGCGGAAGCGCCGAGGGCAGCGGCGGCAAGGCAGGCGAAAATATTGCCGGAATGGTCGGAAAAGCCAACCGGGAGCCGGTAGCGCGCCCGCAGTTCCGCCATCATGTTCAAGCCCCATTGTTCGGGCAGGGTAGGGTATGCGCTGGTACATTGGAGGATGGAAAGCGAATTTCCGAAAGGCCGCAAAAAAGCGATGGTTTCGTCCAATTCGTCCAGCGAGCTCATGCCGGAGGAGAGGATGATGGGCTTGCCCGTGCGGGCTATTTTTTTCAGCATCAACAAGTTGCTGACCTCGCCCGACCCGACCTTGTATTGCTGCAGGCCGATGTTTTCGAGCAAGTCCACGGCGGCAAGGCTGAAAGGGGAGGCGACGAACGCGACGCCTTTTTCCGCGCAGTGTTGTTGCAGTCCCGCCCATTGATTGGGGCTGAACTCCATGCGCTTCCAATAATCGAAGCGGCTGGGGTCTTCATAAGAAAACTGTACGCGGAACGGCTCGTGCGGGCTGCTCTCTGCTTCAGCGATATGGACCTGGAATTTCACGGCATCCACCCCCGATTCGGCTGCGGCGTCGATGTAGGCATGGGCCATTCCCAGGCTTCCCTCGTGGGCATTGCCCACTTCTGCGATCAAAAAGGGGCTCATTTCCGCTTTTTCGGCAAGATTTTTTTCCACCAGGGTTTTTTCTGGCTTTCGTCGTAATAGCCGCCGTATCCGTAACCGTAACCGTAGCCATATCCGTAACCATAGCCGTACCCGTAACCGGCTTTGGCCTGCAGCCCGTTCAGCACGATGCCCAGGTTGGGCAGCCTGTTCTGGCGGTACAATTCGTCGAGGAGCTTCAACATGCCTTTCCGCGTCTCGCCATGCCGCACCACGTAGAGGTTCACGTTGGCAAATTGGCTGAGCAAAAAGGCATCGGCGACCAGGCCCACCGGCGGCGTGTCGATGATTACGTAATCGTATTGGCTTTGGATGCCGGCTATCAGCGAGCCGAGCTGCTCGGTCAGCATCAGCTCGGCAGGGTTGGGCGGCACCGGGCCGCTGCCGATAAAATGGAGGTTGGGGTGCAGCCCGCTTTCTTGTATGATGTCTTCAAAGGAAGCCTGGCCCACCAGATAGTTGCTGATGCCTGGGCTGGAATTGCTTTTGTTGAGGTAGGCGCCCAGCTTTGGCTTGCGGAGGTCGAGGCCCAGGATGATGGTCTTTTTGTCGGTAAGCGCGAGCGTGAGCCCCAGGTTGACAGCGATAAAGGTCTTGCCCTCCCCGCTGCTGGTGGAGGTGATGAGCACGGTATGTTGTGGCTGGTTCGGGTTGATGAACTGCAGGTTGGTGCGCAATAGCCGGAACATCTCTGCTACCGCGCTGCGGTCGCCCGCGCTCACGACAATGCCTCCTTGGTCGCCCTTGGCCACGCCGCCGACGATGGGCGCATCGGTCACTTTTCTTATATCGTCTTCCGAGCGGACCTTGTCGTTGAGGAGGTCGAGGAGCCAGACTAAGAGCGCTGCCATGCCCAAGCCCAGCACCAGCGCGAGGGTATAGATCATCTTAGGGTCGGGGAAAATGGGCTTTTTGTTGTAGCGCGCCGGGTCAACGACCCTGGAACTGGCCACTGCGGTTGCTAAGCTGAGCGATGTCTCCTCCCTTTTTTGCAACAGGTAGAGGTAAAGGTTTTGTTTGATGCTTTGTTGGCGCATGATCTCCTGGAGCTCCCTTTCCAGCTTTGGGGCCTGGCGGATTTTCCCGGTCAACAAGCTGCGCTTTTCCATAGTCTTTCGCAAGCTCTCCCCAAGCCTTTCATTGACGCGTTTGATGGTTTCTTGTATGTTGTTGAAAAGGGCGGCGATCTGTTGGTTCAGGTTGACAAGCACGGGGTTGTCGGGTTTTGCCGTGCGCTGTAGCCGTTCGCGGTTCAGCAACTGCTCGTTGTAGCTTTCGATCAGCTCGTTCAGCCTGCCGTCTTGGGCGCTCAGGTTGGTCGGGATGAGGTTATTCTGTCCGGCGCTGCCTTGCAGGTACAGGGCCAGGCTGTTCAGGACGCTGCGCTGCACCTCTGTCTCGGAGATGGCTTGGTCCAGCGCCGAAAGCTCGTCCAGCACGATGTCGATGCCTTTTTCCACCTTAATGCCGATCTCGTTGCGCTGTTTGTAGGTTTGGACGGCGCCTTCAACGTCCGCGAGTTCATTGGTCAGGTAAATGAGCCGGTCTTCGATAAAATTGATGGTGCGCTGGCTGACCCTGTTTTTGTCTTCAATGGCCGCTTCGTTGTAGGTTTCCACCAGGGTATTGAGGATGTCCATGCCTTTCGCTGGCACCGGGTCAACCAGTTTCAGCTCCAGCACGCTGGAATAGCTGCTTAGGGGTTTTACGGAAAGCCTGTTGGCGTAGCGCACGCCCTGGTTGTCGAGCTTGTAAAACCGGATTTCCAGCAGGCCTTCTGCCGGTGGCATGGGAAAGTTGCGCTTCAGCCTGAAACCACCGCTTTTCACAAGCACCCATTCCCCAAACCGATGGGTGGTGCTGCCTTGCGATTGCACGAATTCATACGTTTCGTCGTCGATGTACCGTATGGTCAGCTTGCCGGGGCTATTGTTGCCGAAGGCAAAAGAATCCAGCAACATGGGGCTTTTCCGGTACAGCTCGTCTCCATGTACTCTTCCTAAGGAATGGTACTCTACGTCGAGCCCCAACTTGCGCATCGCCCCTTTCATCAGCGTCTCGGACTTGAGTATCTGTATCTCGTTCTCCAAATTTTTTGAGCCCTTCAATATCCCCAAATCCTTAAAAAGCGCCTCCTCCGATATCCCCGACGAATTGCTCTCCGAATCGTCTTTTATCAACAAAGAGCTCTTGATCTCGAACTGCGCGGGCGTATAGCGCAAATACAGCCATGCCACCGTCAGCGCCGTGCCCAACAGCAAGCAATACAAGTACCAATACTGGAAAATATACTTGTACAGGAAGGGCCGCAGCTCGAACGCCGGCTCCTCCGATGCGAAGAGGTCAAAGACTTTGGTGGGTTGGGAGGTTTCTGGTTTCATTTGGTTTATCGAAATATAAGCACAAAAATATTAGCCACAATAGCTCCAGCAGAAACCCAGGGCAGCACTTTGGCGGCCTGGTCGCTGACGATGCTGGTCTTTTGCTTGAGGGGCTCCACGTACAGCACGTCATTCTGTTTCAGGTAATAATAGGGCGAGCTGAACACGTTTCTGTCTTGCAGATCGACGCGGCCAAACTCGCGCTGGCCGTCCTGCTCGCGGATGACGAGGATGTTCTTGCGGTTGCCGTAATTGGTAAGGTCGCCCGCGAGGCCGATGGCTTCCAGCACGGTCACGCTGCGCTCCGGCAGGGTGAAGGTGGCCGGGCGGGTCACTTCGCCCAGCACGGTGAACTTGAAGTTCAGCCAGCGCACGTTTACGATCGGCTTGTTGATGTACTGGCCGATCCTGGCCTTGAAGGTGTCCCTGGCTTGCTCGATGCTGAGCCCGGCCAGGTGCATTTTCCCCAGGATCGGGAATTCGATGTCGCCTTGTTGGTCCACTAAGAAGTTGTTGCCGGCCAAATTGTTCTCTTCCTTAGTGCGCGCCCCGATGCCTTGCAGGGTGAAGGGCGCCACGGCGGCTGGGTCGGCGGCATATACCCCTATCTCCAGCAAATCATCGGGTTGGATGCGGAGCTCGGACGGGACAGGGATGGGCTGCGGGCCTGCTGGGAAAGCCGGCCCTTCGTTGAAGTTGACCAACATCTTGTGCTCGACGCAGGCGCTAAGGCTGACAGTTAAAAGAAGCAGTAGTGATTTCATCGGGCGTGTAATGAAAAAGTGAAAATTGGGCATTTTGGCTGCTTAAATGCCTTCGCTGAGGTGTAATGCCGGAGCCTTTCGGTCGCGATGCCATGCCACGGTTTGGGCCAAACCTTCTGCCACGCCAACTGTCGGGGCATATCCCAGGTAGGAACCCGCCTTCGAAATATCGGCCAGCGAACGGGGTATGTCGCCTTTGCGGGCCGGGCCAAAAACGGGCTTGATGCCAGTTTCAAGCAGGCTGCAAAGGGTTTTATAGAGGTCCAGCAAGGAGGTTTCTGCGCCGTACGCAATGTTGAACACCTCGCCAATGGCCGCATCGTTGCTGCAAAACAGGGCGAGCAAATTGGCCTGTACCGCATTTTCCACAAAGGTGAAATCGCGGCTATGCGATCCGTCGCCGTTGATGGTGGGCGCTTTGCCGGCCATCAATTTGTTGATGAACAGCGGGATAGCCGCAGCATAGGCTCCATTCGGGCTTTGCCTGGGGCCGAAAATATTGAAGTACCGCAAACCAATTGGTTCCATGCCGAAAGTTCGGTGATATACGGAGGCGTAAAGCTCGCCCACATATTTGGTCACCGCGTAGGGCGACATAGGTTTCCCGATCTGGCCCTCTGTCTTTGGCAGCTTTGGGCTGTCACCATACGTGGAAGAGGAAGCCGCATACACCACCCGCTTGATGCCATATACTTTGGCCGTATGCAGGATGTTCAACGTCCCGGTGATATTGACAGCATGGGTTGTCAACGGGTCGTCAATGGAGCGCGGCACCGAACCCAGGGCTGCCTGGTGGCTCACCATGTCCATACTCGCGCAGGCTGCCGCGCAAGTTGCATAGTCGCGGATATCGCCTTCCAGGAACTCAAAACAGGGGTTGCCAAAATGATGCTTTATGTTTTCGATAAAGCCTGTGGACAGGTTGTCGAGCACCCTGACCCTGGCGACGCGCGGGTCCCGGAGCAAGGCATCGAGGATATGGGAGCCAATGAAGCCGGCGCCTCCGGTGAGCAAGACCCCAAGCCCGCCAGTCTCTTTGTATTGTAGTGTCATTAAGGTAGCGGAATGGTAAAAAACGCTGTACAACCTCCGTTCAACCCCGTGTCCTCTGTGGCGAACTTATTCTGAGGCGGGAGGCGCCGGCGCCAAAAACGGATGCCTTGCCAATTCCAGCCTCGCCAGCGGATGGTATTCGCCCACCAGCCCCAAAGGCTTTGTAGTGCGTATGTGCTGTGCAATTTCCACAGCAGGAAGCGCATCTGCAAGCCCAAAGCCGCCGCCTTGCATAATATCCTGGTAGCTGAGGGTATGCAGATCGGTGAAGCCATCGCTGAACTCGATGGACTCGCCGTCCAAGGTTATGGCGCGGAAGCTGCGCTTGCCCGCCTCCGCCGCTTCTTTCGGCATGGTATCGGCATTGATGCTCAGGAACCAGCGCACACGGGCCCGTTCCAGTTCGAGGCGCCCGGCGGCGCGGTCATGGGTATGCAGGTGCACGGTATTGCTTTCCACCTTTCCGAACACCCAGGCGAGCATGTCAAAAAAGTGGATGCCGATATTGGTCGCGATGCCGCCTGATTTTTCCACGTTGCCCTTCCAACTGCTGTAATACCAGTTGCCCCTGGAGGTGATGTAGGTGAGGTCGAGGTCGTGGGTCTTGTTGTCCGCTGCGACCCTTTGTTTCAAAGCCTGGATGGCAGGGTGCAAGCGCAGCTGCAGGATGGTCGATACGCGCCTGCCAGTCTCTCTCTCGCTTTCCTGCAATGCATCTATGTTCCAGGGGTTCAGTACCACCGGTTTTTCGCAGATAACATCGGCGCCAAGCCGCAGCCCGAAACGGATATGGGCGTCGTGCAGGTAGTTCGGCGAGCAGATGCTCACATAATCAATGGCTTGGCCCCGGCGCTTGAGCTTCTCTATGTGCCGGTCGAAACGCTCGAATTCGGTGAAAAAGTCGGCATCGGGGAAATAGCTGTCGAGCACCCCTACCGAATCGTTGGGGTCATAAGCTGCGAGCAGTTGGCCTCCGGTATCGCGCATGGCTTTCAGGTGACGGGGCGCCACGTAGCCTGCTGCGCCGATGAGGGCGAAATGGTGCTTCTTGGGAACTTCGGAATGGGTGTCTTGCAAGGCTTGGAAGATACTTAATTTGGACAGGTGTTAATCTTTTGGATGTAGCGTTTTTTACCACAGCGTTTTTTTTCACCACAGAGTCTCGCAGAGTTACGCAGAGGTTGCACAGAGTAATTGCGGCTACGCCGCATATCTGAGCATGTTCAAAACAAACCTCTGTGAACCCTCTGCGTAACTCTGCGAGACTCTGTGGTGAAAAAAGCTCTGTGTAACTCTGTGGTGAAAAGAAACTCTATGTGAAAAAAAGCTGCGGTGAAAACCTCCACGGTGCCTTCTGACAAGCCAGGAATGTCGATCAGGCCTTCTTGTCAAAGAACCCTTTCACGGCTCCAGTGATCTTTTCCAACACCGCATCCGTCAGCTCTGAATGCATGGGCAAGGAGAACACCGATGCGCATAACATCTCCGTTGCCGGCAACTCCCCGCCCGGCCAATACTGGGCAAATGCAGGCTGTTTGTACAGGGGCACCGGGTAATAGATCATCATGGAAACGCCTTGTTCTTGTAGGTGCGCCTTCAGTTGATCCCGCAATACGGCAGGGTTTGGCGCAACAATTTGAAGGGTGTATTGGTGAAACACATGGCTGGACTTGGTCGAACGGGCGGGTATTTTCAAGGATGGGATTTGTGAAAATACACGGTCATAATTTGCCGCTGCGCGGTTGCGGGCAGCATTATAGTCGTCTAAGTGTTTCAACTTGGCGTTCAGCACCACCGCCTGCATGGCGTCGAGCCGCGAGTTGACACCGATCTCGTCGTGGTAATATTGTTTGGATTGGCCGTGGTTGGCGATCATGCGGGCTTTTGCCGCTAAGGCGTCGTCGTTGGTCATCAAAGCGCCGCCGTCGCCGTAACAGCCTAAGTTTTTGGAGGGAAAAAAAGAAGTACAGCCGTAATGGCCGATGGTGCCGGCTTTCCGGACAGTCCCATCAGCCCAGGTATAATCAGACCCGATGGCCTGGGCGTTGTCCTCAATGACGAACAGCCCATGCTTTTCAGCCAGGGTCATGATGGGGCCCATGTCGGCGCTCTGGCCAAACAAATGTACCGGCACAATTGCCTTCGTCCGGGGAGTAATCGCCTGTTCAATGTGCGCCGCCGTGATGTTCATGGTGTCGGGCTCCACATCGGTCATCACGGGGGTAAGCCCCAGCAAGCCAATGACCTCTGCCGTGGCCACGTAGGTGAAGGCCGGCACGATCACCTCGTCGCCGGGTTTCAAGCCCAAGGCCATCATGGCGATTTGAAGGGCATCGGTGCCGTTGGCGCAGGGTACGACGTGCTTCACGCCCAGATATTTTTCTAAGTCTTCCCGAAAGCGGCTCACTTTCGGCCCGCCGATGAACATGCACGTTTCCAACACCTCCTGCATTTCCCGATCAATTTCCGTTTTGATCTTTTGGTATTGGGTTTTTAAATCGACCATTGGAAGCATAAAAAAGGGAATTTGATAATGTGATAATTTCATAATGTGATAATTCGATATGTGCATTATCACATTATCGAATTATCACATTATCAAATTAAAAAAAGGCTTCGCCGTTCATAAGTTGCGCGCACTTATGTTCAAAACCATTGTATATTGCTGATTTACAAGACATTGTTAATGTCGTCCTGTTTCTGTTTCGTTTGGGCATCTTGGGGAGTGGGCTAAAGCCGCCAATATTCTATTCGGCTGTCAAGGTTGTTGTAGAGACCTTTCAAATCCATCAGGATGGGTTTTGGGTTGGAAATGGACAGGAAAAAGTCGCTGTCAAAACCTTGAAATTCCCGGTGGGCCACGGCGACGATCACGGCATCATAGCCATCGGAGATTTTGTCAACCAATGTCAGCTTGTACTCGTGGGCCACTTCATTCGGCGACGCATGGGGATCGACAACGTGCACGTTAACCGAATAGCCTTGGAGTTCCCGCACAAGGGCTGCCACTTTTGAGTTGCGAATATCGGCAACGTTTTCTTTGAACGTGATGCCCAGCACCAGCACTTTGGCCTGCCTGGGGTTCTTGTCGCGCTGGATGAGCAACTGCACCAGCCTTTTGGCGATCCAGCCGGGCATGCCGTCGTTGACGCGCCTGCCGCTGAGGATCACTTGCGGTTCGTAACCTTGTTCCACAGCTTTGTACAAAAGGTAATACGGATCGACGCCGATGCAGTGGCCGCCGACTAAGCCGGGGTAAAACGGCAGGAAATTCCACTTGGTACTGGCCGCTTTTATTACCTCGTGTGTGTCGATGCCCATGCGGTCGAAAATAATGGCCAACTCGTTCATCAGGGAGATGTTGAGGTCACGCTGGGTATTCTCAATTACCTTGGCAGCTTCGGCGACCTTGATGCTGCTGGCTTCATATACCCCGGCTTCGATGACCGTGTTGTAGGTCTTGGAGATTTCAGCCAGGGCAATTGTGTCGCAGGCCGAAACGACTTTGAGGATCTTGGTCAACGGGCGGGTTTTGTCTCCCGGGTTGATGCGTTCCGGGGAATAGCCAATCTTGAAATCCTTTCCCATTTTCAGACCTGAAGCCCTTTCCAATATTGGCAGGCAATCTTCTTCCGTGCAACCGGGATAGACGGTGGATTCATAAACAACATAATCGCCTTGTTTCAAGGCATTTCCAATATCCAAAGAAGCGTTTCTCAGTGGGTTCAGGTCTGGCACCTTGTGCTCGTCGATATCGGTGGGCACGGTCACGATAAAAAAGTGGGCGGCACGCAAGTCTTTGGGGTCGCTGGTAAAGCTGATGTCGGCGCCTATAAATTCAGATGGCTCCAGTTCCCGGCTGGGGTCTTCCCCGCGGCGCATCATTTCGACCCGGCCTTGGCTGACATCAAAGCCTATCACCTTGAAATGTTTGGCAAATGCCAGCGCAAGGGGCAAGCCAACATACCCAAGCCCAATAACAGCCACATTTTTTTCTTTATGTCGTAATGCTTCGTACATGCTATGCGCTACTAGAGGGCAACTGTCATTCAGCGAGATGCGGCCGCAAATTTACTCAAAGTTGATAGGGCAAGGGCAATCCCGGTATTTTCTTTTGAATAATTTTGGCGCTTGCACAAATCAACGGTATGGGGTGTTTGCCCATTGGACTGCCTATCTTCGCGCCGAAAAAGCAATTGCATAGCCCATGTCAATCTTTATCCGCGATAGCCACCTTTTTTTGCTCGGCGCCATACTGATAACGGTTACAGCGTGGCTGAGCATCGGTTATCACCACCCCGATGAGCATTACCAGATTTGGGAATTTGCCAAGTACAAGCTTGGGGAATCGCCGCAGGGCGACTTGCCCTGGGAATTTGCGGCCAAGATGCGGCCAGGGTTCCAGCCTTTATTGGCCTATTGCGCGGTGCTGGTCAGCCGCTTCATTGGACTGGATGACCCATTTGTCCAGGTAGCCTGGGTGCGTTTGCTGACGGGGCTGTTGGCTTTTGGGGTGTATTGGAAATGGTGCGATGCCCTGGCGCCCTCTCTGCGCGATGGGGCGCGCATGTTGCGGCTCGGTTTGGTGTTTTTCTGGTTGATGCCCTACCTGAGCGTGCGGTTCTCTTCTGAAAACCTGTCTGGGATCAGTTTTATGGCGGGTTTGTTGCTCCTCTATCCCGACCCAAAGGCAGTTTCGGGCCAAAAGCTGTTCCTTGCCGGCCTGCTGCTCTGCCTGTCGTTTTTCTTCCGGTATCAGATTGCGTTCGCAGGGATCGGCTTGGCGGCCTGGCTGTTGTTGGTTTCAAAGCCGCCGCTTCGCAATTGGCTGTTTCTGTTTGGAGGCGCTGCCGTAGGGCTGGTGTTGGGCTTTGCTGCCGATTGGTGGCTTTATGACGAATGGGTTTGGGCGCCCTACCAGTATTTTGCCCAAAATGTTTTGGAAGGCAAAGCTGCGGGCTTTGGGGTTTCGCCCTGGTGGTGGTATTTTAGGGAGTTCCCTTTGTTGCTGGTGCCGCCATTGAGCTTGTTCTTGTTGTGGTTCATGGGGCAGGGTATTCGTCAAAACCCCAAACATGTGCTTGTTTGGTGCCTGCTTCCTTTCGTGTTGGGGCATTGCCTGGCTGGCCACAAAGAAACCCGATTTTTGTTCCCCATGATTTTTCCGGTGTTTTGCCTGGCGGCACTTGGATGGGATCATTATTGTGCCCAAAAAACAATGCCCAGGTTGTTGCGCGGGGTGCTCAGGTTTTCTGTCGCGCTGAACTTTTTGCTGCTGGCCTTTCGCTGCCCGTATCCAGCAAACGACCGCTTCTCCTATGAAATGTTCTTGCGGGAATACGCAGTAAGGCATCCCGAGGCAACCATCTATTGGCAGGCCAAAGCCGGGCAGAAAAAAGAAACCCTGACCCTCCACTTTTTTCAAAGCCCCTGGATGCACAATGCGATGACCGATAATTTTGACCAGTTGAACGATACAACCCATTACCGCCCAAAAACGGGTGATTTGATATGCTCAAGGTCGGTGGACCTCGATTTTGAGCCCCAGGGGTTTTCTTTGGAGCTGGCGTATAAATGGTTCCCCGACTGGGTTTTGCGGCACAATCCCAACAATTGGCAGCAGCGGGCGCAAATATGGAAGGTGTTCCGGGTGGTGCGGCGGTGATCAAATTAAGTTGCTTGCCGTCAATTCCGTTCTTTATGTCAGCCATGTTTGAGATAAATTGCATCTTCGCTTTCAATATCGGCCCCTAAACACAAACCTCCGGCCATTCATCTTTTGATTTCTCACCAAATTTATTGACACCACCATGCGGTTATCGATTACATGTATCACCTTGCTCCTGTTGTGCGCCATCGGCCACATAGGGGCGCAATCATCACAAGATGCCACCGTGCCGCTTACAGCCACGGTGAACCTATCGCCCAACAGCATTACCCTAAACTGGCCAAACCCTGGGAACGCCGACCTGCTCATACTGCGCCGGACCAAAGGACAGGCGGGCAACCAATGGGTGCAGGTAATGTTCGACACGAGCAGCGCCCTGACCACCTACACCGACAACATCGGCATTGTCCTTGGCCAAACCTACGAGTACGTCATCCAGCGCAACACCAACTTGAGCGCTTTCGGCTATGCCCATGTGGCAGTGCGGGCGCCTGTGGTTGACAATCGGGGCAAAATCCTCATTATCCTCGATTCTGTGACGGCAGATGCCCTCGGCGTGGAACTGGTGCGCATGAAAAACGACATGCGCGGCGATGGCTGGGTGGCCATTCCGGAAAAAATCGGCCCAAGCGCCACGGTGCAGTCCGTGAAAGCGAAGATACTCGCCGCTTACAACGCTGACCCCCAGAACTTGAAAGCGGTGTTGCTCATCGGCAACGTCCCCATCCCTTACGCTGGCAACGCCAACTGGGACGGCCACCCCGAACACGCAGGCGCCTGGCCTGCCGATTCCTACTATGCCGAATTGAACGGCAACTGGACAGACTCGGGCGTGAACAACACCACTCCCGCCCGCGCTGCCAACGTGAACGTGCCGGGCGACGGGAAATTCGATCAGAGCATCATCCCAAGTGCCGTAGAGCTACAGGTTGGGCGCATCGATTTCAGGCGGCTGAACGCGCCTGCCTTCGGCGAGCCGGATGCTATCGGGCTGATCCGCCGGTATTTAGACAAAAACCACGCCTGGCGCACCGGCGCCTACACCGTACAGAACAAGGCGCTCGTCGATGACAACTTCGGCTATTTCAACGGGGAGTCCTTCGCTTCAGATGGCTACAGAAATGCCTATCCCTTGGTCGGACAGTCAAATGTCGTCAGCGGTGATTTCTTCGGCAACAGCGCCAACGATCGCTGGCTGATGGGCTATGGCTGCGGCGGCGGCAACTATCAGGGCGCCGGCGGCATAGGAAGCAGCAGCAATTTCGCCACCGAAACGGTGAACATCGTTTTTTCAAACCTTTTTGGCAGCTATTTCGGCGATTGGGATTTCGAAACCAACCCTTTCATGCCTTCTGCCCTGGCTTCTCGGGGCGGCATCCTCACCTGCTCCTGGGCAGGGCGGCCACACTGGTTCAACCAGGCACTAGCCTCTGGCGAAACCATCGGCTTTTGTCACAAAGAGACCCAGAACGCACAGTTCAACAACGGCTTTTTCCAATCGCTGGTAGGGGAGAGCGGCGCCCACACGGCTTTGCTGGGCGACCCAACCCTGCGGGCGCATGTTGTGGCCCCGCCCACCGATCTGGTGGTGGAGAACGCATGCGCGGGCGTCCAACTTGCCTGGAACGCTCCCTCGGAGACTGTTGACGGCTACCATATCTACCGAAGCCAGTCGAACGATGGCCCTTATGCCCGCATCAGCACCAACATGGTCACGGAAACATCGTTTTATGACGGGAATGCCGCAGCAGACACCTTGTTTTATCAAGTCCGCGCCGTAAAAACTCAAGTAACCCCAGGCGGCGGCATATACCTTAACAACAGCGTAGGCCCAATCGCCCACCTGGTACATGCCCCTGCGACACCGCCAAGCATCACCGTACAGGGCGGCACCCTCACCTGCGCCAGCTTCTCTGTTGACCTTTCCGTTACCAGCAACACACAGATTGTTGGATGGGCATGGTCTGGGCCGTTTGGGGCCAATTCCACAAATGAAATATTTACGGTTTCGGATGCCGGCACTTACAGCGTCGTTGTAACCGACGTGAATGGCTGCACGGCAACTGGCTCTACCTTTATTGACCAGAACACCATCCCGCCGGTGCTGACAATCTCCTCAACAGGCATCCTTACCTGCCTGAATTTGTCCTCCACCCTGTCAGTCACTTCTGCCACAGAATTAGATATGGGGTCTTTCCAATGGTCAACCGGAGAAACTACCCCGACCATCACTGTGAGCACACCGGAAACGTTCGAGGTCTTTGTGAACAGCCTTGAAAATGGCTGCCCTGGAGCGGCAACGTTTTCTTTGACGGCGAACACCGCACTTCCGGAAGTCGATTTCCCGGAACAGCTCACTTATTATTGCCTCAATTCCTGTGCGTCGGTAGAATTGCCGCCTTCCACAGAATACGAATATTTCATGAACGGGATGCCATTGGTGCAAGGCGTAGCCGTGATGTTTTGCGATACCGGTGTTTATACTATCCAAACGGTGTCGAATGTGAATGGCTGCTCGGTCCAAAATGATATAGAGGTGTTCGCTGATATCAGCGAGCCAGGCGCTTCCATCAGCGCCTCCGGGACCTTGAGCTGCCAGAACACCACGGTACAGTTGATGGGCAGTTCGACGGCGCCATTCGTCACCTACCACTGGAGTGGCCCAGGCATCAACAACATGAATGTCAATCAACAGAACCCAACTGTGTCACTGCCAGGGACTTATGTGCTTATCGTCACCGATATTACCACAGGTTGCACCTCTACCGCACAGCATGAACTGGAAACTGACGGCAGCGTGCCGGTAATAACCGCTGCAGGTGGCGAAATCACTTGCAGCAACCCATTGGTCACACTTGTCGCCACCAGCAACATCCCCAATTCGATGTTCTTGTGGACAGGCCCGGGCGGATTCTCCTCCACCGACCAAAACCCTTCGACGGGTTTCCCTGGCAACTATACGCTCGTGGTGACCGCCCCGTCAGGTTGCACGAACTCCCTGACGACGGTCGTGCTCAACAATACCCAATTCCCCATGGTGGAGGTGCCTTCCAACATACCCGTGTTGAACTGTGCGAATCCCTGCGTGACTGTCCAGCTGATCCCCATTACCTCTGGCCTGGTGATTGCGCCCGTCGAAGTGTGCGCGCCCGGTATCCAGGTAGTGCCCGTAACCGGCAATAACGGCTGCACGGTAGAAATAACCTTTGCCGTAAACGCGGCGCCGGCGTTTTCCGCCTCGCTTGAACCCTACTTCCTCGATTGCGACGGCAGCATCGCCATTACGGCCCTGGCAAATGGCGGCACGCCGCCCTACAGTTACCTGTGGTCGAACGGCACGACATTCTCTTCCGCCCTGTACCAGGTGGGTGGCACGCCCATCAGCGTTGTTGTTTCTGATTCCGGCGGCTGCTCCTGGGAAAGCGACACCCTGGTCGTCACTGCGCCGCCACCCATCGTTGTGGCGCCGACGATCAACAATGAAAGCGGCCCAGGCAAAAACGATGGCGCCATCAGCTTAGCAGTCACCGGCGGCACTCCGCCATTTGCCTACAATTGGAGCAATGGGGCTACTACCAAAGATGTCTCTGGGTTGGCCGGCGGCACCTATACCGTGACCATTACGGAAATTACCACCGGCTGCACATCAGAAGCTTCGTTTACCGTAGAAACAACTTCCAGCACGGGAGAGGCAGCCTACCTGCACAGCTTTGCCCTTTCGCCGAACCCGACTTCTGGCGCCACCAACTTGACGCTGAAACTTGGCCGTCAATTGCCGGTGAAAGTAGAAGTGCGGGACGCCCTGGGGCGCCTGGTGCTTGAAAATGCCCAAATCAGCACCACAGACCACAGCGTGCAGATCGACCTGGCACAACAAGCGGCCGGCGTTTACAACGTTGCCGTGCTGGTTGACAACCAGGTGTTCGTTCGGAAACTGGTGCTGATAAAATAAGGGTTCCCACCCAACCGGAAACCCTTGCCATGACATGAGTCATCCCGAATTTTGACAGGCATTTCAAATAAAGAATGCCGCTGTAGCCCTTTTAGGGTAAAAATTGTCAACACCTATTCGTCTGACCGCGAAAAGCGGTCTGACGATGACCCTTGGTCTGACCGCTTTTCGCGGTCTGACGATGACCCTTGGTCTGACCGCTTTTCGCGGTCTGACGATGACCCTTGGTCTGACCGCTTTTCGCGGTCTGACCAATAAGTATAAACAA
>CAZULM010000046.1:0-47122 GCA_964621185.1 uncultured Saprospiraceae bacterium | reverse complement strand
TAGGCGACCTAATGTCAGGCGGAATCAAAAACATTAAAAAAAGTGGACAGGCTTGAAACAGAAGATGAGATCAAGGAAATCATCATTACCAAAGACGGTCGCTATCTGTTCGGCGGGCTTCGGGAGCTGCACATCAGCAACAATCCTGCCGTGGCTTGCGGCGGCACTTCAAGTAACGCGCCACCATTGGAATATGGGACAAACGTTATAACCCATGGGTTCCTCCCGCCAGGCGGCGTTTATCCAAAAAAATACGAAACTTGGCAAAAGGCACCGTGTGGGACGGCCGCTACGCCGATGTGTACGAAACAAAGTACGCGGAATTCAACTGCAATTAAGAAATGGCCAGCGGCACATAGCCCCTTCTAACCCGGTCAAGAAAATTTTGATCCATTTGGGATGCCTATTAGCGGCATATCGGCTTAAATTTGGCCTGAATTTCATTTTCGCTTCCCCATGTACAAAATTTTCATCTCCCATACCACGCTCGACCAGCCTATAGCCGAGCGCATCATGCGCGAGCTCAACAACGCCTTTCAGGGCAATGTCAGGCTATACCTGGCGCACCTGGGCATACTCGGCGGCGACGACTGGCGCGAAGAGTTGGTCAAAAACCTGCATGCAAACGACGCAGTCATCAGCCTTTTAAGCCCTGAGGCGGTGCAAAAGCCCTGGATCTATGTGGAATGGAGCCATTTTTGGGTGCAAAACAAGAAGTTCTACGTCCTGAAAACGGGCAACCTCAACAACGACGATATTTTTGAGCCTATGCTGACGCGCCAGGTCACCAACCTGCACGACAAGGTAAGCGTGCGCGGACTCGTCGAAGCCATCGCGCGCGACTGCGGCACCGACATGGTGCCTTATGAAGCGGTGGATGCTTTGCTGGAGGCGGTGCGCGAAGGCACTGAAGAGAAAGCCGAGCAGTCTTTTGGCGAGTTCCGCCGCAGCAACGCCAACCTGCCCGCCGCCGATGCCGAAAAGCTGCGCATTGCGCGTTATTTCTTTCAGCGCCAGGAGTGGGACGTGTACGAGCGAATCGCCATGTCGCTGCGCGACGACGCGATCAAGCTCGACCAGATCAGCGAGATCATCCGCTCTGGCGGCAAAACCCAGCAGCGGGAGATGCAGTTGGTAGAGAACATTGCCGCCACCATCAACTCCGCCGAAAAATTGGCCAACGTCGCCATCGAACTGGTAAAGGACGGCATCGTTGACGCCCCGATCGTCCGCCGCCTGATCGATACGCTGGCACAGCGCAACCAGGCCGAGATGCGGCGCTTGGGCGTATTCCTGATCGAACAGCAGCAGACGGAGTCCCAAGCCTTCAACTACCTGGCCTCCAAAATGACGAACATGGCAGAGCTGCGGAAAATAGCAGAAGCCATCATGCAGACCGGCAAAACCGATACCAGTACCTTTATCGACCTCATGGGCCTGTTCCAGAACGACCGCGAACTGCTCAAGGTCGGCGAACAGCTCATCAGACTGAACCTGCAAACCCAAGAAATAACAGACGCAATTCGAGACCAGCTGCAAAAACGCGGCGGCGCTTATCTGAAGCAATTCGATATGGCGCTAAAATCATCCATTTAACGCCCATGGCAACCATTCCCGGCTCCTCTTTTGGCCTTTGCACTAAAAAAAGATCCTACGACGAGCTCAATGGCGAAAAAAAGGCGCTGTACGACGCCGCCTCCAAGCATTTCGAGCAGGTATTGCTCATCGACCCCCAGGACGTGCTTTATTTCTTCGAGCGCGGGGCCGCCAGGCCACGCATCCTGTACAACGACCAGGACATCGCCGGCCTCAACGTGCTCATGGTACGCAGCACGGGCGGGCGGGAGGCTTCCAGCGCCATGCTGGCCCACGCGCTGGCGTTTTGCGGCTGCAACACTGTTGACCCATTGGAGCGTTTCTCCATCGGCTTTGCTTCCAAACTGCTCAGCACGATCAGCCGCTTCAAGCGCGGCGTGGGGTCGAATTCCTACATCGCTTTCGGTGCGCGCAATGCTGCCGAGCTGCTGCGGCGCCTCAACATCAGTGCCGAACAGCCCATCCTGTACAAGCCTGCCGCGGGCCGCAAAGGGGAAGGCGTGCTTACTTTCAGCGAGCTTGGCGCTGCCCTCGAATTCGCGGGCCAGGCAGCGCCCGACATGGCGGAAGCCGAACAGCCCTTCTTGTTCCAGACCCTCGAGCGCTTCGTGGCCGAATACCGGGTGATGGTGATGGACGGCGAGGTGCTCGGCATGGCAGCCAAAAGTCGCGCGGATGGCGCCGTTGCCGCCAATGCCGCGCAAGGCGGCAGCTTTGCACCAGCAGATGTGCCAGAAGTCGCCAAATTTGTACGGGAGCACGTGAGCCAGCAGGGCCTGCTCGGGGTGGACGTTGCCCTCGACGACGAAGGGGCGCTGCACATCATCGAAACCAACCGGGCGCCTTTGTGGGGGGCGTTTGAGGCAGCTACAGGGATTCAGGTGGCCGACGAGGTGATCAATCGCTTGCTGTAAGATCGCAACCGACCCGCGCACAACTGTATTTTAGGCTTCAAAGCGGCGCAACCCCCGGAAAATCAGCCGCGATTTCCGAAGGGCTGATGACTTCTACCCGGATGTGCTCGAGGCCTGAAACGGACTTTTCCTCCAAGCCTTTGTTGAGCAGGAAGGCCACGGCTTTCTTGAAGTTGTTGAGCTCCTTGTTGTTCAGCAATTCCTTGATGTCCTTTACCTGGGTGAGCATTTCTATGGCGTTCCAGGAAGAGAACAGGGTGGAAGGTATGTCGTAGATGATGAGGCGGCCGCTTTTTTCCTTTACCTCCGGGTGGCAAAAAATGGTGATCGGCCTGGTCCTGGTCGGCACGGCCACGCGCACCATCCCGTAATGGTTGACGTATTTTTGGTAGGCAGGGTGGGAGGCTTCCTTCAGCTGCCCCGGCACGACCAGTTTGAGGACGATCTCTTTCCGGTCTAAGGGGAACTCCAATTCAAAGGCGCCCTCCTCCTTGAATTCTTCTATGGCCCTCCCTTCCTTCATCCGGGCCAAGTTTTCGATCACCAGCTTCATCATGCTGTTGAAAAACCCGAAGGCCAGCGATGTGGATGGAAGGAAAGTGATGGCAACTTCTTTATCGGCCCGCTCTATTGCCGCCTGTATTTCGCGCACCTGTTGCGTCAAAGATTCCGGGTCGTAGGGCAGCGCGTGCGCGTCATCATTATCGATCCATTGCCGGTAATTGCCCTGGTATTCGTAGTTCTTCACGCCTTTCAGGTCGGTAAAGAAATGCTCGATGAAGCTCCTGGTATCCTGGTCGGCCAGCACAAAGGTGTTCCTGGCGCCGATTTTGCCCAAAAAGAGGCCAAATTCGAAGATGATGTTGTGCCGAACGCCTTGGCCGACCAGGCCCTGTTCATCCGTGCTTTTTACGCGGCTTTGGCTGACGATCTTGTCGTCTGGCACGAAAATAAAAATGGCGTAGTCATAGATATCGGTGAAATTCTTGAGGGAATCGATGTTTTTGGGCGCAAAATCATCGAGGGCTGCGGTGTCAACCTCCGTTTGGTGGCCGGTTTTCCGCAGGTATTTCCGGTGCTGCACGATCTTGGCTTTCAGCTTTTCGCGCACCTGATATTCCGATACCGGCATTGGGATGCCGGGGTCGAAAATGTCCTCGTCCCAAATATCCACCTCGAACTTGTCGGGGTCAAGCAGGTCTTTGACGGCCTCGGCAACGGCAAGCGATTCGAAGGAGGAGCCAATAAAAATGCTCGGCTTGGCCTTTTTGCGCTCGAGGTTTTTTACTTCAAAACGGGATTCGTTCATTGTTTTTTTCGGTTGTGGTAAAAGGCGCGCGCTTTCTCGTAAACAGTTTGATTGGCTTCAAATTTTACGGCGTACCCTAAAAATGAATCGGCAGCGTCCTTGAATATTGCTTTTGCGGGCTCCGAGGTCAAGAACTTTGCCAATACTTTTTCGGAATCCGTGCTTAAGAATTGCCGGTAGGCATCGTCCAACCTTTGGCAAAAGCCCAAGCGGGAGGCAATGGCCTCCACCTGGCGGGGATAGGGGGCAAAGCCGCCGATGCTGCGCGTGTCCATGGCCAGCCGCTCGAACGCCTTGCTGTAATCCACATCGTGCTGCCCGTACACCACGCGCTTGACGGAAACCATGGTGATCATGCCCGCGCACATGACACAAGGCTCCAATGTGGTGTACAAATGGAACTTGTCGAGGTTGAACTTGTGCGCCGCCTCCAGGTATTGGGTGATGGCCCTTACTTCGCCGTGTTGCGTGGCGTTGTCGGTCGAATTGATGCAGTTCAAGGCATGGTACACGGGCTCGAATTCAGGGCTGACCAACAGTGCGCCGATATTGTAGCCGCGGCGCTTGTTGCGGGGCACGGAAGCTTCTTGCCAGTCGTCATAAACCAGCGCGTAAGTCAATAAGGAGAAAATATCGTCGCGCTCCTGTTGCAATGCATCCACTTGCTTTTGTTTCAAAACGGGTTCCACGATTTTTTTTGAGAAATGCTTGGCGCCGGTGCAGCTCAGCAGCGCAAGTGCCATCAGTAGTGGTAGTGTGCTTGTCAACTTCATCCTTTATACCTGGATTTGGGTGGATTTGATGGATTGATGGATGCTGAAAAATTGATTTTCAATGGATTGAAGAGATTCAATTTTCACAACCACTTTGCGTTTGCTAAAAGTTATCGATGCTGCGACAAATTTAATCACAGACCGGGATATTGCCTGTGTTTTCTAAGAAATCGCTCAAGTCATACAAATCACTTTATACTGTGATTAAAGTGATTTGTATGATTTGGGTGATTAAAAACATCTGATTTTCAAATGATTATGCGATCGAGATTTTCACAACCACTTTGCGTTGACTATAATCAGAGTATATCACTTCCCATGCACAAAAGCCGCCACCCGCAACGGGCCCCCGCTGCCCCCTTTTATCTTCATGGGCAGCGCCGCCACCCATATCCCCGTTTCAGGCAGCTTGTCTAAGTTAGCCAGGTTCTCGAAGGCCGGGATGTTTTGCTGAAACAGGATCTGGTGGCTCCTGAAAAGCGTGGACTGCCCGTAGTCGATGCTCGGGGTGTCGAGCCCAACGGCATGGATAGCCCGCGCTTCCGTCAGCCATTTTGCCGCGTCGGGGTGCAGGCCGGGGAAATGCAGCTTTGCCACGGCTTGCGCGCCGCGCTCGGCGGTGCCCATGTACCGCTCGCGGTCGGGCCAGAACTTGCCGTAGCCCGTCCGCAAGAGCAGTATGGCGCCATCGGGGATTCGGCCGTGCTGGTTTTCCCAAGCGCTGAAGTCTTCCACCGAAACCTGGTAGTCGGGCTGTTGGAGGGCTTTTTCGGAAACATCTACCAGCACAGCCTCCCCGATCAGGTGCTCAAGCGGTATCTCGTGCATGGCCTGCTTGCCCTCGGCGAAATGCACCGGGGCGTCGAGGTGGGTGCCGCCGTGCTCGGCAGCGCAGTAGTTGAAGGCGGAATAGTAGAACCCGCTGTCGGTGACGCCCTCGAACACTGTGTCGAGGCGGAACCCGTCGGCGGTGGGCCAGTAAACGGTGTTCTCGTCGAAGGCGTGGGTGAGGTCAATCCAGGTGCCGCCTTTGGGGAACGGCGTTTGTTTTTGGGGCTGGGAGCAGCTGATGGAAATTGCGAAGCCAAGCAAAATGGCGGCAAGGAAAGGGAAGAATGTTGTACTTTTCATCGTTTCGCTGGTGATTGCTGTGAGCGGCACGGAGCCGCTGCGAATGTAATGGATTGCGCCAAAATACCTGATGCCATGTGATGGTGATCGATTCCTTGCCTGTGGCCTCAATTTTCAGTAGGGGCGAGGTTCCGCATTAAGCAAACTCCAACAAAAACTGCCGCAAGCTCCAGTGCTCGATACCAAGGTAGGTGTTCTTGCTCGGCGCATCCATGCTCACGACTATTTTTTTATAGTTGTCTTGGATTAGGCTCAGGTTGCCAAATTCCCGGTCAATCGTTGATTTTTCGGCAAGCAGGTACGCTACTTGAATATAAACCCTTTCGTTGTTTCTTTCTGCGACAAAATCTATTTCAAGTTGTTGCCAATCTCCTGTAAACACAGTATATCTATGACTGATGAGGTGATGGAAGACGCAATTCTCCATTAATTTTCCTATATCCGATATGCGATACCCTGAGAGTGCATTGCGGATTCCAATGTCCTGGAAGTAGTACTTTTCGCCAATTTCAAACACCCGCCTTCCTTTCAAATCCAAACGTTTTACGGGTACAATGACCTGACTGCTCACCAGGTAGGAAAGGTAGTCCAATACACTGTTCACTGAAATATTGACATGTTGAGATTTCAAGTAATCGCTTATTTTTTTTGCGTTAACTATACTGCCAACATTATCAGCTAAAAAGTGGGTCAGCCGGTCTAAAAAGTTGATATTCCTGATGTTATATCGCGTGATGATATCGCGATACAATGTGCTGGCAAATAAATTTTTTAAGTACTCGAATACCACCTCATCCTTGAGCTCAAGGTTTCGGAGAAAAGGCATCCCGCCATAAACCAAAAACTTTTGCAAGCTTCCCGAGCCGTCATCCAGATCATGGAAACGCAAAAATTCTTGATAATCAAGGCTGAAAACGGGAATTTCGACATACCTCCCGCTGAGTCGCGAAGCCAATTCACCAGAAAGCAGCTCTGAATTGCTCCCAGTAACGTAGATATCGAAGTTAGGCTTTGAAGCAAATGAACGAACGCAGTTCTCAAAATCTTCAACCTCCTGGATTTCATCCACCATCACACAATTCACTTCTGATAGGTTGTTGGAGGCTTTAGATTTGATATAATCGGTCAAATCAGCGGCTGTTCTGATAAAGGCAAAATCATCATTTTCCTTGTCAATATAAATGAAATTACAAATACTTTTTGACGATATTAAGTCCATATACTGATGTAGAAGGTAACTCTTTCCTACCCTTCTTTGGCCGATCAGCACCTTGATCAAATCCGTTTGAATAAAGGGTTCCATCCGGATATTGTACTTGTCACGAACAATATAAGATTTCATTATGATCAAAAGTTTGTGCAAAAATAGCAAAAGTTTTGATCATAATGAAACCTTATGTTGCATTTTCCACTCCATCCTTCCAACAATGAGTCATCCCGAATCCTCAAAGGACGAAAATCATGGAAAAGTGCAGCTGTGCCAGGATTTGGGCAGATTTGACGGATTGATGGATGCTTTACCCGCCTTCGCAAATGCTACGACGGGTGGATGGTTGATTTTCAATGGATTGCAGACTATCGATTTTCACAACCATTTTGCGTTGACTATGATGCTTACACTTATTGGTCAGACCGCGAAAAGCGGTCAGACCGAGGGCCATCGTCTGACCGCTTTTCGCGGTCTGACGATTAGGTTTCTACAATTTTGCCTTACAAATCCAGGCAACCAAGGATGCAACAAGTGAGCAGCCGGTGCGCGCCGCTAGCTGCTTTTTCCGCACTGGCTGCTCCTTCCCCTCAATAAACCGAAGGCTTGTCCAAACTGGCGTTGTGGCTCAGCGTTGTCCCGTCTTTGTATTGGATTTCCGTTACCACGAAGCAGATTTTCCAGCAGGCGCTGTTCTTGTCGATCTGCGGCGTCACCTCGTTGTCGGCGGGCAAAAAGTCGAACAATTCCTGCGTCCAGTGGTTGGGGGGCAGTATGGAAGGCTTGACGGGCACCGGCAAAAAGTAAATCCGGAAGCTAAAATGCTCCACACTTTTCGGCCCCGCACCTACACCTGGCGAAGGCGGCCCCCAAGGCTCGCTGATCTCGATGCCCCATTCGGTTTCTCTTTCTTCAGAGGTGCTGAAATCCCGCGACAGGTCGGCGCCGGCCATGGCGCTGAACTCCATTTCTTCCCCGAGGCCGAAAAGCTCGAACCCTGCGCCCCCGCCAATGCCTGCGTACAAGCTGCCGTCGTAATTCCAACTGCTCTCCTTGAAGGAAGCCTGCATTTCTGAAAAGCCCGAGGTGAAGGTGCCGGATGTGTCCCAGGTCATTTCTAAGTAATCCTGGTCGCCCATGGGCAGTGCATTCTGGCAGATCACGTCGCCGAAATAATTGTCGTCGGCGTAGCCGTATTTGCTTCCTTTATATCCAAGCTCCTCTACCATCCGTTTGTTGATGGCGTCGGCCATATAACTGGTTAGGTCTCCCTGGATAACATCGAAGGGTTGGAACCTTATAAAATCGCCGGTTTCAGTAAAGCCGATCTGGATGGAAGCGGCGCCCATGCCACCTTTCGCAGTGACTTTGCCGGTAGATATAACCGATTGGCCGTAGTTGTCTAAGTAGCTGTACGCTGTAATCTGTATGTTGACCCTCATTTTTTTAATCATGCCCAATGAGTCGGAGGAAGGGTTTTGGTGGTTTGGATCGTAAATAATATTTGCATCCTGGGTAAAGTTTTTGATGAAATCCAATGACGAGGAGGCTTCCTGTACCGACCCCATGCCCGCATGAAGGGCCAGCTTAAAGTTCGGCCCTACCCCTTTGGTCGTTTTTATTTCCTCTTCGAAACCGATGGACACGGATTTTTCCACCTTCCTTTCCAAAATTGTCTGGTCGTTGGTGCCGTAGGTCAAGGTTCCGGCGTGTGCTTCGGTGCTTCCAGGGTCGAAGGTTTTGTAATTTTCCAGGGGATAGGGGATTGGCCCGTTAATGATGCCGCCGATGACAAAGACGGGCGCCGGGTCATCTTTGCTGTATTGCAGGCTCACTTCGCGTTGGTTGTCGTCCGGGTCGGCCACGACTTGAACGGTGGCAAGCCGCTTCACTAAGCATTTGGGGTTCCTGCCATAAAACACAAATTCGTAAACCGGGTAGTTGTCGGTTTTCAGATCGGGAGAACCCGGCTTCGTGGCCGGAGTAGTGCCCTGATAATAGCCCGCTGTAGCCATATAGATCAAGGCAGCAGAAGGGCTGACGCTGTTGTTGCTGACCTCGCTGGGGCTGATGGTGTTGCTGGTCGGGGTCATGTTGACCATGTTCCCGTCAATTTCCAGCGTATAAGCGGTCAAGCTGTTGTTGCCCGCTGAGAACCAGCTTCTCAAGCGCCCGGTCGGGTCGCGCTGGAGGGTGGCCATAAAATAAGGCGCTGGCGGATTGCTGAAAGGCTGCATGACCGCTCCATCAAAAGCGCCTACGGTCACCGTCCCTTTCTCGCTTATGGTCATGGGCGCCATAAAAGGCGCGATTTTGCGGGAAACATCGAGCTGGTCCTTACTGGTATTCATTGTCAGAACCAACACATAATATTCCAGCACGCCTGCCGATGAAACCCTGTTGAACCATTCCATCAGCACCCGGTCGGTGTTGGTGTTATGAAAGCCGAAGCCAACGTTGTAGGGGATATACGTGCTGTACTCCGCTGTCCATTCATTTTTGTTGAAATCGATTTTGGTTTTGTCATAAACCCCGAAGAACGTTCCGGTGCCGATATTCTGAAAACCGTCAAAGTTCACAGTTTTTGCTTTGTGGAAAGGCTGGGCAGACGCGCAACTGACCAGCACGATATTGTCTCCGATAACTGTGGTGCAGATGTCGCGGCTATTCGGGGCTGGCACGGGCATAGTGGCCCCGTCGCTGTCGAGCAACATGATGGGTTTGCCCCATTGGTTGTTCTTGCTGATATCCTGGTCATTTGTAGGATACCTGATGCTTAGGATCCCACTCAGGGCCGTGCCTCCCCCCAGCGCTCCCAGGAAGAATTCTGAGCAGTAAAATGTGAACAAAGTATCCGGGTTGTTGCTGGGCAAGGCGGCCAATGCGGGTTTTGCCGATTGGGCATTCTGTACAATGTCCGTTGATGTCCAGTTCGCCGATGCCTTCAAACCCTGGTCGCTGACAGGCTCCGTGGGGTCGTCGGGACTTTGAGCAATCAGGTCTTTCAACGGGAAAACCGTCTGTACCAGGTCGATGCCGTTTTCGAGCCCCCATGAGGTCATTACGACTAAGTTTTCGTTGAAAACGGTTGCGGCGGACTGAAATTCGTTGTAGTTGTTAAGGCCTTGATTGATTGGAAATTCGCTTGATGTGTATGCCATAATTGATGAGAATTTGAAAATATGCTGTTCGCGATTTTTGTCCATGAAGGAATTGGGACAAAAGTGTGGGAAGGGCGTTGGCACGTCCGGGTAATCGCGTTCCAATAACCGGTAATCTCGTTGCATGGAAGGAGATTACCGGTTTTACTATTTGAATTGAAGCGGCACAGTTCAAACAACTACTCTACCACCACCTTCTTCACAAAAACCCGCCCTTCGCAGCGCGCCTGTAGCACGTACATCCCTTTGGGCAAGCTGCTCAGGTTCAGTTCTGTTTTCGAAGCTGCAGCGCCCAGTTCCAGGTTCTGCACGGTTTTGCCCGAAAGGTCCATCACGCGCAGCGCTTCAAGGGTATTGCCTTCCGGCAGGCTGATCTGGAGCCAACCGGACGTGGGGTTGGGCGATACGCTGAGCAGGCTGTTGTCAGTCAAGTCTTGCGTGCCGGTGGCGTTGCCGAAAAAGACGGAGGCAAAAATGCTGGAAGATATGCCTGGTTCACATTCGGGGTAGAGCGCCAATTCTAAATTCGGATAAGCCAGGGTGCTGTTGTTGGAAACCCTTTTTACCTCGATAGTGATGGTGATACAGCTATTGGCGGCAATATTGTAGGTGCGCGGTATGTTCAATTCGAAACCGGAGGCCAATACCCTTGCGCCGCCCGGATTGGAGTTGTCCACAAGACCCAGGAGATAGGTGCGGCTCTCAGATGGGTTGTTGTTGCATACCCGAATTTGAAAAGTAGCCGACGAGTCCAGGCTGAGCGGCGCTCCCGAAATGGTGATATGGTCATTTGTAGTGCTTAGATGTTTTACCTGGGGTTGGTCGCGCCGGTAGCCGCCTTGATAGGGGCAAGAAGATTGTGAGGTAGGCTCAACCCGGAAAACAGGGGTGCCGTACATCGGGTCGCGCACCACTTTCAGGTCAAACTTGTCGCCCGTGTCGTCATCTTTCAAGGTATATTTTACCACTTTGGATACTTCTGCGGATTGGGTTTGGCTGTTCCCGTAACGGTAGGAACCTTTGTATTCCCAGCCGCCTGAAACCCCCGATCCGGCAATTTCTACCACAGAAGATATCCCAACATTAAAATCAACGTAGTGCTCTACCTCGAGCGAATTGGTTTCCAGCACCGTGATGCTCGACTCCTGGGTGGTGCTGACGGCATTGCTGAAAGAGAGGGATTGAATGAGTTGATTGTTGGGGTTGTTCTTGTTGGCATTGTTCAAAGCCAGCACTTTTTCCCAAACATCGGCTTGGTTTTGGGCTTCGTTGCGGGCGCGCGCACTGAATGACGGGTTGTCGGCCATCGCTTTTTGGGTGACAATTTCTTGCTGAATCTGTGCCTCGGTATAGGCAAAGTCTCTCGGGTTGCCAGTTGGGGAATATATCAGCGCGGTATCCATTTTTCCAACGCAGGTATTGGGGTCTATGATGATTCTCCTGTAAATACCGTAATTCAAATCCGTGCCATAGCCAATGAACACGTCACCGCCCCCGTCGAGCCCATCCAGGGCATTGGTTTCAAAGCCCTCAGAGGTCGTGATACAAGTCTGATTGGAGTTGGTCCTGATTTGCGCGCCCCCAACCGTAGTGCCGGCGCTCACGGTGACCGAAAACTCGAAATCTGTGGTGACAATAAACCCGACAGAACCGGCTATCCCCAGTTTTACGGCGGCATTCACCGAGTTGGAGCCATCTTCCGAATACGATTCGGAAAACTCGCGGCAAGTGGTTTTATTGGCCTGAAATGCGCTGGAACTGCCGTCGCCGGGTGGCGCATGCAGCACCATGTAGGGGATTTGTGGCTGAATGGTGGTGCCTAGCACAGGCACCGATTCATCAATGGTTCCCTCGATGACGAAGGGTAATACAAAGGCGAATTGATCCCCCCAGGAATTGTCAATTTTAAAATAATTAAAAAAGAAAACCATATAACCTACCTCATCGGCCCTGGGCCAACAGTCAGCATTATTAAAAATCGCAGGCCCCATTTTATACCTCCAACCTAAACCGGTGGGGAAGGAGTATGTAGCGTCTTTAGTCAAAACTTCTTGATAGGGCCAATTTCCGCCCCATGGTGTATTGGGTGATTTTGTTCCGGTAAATCCATAAAAGTAAGAATTGCCGTTCCAATTAGTATTGCCATTAAACTGTGCATTTGTCGCTTGGATGGTCAATACTGGATTTTCGATTGCACCTTTACTTATCCTGTAATACTTTGATTTGGGAATATCCGTCATTTGCGCTAATAGGTCCACTTTGCTAAAATCACCTCCGCCGGCTTGACTCAAGTTAATAATTTTACCTGCCGGTTGTTGTCCGCAAATTGCGTTGCCTTCCCAAATGATCTTGAAATTGGTTCCTTTGGAGCTTACAAGATTGGAAATAAACTGAGCGCTTCCCTCGCGCACATTGATAAATAAACAGCAAAGCAGCACCGCCAGTGTGCCCGCGTTTTTGTTGAAATTGAAAAAGTTTCTCATTGTCAGCATTGTTTGTTTGTGTAATGGTTAGCAGTTATTGATCCCTTGCGGAACTGCGACAAAGGTGTGGACAGGGCGTTGGCGGTGCCGGGTAATCGCGTTTCAAAAACGGGTAATCTGGTTCCGGGCGGGCAAAATAAAAACGGGTAATCTCGTTGCTTGGAACGAAATTACCCGCGTGGTAAGATATTGGTTGTCAGTTGTTTGTGGGTTGTGCTGGGAGATAGCTCAATTCTTCCTGGTACAATTTTGAAAAATAGGGCAGGTCTTTGAAATCGACCTCCCAGGCTGCTTTTGCCACCTGGGCCGCATCTTTGCGTTGACCGTCAGCTGTTCACCTTTGCGGTGGAAAAAACAAGTTTTCACCGCAACTGTTGCGGCGAAAAAAATACCTACCGCCGCGCCGCGCTCGGCGCCTCCCCAAACTCCTCTTGGTACAACTTCGAAAAATACGACGGGTCTTTGAAACCCACCTCCCAGGCGGCTTCTGCCACATTGGCTGTGCCGCTTTCGAGCAGGGCTTTGGCTTTGTTAAGCCGGTGGGTTCGGATCAGATCGGATGGGGCGATGTCCGTCAGCGCTTTCATTTTTCGGAACAATTGTGACCGGCTCATGCCGATCTTTTGGCAGAGCTGGGGCAGCCCGAACCCTTCGTCAGAATAATTGGCATCAATCAGCCCGCGCACTTTTTGCAAAAATGCATCTTCCATTTCGATGGCTTCAATTGGTGCATCAGGTATTTCCGTGGCAAGCACCTGTTGTTGGTATTTTTGTTGCAGTTTCCGCCGCGTCTCCAACAAATTCCCCAATGTCACCAGCAGTTCCTCTTGGTTAAAGGGCTTGGAAAGGTACGCATCCGCCCCTTTGCGCAGCCCGGCCAGGCGACTCTGAACATCGGCTTTGGCGGTAAGGAGTAGGATGGGCACATGGCTGCTGCGCTCGTCGTTTTTCAGCGCTTCCACTACCTCGAAGCCGTCTTTGAAGGGCATCATCACGTCGCTCACGATGAGGTCGGGCACGGTTTCGAGGGCTTTTTCGATGCCTGCTTGGCCGTTGTACGCAAAATCGAGGTTAAAGTGCTCCTTGAGGCAAGCACTGAGGTATTCCACCACATCGGGGTTGTCTTCGATGATTAAAATGCTAGGCTTGTTTGGGTCGTTTGTGCCGGCTTGCTGGGCAATCGGCCTAAACTGGCTGGGCGTTTTATTGATCTCAACTGCTTTTTCCTCAAAAGCACCGTGGTTCGTGATGGGCAGTTTCACCAAAAAAGTGCTGCCTTTGCCGACCGTGCTTTCCACGCTGATCTCGCCGCTCATTGCCCTGACGAGTTCGCGGGTCAGGGAAAGCCCGATGCCTGTGCCGCCCGCCTTGGCGTGCTCCTGGTTCCGGGCCTGGAAGAAGCGCTCGAACAAATGCGGCAATTCTTCGGGCGGGATGCCCGCGCCCGAGTCGGATACCGAAATATGAAGCCATTGGCCTTTCTGATCGGCCCGCAACACTACCTTGCCACCGGAAGGCGTGAACTTGACGGCATTGGACAACAGGTTGTGGATGATCTGCAAAAAACGCTCGGGGTCGTAGTCCATCACGATCCTGGGCTGATCGCTTTCGACGCGCAGCATGAGGTTTTGGGCATTGGCCAGGGAGTGCAGGCTTTCGGCGATGTATTTGACAAAGGCGAGCACGTCGCCTTGTATGTAATTCATTTTCAGGGTATTAGACTCCAGTTTGGCCAAATCGAGTATCTGGTTTACCAGGCGCAGCAGGTTCTCTCCGCTGCGCTTTATGAGGTTCAATTTGCTTTTGGCATCGTCCTCCGTCAACCGTCCACCTGCCTTCGCTAAAGCTATGTTGGGTAAACCGTCCACCATCAACCGTTCGGTCATGCCCAGCATCACGGTGAGCGGGGTACGGAACTCATGGGTGATGTTGGTAAAAAAGCGGCTTTTAAAATCGTCGAGCTCGCGCAGTCGCAGGGTTTCCTGATGTTCTAACCGTTGCCGGAGCTGGTAGCGGTAGTATAGCCATGCCCCGGTGGCGGCGATGGCGAAATACAGCAGGTACGCCCACCACGAAGCCCACCAGGGCGGCTTGATCGTAAATTTGAGCTCAGCGGGCTGTTCGCTCCAAATACCGTCGTTATTGCTGCCCAACACTTTGAAGGTGTAGCTCCCGGGGGCGAGGTTGGCAAACTGGAGGCTGTTTTTATACCCTAATGACACCCAGTCCTTGTCAACCCCAACAAGTTGGTACCGGTACTGGTTTTGGGCAGGGTTGCTGAATTCGAGCGCGGCGAAATCAAAAGTGAGCAAGTTCTGGTCGTGCGAAAGGCTGATAGACGATTTGCCTGCAATATCGAAAGGCTGATTGTTGACCTGCAAGCCCACGATATGCACCAAGGGCATGAACTTATTGAACTGAAGGCTGTCGGGATGGAACACCGTAAGGCCTTTTACCCCGCCGAAAATCATGTACCCGTTGCGGGTTTTCAGGTAACTGGAACTGTTGAACTCATTGTCTTGCAAACCATCGGCAGCCGTGAAATTTTTTGCTGTTTCCGCCCGCACGTCGAAACGGCACAGCCCTTTGTTGGTGCTCAGCCAGATAAAAGGTTTGGCGTTTTCTGCGAGCACCCCGTAAACCACATTGTCGGGCAAGCCCTGCGCAGTTTTGTACTGCTTGAATTGGCCGCTTTTTTTGTCTAAGCGGTTCAATCCGCCAGACTTTGTCCCGATCCAGAGGTAGCGTCCAGGTTCGAGCGGGTCGTCGGCCAAGCTCATCACCGTATTGGAGGACAGGGAAGCGCGGTCGGCAGGGTTGTTGACGAAATATTCGAAGCGGTAGCCTGCATCGGTGGGCACAGCCTTGACAAGCCCTTCGAAGCCAAATATCCAGATCAGGCCCTCGGCATCTTTCCAAAAAAACTGCGAGAATTCTGTGCGCTTTTGCAGTGGCGCATGGAACGGATAAAAAGCGGTCTGTTCCGTTGCAGGGTCAAAAACGTACAGGCCTTCGCCGCTTACGCTCAAGAGCCTGGCCTTTTGGTCGAGGCACAAACCGATCCCCTTCCAAGCGAATGTTCTTTTTTCTCCTGTTTGGGCCTTGTTGCAATACAAAAGCGGCTCCCCAGGATCCGCCACCCAACAGTTGCCGGCAGGGTCGAATACGGCAGACAACTGCCATGGGTAATCCCTTGCGTGGTAGAAGGAGCGGTTGGGCTCGGACTGGTCAAAATACACAGAACTGTACTGCACATGGATATCGTGTGCCGTGATCAGGTTGCCCTTGGGGTCTTCTATGATCTTTCGCTGGGTAGTCTTGGGCAGGTAACTTTTGAAAATAGGCCCCTGGAGGTTGACCTTGAACAGTCCGAAGCCGTTGGTGCCGAGCCAAAGCATGCCGCTGCGGTCCAAGAAAAGGGCGTGGAAATTGAACCCTGCGTGTTTGTCGAGGAATTTTTCAAATGGCCATTCGATGTCGGGCGGCTGGTTGTCCAGAAATTTTTGGAGCGAATATTTTTGGAGGATGTTGTGCTGGGTCAGCCAAATTGAGCCCGTTGGGTCAAAGATGGCATTGCGTGAAGACTTGGACAGATAGCTGTTGTTTGCAATCAGAATAGAGCGACTGTTTTGAATCCCGTTTTTTTCGTTCCAGACGCTTAAGCTGCTTGCCCCCGCGCTTCCCTTGCGCACCAATATGTCTCCCCCCCGGCTTTGGCACATGGTGTAAATTTCAGCGTTGAGCAGCCCTTCCAGTTCGGTTTTCCCCTGCTCAATATCAACGCGGTACAAGCCCCTGGAGCTGCCCACCAACAGTTTGTTTTGTTGCGTGAACAACAGGCAAGCAGGGCGGGAAGACCCGTCTGACCAATCGTTCAAATTTGTCAGGGGAATTGCCTTCAAGGGCAGCTCGAGCTTGGCGGAGCCCTGCTTAGCTGCTTTGGCGAGCGCATCCATTTGCACCCCGACCCTGACAATGCGGTCGTAGCCCGAGAGCCATATAGCGCCATCCTGCGCTTCCGCCAAATGTCCCCCTTGGAAGTCTCCGAGCGGTCTGCCATCGCGCGTCACGTGGAAAAAGCGACCGCTCACCGGGTCGAGCACATCCAAACCTTCGGGCAACAAAACCCATATCCAACCCCGGCTGTCTTCAAAAAGCCTGAGCACCTCGCTGTCGCCGATGGCAAAAGGGTCGAAAGGGTCGGGCGAAAACACCTTGAAGCGGGCGCCGTCGTAGCGGTTCAGCCCGTCTTTGGTGGCAACCCAGATGAAGCCGTCCCTGCTTTGGAGGATGTCGAAAATCATGCCCTGCGAGAGCCCGTCGGCGGTGCTGAGGTGTTGACAGTTGGGAATGTCTTGTGGATATGCCGGAAAGGCATCCAGTAAGGAAAGGAGCAATAAAACGACCTTCTTCAACAAGAAACTGGCTTTAATTGGGTGCAATTATACAGTTTTTAAAAGGGCGAAGCCGATAAAACTACTTTTCTATAGACGGCAATACATAAATCCTGGAATGCATGATAAATTTCATGTACATTTGGGTTCGCAGCCTACTATCCCCAAACACCGCACATGTTCACCATTTAATATCAATCTTATGAAAGCGCAGCAGCGTCCGAAATTTCGCATCTACCCATCCATCGGCATTGCCCGCCTCGGCAATGGCCCGGCAGAGCAAAAGCAAGTAGTTTTCAGCCCGGAAATCCCCTGGGCAAACTTATTCGAGACAGCGAACAACTACCGCACCGAGGATGGCCGCATCAAAAAACAAGCCCAACGCTTTTATATCTACGAATGTGACAAAAACGGCAAACCGGTGCGGCAGATCGACCCGAAAAGCTACGACATCCAATGGACTGCCGAGGTGGCCAACAAAAAGCCCTTCTGGTACGATTTCAACAACAGCCTCGACTTGCCCATATTGTCCAAAAACCAGAACCTAAGCCCGAATTTTGCCAAAAACAAGCTCGCGCCGGGCATCGGCGCCGCCCGCAGGAACCCCAATGTGCTCGACATGGGCATGCACGTGAAAGGCGGCTACGACTACCGGAAGGAATTGGTAAACAGGCCCGACCCTGTGCAGGTGAGCAGCAAGTCGAAACGCGCCGAGATCAAGGGGCAATTCCCCTTCCCGCCCAAAGGCAAGGATGCAAGCCTGTTGGCAAAAAGCCTGAAAACCCGCGCCAAAAATGTGCCCTTAGGCACCCTTGAATACGACAACGGCACCCTGATCTTTTATGCCGGCGACGGCGTATCGGCATCCCTCAACCCCTCCGACCTCAACACCGATTTTGCCGACAACTCCAACTGGTACGACGACATCTGCGATGGCCGCATCAGCGCCAGCATCACCGACAAAAAAACGGGCAAGACATACCAACTCAACGACGCGCATTCCGCAGCATGGATCGCCACAGCCCCGCCCGATTACGCGCCGCAAATTCAGCCTATCAGCACCCTTTTCGACCTGGTGACCGGCGCCGCCAACGAAAAATTCGACCCGGAGTTCAGCCTGGTGTTCCCCATGCTGTACCGCTTGTACCGCATGCAGTGGGTCAACCTCGGCGATTTCCTCGCACCATCCTTCAAGGAGATGATGGACCAACTGCAGCAGGCCGGCCTGTTGCAGTACCTGTTTGAGCAAAAGCCGAAATCGACCGCCGACCAGGTGCGCAAGGCCATTTTCACTAAATTCCGCAGCCCCGACTACCCCTACGACAACGAGGCCATCATCCCCAGCAACTCCACCACGGGCATCCAAAACAGGGGCAGCGGAAGCGACGAATTGCTGCTGCCTTACTACCCCGGCGATGGCATCAATTACCCCGGAAGCCCTGCCCAATGGTTTGCTATCCCGCCGGTGCTGTACATGCAATTTCAAAAATGGGCAGCCGGCAAATTCAAGACCATTGACATGAAGGCCCCCGACAACCTGAGCATGGACGATATTGCCCGCCTGTTCCAGCAAGCCTTTGCGCGGGCTGCCAAAGACGAAAGCAAGAAGCCCCTGCTCATGACGCGCGCCGTGCTGGAAACCCTCTACGGCGGCGGATTTCACCCCGGTGTGGAACTTACCTGGCCCATGCGGCACAACCTCATGTATGCCGAAAACGAGCGTGTTTACGACCACGTCGATAAAAAAATGGGCTTGTTCGGCTTGCGGGAAATCCGCATCAACGCCGCTACGGCGGCAGAACAAAAAGCCATCTTCTTCAATGATTTCGGCTTCCAGATGGAATCCAGCGACATCGAAGCATCGATGAACCCGCGCAACAAGCAGCACTGGCTCTGGAAAATCACCCCCGGCGACCTGACCAAGTGGATGGGCATCCCCTGGCAGTCGGATGCCGGCAGTTGCCAGGCCGTATATGTGGACAAACAATACCCCATCCCTGCCTGGTGGGCCGCGAACCTCCCCGTGCACGTGCTGCCCGAAGAGAACTATCGAAAGCTTCAGGACCCGAACATACTGGCCGACACCAAGAAAAACATCTTTGCCAACCGGGAAGACTGGTTGCATACTGCGGATACGGGTTTTATCGGCTACCACGCCGAAGGCGGCTACCTGAATGGCCTGATCAATATGGTGTACCAATGGGACAAGATCGGCGTGGTCACCGGCCGGAAGCTTCATACTGGAATCGATGGTATCCCGGAGACGGTGTACGTCGCCTATCACGACAAAGAATAGCGCACTTGAAGCACTGTGATATCCTGATCGCAGGCGATGGCATTGCCGGCCTGGTTTTATCCTGCTTGCTGGCGCGGGCGGGAATAACGCACCTGGTGTTGCGGCGCAGGAACCCAAAAAAAGCGCTGCCCCTGGGCGAAACACTGCCCCCTTCGGCCTTGCCCCTGCTGCAATCCATGGATTTACTGGATTTGTTTGAATCCTGCGCCTTGCAAAAAACCTACGGCTACGAGTCCTGCTGGGCCGGACAACTGCGGGAACAGCACTTCTTTTACCACAGGCCTTTCCAATACGGACTGAAAATAGACAAGCAGGCCTTGCTGCAACAACTCGCAAAACCGGTAGCCGCACACCTGCTCGAAGTGGGCAGCCTGAGCACCGTTTCACCTTACAACGACGGGGTGATGGCCAGGGCGATAGTTCGTGGAAAAGCGCGAGATTTCCAGGCCAGGCTCATCGTGGATGCCACAGGGCGAAACCGTTTTGCCCTCAAAGCCCTGGGCTTTGCTATAGAAAGTCACGACAAGCAATCGGCTTTTAGCTGCCACCTTCCCCGGAAACAGCACCCGGGCCTGGCGCACAGCGTAATGTCGGAGTCATTCCCCGGCGGTTGGGGAATGGTGTCGGGTTTGAGCGCGCAGCTGCAGGTGATGACCCTGTTCTGCGGGCTGGATTCCCCGCATTTCAAAGGGATGAAGCTGTATGAAAACTGGCCGGCGATTTTGGCGCCGACCCGCTACCTCCGGCATTTTCTTTCCGAACAAAAAGCCGTAAAAATCAGCGGCGCCCAGGCCAACACCTCGCGCGCGCTCCCCGGCGCAGGGCAGCCCTGCCTGCCTATTGGCGATGCGGCGCTGGCATTCGACCCGCTCTCCTCGCACGGGATCAGCAATGCGGTTTATACGGCGAAACGGGCGGCGGCAGCGGTAGAATTGTATTTGAATGGGGCCGGGGATGCATCCTTGGAAGCTTATTGGGCGGATTTGGGGGAGATTTTTGAGGGGTATTCGGGGGAGGTGAAGCGTTTCACCCAGCACCCCGATTCCGCCACTCCAGCGGCGTCATCCCCATTTCCTGCCGGAACACTTTCCCAAAATAGCTCGCATCGCTGAAACCGCAGTCCGATGCTATTTGAGTTATCGTATAATCGGTAGTTTTCAGCAAATCGCAGGCTTTTTGGGTGCGCATGAGGCGTATAAATTGATTGGGGGAATGACCCGTGACCGCCGTGAGCTTGCGGTGCAGCTGGGATTGGCTCAGGAATACTTTTTTTGCCAGTTGCTCCACTCCGAAAGCTTCATCGCTGAGGTTGTTTTCGATGACGAGGCGCACTTTTTTGACAAACTCGTTTTCCCTGGCAGGCATTTCCACCTGCGAAGGCGCCGGCTCCAGGGCCTCCACAGTGCCGGAAGACCCCGCAAAGCCGGCAATTTTTGAATATACCTTTTGCAATAATTTGCGTTGCTCCAACAGTTTTTTGACGCGCAGCAACAACTCTTCCTTGTAAAACGGCTTTTCCAGGTAAGCATCGGCCCCTTGCTCGATGCCCTCGAGCTTGCTTTCCATATCGGCTTTGGCGGTGAGCATGATGATGGGTATATGGCTGCTGCGCTCATCGTTGCGCAGTTGCCGGGTCATCTCGTAGCCGTCCATATACGGCATCATCACGTCGGTGATGATCAGGTCTGGCACGATTTCACAGGCGATCTCAAACCCTTCGCGCCCGTCTTTAGCAACTGCCAGCCGGTAATCGGGCAGACAGCTCGCGGTGTAGGCCACCACATCGCTGTTGTCTTCAACGAGCAGGATAAGGTCGGATTTGGAAGCTTGCGCCGGCTGTTGCTGCATCATCGGGAGCTTCGGGCTTTCCAGTGCTGTTTGGTTGGGAAATTCCGGGTGTTGCTGGTGTTGTGCAGGGCCGTTGTCAGCAAAATCTTTCTCCTGTTTCATGGGCAGGGCGACCGTAAATTCGGTTCCCTGCTTGGCGCCCACCGGAGGACTTTCCACCGATATGGTTCCTCCCATCAGCAAGACGAGCTCTTTGGTAAGCGCCAGCCCGATGCCCGTACCTTCAGCATGGCGCGTATGGGAATTGTCGGCCTGGTAAAAACGGTCGAAGATGTGGATCAAGTCGCCTTCGGGGATGCCGATGCCGGTGTCTTTGATTTTGATGATCAATTGCTGCACCTCCGGGTTGTGGGCAATGGGTTGGGAAGCAATGCTGATGTAAATATTGCCTTTTACCGGGCAGAATTTGAGCGCATTGGATAGCAGGTTGGAGATCACCTGACGCAGTTTTTCAGCATCGTATTCCGTGTGAAATGCATTCAGGGACGACAGGTAATGCAGTTGTTTGCCCTGGCTTTCGGCCATCGAATGGAAAGACTCCACAATGTAGCGCAGGAACTGAATGACATCGCCTTGCAAAAGGTTCAATTCCATTTTTCCGGCTTCCACTTTGGATAAATCGAGCAATTCGTTGACGAGATTCAAGAGGTTTTTGCCGTTGCGGATGATCATATCTAAGCTGGCTTCGTAATTTTCTTTGGCGGCGTTTTTGGCTTGCTGCGCCATGCCCAGGATGATGGTCAGCGGCGTGCGAAATTCATGCGTGATATTGGTGTAGAGGCGAGTCTTGACGGTGTCGAGTTCTTTGATGCGCTTGGCCTCGTTCTGTTCAAAGAGCAGTTGGGTTTCAATGTTGTTTTGCTGCAAGCGGTATTTAAAAATGGACCGGATCACCCATGCGCCAATTAATAAATAAGCCAACAGTGCCCACCAGCTGCGCCACCAGGGCGGCAAAATGGTGATATGCAGCGTGGCTGTTTTGTCGCCCCAAATGCCGAGGCTATTGCTGCCCTGCACTTTAAAAGTATAGTTTCCCGGCGGCAAATGGGAATAGCTTACAATGTGCCGGTGCCCGCTTTCTATCCAGTCGTTGTCGATGCCGACCATTTGGTAACGGTATTTGTTTTGGTCGGGAGCCCTGAAGTCGAGGGAAGAGAACTCCAGGGTAAAAATATCCTGGGTATGATTCAGGGTAATAGACCGGGTGTATTGGATGGCCTGGTGGAGGATGCCGAAACTGTCGTTAGGGTTTACCTCCTTGTTTCCTACAAACAGTTTTGTGATAAAAATATTGGGACTGAACGTGTCGACCAATATCTCTTTCGGATCAAAAATATTCAATCCATTGACGCCGCCAAACGCCAGGCGGCCATCGGGCATTTGCGCATAAGCGCCGGTATTGAATTCACTGGATTGCAGACCAGATGAGCTCGTAAAATGCCTGAATTCCCAGTCGTTTTTTTCGGCAATCAGGCAAAAAATACCGTTGTTGGTGCTGCCCCAGATATGGCCGTTTACATCGGGCAAGATGCCATATACCACATTGTTGCACAAGCCGTCTTTAACGGTAAGCTGGGTAAACTGAGATGTAGTTTTATTCAACCGATTGAGCCCGCCGCCTTTGGTGGCTATCCACAAAATGTTCTTGTCGGAGGGGTCGTCCAAAAAGCAGGAAACATGATTAAAGTTCAATGAATTCTTGTCTGCCGGGTTGTTCCTGAACCAGGCTATTTCCGGTTGTTTGTTGCCAGTTGGATCGTATTGTATTTTTACCAAGCCCTCCGTTGTGCCCATCCAGAAAACCCCTTGTGCATCTTCGTAGAGTGCTGTTATAGGAGCTTTTTGCAACATCAAATTGGCGTTGTCTGTGTTGATCGAAAACATTTTTACGGCATAGGAAACAGGGTCTAAAACAAGGAAGCTGCCACCGATGCCGCATACCCAGATATTACCCTTGCGGTCTTCTAAAATCGGCTCCAGCTGTTCGGACTGGATATCTACATGTACAGCATATTTTTTGCTGCTTTTTGTTTTGGGGTTGTAGTTTTCTAAGGCATCGATGACATGGGTAAAGTGGTTTATCATTTTTTTGTGCAGTATCCAGAGTGTCTGGTCTTTGGCCACAAAAAAATCCTGGTTTTTGAACAATTTACGGTCAAAATCCGTCGCAATGTTTTCGCCTTTTTTGTTCAGTTTTTCAACGTCCTTCCAACTCCGCACATATATTTCACCATTTTGAAGAGTCATAATTTTCCGAATACTTACCCCTTTAGCCTGATGGTTGAATTTTTCTGACTCAAAGGAATATTTGCGCAGGCCATAGCCATTGGTGCCCAGCCACAACAAGCCGGAACGGTCTTTTCGCATCCGCATGGGTGTTACGCCTTTTTCTTCGAAAACCTTGCATTGGTCGGCATCTAACGGCTTGCTTTTGCTCCAATCGCGGATATTGTACACCTGCAAAAGTTCCCGGTTTGCAACGCCCACCCACAAACGCTCGCTTCCCTCCAACAGGAACCTTGTGCCGTGGCCCTTGGCGATATCGCTGGTAAAAACCGGATAATTGAGTACCCCGTCCCAGGCGCTGTACGGTTCGCCGTTCGCCCAAATATTGCCGTCAGGTCCTACAAAAGCCTGGTCAAAGCTTACATGCTCCCTTTTTAATTCCAGCCTCATTTGATCGGGCAAAAATTGATACAGGTTTGCATTGAAAATCACCCAAACCCTGTTTTGTTTGTCCACATACATATACTCTACGTTGCCGCTTTCTTCCAGGGCTATTTTGCTGATAAGCGGTGGCGCATCGTCTTTAAAAAAATCATCCGTGAGGGTGATTACGTTGAGCGCGCGTTCTGTGGCGCCGACCAGGAAGCGGCCATCCGGCAACTCCAGCATCGGAACCATAATTCTATTGCCTGAAAGACTGTTTGTACGCCTTGGGTCGTGGGTAATGCTCTTGAAACCATCTTTCCATTTGTTGTAAATGCTGATCCCATTGTCCTCTGTACACACCCAAATTCTGCCCTTGCTGTCTTCAGAAATATAGGAAATGGTATTGCTGCTAATGGAATTTGGATCGTAACTGTCGTGGGTGTAAACCTTGAATTGATGCCCATCATAGCGGTTGAGCCCGTCTTTGGTGGCAAACCACATAAACCCGTCACTGTCCTGCAAAATATCATTGACGTAGCCTTGTGATAGCCCGTCGAAGGTGCTTAGGCTTTGGTAGGAATACTGCCCATAGGTATGCAGGCAGCGGACCATACATATTAGGCACACCAAAACCGGCACAGGCCATGATTTCCGAGGGAAAATATTCATCTCATAAATGTAAGGATGCCCCCAGGGACACGAACCCAAAACAGCTATTTTTTTTCGTGCGACTTTCAAAATGCGGGATAATTACCATTGATGACAGGATTTTACCATGCAGGGCTTGAAAATTCATAAAACAGGATGGATTCCTACTGTTCGCACCGCGCTGTTCGACCCGACTTTTGTGGTGTCAAATTGATACGTTCAATCCTATCAAGACCAATGCAAAACGGGTAAGCTGAAAACCGAACAGAGTAGGCATAATTTTAACAAAACATTGATTATGAGAAAATTAATGAATGCACTAATGATCGCACTTGTCGCAATGGCCTTTCCATTCATAAGTGCCGGCCAAACGAAAAACCTGCTTTCCACGCATCGGGTATTTCCCAAAGTGGACAAAATAATGGAATTTGAAAAAGCGCTCGCTGCCCATGCCCAGAAGTACCACAAAGGAGATCAGGCATGGCATGTGTTCAAAATTCAATCGGGCCCCGATGCCGGTGGCTATCAAATTACAGAAGGCCCTACCAGCTGGACAGCGGAAGACACCCGCGGCGACCTTGGGCCGGAGCACATGATGGACTGGCATAAAAACATCGCCATTCACCTGACGGAGCGGCGTTCGATAGGCTATTCGGTGTATCAGGATTCGCTGAGCACGATAGCCCTGAACGATTGGACCGATAAGGTTTCTATTACGCACGTCTATCCCAAGCCTGGCCACGTTATCGATGTAGAAAACCTGATCAAAAAGTTGCAGAAAACCTGGAAAGCCGAAGGGATATTCGTAGCGGTATATATGGCCAGCGCTTCTGGAAGGCCGCAATACACTATGGTTACCCGTTACAAGCAGGGCCTGAAAGAAAGGGAAAAAGGTTTCCGTAGGCCAATGAAGGAAGCATTTGAAGCGGCCAACGGGCCCGGGTCTTTCGAGCAATACTTGAAAGATTACGAAGTAGCGGTGGAAGAGCGCTGGGAAGAGCTGCTGTTTATGAGCAAAGAGCTGGGTTCCAAATAATTGGTAATAGTCAATTCTTGAGTCAATTAGTCGTCCTCCCCGGGGTTCAAACCGGGGAGGACATTTTTTTTGCCGCGTGTATGCTGCAGCAATAGCTCAATTACGCTTGACGGTAACCAAAAGTGCGCTCTCAAAAATTGCCGCCGGCGAAATGACCGGCTCGTTCATGGGGATGTTATCGCCGTAGCGTTCTTTCATTTTCTTTTTAACCGCCGGGGCGCTCAGGTCAAAACTGCTCAGTTTGTCCAGCTTCCCGATTTCGATTCCCGTGGCACGTTGGTAAACCTTCCAAATCAATTCAGAGCAATAAATCCGGTCGTCGGTCCATTCAAAGGTCAGGTCGTAGTTTTTGCCCTTGAATTGGTTGCCGATCTGTTTCATGTTTTGAATCACAGGAGGGGTTAGTACCTGGTCGGCATTTTTTAGGCGCTTGACCACATATTTCCCCTCCTGCCCGCGCGCGATCCATTTAGCCAGCGGGGTGCTTTTTACGGGCTGAACCGCTTCAAACACATAATATTTGTTGCCCTCCTTGTAGATTATTCCGCAATGAGAATATTGGGAATGCGTTGCCAGCTGAATGGCTTTGCTTTGGGAAGAAAGGGAGGTTTGAAAAATGAGGTCGCCGTTTTTGAGTTCAACGTTATCCGCGGTCGGGCAAATTGCTCCGGACTGGAACAAAAACAGGAGCGCAATTCCCAGGGATAAATATTTACAGTGCGGTAGCATGTTCAATAAACTGAAGGTTGTCAAAATTGATAGTAAAGAAGTGACTTGTTATATTCAGAATTGCGACAAAGGTGGGCTCTGGGCGCTGGCGCTTTCGAGCAAGGCTTTGTTTGTATGGAGCCAATGCGCCCACATCAAGCTTGTCCGCCACTACGCCCGCTATCTTCCCTGCCGACCGAGCAACCAAATGCCCAAAGCCATCAGCAGCGACGCCCCCACCGATATCAAAAAAACGCTCCCGTTCAGCCCCCAGCTTCCGAAAACGGCAAAAAGCAGCGATACAGGGATATAGCCTATCAGGTTCAACAGCAAATACTTGGGCAACGGCATCCCGACGTAGCCGCCCAGGATACAAACGCTCTCCGATACCACCGGGATGCCCCGGGTAACGATAATGGCCAATGCCCCGTACTTTTCCCAAAAAAGCCGGGCTTGCCCATCACTTTCGGCCCGCTTGCCTAAAGCCGTGAAGCGCCCCAAATAGTAGCCCACCGTAGCCCCGGTCATCATTGACAGCAGAGAAAGGCCGGTACCGGGCACAACGCCCAACAGGAATCCATTGGTGTACATAACGATGCTGTTCGGCACAGGGAGCACAATATCGGAGGCCAACAGCAAATAACTGAAAAAGGCGTAATCCGCTTTGTGCGCGGCCAGCACCGCCAATTGCTGCTCAAGCCCCTGCTCCATATCTCCCCAGATAACATAGCTGAGCAGGATGAGCGCGCACAATATGGCAAAAACAATTCCTGTGTTTTTCAAACCTAAACCGTCAAATCCTGGCTGATGTACTCGAACGAAGGGCCGATGTTGCTGCCACTTTTTCCAGGGAACGGCATGGCGCACAAGCGCTGGCCCCGCAATTTCACGTCGTACATCAAGCCAAACGTTTGTTGGAGATAATCTGGATCGCCGTTGAACGTGCGGTGCAGGGCGTTGAGCAATGCCACGTATGAGCCGTTGAATTCATCCATCCTGCGCCGGCCTTCCGTTCCTTCCTGGAGCATATCGGATTTGGTGTTTGGGAAGATGTTGAACACATTGTCGGTATCCAGCGGGATAGCAGGCCCGGAGAAGGAATAGCCGTTGGGCGCTTGAGGGTCGGCTACCAGGGCTTTGCCTTTGTATATCTCCTCAAATTTGTAATAGTGGGCTAGCTCCCCTTCCGGGTCCACCGGAGAGGTGCCGGTGCCCTCTCCCTGCTCAATGATCACGTTGATGGCGGATATGGCCTGGGTCTTCGTGGTAATGGGGTACAACTCATCGTCGGAAAAAAAGCTGGATGTTACCTGTTTGCGGGGATCGCCCGGCAGGTTTTCGTCGGGCAGGCGACCGATGGCCTGCTGCACCGCATGGTAAAATGCCCCGATGGTGGCAGGCGGCGCGGCGGCGCTCATTTCGAGCGATTTGAATACGATGGGGTCTTCCGGCTCCTCAATTTCCATAAAGACGCTTTTCACCACATCGAGCGACAGCTTCTCCAGCCCAACAATGAGCTGGCCACCGATGCCAAGGGGCAGATGGCCGGGATATGTGGGCACAAAGCCCGGGGAGTTGATATCGGGCGCACCGCCTAGGGCATTGAGGATATTGCAGGCGATGGACATGTGCAGCATCTCTTCCACGACGATGGAGTGGATGATGTCGGCAATGGCCTGGTTTGTTCCGGGTTTTATGGAAAAAAGCGCGGTCAAGTAGGGCGGGATGGTGGAATGCTCCAGCATCACTGCGTTTTGGAGCACTGGCCAGAGGTCTTCCGGCGTGACAGCGGCATCGGCCTGTTGTATGAATTTCGGATCAATTTTTAACATGGGAGGGTAGCATTAAAGGTTTTCAAATAGATTTTCTACATCATCAAGTACCAGATTGGAACCGTTTTTGGCCTTCACCATTGCTTTCAGGCGCTGTTGCTTGCCCGTCAGCGGGGCGTTGGGCATCGCAGGGCTGGGCGCCAATTGTTTTTTGCCCACTGCTGTTTTTTCAAGCCTGGCATCTTCGCCGGGAGAGGCAAGCCATTTCAGGATTGCCTGCCGCTTGGCATTGGAAAGGTCGCGGGTGACGGGCATGTGCATCACGTCGGTGATGTCGCGGGAGAATGCGAACAGGAAAATATCTTTCCGGGCTTGCAAGGCCGCCGGATCGGCCAGGTTGGCGATGTACCGACTCATCAGGGGGTATAGGTTGCTGTATTGCGCCATGGTTTCCGAAATATCCGCCCATGTAGGGTTTTCCGGCACTTCATAGTAGTCGCGGAGGTGGACGAAAATGTTTTCTTGATAACCGGCCGGGTCATTTGGTATGTTTTGCAATTGGATGTCAAGGGTGTAAATCTGCCCATCGATGTAGCCGCGCGGGTTGTTGATGCGGTTGCCCTGGATGGGCAGCAGCGCAAATCCTGCGGCATCCGTGGCGACCGATGCCTGGAACGCAATGCCATTGGCGGGGTAATTATTGCCCGGCACTTCGCTGATGGGGTTGTTAGGGCCAACGGGCGTAACCGGGGTCGGCGGTTCGAGGGTAGTCACGATGGTGTTGTGCGCCAACGGTTTGCCCCATTGGTAGGCATACATGCGCACGTTGTTGGTTTGGTCGGCATCGATGCGCTGCACAAAGTTGTCGGCCCTGACCAGCAGGCCGTCGATGGCTTCGCGGGCGATGACGGCGTATTGACCCTGCGTGGAGGCAGGTGTGAGCAGCAGGAGCTGGTTATTGGCCAGTTGAGCGATGATGTCCGTGGAAAGGTTGTCGAACTGCACGATGCCGCCCGTTTTCATCAGCCAATCGCTGCCGTTTTGGTAATTGACCGATGCTATCTGGGTGAAATCGTTTTGGCCGACAGTCACCCATTGGGTGTTAGGCGCGGCATTGATCGGCTGTTTGCTTACCCCCAGTATAAGTTGTTGCTTGAAATTGATGGTGCCGAGGGCATCGGTAATCGGGAAGCTGTTGCCCAGGTCGAGGCTGATGCTGTTGCCATTGACCAGGAAATTGTTGTACCCAAAGAGCGTCCAGGGGCTGTTGGGAATTTGTTGGATGCCATAGAGCCGGCGGGTAGGGGCGAACAGTTCCGGCTCGCCGTTGAGCCAGGGCCCTATGGCGCCGATGATTTTCCCCATAGAGAAGCGTCCGTCGGGCGCGTGGTTGTAATAATACCCGAATGCGTTGAGGTTGATGCTGAGCTTGTTGCCCTGGGTTGTGTTGCGCAGGGTATTTAAAAAAGGCGATTGCGCCGCTTTTGGGCCCCACACCAGGTTGGTCAGCACGGAGGTCCAGGATGCGCCCAGCGGTTGGCCGTTCACTTTTGCGCCGCTTTGTTGGCGCAACTGTAAGTCGCGGAAAGGGGTAGCACTCAAGTCGCCTTGCAGCAGCAGTTCGTTATCGGGGGTATAGATGCGCAATGTGACGGTCCACAATTCAGAGGAGCCTTGTTCTTGTGGGTCGAGGTCGACCATTTTCCCCGTGGCTTTGTCGCCGGGGCCGCCTACAATCTGGCCGATTACCAGGTCTTGAGTTGCATCGGCAGATTGTTTGTCGCCGGGCATGGTCACTTGTTGTACGGTGCAATTCCGGAGGTCAAAGATCGCCCCGCCTTCCGGGTTCCACCAGCCGTTGGTGGCGCCAATGCCGGGTTCTTGAAAGTTGGGTTTGAAGGTGGCATTGTTGTAGTGTGCCGGATCGTTGTTGACGGTGGAGACATCCGACAGGAAATCGCCGGAAAACACCAGCTGGGGTGCGTGGAGATAGGCCATAAAACAGCGTTAGTAGGTTAAAGGATGCCTGCTGGCGCAGGGGAGGCACTCAATGGAAGGAGCAGTGCTTGAACGTATGGGCAGCAAACATAATGCTTTTTTTATATTTTCAATAGTGCCCCAGTATTTTTGCGGCCTTGCCCACACTACGGTTAAACAATTGACGGCAACCTAAAATTGGGCACGTCATAATAGCAGAAGGCCTTGCTGAGGTGGCAAGGCCAGTAAGTTTGACTGCAATTCGCTGATGGGAATGACAATTCTGATCTGCCGTGACCTTGGAGCCGGATGCGGCACGTGGTGAAGAAATTTCGTGCATTTATGATACCAAGATATCCTACTGGCCTAGTTCCTGCCTAAGTTGTACTACATATTCCACCGAAACGCCTACGAATGAAGCCACATCTTCATTGCTCCAGTCAGGGAATTTTTGAATGGTTTTGAAGGCGAAGTTTCGATTCCTTTGTTCAATACCTTCTTTGATACCTTCTTTGATACCTTCTTTGATACCTTCTTCCCTACCTTCTTTGATACCCACTTTCCTGCCCTCTCTTATACCTTTTCGCATCCCGGCCTTCTTCCATTTTTCACCAAATATTTCAGGAATGGCATCCACCCAGCTATTCTCGGCATCGGGTAATTCTTTGCTAAGGTTTTTGATTTCTGTCTGTGGCATATCAAAAAGTTTTACAAGGTAAAGTGTAAGCGATTGGAAAAGGATTTTTTCGCGGTTATCCTGTGAAATTCGCACCCCAAAAGTAAGTATTTTTTTCCAGTTTTCACGTACCAATGCCTCATTTCTCGCCAGCTTCAAAGCTAAGAAAAAGTTGCGGAGGATTTCGCTTTCCCGGTTTTGCAGGATCAACTGTTGAGGCGTTTGGCTCAGGTCGGTGAGCCAATAATGGAAATCAGGTATAAACTCCTGCCAATCCCCCGGAATTCCGGGAAAGTAGTCATTGAGCGGTTTTTGTTCCCAACTTTGTTCGCCGTCCAGTCAAAATCACTGGAGAATAAGAAGGTTTGCTCGCCCCACATTTAGGGCATACTTTTTTGCCATACACTTTTTCTCTCTCAATTGGTGTTATGGTAATGGGATGATGGGGCTAAATTTTTTCTTTAATGTCAGTTAATTCCGAATACAAATGAGATAGGTGAAACAACTCCTCACTAGACATCTCATCCGGGTTTTTTGAAATCAGATCATCGATGTACCATTCAGCGGCTCCTGCAAAATAGTTTACCTTTTCTTTGACTATACCTACAATTTTATCTCCTACGATCAGTTTTGCAATTTCGTACAAAGGGAACAAAAAGACATATTTGACAAGATGAGCAAATAAATTGGGTATTGCCACTAGCAATTGCACCCATAATGCAGCATCTAAACTCCTGTCTTCGGCCCAATTATATATTTTTAAACCAAAGTTGATAAACCAAATCATTCCCTTTTGAAGTACATCAGGAAGCCAAAACCTGGAAAGTGGCAACAACCCAAAAAAGCAGGAAATAGACTGAAGCGCCAAAAAAATTATTGCGAACAATCCAAGAACTGGGCTTATTGCTGTACAGATTGCAGCTAAAATACCAAGTAGTATGTATCCGTAAAAGAATGAAACTACCGAGAGCATGGCAATGTCCTCCTTAAAATCCTCTCTTAGCAAGTCTCCCAACCGAAAGCCATCGCTTAGGGTAATATTTTCCGTGGTACATTTATACTTGTGTGCCTTAATCAAAGTCCAGAGTTCTCTTAATGCAGTTTGGATATTTGGCGCGTTTTCCCTGATCACCTCCTCTGGCTCCTTTTTGACCGTTTCTGTCGCTTCTGAAAAGGCTTCTCCAGCATGATATGTACCATTGATATAAGAAAGGACTATTTTGCAAGCGGTTTCTATCTTCTGGAATTTCACAGTATATTCCTCCGTGATTTCAGGGTTTTTAAGGTGTGCTATTCGGTCTGGGTGCCACCTTTTTTTTGCTTTTTTTTCAAGCTGCGGTATGTCATCGGCACTCACCCTCGAGATGTCAGCTATCTCAAGCAACTCTATTGCTTCGTCAAAATCGTGATCCATTTTAGCTTGTTATTTTTTGGCAATTGATTAATTGCGGCTTTATTATGCACCGTAATGTTTCCCATAGTTTTTTGTGCCACATTTGGGGCAGGCCCGCCATTCTGTGCACCAAATTTTTATGGTCAAACCACACTTGACGCACTTGTGGTCAAAATACTGGCCATTACAATTACTAATCAATAGGGTACTATTTGCGACTTTTTCTTCGACCATCCGGTAGCTGCCACCCCGCACAAAGTTAAACCCCCGGTTTGGCTGATGCTTTAAGGGCCGCAATCCGATCTCAAATAAGTAGGATTGTACCGTGTAATTCAAGCTGTTTTTCATTTCAAGCTATGTTGATCTGTAGGTAATATTTCATTTGGTATCGAACCATGAAGCAAATATTCGCGTATTAATAAAATACATAAAATAAATTTCAAGGAATTTCACCTGTTTTTTTCACGTTAAGGACACTTTTAACATCAATAACACAGAAGAATTTAGGTTCGCTAAATAATTATTGAATCAATTATCTTCACATTACTGGCCTTTTTTTCAAAATACAAATAATTAGTTTAATTTCGTTTGAACTTTAAAACCCGTACTTTTCCCCCAAAAAAAATCACACAAACATGCAAAATTCCAAGTTCTACGCCCTTTTCTCCGCCTGTACCCCCGACGAAATCAAGGGCTACCACAAGTTCCTGCGCCACACCTATCCGAACAGGAAAGACGCGCTTGTCTTGCTGTCGTACTTGCGGAAAGTGCATGGCACAAGCGATGCGGCAAGCAAGCTGGATATGGAATTTTTCTACCAAAAAACTTACGAAAAGCCATTGGGCGACCAGCGCAAGCCCGTGTCGAACACCTTATCCGAACTGCTCCAGCTCTTGAAACACTACCTGTTGTCAGAAAGGATAAAAGCGGATGTGCCGGAAAGCCGCTCGCTCTGGCTCCGCGTCCTCAAGGAAAAAGGCATGGAAGAAGAATTCTCAAAAGAAGCGCTTAAGTACATCGGAGCGTATGAATCGGCGCCCAAAGGAAGCCTGACCGATTACCTCAACCTGATGGTGCTGCAACACCTATACTACTACCATTTCAACAACGAATCGGAGCTGGATGGGTTTGAACAAATAAAAAAAACGGCAACAGTCCTGGAAATGTACAGCCAGGCCATCAAATGCAGGATGCTTTGCGAGCTAACCCACCTCGCAGAATTCCTGCCACCAGGTTCGGGGGTTGGAGACATTATCCAGCAGCTCAATCTCCAGCCGGTTGAAACCACATACAAACACCCGATCCTGTACCTCTACAATGAATTGAGCATCTTGTTGAAAAACAACGACTATGCCCAATTTGACCGCCTGGCAGACCTGATCGGCAAGTTTGCCCTACGTATCAGCACCAAAGAATTGGATGAAATGCTGCTCTTTATGAACAACTTTTTGTCGGTGTTGAACAGGGCAGGCCAAAGCATGGAAAACATGGAGCGGGCTCACAGGCTGAACAAAATCGCCCTCAAGCACGAAACATACCAGCTGAACGGCGAAATGCGGATCGCACACTTTCTCAACATCGTGGCAGTGGCCTGCAAAGTGAAGGATTATGCCTGGGCCACCAATTTTACCAACAAAACCCACCGGCTGCTGCCAGAGGCGCAAAGAAGCGATGCAGTGCAATTGTCGAAAGCCATCGTCCAATTTGAAAAGCAGGATTACAAAGGCGCCTTGAAATGCCTGAAAAGAGCCCTCTCTAAAGACGTCTATATCCATTACAGGGTCAGGATGCTGGCCTTGGTCTGCCATTTTGAGCTGAACACCCCCGATGTTGACCTGGTGGACCATTGCACCAACACAGAATTGTACATCAAGCGTAACCTTAAATCGCTCAAGGGCGACCTGATGAGCAGCGGGCTGAACTTTACCCGGATTGTGAAGATGTTGGCCAACAACAATGTGCCCAAACAAAAAATCCTGGAGCAAATCAATTCCGCCGGCTCCTTGATTTTCCGGGAATGGCTGCTCGAAAAAGCTGCCACCTACAAACAAAAAAAATGACGCTGGAGTTTGAGAAAATGGGTGGGGCATTTTCGCCAGAACCCGCCCCACCCTGCCCGGTGTTACATAATGATATCCACAACAATCACAATGTCGGAATACCCGTCCGAGCATTCGGTCACGAAATAGAAATCATACGTGCCCGACGGCAGACCGGAGTAGGAATACTGGGTATTGCCTGTGCTGAATTGCTGGCTAGACCCACTGTCGCCATGCCGGTAGTACCAGGTTTTGTACTGAACAGCGCCTGTCACAGGAACCCAACTGAAAGTGATTGCGCCCGCAGTTTGGTTGGCAATGCTCACTTGCGGTTCCGGACAGGTAAGAACATCGGGCAGCGATTCGGAATGTGCCAATGGCGTGAAAAAAAGCAATGCGGTGAATAGCAGCGACGAAGGCAGCCTTCGCCACCCTGCCAGGAGTGCGTTTCTCATAGTGATAAGGAATTTAGTGATGTGAAAAAATGGGCCCTACAAGCATGGATTTCCCAAGCGCCCGATTCCTTACACGGCAAGCGCACTTTTTTTCGAAGTTTTGCGCAGCGATGGATATTTATTGATAATTTTGTCTTTAATAGACCTTAAACCTTGATACCCACATGAAACAATCCGAATACATCGAAGCAATCCTGACCAATGACCTCCCCAAGCTTCGGGCCATGTATCAAGCGCTTTTCCCGATGATTTCCAAATTGGTTCGAGAGAACGGCGGCGCTGTAGCCGACGCAAAAGATGTTTTTCAGGAAGCGATGATGGAGGCTTTCAAAAAAGCCAAACAGCCCGGTTTCCGGCTGGAAAGCAAATTCAGCACATTTTTATACGGAATAGCTTTGAACAAATGGCGGGGACTGCAAAAAAAAAGTCCTTTTCTGAGGTAAGCATCCCGCAGGATGCGGCATCAATAGCAGACGATTCTTTTGAAAACATGGAGCAGGACAAAGCAGCGCAGCGGCATTTGCTTTATCGCGCCTTTGCACGATTGGGGGAAGACTGCCGCAAGGTGCTGCTGATGTTTTTTGACGGAAAAACAATGGCAGAAATTGCTGAAATGATGGGTTTAAGCGGTGAAAACAATGCCGTTCAACGCAAACATAGGTGTAAGGAGCAATTGGTCGCTCTCGTAAAAAGCTACCCGGAATACCGTGAATTGCGCTTCTGACAAACGAAATGGAGGAACTGTACAAGCTCATAGAAGATTACCTGAACAACCGCTTGCCGGAAGACCGCAGGCGGGAGCTGGAGCAGCGCATGGAAAAAGATGCCGAATTTCGCAAGGAAGTGGAATTGCACCGGGCAATGCAGGAAGAATTCAGCGATGTACGCGGCTGGAACCTCTATGCTTCGCTCCAGGAAATCATGCAGGAAGACGAAGCGCCGGAGATTGTGGGGAGTCCGGGCGACAACAAGAAGCAAAGCAGGAAATGGTTGTGGGCAATCATTTTGTGTATCGTTGCTGGTATGCTTTTCTGGTATTTCAGCAGCATCTCAAAGCCTGCGATGACCAACCCGACTGCACCAAGCCCGGCCATTGACGCAATAGAAAATCTGCCAAAGGGAAATAACCCCCAAGAGCAAAAAGTTGAGGACAAGGTGGTGCCTACAAATGATCCGCCTCCCCAAAAAAGCCCAAATGAAAAGCAGCAAATGGCAAGCATCGATCCCAAAAACTTTGAACCGAACCCGACGATGGAAAGCTATATCCATAGCGGTGGCACCCTCGGCACAGGCAGAGCCGGTGTTCGAATGGACAAGCCACAGCAAACGGCCACTTTTTCCCCAAACAAAGGGGCCACACAGTTGCAATTTACCGGAAGATTTTACGGCTTGCGCCCAGAAAAGGACAACAAGTACGCATTCAATATTTTCGACAACAAGAACAGCCTCGACCCACGGCTAATCATTGCCCTGGAGCCCAAGGCAGACTCGTCAGGAGAAGCAAGCTTCAAGGCAGCGAAAAAAACAAGGCTCGCACCTGGTCTATATTACTATCAAATAGAACATGAATCTTCAGGGGCGGTGTTGGTCACCGGGAAATTCTTCGTCGGCCCTGTAAACTGATTCGTTTCAAAAAATCCGGCCAAAATGAAAATCAAAAACCTAATTGCCGTCGCGCTAATTTTCCCTTCTATCGGGTTTTCGCAAACAACAGACTCCTTGGCCACGGCCAAAAGGGTGGACAGCCTCATAACCGTTTCCCGCGCGCTGACCGATATGAAGTTTTTTGAGCGGGCGATTGCTGTGAACGCCGAGGCTGAAAAGGCAGCCATTCAATGCTGCGGCAACCAATCGGCGCTTTACGGGAAGTGCTGCCAAAACCTGGGGCGCATATTTTGTGTGAAGGATACATTTTCAGCGGCAGAATATTGGCTCCTGAAAGCCAAGGGTATTTATGAAAACGTGTTCGACAGCCTTACGGTCGACTATGGCCTCGTGCTCAACAACCTCGCTGAAGCCAAACGGCGCTTACAGCAATACGAAGCAGCAGAAACCTTCTACCAGCAAGCGTTCGATGTTTGGAAGCAAGTGCCAGATCCAGGCAGGCAGTATTATGCAATGAATGCTACCAACTATGCCATTTACCAGAAAGAGCAGGGCAACTTTGATTTGGCTGCCTCCTTGGTGCTTGAAGCAAAGGGTATCTGGGAAAAGTACAAAAAAGGGAAAGAGCTAATCTTTTACATCCTCAGCCTGAACAATTTGGGCGTCATTTACTATTCCAAAGGGGATTATGAAGAGTCCGAGCGCTACTATCTGGAGGCCAAGCAACTGCTGAAAGGTTTGCCAATAAACCCCAACCTTCAATATGCCGGCTGCCTCAACAACATTGGCAACCTTCACCGCGAAATGGGCCAATACGACAAGGCCGAAGCCTTGTTTGAAGAAGCGCTGCGGATATGGGAAAAAGCGCCCAAGCAGTATGTTCGCGACTATGCCGCATGCCTTAGCGGCCTGGGAACAGTCTTTCAATTGAAAAGCCAATATGATGCTGCCGAAAAAAAGCACCTGGATGCCCTGGCGATACTAGAGAAGGACCCAGGGAAGGAACACACCGATTATATCTCAGCTTTGAACAACCTCGCGGCACTGTATGCGATTACGGAGAACGATTCCAAAGCCGACTCCCTGGGCAACGAAGCCATAAAAATCCTGGAAAACGCTGCTGTCAGAAATGAGGTTTTGTTTGCTAATTGTTTGAACAACCAGGGCAACCGCAGTTATAATAAAGGAGATTATGCAAAGGCAGAAGCGCTTTTTCTAAGGGCCAAAGCCTTGCGCGAGCAAACACTGGGCAAAGAGCACATAGACTACAGCGCCAGCATAAACAACCTGGGGGTTTTGTATTTGGATATGGGCCAAATGGAAAAGGCTGGGGCCATGCTTGCCGAACTTTCCATCTTGCACCAAAACCTGATCGGCAAGGCCGCGCTGCACCTCGCGGAGCGCGAGCTCGACAATTATATCGCTACTTTCGAATCGAGCCAGAAGGTCTCGCTCAGTGTCGCGGCAGCTTCCGGAGGAAATGGGATTGTCGGCGCCTGCTACAACAACGCCTTGTTTTACAAAGGTTTTTTGCTCAATACAGCCAGGCAGCTGAGGCGGCTGGTATCGAGAGATCCAGGATTTGCAGAAAACCTGACCCAGCTTAAAGGTTATCGCCACCTTCAAAACTCCCTTTTGTCGCTGCCCAAAACCGACCGAGATTCTCAAGCGATTGCCAATCTGGAGGAGATGGCCAACGGTTTGGAAAAAGCACTTGTGCACAAGGTGGCTGGGTACAAAGAAGCCCGCCAACAAGTAACCTGGCAAGAAGTGCAACAAAACCTCAATCCAGGCGAAGTGGCCATTGAGTTTATCCAATATCTGGTCAACCCGAAGTTTGTCGATACGGCTCATTATGGCGCGCTCTTGCTCAGGCCGGGCGACCATGGGCCGCAGTTTGTGCCGCTGTGCCAAGAAAATCAAATCGCAGAATTGATACAAGGGCTTTCCGGCACTGCCAAAAGGAGGATCAGCAAACTATATTTATGCCAAGAGGAAAATAATTTGTTCAAACTGATTTGGAAACCACTCCTGCCTTATCTGGCGGACGCAAGCACGATTTACTGCGCTCCCATCGGACTGCTTCACAGGATAAACCTTGGGGCGATCGCGGTCGATGGCAAAACCAGCCTCAATGAAAAATACACCTTAGTAAATGTCAGCAGCACCCGGATGTTGGTAGTGCCAGATAATACTGCGCGTTCCGGAAAGGAAGCAGCATTGTTTGGGGGCATCCGATATGAGCCAGATTCCACGGCGCTTGCAAAAGCCAATGAGCTTGTCCCCTACAGTAATTCGCTCAAAAACTTTCCTCCCGACTTGAAACCGCTTGTTAGGGGCCTGAGCATGGATTACGTTCCCGAAACTTTGGAGCAAGTATTGAGCCTTCAACGATTGCTCCAGTCTTCCGGGTGGGCGACCCAACTCGACACAGGCTACCTTGCGACTGAGCAGCGGTTTCGCGCCATTGGGCAGACGAAAAAATCGCCCCGTATCCTGAACATCGCCACGCATGGATTCTTCTGCCCCGACCAGAGTGAACCCGGCGAGGATGAACCGAACCCGACCGGCGTTGAATCCAGATATAAAAAAACGGAATTGCCCTTGATGCGATCCGGCCTGTTGCTGGCAGGCTCGAAAGACAGCTGGGAAAGCAACAAGCCTTCAACAAATCAGCCCGATGGTATCCTCACAGCGCTTGAGATCAGCCAAATGGACCTGTCCAACACCGAACTGGCTGCTCTTTCGGCTTGCGAAACCGGCCTGGGCGAGATAAATGGCAACGAGGGCATATTCGGCCTGCAAAGGGGGCTCAAGATTGCTGGGACAAAATACCTGTTGTTGAGCTTGTGGGAAGTTCAGGACAACAGCACCAATGCATTTATCCAGGAGTTTTACCGCCAGTGGATAATCGGTGGGGCCTCGATCCCCGATGCCTACAAAACGGCTCAGACCAACCTGAAAAAATCACACCCCGATTCCCCGTATTTGTGGGCAGGGTTTGTATTGGTGCAATGAGACCTAAGGCTGAAAAATCCTTAGAGCGTGTTTAAATTTCGGTGCCGGAGCGAAATTTAAACACACTCTAACTGTTGGCGGGCCATTTCTTGTCTGATTAGGGCGACATATTCCACTGAAACGCCCACGAACGAGGCTGCCTCCTCATCGCTCCAATCCGGGAGCCGCTGAATGGTTGTGCGGGAGAAGTTTCGGTTTCTTAGCTCAATTCCTTCTTTCCTTCCTTCTTTCCTTCCGGCCTTCTTCCATCTTTCGCCAAATATTTCAGGGATAGCATCCACCCAGCTGTTTTCGGCATCTGGCAACTCTTTGCTTAAGTTTTTGATCTCAGACTGTGGCATGTCAAAAAGTTTTACAAGGTAAGGTGTAAGCGATTGGAAAAGGATTTTCTCCCGGTTATCCTGCGTGATTCGCACCCCAAAAGCAAGGATTTTTTTCCAGTTTTCGCGCACCAACGTTTCGTTTCTCGCCACTTTTAATGCCAAGAACAAGTTGCGGAGTATCTCGCTTTCCCGCTTTTGCAGGATCAATTGTTGAGGCGTTTGGCTCAGGTCGGTAAGCCAATAATCGAAATTGGGAATAAACTTGGGCGTTTTCTTGATTTAGGCATTGTTTTGGGCTGTTTAGGGTGTAAAAGTAGGAAAATTTTAAAAATAAAACAAAATGTTTTAAAAATATTTTGTTTTTCCTGAACCTTCAACTACAAAAGCCTACTGCTACATGCATTGCTGAATAAGCCTTGAGCTCACAAAGACTTCCTCCGGCAGCACCGCGTTCATGCAGTCTAGACCAGAGGCCTCACGACCATGTAATAGTCCTTTACAAAGTTTCCCAACAAAAGCAGCGTTCTCCTTCCCTGCCCGTATCTCTCCTGCATCTTCAGCACCTAACTACTGAATCCGATTCTCGTATGAAAAACCGATTGCTACCCGCCCTGTCCCTGTTGCTCTTTGCCCCAATCCTCAACGCCCAAGTGGGCAACCAACTCCTCGTCACCCTCCAGCCCGTGCCCTCTTGCGGCTGCGACGGTTGTTTTATCGTCAATGTCACGAACGGCGCCACACCTTATGTTTTCCAATGGTCGAACGGCCAGACCAACACCGCCAGCACCAGTTCCACCATGATCTGCGGATTCTGCCCCGGCCAGTACACCGTCACGGTGACGAGCGCCAACACCAACATGACCGCCACTGCAACATCAGTGCTGACAAACCAGCCGCCCAACCCCGTCAACATTGTTTCCCTCAACCCGGCCCCCTGCAACAACGACACCATCACAGGCGGCAACCAGGACTGCGAACAGGTATGCGCCGGCGCCACGGTCACGTATTCGGTTTCCAACATCACTACCCCGCCAAGTTCCAGCAGCTTTATCTGGCAGGTTTCCGGCGCGAGCAGTTGGAAAGTGGAGCAGCCCTCCGGCAGGACCGTCACCGTGACCTGGGGCAACGCGGGCACGGGATCGGTCACCGTCATCGCCAACGCCATGCAGGGCTGCACGAGCGAAGACTTCCTTTGTGTCACCATCGTTGACCCGCCAAAAGCCGTCATCGGCAGCAGCCCGGCGGGCAGTGCCGGGAACCTGCAAGTGTGCATCGGCCAACAGGTCAATTTCCAAAACCTCAGCACAGGCGATGCCGACCAAGTTGAATGGTTTTTCAGCGACGATTTCAGCAGCAGCAACGCAGCGAACCCGACCCACACCTACCTCAACCCAGGCACCCATACCGTCACGTTGGTGGCCAGCAGCTTGTGCCTTTGCAGCGATACCAGCACTTTTACGGTAGAAGTACTGGATGCCGTGGCGCCAACCCTCAGCTGCGTGGCCACGATCTGTCCCGGTGAAACCGTCACTTATACCGCCTCCAACGCTTGCCCGCCCTTTGCCTGGACGGTGAGCCCCAACGGCAGCGTGTTGCAGGGCGGCACCCCAAACTCCGACAGCATCACCATACAGTGGGCTGATGGCCCCCTTGGCAGCATCGCCCTGGGCGGCCCGGCTTGTAGCGGCGCTACCTGCCCCATTGGCGGCCTCATCAGCATCCCGATAGTGTCGGACAATGCCGAGATTCGGGGCAAGGAACGGGTATGCCCAGCTTCAACAGAGGTGTACAGCATCGAGCCCTATGGCGGCTCCGGCTTTGTGTGGACGCTTTCTGGCGGCGGAAACATCACGAGCGGGCAAGGCACCAACAGCGTAAGCATCGACTGGTACAGTTCGCCCAACGCCGCTGCCACGTATTGGCTTTCGGTGAAATACGACAACTGTTACTTAGGCTGCGGCGGGCAAGACAGCATCCCGGTGAAAATCCTGCCTTCCTTCGTCATCAACGGGCCGGTGGAAGTTTGTATGGCCGCGAATGGCACCTTCAATGCTAAATTCTCCAACAACAACGCGCCCATTTCATGCAATTGGGCATTGAACGGTCCGGCGGGCAGCGCGGTTTGGAATGCTGCCGGCACCGCAAGCGTCAGTGTGCCTTTCAGCAGCGGGCTTGGGTATTACCGCTTGTTTGCCACCCCGGCGGACCCGAACCAAACCTGCTCCGACCAGGCAGATTGGGGCATACAGGCGCGCGCCTTGCCCGCCAAACTGACGGGGATAAAAGGCGAGCGGAAAATCTGCCCAGGCACCACCTATACCTACGAAGCCGAGGGCGGCACGCCCACCAGCAACTATTCCTGGACCGTAAAAAACGGCCCCGCCGCCCCGGCAACATTCCAGGGGAGGACGCTGAACGTAGCCTGGAACCCCAGCGGCCCCTATTGGCTCTCGGTGGCGCATGTCAGCACCGATGGCCTCAGCTGCATGTCAGACACCATCCAGGCACAGATAACACCCATCGGCATTCCCGACATCACGGGCACAACCTCGGTTTGTGAAGACACCAAAGGCAGCTATGCCATTGAGTTGCTGAAAAACGTGAACCTGCAATGGCAGATAATCCCCGCCACGGCGGGCTCGGTGGCCAGCGGCCAGGGAAGCAGCGCGGTGGAGATATTCTGGTCGGAAGCAGGGGGGCACACCGTAAACCTGAACGTCTGCGGCCAGACCGCCGTGTTCCCGGTCACGGTGAACCCGCCGCCAAGCCCCATTGTGCAAGCCCCCGCAGGCTTGTGCCCCGGCACTACGGCCACGGTGCAGACCAGCACAGCGTTTTCAAGCTACTTCTGGAAAAACGATGCCGGGACTATAAGCTTCTCGACTGCTTCCCCTGCCCTTGGCCCCGGCACGTATAACCTGTCCGTAACCGATGCCAACGGCTGCGTCGGCGCCGAATCTTTTTACATACAAGAGTGGGAAACCCCCAACGTATCCCTCACAACCGCCTCGCCCACAGGCTTTTGCAACAACTCCATCACAGTGCCCATGACGGCGCTCACCAATGCCGACGGCAACTATACCTTCCAATGGTTCCACGATGGCATGATGATACCAGGGCAAACAAGCGCCACCTATTCTACCAACCAATACGGCCTTTATACCGTGCAGGCCACCAACGCGCATGGCTGCACCAGTGTGGCCGGGCCATTGCTGTTGAGAGAGTTCTGCGGCGGCGGCGGCGGCGGCTGCCTGCCTTGCAATGGCGTGGCCTGCCCGCCCGGAACGGTGACCCTGGCCATCGATTCGACTCCCCGCTGCGATTCCTTCCAAATGCACCTTGTCGATGTGGGCGGGGTATATGTGCCTGGCACGGCACAATGGATCGTGGGCGTTTCCGGCGGCGAGCAACTGGGTTTCTCCACGGATACCGACCCCTTCTTCACTTTTGACAATGCGGGGTCGTATGTGGCCATCCTGGTGGTGAAATTAAGCGACAGCACCGTTTGCAACGTGTTCGATTTTTTTGATGTGGAGGCGGTGGCCCGGTTCAACCCGTTGCCTGCCTGCCCGGGTGCAGCCACCAATTTTGCGGACGAAAGCGAATTCCTGCCCACCGGCGGCATCAGCAATTGGGACTGGGTTTTTGGCGACCCCGCTTCGGGCGCGAACAACCAATCCACGGTCAGGAATGCCGCGCACAATTTTGACCCTGCCGGCAATTACAACGTGCAACTTACCGTGACGGGTACTAACGGCTGCACTTCCAGCGCTACTGTTCCGGTAGCCATCCCGGTGTTGCCTGCCGTGAATTTCCCGGTTCCGGCAACAAGTTGCGCAGGCAATGCCCTGGAATTCGCCATCCCTGCCAATGCCGCGGACATTACCGAGCTTTCCTGGGATTTTGGCGACCCCGCCAGCGGGGCTTCCAACGATGCCAGCGGAACACCGGCTTACCACAATTTCAGCCCGGCGGGCAGCTACACCGTCACGGCCACGGCTACAAATATTTACGGTTGTACCGCTTCTTATGCCCAAAACATCGCAATAGCCCCTAACAACCTGAGCGGCAACATTACCCCGCCTTCCCCGCCCGCGCTTTGTGAAGGAGGCAGCATGACGCTGACAGCCCCGGCAGGTGGAGCGAGCTATCTGTGGTCCGACAAGAACAACAGCACAGCGCCGACGCTGACCGTCAGCGAAGAAGGCAGCTACAGTCTCACGGTTACCGATGCCAAGGGCTGCACCTACGTGCCTCCAGCGGTCAATGTCAAATTGAATTCCGCCCCGGATGCAATTGTCAAAGCACTGATTATGAACGAGCTGAACCAAGTGGTGGGCATCTCCTACCCTACCCTGACCGTTTGCGCCGGGGAAGACGTGGTGTTGCAAGCCTTCACCAATGGCAGCTACAATTACTCCTGGTCGGTCAGCAACGGCAACAACCCAATCCTGTATTTCACCGAAGACCGGAACAACCTGTTATCCGTAGGTACCCATACCTACAAAGTGACCATCACCAATCCCGCCACGGGTTGCACCGCAGTTTCCGACCCGTTCACCGTTGTTGTGAATCCAAAACCCAGCGGTTTTTCCATCAGCGGCAACAATGCCTGTGCGGGCAGCCCCAACACGTTCAGCTACGCGGGCCCGCAACCCGCGAACTGGCAATTGGTGTGGAATAACGGCCAGACTGGCCCTACCATGACCACCGAAGCGCCGGGCGTGTACCAAATCCGCGTCATCAACGAATTTGGCTGTGAAGCACGCTCCAACAAATGGGAGGTAAAGCCTGGGCCGCCCGTCAGCGCCATACCCGCTGGTTGCCATACGCGCTGCAAACCGGATACCCTGTGTATGCCGGTGTTGCCCTCGGTCACCAGTTGGCAGTGGTTCCTGGATGGGAATCCGATACCAGGGGCTACCAGTCCCAATTTCATCGCCCAGCAGAGCGGCACCTATTGGGCGCAGCTAACCGATAACAACGGCTGCACCAACGAAAGCGACCCGCTCACCCTCAATCTGTACGACGGCTACGGCAACATACTCGGCCAGGTTTGGTCGGATGTGAACGACAACGGCGTGATTGACGCGGCAGATACCCTGCTGGCGGGCATCCCGGTGGTGCTGTACCAAAACGGGATGTTGTTCGACGCGGCCAACTCCGGGGCAAATGGCGCCTTTGCCTTCCCCAATGTGTTGTCCACCAATTATTCCGTGCAAATCGACCCCTTCTCCCTGCCGCCCAACTGGAACGTGGTGATCGGCACCGACCCGGTATCCCTTTCCGGCTGCGCTGTTGAGGGAAATGCCGACTTGCTTTTGCATTACAGTTGCTCCGCTTTTGGCACCTTGCAGCTTTCTGGTTGTGCGGGCAGTTCCGTCACGTATCAGGGCGTGGCGATCCCGGCTGGCGGCACCCAGTCCTTTCATTACACCAGCGCACAAGGTTGCGATTCTACCTTAGTCGTCAATGTTGTGGCGTTGCAGGGTTCTACCGGTTCGCAGACTTTGCATGCCTGTCCGGGCAGCTCGGCCATGTATGCCGGCACAAGCATCCCGGTGGGCACTGCGCAAAATTTCACGCTGGTAAACGCAGCTGGTTGCGATTCCATCCTAACCGTAAATGTGCTGCCTTGGCCTACCTCCACGGGCACAGAAATCCTGCGGGCCTGCCCGGGCAGTACAGCTACCTATGCAGGCGTACAAATCCCGGTTGGTACGACCCAGCAATTTACCCTGACAAACTGGTTGGGTTGCGATTCCATCGTCACCGTGAACGTACAGGCATGGCCTACCTCCATGGGCACAGAAACCCTGCGGGCCTGCCCGGGCAGTACAGCTACCTATGCAGGCGTACAAATCCCGGTTGGGACAACCCAGCAATTTACCCTGACAAACTGGCTGGGCTGCGACTCCATCGTCACCGTGAACGTACAGGCATGGCCAACTTCCACCGGTTCGGCCACCTTCTTGTTCGCCTGTGCGGGCGGCTCGGCCATGTTCAACGGCATCAGCATCCCGGCGGGGGCAACGCAGCCGGTCACGTTGCAGACCTGGCATGGCTGCGATTCTATTGTAAACGTCACAGTGGCGGCATTGCCCCCAGCGACGGGAACCGAAAACTTGTTCGCTTGTCCGGGCGGCGCTGCGACGTATGCTGGCACGGCAATCCCAACAGGAAGCTCCCAAAATTTCATGTTGACGAATTGGCTGGGCTGCGACTCCATTGTGACGGTGAATGTGGCGGCTTATCCCACTTCCAGCGGCAGCGCCACGTTGTACGCCTGCCCGGGCAGCAGCGCCACCTATGCCGGGGTTAGCCTCCCGGTCGGCGCCACGCAGGCATTTACGCTGAACAACTGGCTGGGCTGCGATTCCATCGTATCGGTGAGCGTACAGGCATGGCCCACCTCCAGTTCCAGTTTTGAAACGAGTGTTTGTCCCGGTGAAAACTTTGTCTATCAAGGTGTTGCACTCAGCGGCGGCACGGTGCAGCCTTTTGTGTTGCAAAACTGGCTGGGCTGTGATTCTACGGTGACAGTGACGGTGAAGCAGTTGCAAGCCTCCTCCAACGTGCTGGATGTCCGTGTTTGTCCGGGCAAGGCATATACCTTCAATGGTGAACAGATACCTGCGGGCGATTCCCGCGATTTCAAGCTGACGAACGCGGAAGGCTGCGATTCCACCCTGACCGTGGTGGTGCAGGAATTCCCGGCGGCCACTTTTTCCGTTCAGGCGGCACGCTCATGCGCCAACGCGCCCACGGGAAGCATCGAAGCGATGCTGGGGCCGGGCGGCCAAGGGCCTTTCCAGTATTCCCTCGACAATACGAATTATCAGGCAGCCACCACATTCAGCAGCCTGGCGGCGGGCAGCTATACCGTGTATTTGGAAGACGGCAATGGCTGTGTTTTCGAGGAAACCGCGCTGGTGCCAGCCATCCCGCCACTGGTATTGCAACTGCCGGATGCCGTACTGGCTTGCGACAGCGATTCGGTGATCCTGGCCCCCGTGGTTTCGGGCGGCGACCCGGCCACCCTGAAGTTTGAGTGGTGGGACGGCAGCACCGGCAACACTGCTGTGGCGAAGGATGCCGGCCCGGTCAGCGTCACGGTGAGCGACCTGTGCAGCACAGAACGCAGCGACGCCAAAGTGGAATGGGCCGAACTGGCTTCTGACCAAAGTATCGTGTACGTGCCCAATGTGCTGAAGCCGAGTTCCCTCGACCCGGAAAACGCGCGGTTCCGGCCCTTGTTTGCCGCAGGCATCAACCTATTGCGCTTCAAGTTTATGGTGTTCGACCGCTGGGGCAACCAGCTTTTCCAAACAGAAAGCACCGCCGATGCCTGGGACGGCGTTTTTGATGGCCAGGACATGAAGCCGGGCGTACAGGTATGGTACTTAGAAGCCGATGTGCAAATGTGCGGGCGGGTGCTTCGGGTGGTGAAGAAGGGGGATGTTACGGTGGTGCGGTAGGGGCCTGGTTTGCTCGTTATGCGTGAACTAGGCACTTAAAGGGAGACGTAATTTTATTCCGATTGGCAAGCACACTACTGGACATTTTTCTGTTACTCCGAAAAATGTCTAGTAGTGTAGAAATAATGTCCAATGATCAACACGGAATGTCCAATTTCCAAGTAGGCATTCCGTTGTGTAGAAATAATGTCCAATGATCAACACGGAATGTCCAATTTCCAAGTAGGCAT